>DASWBB010000032.1:0-66393 GCA_036390875.1 Candidatus Dormiibacterota bacterium
GGCGCCTCGCCCTTGCCGGCGTGCTTGCTTGTCGGCGCAAGGGTGCGCTGGCGGGCCGCACGCACCTTGCGCTCGATCTGCCCTCGTCGCGCCGAGTACATCGACTTCTCCTGGACCCTTTTGTGGCGCATGACGAAGAACACGGAGACGATGCCGACCACAATGACCAGCGGTCCGGCGGCGATCTCGAGGATTGGCACCATAGGGGCCGATTATCCGTGATCGGTCCACGATCGGTGCATGTGTGACAATCGCCGCCGTGGCCCTCTACGATCGGCTTCAATCTGAGCTCGTCGACGCCCGCAGGCGGCGAGACGAACTGGCGCTGAATACGCTTTCACTCCTCAAAAGCGAGGTGGTGCGGGCCACCAAAGAGGCAGGTGCGAGCGGCTCGATAGACGACGGCATGGTCGAGCGCGTCGTCCGCAAGGAGGTCAAACGCCGCCAGGACGCGATCGAGGCTTATCGCAAGGGCGGGCGCGAAGAGGCCGCCCGGCGCGAGGAGACCGAGATGGCCATCCTGCGCACCTATCTGCCGGCCGGGATGACGGCTGAGCAGGTCGAGGCGGAGGTCCGAGCCGTCATCCACGAGCTGAAGCCGGAAGGTTCGAATGCGTTTGGCGCGGTCATGAAGGCCGCGACTGCACGACTCGCTGGACGCGCCGAGGGCGCCCAGGTCGCAGCCGCTGCGCGCAAGCTCCTTGCCCCCTAGGGCGAAGAAGAAGAAAGCGCCGCCGCTGCCCCGCCTGCCCCGCGGGGCGCGGATCCGGGCGCAGATGACGGTGGAGCGTCTCCGCGAGGCCTATCCGGCCGCAACCGAGCTCGCGCACGAGAACCCGTTTCAGCTTCTGATCGCGACGATCCTGTCCGCGCAGACGACCGACAAGATGGTCAACCTCGTGACGCCGAAGCTGTTTGCCCGCTACCCGACAGCCTTCGACCTCGCCGCCGCCGACCCCGCCCACGTCGAGACCATCACCAAGCCCACCGGCTTCTATCGGGTCAAGTCGCGGCGGATCATCGAAGCCAGCAGGAAGCTGGTGGAACTGTTTGGCGGGGAGGTGCCCGCGAGCATGGAGGGGCTGCTCCAGATCCCGGGCATCGGCCGCAAGACGGCCAACGTCATCCTTGGCGCCGGGTTCGACCAGCCTGGGTTTGCGGTCGACACGCACGTGATCCGTCTCACCAACCTGATCAAGCTCGTCTCAACGCGAGACCCGGTCAAGATCGAGCGGCAGATCACCTCCATGGTCCCGCCCGAGGAGTGGACGGGGCTGTCGCTGCGGCTGATCCTGCACGGGCGGCGGATCTGCATCGCCCGCCGGCCGAAGTGTGAAGAGTGCATCCTGAACGACTTCTGCCCGTCGTCGACCATCCGTCCCAAGCCGGGCAAGAGATAGCAGACGCCTACGAACGTTTGTTCTATGATCGCGACGTGGCCGCCCCGGAGCCCCGCCTCGCCGACGTCGACTATCTCGAGGTCGAATGCAAGTCCGCCCTCAACCCGGTCAAGGGAATGTTTTTCGGGTGGTCGCTCAATCCGTACACGGGCTGCGAGCACCGCTGCGCGTTCTGTTACGTGCGCGCCTTCGAGCGCCGGGCCGACCGGCCCTCCGACGACCGCTACGGGCGCGCCGTCCGGGTCAAGGTCAATGTCGCCGGCGTCCTGCGCGGCGAGCTCGCACGCAAGTCCTGGCGGAAGGAGACGGTCGTCATCGGCGCGGCCACCGATCCCTACCAGCCGGCGGAGGGCCGCTACAGGCTGACGCGGCAGTGCCTCCAGGCGCTGCGTGACTTCTCCAACCCCGCGTCGATGATCACGCGCGGCCCCATGATCGTCCGCGACCTCGACGTCCTGACCGAGCTCGCACGGCGCGCCGAGCTCCACATCACGTTCAGCATCCCGACCGTCGATGAGGACATCTGGCGGCGCACGGAACCCGGCACCGCCCACCCAAGGCAGCGACTGCGGGCGATCGAGAAGCTGGTGGGTGCAGGGATCGACGTGGGCGTGGGCATGGCCCCCATCCTCCCGGGACTGTCGGATCGTCCTGACCGCATCGAGGCCGTGATCAAGGCGGCCCGGGCTGCGGGCGCCACGGGCCTGTGGGCCGGAATGCTGCACCTCAAAGATGGAACTCGCGAGCACTTCATGGCTGTCCTCGGACGGCATTGGCCGGAGCTCGTGCCTCGCTACGAGCAGGCCTATCGCGATCGTGTCTACCTGCCGCCGGCGTACGGCAAGCCGGCCATGAATGCGGTGGCGCGGCTCCGAGCCGTCCATGACGTCTCGGACCGGCGCCTGATCGTCCTGGAGCCGCCGCCGCCGCCGGAACAGCTCTCGCTTCTGAATTAGCATGTCGCACATGCGTGGTCCGATCGACGTGCTGATGGGAAGAGTCGGCGGTTTCACGAAGACCGAGATCGCCCGCCGGACGGTGCCCTGCTACAAGCACGTCATCGAAAAGGACGGCGAACAGCTCTCTCTGTGCATGCTCGTCGACTCGGGCAAGCTCTACCGGCTCTCCGACGACGCACAGAAGGGCATCCGGAGCCTGGAGATCAAGGCGCGCTACCTGCGCGGCGAGATGGAGCACCTCCGCCTGCGTGAATTCCAGCCTGGACTGTGCCGCTATGTCGACCGAACAGAAAAAGCCGGCTGAGTCACTGGTCCAGGAGCTCCTCGCTGAAAAGCGCGAGCTGAAAGTCCTGCTCGAACGCGCACGCATGGAGCTGGCCGAGACCCGCGAGGGTTCCTCGGGACCAGATCCGCGTGTGAAGGAGCTGGAGGCTGAGGTCGAGCGCCTGCGGCATCAGCTGGCGGCGTCTCGGGCGGACGCCAACGTCCTGCGCGAGGAGCGGGACGAGCTTCGCGCCGGCATCGAAAGGGCTCTCGACCAGTTCGCCGCGGACGAATAGAAACCAAGAGGCCCCGCCGTAGGCGAGGCCTCTTCAGCTCACCGGAAGGTGATTACTTGGCCCAGGCTTCCACCATCGGCACGTAGGACGCGGCCAGAGGTCCAAGGACCGGGAAGTTGACACGGTTTCCGCCGGCTTGAAGGGCCATGATCAGACCCACCAGCCAGATCACGAACCAGACGAGGTCCCAGAGGAGCAGTAAGAACACCAGCGGCAAGACGATGATCGTGAGCACCCAGAGCACAATCCAAACGACCAAGGCACCGCCGTGGATGACCGTCGCCGAAGCGGCGTTGTACTTGACGTCCGGGTCGTCCTTGCCGACAAAAAGAAAGATCAGGCTTCCGATGGGTGGGAACAGGGCCCACGCCAAAATCGTGTAGAGGTTCTTGTTGGTCCCCACGCCGCTCGGCCCACTGGTGGGAGTCGGCTGTCCTGGGGGCGGGGGCGGGATCTGCGACATGGAAACCCTCCTGTAAAAACTGATCTGTGCGCGCCGATTATGGGTCGGCGGCCCTCAAAACGCCAGAGTTTCGGATGATCTCCGAAGCGTGATTGCGGTCGAACCGTACTCTGTTAGTCTCCCGACGAGATGACCGATTCCGGTCAAGGCCCGAAAACTCCCGCCGAGCCGCAGCCGCCCGCGGTGCCCGAATGGGCGCCCGCGCAGGCCCCCGGCGCAGCGCCGCCACCGTCGCCGCCGTCCCCAGATCCCTATGCCGTGGACGCGACGATGCGCCTCATCCCGGTCCAGCACGTTCCACCTACGGCCCCGTCGGCTCCGCCGCCTCCGGCGGCTGTGACGGCTGCCGCGCCGGCCGAGCCGGTTGCGCAAGCGCCGTCACCGGTCACCGAACGGCGGATCGGCAAGTACATCATCAAAGGCGAGCTGGGTCGGGGCGGGATGGGCGCGGTCTACCTGGCCGAACAGCCCGGTCTGGGCCGTGAGGTTGCGATCAAAGAGCTGATCCTTTCCGCGGTCGCGGATCCGACCGCCTTGAAGCGCTTCATGCAGGAAGCCCAGGTCATGGCCCGAACGAGCCACCCCAACCTGGTGCAGGTCCACGACCTCGAACAGATCGGGGACGCGAACTACATCGTGCTGGAGTTCGTGCGTGGCAAGTCGCTGCGAGACCGCATCAACCAGGGCACGCTTCCATTGCCCCAGACCTTTGCGGTCATGCACGGTGTCCTGCAGGCGCTCGACTACGCGCACAAGCGGGCCATCGTCCACCGCGACATGAAGCCGGAGAACGTCTTGATGTCCGAAGAGGGCGAAGTCAAGGTCGCGGACTTCGGCATCGCGCGCCTGACCGACGATTCCGGCGCCGGCTCGACCGCCACCAAGACAGGCACCACGGTCGGCACGCCACAGTACATGTCCCCGGAGCAGGTCGCCTCCAGCAAGGTGGACGGGCGGAGCGACCTCTATTCGGCCGGGATCATGTTCTATGAATTGGTGGTCGGGCAGCCACCCTTCACGGCATCCGAGGCGGACGGTCCATTCACGCTCATGGCCAAGCACGTGCAGGCGCCGCCCAAGCCGCCATCGGTGCACAGGCCGGGCCTGGACATGGGCCTGGAGGAGGTGATCCTGAAGTCCCTGTCCAAGCGCCCAGAGGAGCGCTACCAGACGGGACAGGAGTTCGACGACGCGATGTCCCGTGTCGCGGACCGCCTCTGTCCCGGTTGGCAGCGAAGCCTGCTGCCTGGTGCGGACCTCGCCAAGATGGTGCCTGGCGGTACGCCCGCACCCGGATCGAACCCGGCGATCGCCGGCATGCCGGTCATGCCCTCCGCAGCGCCTATGCCCGCCCAGCCTGTGCAATCCGTGTACAACCCGACCCCGCCGGTACGGCCCGCTGCCAGGAAGACCAGCGGCTGCATGGGCCTCATCGGGGGCGCGCTCGGCCTGGTGCCCCTGGTGTGGGCGCTGGCCGCGGCCCTCCTGCACTAGGAGGCGGGGCCGGACTCCTTCGCCGCCTGGCCGGCCAGCGCTTCCTCCGCCTCGGTGCCGACCAGGATGTCTTTCGGCTCGGCGTTGCCTGCCGCCAGGATCGACTTCTGGGTGTACTGCTGAGCGAAACCCTGGTGAGCCTGCGCCGCCATCTCGGTCGGGAACTGCACCCATTGAGAGGTCGGCGTCTCGCGGATCGCCACCACCTGATAGATGCGGAATGTCTCCGCCGATTTGCCTTTCAGCTGCACGCCGGGCACGAGGTCGACCGCGATGTAGTCCTTGCACTCGTCATAGGTCGGCTGGCCGATGAGCAGGTGGAAGGCGGGGGCGTTGGCGCAGAAGCGGGCCGCGGTGTTGACCGTGTCGCCCAGCGCGGTGTACTGGATGCGGCTGCGGGAGCCCAGGTTGCCGACCACCGCCGGCCCCGTGTTGACCCCGATGCCCCATCGAACCGGGGGCAGGCCGGCTGCCAGAAGCTTCGCCTGCAGCTCCGGCGCGCGGTTGATCAGGTCATACGCGCAGCGAACCGCGAGCAGCGCGTGGTTCGGCTGGTCACGGGGCGCATTCCAAAACGCCACGATCTCGTCGCCGACGTACTTGTCGACCGTCCCGTCCCAGGTGAAGATGATTCCGCTGAGGTGATCCAGGTACATCTGGATCAAAGCCGCCACGTCGTGCGCCGACATCGACTCAGACATCGAAGTGAAGCCGC
Source organism: Candidatus Dormiibacterota bacterium (assembly GCA_036390875.1). Lineage (GTDB taxonomy): Bacteria > Chloroflexota > Dormibacteria > Dormibacterales > Dormibacteraceae > UBA10449. Next base: position 5,592 of record DASWBB010000032.1, read on the forward strand.
GGATGTCCACAAAAAGCAGGCTGATGTCCCTGCGCTCGCCGCCGCGCATGATGTCGGCGACGCCGCCTCGCGTCTTGGCCAGCTGCGTCACGATCTCGGGCTTGAGGTACTGACCGAAGAGCGAGGTCACCTTCCGCCGCTCACGATCCTCGTAGAGGACTCGGTACGCGGTGACACCCGTATATGTCAGCGCCATTGCCAGAAGGGGATGGAAAAGGTCGGGCACAAACCCGTTGTTGCCGGCCAGAAACGCGGTCGCGACTGTAAACGCAGCCAGCGCCACCACCGTCGCGATGAGACCTCGAACCACCGAAAGCCGGGCCACCAGGAGCCCAAGCAGCACGGCGAACGCAACGATGGAAAGCAAAATGACCGGCGCCGGCTCGCGCGTCAGCAGGGTCTGAGTCACGGACACGCCGAACATCTGGGCGACGTTTGCGTGCAGCTCCACGCCGGCCATCGGCAGTGTGTCGTTGCTGCCGGCGCTGGTCGTGACCAGCTGCTCGTCGTGCACCCCCGACAGGTTGTATGCCCCGATCAGCACGATGTTGCCTTTGATGAGATCGGGTGAGACCGTCCCGTTCACGACGTCGCTGAAGTGCGCGTACTGCCCTTTGGCTTCGTAGTTACCTGGGGGCCCCGAGAAGTTGATCAGCGCCGAACCGGTGTCATCGACCTGGGCGGACCAGATCGAGCCGTAATTCGCGCTATCACCTGACTCGGTCAGTGCCAGGCGGTTGGACGGATCTGGCGAGTTGAGGGCGTTGTACGCGGCGAACGCAAACGTGTTGATGATCGGTGTGCTGCAGGTGCCGTTCGAGTAGCAGGCCGGCTGCACGAAGAGCGGAATCCTCCGCACGACGCCGTCGCTGTCCAGCTCGAGGTCGGGCGAGGCCAGGATCACGTTCTTGATCGGCTGCGAGCAGGGAACGGTCGGATCGGAGTTCCCGTCCAGACATCGAAACTGCTTGAGCGGGATCTGGTCGATCAGGTCGGCTCCGGTTTTCTGGACCAGCTTCCCGTTCCCGGCGTCGATCTCACTGGCGGGATAGGCCAGGACCACGGGGACGGTGCTCTCGCGCAGAGCCTTGGCGAATGCCGTGTCGCCGGCCGGGTCGCGCGCGTCTGGAAAGCTGACGTCGAACCCGACGACCGCCGCGCCGTCGTTCTCGAGGGTCTGCAGCGCCGAGGCGTAAACGCTGCGCGGCAAAGGGTACTGGCCGAGGGCCTTCACGCTCTTGTTGTCGATGCCGACGATCACCACCTGCTTGTCCGGCTTGCCGTTGCCGTAGAAGCGATCCTCGGGGTGGACCGAGACTCTGACCAGGCAGCCGTTGAGGTGGGCGTCGCAAGTCAGCTGCTGCGTGTACAGCCAGAACATTGAGCCGCTCAAGACCAAGGCGATGAGCACCGCGACGATGGTGCGGTAGGTGTACCAGTAGCGGATGTAGCGGCCCACGGGCGAGCGGATCATAGCGCCAGTTGTGCCACGATCCGAGGGTGACCGTGAAGGTCGGCATCGCGGGATGGATCGACAAGTCGTTGATCGACTCCGGGCTGTTTTATCCCATGAACGCGAAGTCGTCGGAGGAGCGCCTCAACTTCTATGCCAGCCAGTTTCCGCTGGTCGAGGTCGACTCCACTTACTACGGCATGCCGAAGAAGGAGAACTCAGACCTGTGGGTTGCGCGCACGCCGGCCGGATTCAAATTCGACGTCAAGTCCTTCTCTCTGTTCACCAACCACCCCACCAAGCCGATGGCGCTGCCCAAGGACATCCGCGATCAGCTGCCCGAAAAGCTGCGCGAAAAGAACATCTACCTCGAGCAGATGCCGCCGGAGCTCCTGGACGAGTCGTGGGACCGGTTCCGTGAGGCGCTCGAGCCTCTGCGTGCAGCAGGCAAACTGGGGGCCGTCTTCTTCCAGTTCCCGCCATGGTTTCTACCGTCCTCGCGATCGCTCGCGTACGTCGAGCAGTGCCAGGAGCGCATGTTCGGGTTCCAGATCGCAGTCGAGTTTCGCAAGCCGGAGTGGATGGATGCGCGACACCTCGAAGGCACGATCGCGTTCTTGCGTTCGCGCGACATTCCACTGGTCGCGGTCGATGTGCCCCCGGGCCACACGACGAGCATGCCGCCGGTTTACGACGTGACCTCCTCGAAGCTGGCCGTAGTCCGGTTTCACGGTCGCAACCACGACACCTGGGACCTGAAGGGCGCACCCCCGAACCTTCGCTTTCGCTACGACTACTCGGACCGAGAGCTCGACGAATGGGTGCCGCGCATCAAGGAGATGGAGAAGTCGGCCCAAGAGGTGCACGCGCTCATGAACAACAACTACTCCAACTATTCCGTCAAGAACGCGAAGCAGCTGGAGAAGCTGCTGGAGGCGTGGCAGAAGTGATGGTCAGGTGTCGTGTGGAGGCAGGCCGCTCCCGCTGAGGCGTGGGGAGGCGAGCCTGCGAGCCTCGCCGATGCTGTGGTCGACCAGCCCGCCGAAGATCGGCTCCGTCAGGTGCACCAGTCGATACGGGGCCACGATCGCGTCCCGGCGCGGGAAACGGGCGGTCCGCACGATGAGCCTGGCCACCCATGCGGCCGAGTATTGCGGGCCAATGGGCGCCTCGGTGTGGTCGAAGAATTCGGTCCTGGTGGAGGCGGGATAGACGACGCACACCTTGACGCCGGTGCCCGAAAGCTCGCCGCGCAGCGCGTGAGACAGGCCTACGACCGCGTGCTTGGTCGCGGAGTACACCGCCGAGTACGGGGCGGCCCGGAATCCGACCACCGAGGCGACGTTGATGATCACGCCGCGGCGCCGTTCCAGCATCGGCGGCAGAGCCGCCTGGGTGCAGGCGATGACGCCCGCCAGATTGGTCGCCAGAAGCTCATCGACCTTCTCGTCCGGCATCGCATGCAAACGGCCCATCCAGCCCACGCCGGCATTGTTGACGAGCACATCGATACGCTCGTGGTCGCGGATCGCGGCCGCCACGAACGCGCGCGCGTCCGTGCTCTTGCCGACGTCCAACCGCCGCGTGCTCACGTCCGGGGATCCCTTCTGGCGGCATTTCTCCGCGACCGCGTTCAAGCGATCGAGTCGCCGCGCGCCGAGAGCAAGTCGCGCTCCCTTGCGCGCAAACTCCAGGGCCGTCGCCTCGCCGATGCCGCTGGACGCGCCGGTGATGGCCACCACCGCATTCTTCAGTCGCATGCCGAGTCAAGCTTAGGGTCGGCTTAGAATCCCGGGCATGAAGGCACTGACCTTCCAGGCCATCGGCGAGGTCAAGCTCGCCGACGTTCCGAAGCCGGCCATCAACGGTTCGGGCGAGGCTCTGGTCAAGGTCACGCTCGGCGCGGTTTGCGGCTCCGACCTGCACATCCTCCATGGCTACACGCCGATGAACCAGGGAGCCGTGCTCGGTCACGAGTTCGTCGGCGTGGTCGAAGAGGTCGGGTCGGAAGTCAAGCGCTTCAAGCCTGGCGACCGCGTCGTCTCGAGCTTCTTCACATCATGCGGCGTGTGCGCGTTCTGCCGTAAGGGCTGGTTCAACCAGTGCGTCGACAAGGGCACTTTCGGTCACGGCGAGTATTTCGGCAACCTGGGCGGCGGCCAGGCGGAATACGTCGTCGTCCCGCTGGCGGATCACTCGATGGAGCCCATTCCGCAGGGCATGACGGACGAGCAGGCGATCTTCGTCGGCGACATCCTTGCCACCGGGTTCTTCGGCGCCGAGCGGGCGGAGATCAAACCAGGCGACGTTGTCGCCGTGGTCGGAGCCGGGCCCGTCGGCCTGATGGCCACCATGTGCGCTCAGCTCTTTGGCCCGGCGCGAGTACTGGTGGTCGACATGGTCGACTCCCGCCTCGAGATGGCGATGGACCTTGGCGGGATACCGATCAACGCGAAACAGGTCAACCCGGTCGAGGCGATCCAAGCCGGCACAGGCGGCCTCGGCGCTGACGCGAGCATCGAGTGCGTCGGCCTTCTGACCGCTGTCGAGACCGCCGTCCAGGCCGTTCGCGGTGGCGGCACGATCTCGATGGTCGGGGTGCCGAGCACGACCATCGGCGATTTTCCCTACATGCGCATGTGGCTGAAGTCGCTGACCTTTCGCGCCGGATGGTGCAACGTGCAGGCCCACATGCGGCCGCTTCTCGACCTGATCACCGCAGGTCGGCTCAAGCCCGAAAGGATCATCAGCCACCGTATGAAGCTCGATCAGGCCGAGGAGGCCTACCGCATGTTCGATGCCCGCGAGGCGACCAAGATCGTCCTCACCCTGTAAATGACGGCACGACCAGCGGGCCGGCACGACGTGATCGTGGTGGGTTCGGGCTCCGGCGGCGGGATCGTCGCCAGCCGATTGAGTGAAGATCCGAAGGTTCGGGTGCTTCTGATCGAGGCCGGCCCCGACCCGGGGAACGATGTTCCGGACGCGGTTCGCTATGTGCGACTCGGCAGCGGTGTTGACGAGTACGACTGGAACTACCTCGATCGCCAGACTCGAAATGCACTGCCGCGCGGCCGCATTCTCGGCGGCAGCTCTAGCGTCAACTCGAGCTTCGCGCTCCGAGGGCAGCCCCAGGACTACGACGCCTGGGCGGCCGGCGGAGCGCCCTCGTGGGCCTGGGCGCAATGCCTGCCGTACTTCAATCGACTGGAGACCGACCGTGAGTTCGGCGAGCTTCCATACCACGGCAGCTCTGGCCCCATCCATATCGAAAGAGAGCCGCTGAACGAGTTCCAGCAGCTGGTCCGTTCAGCCTGCCTCGAGCTCGGGCATGCGGACGCCGACGATTTGAACCGCCCGGGGGCGGTAGGCATCGGGCCGCTGCCGAGGAACCTGAAGGATCGGCAGCGGCAGAGCACTCTGCTGACCTACATCGCCGCGGCGCGATCGCGCTCGAACCTGACCATCCAGGCGGACACCCTCGTCGACACGATCGTGATCCGGGCCGGCCGCGCGGTGGGCGTCCGGTTGGCCGGAGGCGAGGTGATCGAAGCCGGCCGGGTCGTCCTGGCGGCGGGCGCCTACAACTCGCCGCAGATCCTCCAGCGCAGCGGCGTCGGCCCGCGCGATCTGCTGCGACGGATCGGGGTGGACCCGGTGCTGGACCTGCCGGGCGTCGGCGAGAACCTCCTCGACCACGTCCTGTCCCTGATCGCGGTCGATGCTGAACAGCGCGTCCCGTCGGGCTTCATCCCGATCGGGCCTACCCTCAAGCTGCGGACGACTCCCGACCTGGCGGTGGACGACGTCAAATTCACCTTCGTGTTCGGGGAGCTCTTCGCCATGCCAGGCTTGAACGGCTTCGTCGTCGAGGTCAGCAACTGCGAATCCCAGGGCGTCGTGCAGGCGACCTCAAGCGATCCACGCGCGGAGCCTCACATCGACCATCGCTATTTCTCGAACCCGCGGGACCTGCAGCGTCTGATAGCCGGTGGCAAAGTGGCCATCGAGGTCGCGAGCGTTCTCAGCGACACCATCAAGTGCGAGCTGCTCCTGCCCGACCCTGCGACCGCCCATGACGAAGAGGCCCTTCGCGCCCATTTCCTCGGTTTCCACGCCACCGATTACCACCCCTCAGGAACTCTCCGGATGGGTTCGGATGACGATGAGATGGCGGTCGTGGATGATCGCTGCCGGCTGCGCGGGATCGAGAACCTCTATGTCGCCGACGCGTCGGTGATGCCGACCGTGCCGCGGGCGAACATCAACCTGCCGACGATGATGATCGGCGAACGGGTCGCGGAGTTCGTACGCGCCGACCTGTAGTCGAACGCCGCTTCAGTCGGGTTCGCTGCCGTGGTCCAGCGCCATCAGGTAGCCGCGCGCGCGCTCGCTGAGCGGGTAGCGCTTTTCGAGCTCGCGGAAAGCCGGTCCGTGGTCGCTGTGCTCCAGGTGCGCCATTTCGTGCACCAGCAGGTAATCGAGCACCCATTCCGGGAGCGCAGCCGCGCGCGAGGCGATGCGGATTGCTCCCGATGTGAAAGTGCAGCTGCCCCACAGGTGGGCCATCTCCGCAAACGCGATCGACGTCCAGCGCAACGTACCGCCGAAATGCCGCTCGTTGAGCGACTTCGCCCGGCTGGCCAGCCGCTCGTCGGACGGCCGCGATCTCTCGACGCGCCGCTGGAGGCGCTTGCTCATCACCTCGGCCCACCTCAACCGTTCGGCCTGCGACATCCAGTCCGGCACGAGCAGCTCGAGGACGCCCGCTCGCAGCCTCGCGGCGACCGTGCGGCGGCGCCTGCGGGTGGCGACTATGCGAATGGGAGGCGGGAATGCGCTTGCGGGACTGTTCAAAGGCGTTGTGCTCCGATGTTGCTGGGACGGGTGTTGACGGCGATTCTAAGCGCCGCCCGGCAGGCCTGGTAACCCAGGTTGTTAAGCGCGTTTTCGTCAGCACATCTTTAGGATTGCGACCAAACTGTGCCCAGAAGCCTCGTGGTCGGAAACGGCAATGTGTTGGTTGGCTTCGACGCCAACTATTCGGTTCGTGACATCTACTTCCCTCGGGTCGGAGACGCCAACCAGACCATGGGCAACGTCTGCCGCACAGGCTTCTTCATCGACGGCCGGTTCGCGTGGCTCGACAACCCCGCGTGGGACCGCAAGCTCGGCTACGTCGAGGATTCGCTCGTCACCGACGTCACGCTGAAGCACCCCACGCTTGGCGTCACAGTCAAGTTCGCGGATTACGTCGACCTTGCGCGCAACTGGTTCATCCGCAACGTCGAGGTGACGAGCCCGGCGGGCTTCAAGGTCGGCCGTGTCTTCTTCCACTACGACTGGTACATCGAGGGCTCTGACATCGGCAACACCGTCGCGTACGACCCTCGGCATCGCGGTGTGATCGCCTACAAGGGCAACCGCTACTTCCTCGTCGGGGGCCAGTCGGCCGGTGCGGAGTTCGGGATCGACACGTGGGCCAACGGCAAGAAGGGCAACGGGCTCGCCGGCACATGGGTCGACGCCGAGGACGGTGTGCTCGGCCGCAATCCGATCGAGCAGGGCTCGGTCGACTGCACCGTCGGCTTCGACTTCGGACCGGGCGCTGCGGGCGAATCGCGAACGGTGACCCACTGGCTGTGCATGGGCACGCGCCTGAGCGAGGTGTCGACCTACGGACAGGATCTGATCATGGGCCGCGGGCCCGCGGTCTACCAGGGCCGCACGAAAACGTACTGGCAGGTCTGGTCCGAGAAGGATCACCGGCACATCGACGAGGAGCTCGGCGCCGACGTCACGCAGCTCTACCGGCGGAGCATCCTCACCGCGCGCACCCATGCCGACAACCATGGCGCGATCATCGCCGCGACCGACTTCGACATCACCAAATTCGCACGTGACACCTACGCCTATGCATGGCCGCGCGACGGCGCGCTGGTCGCCAACGCGCTCGACCGAGCCGGCCATGAGGACATCACGCGGCAGTTCTTCACGTTCTGCCAGGAATCGCTGGTCGAAGAAGGCTTCTTCCTGCACAAGTACACGCCGTACGGCAATCCTGGGAGCTCGTGGCTGCCGTGGGTCGACGCTCGCGGCGCACGCACGCTGCCGATTCAAGAGGACGAGACGGGGCTCGTGCTCTGGGCGCTCTGGCAGCACTACAGGATCCATCGCAATCTCGACTTCGTCGTCGACCTGTACACGTCGCTGATCGTGCCCGCCGCCGACTGGATGGTCACGTACGTCGACCAGCGGAATGGGCTCATACAGCCCTCGTGGGATCTATGGGAAGAGCGCTGGGGGGTGCATGCCTTCACGGTCGGCGCGGTTTGGGGCGGGCTCGATGCGGCGCGGAGCTTTGCCGAGCTCTTCGGCGACGGGCCGGCGGCCATGCGCTACCGGGACGCGGCCGAGCGCCTGAAGGAGGCAGCCGACACGCACCTCTACACGTCTGACCTGGGTCGGTTCGCACGCCGGATCGCCGTCGAGGAGGACGGCACCATGACCGTGGACATGGTCATCGACAGCGCCATCTCCGGCCTATGGCGATTCGGCATGTACGCGCCGGACGAGACGCGCATCACCGAGACGATGGTCGCAATCACGGATCAGCTCACGAACCGCGCCGCCGCCGGCGGGATCGCTCGCTACACGGACGACTACTACTTTCGCGCCGACCCGGACATTCGCAAGGTTCCGGGGAACCCCTGGTTCATCTGCACGCTGTGGATGGCGCAGTGGTACATCGCAGTCGCCAAGACCACCCACGACCTCAAGCCCGCGAGAGACATCATCAACTGGGTGGTGGCCCACCAGCTTCCGGGCGGGCTGCTTTCCGAGCAGCTCGACCCCAACACCGGCGCGCCTCTCTCGGTGTCACCGCTGACCTGGTCCCACGCCGAGCTGATCGCCACCGTCGACGAGTTCAGCCGGAAATCAGAGCGATTGCGGCGCTCGTCTCTTGCGACCGTGCCCCCAAAACCCGCCAGCTCTTGAATGCCAGCGTGGTCTGGGCGGCCGGGTTAATCCCGGCCGCGACTGGCCTCCTTCCAGGCTGCCAGTCGTCGCACGGAGTGACTATTTCGATAATCAGTTCAGCGGGAAAGAGAGCAGCCGCGCGCGTAGCGCCCGGCGATGAGAGGGAACCGGCAGGTTCCCTCTCATAAGTTCATAACGGGATATTCCCGTGTTTCCGTACGGGGCGCTCGACGGTCTTGCGCCGGCCCAGGTCCAGGCCGCGGATCAAGGCGCGGCGCGTCTCGCTCGGCTCGATCACGTCGTCGATATAGCCCCGCTCCGCGGCCACATACGGGTTGGCGAACCGCGCGGTGTACTCGGCCACGAGCTCCTTGCGGCGGGCGGCCGGATCGGTGGCCGAGGTCAGCTCGCGCTTGTACACGATGTTCACGGCCGCTTCGGGGCCCATGACCGCAATCTCGGCCGTCGGCCAGGCGAGGTTGATGTCGGCGCCCATCTGCTTGGGCGACATGACGCAATACGCTCCGCCGTAGTCCTTGCGCGTGATCACAGTCAGCTTCGGCACCGTGGCCTCGGCATAGGCATACAGCAGCTTGGCGCCATGGCGGATGATGCCGCCGTGCTCCTGATCGCGGCCCGGTAGGTAGCCCGGCACGTCGACAAACGAAACGATCGGGATCCCGAACGCGTCGCAGAAACGGATAAACCGCGCCGCCTTCACCGACGCGTTGATGTCGATCGCGCCCGCGAGGACCTTCGGCTGGTTGCCGACGATGCCCACCACGTGTCCGCCCAGCCGCCCGAAGCCGACGATGATGTTGGGCGCGAAGAAGGGCTGGACCTCGAAGAACTCGCGGTTGTCGAGCACGCGCCCGACGAGCTCGCGCATGTCGTAAGGCTTGTTCGGCGCCTCGGGCACGATGGTCTGCAGCTCGCGGTCGGCCCGCTCGGGGTCGTCGGTGGTGGGCAGGTATGGCGGCGGCTCGCCGTTGCTCGACGGGAGGTAGGAGAGAAGGCGCCGCACCCCGGCCGCGCATTCCTCCTCGGTCTTGGGCAGGAAATGGGCGACGCCTGACGTCACGTTGTGCACATCGCCACCGCCGAGCTCCTCGAAGTTGACGTGCTCGCCCGTGACGACCCGGATCACCTCGGGCCCGGTGATGAACATGTAGCCCTGGCCCGCGACGATGAAGATGAAGTCGGTGATCGCGGGCGAATAGACCGCTCCGCCGGTGCACGGTCCGGCGATGATGCTGATCTGCGGGATCACGCCGGACGACTGCACGTTGCGGTAGAAGATGTCGGCGTAGCCGGCGAGGGCGACAACGCCTTCCTGGATGCGTGCGCCTCCGGAGTCGTTGATGCCGATGACCGGCACGCGGTTGCGCAGGGCGAGCTCTTGAACCTTGACGATCTTCTCGGCCGTGACCTCGCCCAGCGAGCCCCCGTAAACGGTCGCGTCATACGCATACACAGCGACCGGGCGGCGGTCGATCTCGCCGAAGCCTGCCACGACGCCGTCGCCGGAGATCTTGCGGTCCTCCATGCCGAACCCGCTCGCGCGATGCGTGGCGAACAGGTCGAGCTCGACGAATGAGCTGCCGTCGAGCAGCATCTCGATGCGTTCGCGCGCGCTCGAGAGACCCCTGGCTCTCCGCTTGTTCGCAGCGTCATTCTCGGAATGCAGCGCCTGGTACCGGCGCTTGCGGTACTGGTTGATCTTCTGCTCCGAGACCGAGGCAGGAGCACGCTCCGGCGCCTCCACCGACTCGACCGTGGGCGTGGTCCGGCGCACGGGCGACATGCTCTTTGGTCTGCGGGAGGCCATACCGCATATCGTAGGCGCCGTGCCCGAGCACGGCCCCGAGTACCGTCCACCGCTGGACCTCGACCACGCGATCACGCTGCGCCAACTGCGCACTTTCAAGGCGGTGGCGGACCTCAGCAGCTTCAGCCTCGCCGCCCAGCAGCTTCGGCTCAGCCAGCCGTCGGTCTCGTACCAGGTCAAAGAGCTCGAGGTGGCGCTTGGCCTGCCGCTGCTCGACCGCCTCGGCAAGCGCGTTCAGCTCACGGAGGCGGGCACGATCCTCTACGGCTACGCGCGACGCACGATGGACGTCCTCGACGAGGCTGCCGTGGCGCTCGAGGAGATGCGGGGGATCAAGCGCGGCACTCTCCGCGTGGGGGCGAGCACGACGGTCGGAATCTACATCTTGCCCGCCGCCCTGGGAGCATTCAAAAAGCTGCACCCGGGGCTGGTGATCTCGCTGGAGATCGGGACGCGCGCGCGAGTCCAGGAGCAGGTTCTGCGCAACGAGCTCGACCTCGCCGTGGTCGGACCGGCCCTCAAGGACTCGGACCTCGCGATCCTTCCGTTTCTCGCCGACGAGCTCGTCGTCGTCGCGCCGGCGGGCCACCGCCTGGCTGGGAACGGCAGCCTGAGCCTCAAAGACCTCACCGACCAGCCATTCGTGATGCGCGAGCCGGCTTCCGGGAGCCGATGGTCGCTGGAGAAGGCCGCGAGAAAGGCGGGGGCCAAGCTGCACGTGGCCATGGAGCTCGGCTCCAACGGCGCCATCAAGCACGCGGTCGAATCGGGGCTCGGGCTGGCCGTCCTTTCCCGCTATGCGTGTGCGCTGGAGCTGTCCAGCGGCCGGCTGGTGGAGCTAGACGTGCGTGGCTTTCCGATCCGGCGTGACTGGCACATCGTGCATCTCCGCCGCCGCAAGCTGCCCGCGTCGGTGCAGGCGTTCATCGAGTTCCTCAAAGATCCCGAGTGGCTGTCCAGCATCGGTCGGCGCGGCCAGTCGCGGACTCCCACGGACTAGGTGCAGGGCCTGCGCAGGGCCGCGGCCGACGTCTTCACCCGGCCGGCTCTTTATTGGGCCCTGGCCGCGGTGTTCTGGATCAGGGTCGTGCTGCTGACCGCCCTGACGCCGCGGCATCCCGACACCGAGGGGATGTGGGAGGGGGCGCACGCGTACCTGACCAACCCCGCGCACATGTACGACGCGGCCGCCGTTTATCTCGCGCGCTCCCACGTGATCGCGCCCCCGGGCACGCTCGACGCTTTCGTGAGCCCGCCGCCGGTGGCGGTCCTCGGCATTCCGATCGCGCTGCTGCCCAGAAGCGTGGGCGTGCAGGTGTGGACGGCGTTGGACGTGGCCGCGCTGGTCGCAGCTCTCGTGCTCATCTACCTGGTGCTGCTCCCGCGGCACCGGCTGGCAGCGCCGATCTTCTGGCTTGTGGCGGCTTACTTTCCCCCTCTTTTTGCCGACGCCGTCGCGGGGCAGCGTGGCGGCGTTCTGCTGCTGGGTGCCGCCGCCTCCATGTGGCTGGAGGGGAACCGGCCCTCATTGGCCGGCGCGGTTGGTGGGCTCGCCGCGGCTCTGAAGTACTTCCCGGCAGCGATGATCATCGGCCCGCGCCCCGCCCACCGCGTCCGCTATGCATTGGGCCTCGGCGCCGTGCTGGTCGGGGTGACCATCGTCAGCTTCATCCCGCTCGGGGTCGGGGGCGCACTGCATTACTACCAGCAGGTGCTCATCCCATCGCTCGGCTCGCACAACTCAGACTGCGCCTACGACTCGGTGCGCACGCTGTTCACGCGCACCATCGGAGGCGAGACGTATCAAATGCCTACTGGCAACGGGTACGTCGCGGTCACCTCGCCGATCCACCTGCCGGAGGTTGCGCTCGGGCTCTCCTACCTCAGTGCCATCCTGTTCGCGGTCGGGGCGGTGTGGGCGGCATGGCGAAGTGGATGGAATCCGCCCTATGGCATGTCGCTGGGCTTTGCGCTGGGTGCGCTGATCCCCAACGAGGTGTGGCCGTACCAGTGGCTCCCCTTGCTGCCGTTGATCCTTCTGCTCGCGGTCCGGGCCCTCGAGCAGCGGCGGGCGCTCACGCTCGCGCTGCTCGGCGTCTTCCTGCTTGGATTCGTGCGCCAGCCGTGCGACCTCGTCTTTCCGAATCTCTGGACCATCGCCGGGATAGCGATCTTCGTTTTGGGGCTGTGGGAGAATCGGCTCTTCCGCTCGGCCGCTTGAAGGGGAGGATCCGGAATGCCGCTCAATGCTCATGTCAGCTTCACCTGGGTCGGGCACGGCACCTGGAAGGTCCGGAGCGCCAAGCAGAAGGAGATCATCATCGACCCCTGGGTCATGGGCAACCCGGTGGCGCCCGAAGCCCTGAAGAAGGTCGACAAGTGCGACCTCATGCTCATCACGCACGGCCATTTCGACCACATCTACGACGCGCTCGAGATTGCCAAAGCAACCAAGCCGAAAATCGTCAGCAACTTCGAGATCACGAGCTGGCTGGGATCGAAAGGCATCGAAGGCGAGACGCTGATCGGTGGCAACCAGGGCGGCACCATCGATGTCGGCGGCATCAAGATCACGCTCGTTCACGCCGAGCACTCGTGCGGCATCTCGGATGGCGCGCAGATCGTGTACGGCGGTGAGGCATGCGGGATGGTGATCGAGTTCGAGAACGGATTCACCATCTATTTCGCGGGCGACACGGACGTCTTCGGCGACATGGCGCTGATCGCCGAGCTGAGCCATTTCGACGTCGCCTTCCTGCCCATCGGCGACTTCTACACGATGGGGCCGGCACGCGCCGCCAAGGCGGTTTCGCTCCTGGGCGTGAAAACGGTGGTGCCGATGCACTTCGGCACCTTCCCGCCGCTGATCGGGCGTCCGAGCGCCCTGCAGGAGCTGGTCGGCCCCGCGGTCGAGGTCCTCGACATCAAGCCGGGCGACACCGTTTAACGTCCGCCGCCGGGCCGTCGTCCTGCTAGCGTGAACCCGGTGAAGTTCCGCTATTCGCGGTGGGACGGCTCCCAGCGTCTCGACGACCTCGACGCGGGCGACGTCCTGGATGCCCTGTCGGACGACCTCATGAACTACGGCGACCTCAACGCCGCGCTGCAGCGGCTGCTGCGCTGGGGCGCGCCGAACATGCCGGGCCTGGAACAGCTGCTCAAGCAGCTGCGCGAGGCGCGCGAGCGCGAGCTGGGCAAATACAACCTCGACTCCACTGTTGAGCAGCTGCGCCAGGAGGTGCAGGAGGTCATCGACGCCGAGCGCAGCGGCATCGACCGGCGTGTGGACGAGGCGGCGACGCCGGAGGCCAGGAAGCTGATGGAACGCATCGCCCGCCAGCGCCGCGAGCAGCTGGATCGCCTCCCGGACGACCTGGGCGGCCGCGTCAAGTCGCTACGCGATTACGAGTTTGTCGACGACCAGGCCCGCCAGAAGTTCGAGGAGCTGATGCAGCGGCTCCAGAAGCAGATGGTCGACCAGATGTTCCAGGGCCTCAAAGGCTCGATCCAGCAGATGCAGGGCCAGGACCTGTCGCGAGTCCGTGACATGGTGCGCGAGCTCAACAAGATGCTCGAGGACCGCATGGAGGGTCGGACACCCGACTTCAACGGGTTCATGGAGCGGTACGGCGACATGTTCCCGCCCGGCATCAACAGCCTCGACGAGCTGCTGGAGCACCTGCAGCGCCAGATGGCGCAGATGCAATCCCTCCTTCAGAGCATGAGCCCAGAGGCGCGCGAGGAGCTGCGCCAGATGATGGACGCGCTCCTGCAGGACGACTCGCTTCGCCTCGAGCTGGCCCGCCTGTCCGGGTTCATGCAGGCCATGATGCCGCCGTCGGAGATGGCCGAGCGGTATCCATTCTTCGGCGAGGACCCGCTCTCCATGGGTGAGGCCATGGGCCTGATGGAGCGGCTGCAGCAGATGGACCGGCTCGAGTCACAGCTGGAGCGCGGCAGCTTCCGCCCCGACGATGTCGATCGCTCCCTCGCGCAGCAGCTGCTCGGAGATGAGGCGAGACAAGCGCTGGACCAGCTGCGAAAGCTCACCGAGGTGCTCGAGAAAGCCGGCTACGTCGAGCGCAAAGGCCGCCGCATGGAGCTGACGCCGCGCGGCATGCGGCGAATCGGCCAGTCCGCGCTGCGCGACATCTTCGACCAGCTCAAGAAGACCCGCATGGGCCAGCACCAGCTGTTTCGCGGCGGCATCGGCAACGATGCTTCGGACGAGCTCAAGGACTACGAGTACGGCGATCCTTTCCTGCTCGACCTCAAGGAGACGCTGTTCAACTCGTTGGTCCGCGAAGGTCCGAAGGTTCCGGTGCGGCTCGACGCCAAAGACTTCGTCGTGCACCGGACCGAGCATGTGACCCAGGCGTCCACCGTCTTGATGATCGACATGAGCCGCTCGATGTTCCTGCGTGGATGCTTCCTGGCGGCCAAGAAGGTGGCGATCGCCCTCGACTCGCTGATCCGCAGCCAGTACCCGCGCGACTCGCTGTACGTGGTCGGGTTCTCGAACTACGCCGTCGAGCTCAAGCCGCAGACGCTGCCGCAGCTCGCGCTCAACGACTACGTGTACGGGACCAACATGCAGCACGGCTTCCAGCTCGCGCGGTCGCTGCTGGCCAAGCACAGGGGCAATCGCCAGATCATCATGATCACCGACGGCGAACCGACCGCCCACATCGACGAGGACAACGGGCGCGCGTACTTCGCGTACCCGCCCACCTTCAAGACCATCCAGCAGACGCTTCGCGAGGTGCGGCGCTGCACGCGCGACCGCATCGTCATCAACACGTTCATGCTCGAGCGCGGCCCCTACCTGACGGAGTTCATCAACCAGATGACCCGGATCAACAAGGGGCGGGCGTTCTTCGTCTCACCCGACCGGCTGGGGGAGTACGTCCTGGTCGACTACGTCAGCGGCAAGCAGCGCCGGCGGACCGGCAGCCGCCGGTCCAGAATCGCGTAAAGGGCCTCCCCACCTGTGGGGAGGCCGGCGTCGCCGCAGGCGACGCCGGGTGGGGAGTTCACCTCCCCACTTGTGGGGAGGTCGGCGGCGCCGCAGGCGACGCCGGGTGGGGAGTCGCACTTACCCGGGCGGGTAGATAAGGCAGTTCGGCGGGTCAGATGCTTATGATCGAGGGCGTGCCCGCCAGGCAGAGAACCGAGTGAAAGCCGCCCCGAACCGCCCAGGCGTTGGGAAGGCTCCCGGAGGTTCACCCGAGCGGCGCAACCTCAGCCCGGCCGCCCTTTACGAGCACGCCATCCGCCGCGACGAGGCCGCGATCGTCTCCACCGGAGCGCTGATCGCCGAGACCGGCAAGCACACCGGCCGGTCGCCGAAAGACAAGTTCTTCGTCAAGGAGCCGACCAGCCGCGATGCCATCTGGTGGCACCCTGGCAACCAACCGATCTCCACGGGAAGCTTCGACGGGTTGTTGGCGCGGATGCAGGAGTTCGCACGCACGCATGAGGTCTACACGCATGACGTGTTCGCGTGCGCGGACCCCCGGCACCGGCTTCGCGTCCGGGTGATCACCGAGCTCGCGTGGCACAGCCTGTTCGCCCGCAACCTGTTCATCCGGCCGAACGCGGACGAGCTGCTCGACTTCGAGCCCGATTTCACGGTGATGGCTCTGCCTTCGGTCAAGGCCGACCCCGCCCTTGATGGAACCCACAGCGAAACATTCATCCTGGTCAATCTCGGCCGGCACACAGTGCTCATCGGCGGCACCGAGTATGCCGGCGAGATCAAGAAGTCGATCTTCACCGCCCTCAACTACCTTCTGCCCGCCAAGGGCGTCTTCCCCATGCACTGCTCGGCCAACGTGGACGAGGACGGTGGCGATGTCGCGGTGTTCTTCGGCCTCAGCGGCACGGGCAAGACGACGCTCTCGGCGGATCCCGGCCGCCGGCTGATCGGAGACGACGAGCATGGATGGAGCGACTCGGGCGTGTTCAACTTCGAGGGCGGCTGTTACGCGAAGACGATCCACATTCGCAAGGAGTCCGAGCCCGAGATCTTCGCGGCGGTCGAGAGCTTCGGGACGATCCTCGAGAACGTCGTTTACGACCCTCGAACGCGAGTACCCGATTACGACTCCGACGAGAAGACCGAGAACACGCGTGCGGCCTACCCGGTCGACCTGATCCCGAACGCGGTGCCGTCAGGCATCGGCGGCCATCCGCGCAACGTCATCTTCCTGTCCGCCGACGCTTACGGCGTGCTGCCACCTGTGGCGCGCCTCGACGACAAGCAGATCCGCCACTACTTCCTCTCCGGATACACGGCCAAGGTCGCGGGCACCGAACGTGGCGTGACCGAGCCGGAGCCCATCTTCAGCACCTGCTTCGCGGCCCCATTCCTGGTGCTTCCTCCCGAGACCTACGCCGACATGCTCATCGACCGCGTCAACCGCCACCACGCGCAGGTGTGGATGCTGAACACGGGCTGGGTCGGCGGTCCATACGGCATCGGCAAGCGGATGTCGATCGCACACACTCGCGCGATCGTCAGCGCGGTGGTGGAGGGCCGGCTGCGCGACGCGCCCACGCACACCGATCCGATCTTCGGGCTCCAGATCCCCGACAGGGTCCCGGGCGTGCCGTCCGAGGTGCTCGACCCGCGTGGCGCCTGGCCCGATGCCGGCGCCTACGACCGCCAGGCGCTCAAGCTCCGTCAGCTGTTCGAAGAAAACATTCACGCCATCGGCAAGAACGCCTCCGCTGCCGGCTAGGACGGCCCGGTGCGAGTTGCCATCGTCGGCAGCCGGCGCTTCTCCGATCCGGACCGCGTCACCGAGTATGTGAGGTCGCTCCCGCCGCGCGCTTCGATCATCACGGGCAGCGCGAGCGGCGTGGACGCCGCCGCCACGAAGGCGGCCCGCGCCAAGGGCATCCCCGTCCAGGTCATGCCGGCGTCGTTCGACGAGCTGGCCGACGCGAGCAAGTCCGCGGCGCGCAACCAGCGGCTGGTCGACGCGTGCGATGTCCTGGTCGCCTTCTGGGACGGCGCCTCGAAGGGCACTCGCGCGACCGTGGACCGCGCGCTGGACTCCGGCAAGGAAGTCCACGTGTTCGTGCTGACTAAACTGGGCTGATGAACGTCGCGATCGCCGTGCGGACGCGGCTGTTCGCGCGGCTCCGCGAGCAGGCGGGCACGGATTCGGAAACGGTCGAGGTGCGCGCGGGTGCAACCGTCGACGACGTTTACGACGCGCTCCAGAAGCGGCACCCCGCCCTCGACCCCAACCGCGAGTCGGTACGCGCCGCCGTCAACCAGGAGTTCGCCGAATGGGACGTGATTGTCGCCGCTGGCGATGAGGTCGCGTTCATCCCACCCGTGAGCGGGGGGGCGCATGGGGTCGGCGTGCTGTTCGAGCTCACCACCGACCCACTGGATGCCCGTCGACTCGAAGCCGCCGTCGCCCACAAGGGCGCGGGCGCCATCTGCACCTTCACGGGCGTGGTGCGAGACAGCTCGCGAGGTCGCTCGGTCACGCACCTGGAGTACGAGGCCTACGCCGAGATGGCCACCGCCGAGATGCGCAGGATTGCGGGCGAGATCGCGGAGCGCTGGCCGGAGGCGCGCGTCGCCATGGCCCACAGGACCGGCCGGTTGGAGATCGGCGAGGCATCGGTGGTGGTGTCCGTCTCGTGCCCGCATCGGGCCGAGGCGATCGATGCGTGCAGGTGGGGCATCGACCGGCTCAAGGAGTCGGTGCCGATCTGGAAGAAGGAGCACGCCCCGGACGGCTCGTTCTGGATCGAAGGGGACGAACCGAAGCCGGCCTAGTTTCGAGCGGCTAGCCCTTCACCCGCGCAACCGAGACGCCGTCCCTGATCGGGACGACCACGCTCTCCAGCCGCGGGTCCTTCGCCACCAGCTGGTTGTAGAACGCGACGTTGCGCGACTGCTGGTTCGTGGGCTTGACCACGAGGCCCTGGCGCAGCGCGTTGTCGGCGATCAGCAGCCCGCCGCCTTCCAGACGCTGCATGCAGAGGTCGAACACCTTGCGCGTGACGTCCTCGGAAGGGAAAGAGTTGAGCAGGTCGATGAAGCAGGCGTCGAATCGCGCGTTCAGCTTCTCGAGCCCATGCACCGCATCCTGCTCCAGGACGAGAGCACGTTCCGCGAGACCCGCGGCCGCGAAGTTGGACCGCGCCCTCAAAGCGCGCGCGTGGTCGGTTTCGAAGGTGGTAAGCGTCCCACCGGCCGTCCCTCGCAGGAGCCAGATCCCGCTGTAACCGATCGCGGTCCCGAGCTCGAGCACCCTCTTGGCGTTGGCCATGCGTACGAGCAGGCTGAGGAATGCGCCCTCGTGGGCATCGACGATGGGGATGTTTTCCCGGTCGGCCTCCTCTTCCATTCGTACGAGCACCGCATCGCGGGGCGGCAGAAGGCCGTCGAGGTACGCCTGCAGCTCGTCGGTGACCTGCACGGTATTCATGCCAAGAAGCCTACGAGCATCGGCTGCAGCGTCGTGATGTATGCATCGAGGCGTTCTACCGCATTCGCGAGAACGACTTCGTCGAGCTGCGGGGCAGGCAGGGTCTCGTAGAGCCGCGTCCAGCCCCGATCCCATGGCTCGAGCTCTGCGCGGGGCAAGCGCGCCTTGACCTCCACCATGCGCTCGCGGAAGTAGTCGAAGGCCCGTCGGTTGGCGCCGGCAGAGCCCTCGAAGTGGAGGCCTACCTCCAGGCGCCCCGCGCCCGTGTGATGCCAGACCTCGAAATGGAACTCCGGGTGGCCGTAATGGAGCTTGGCCAGGCGGCTGTGGCCCCGGCTCGTCTCAAATACGCGCAGCTCCTGCGGCAGCTTCGACTTGACGCCCTTGCGAAGCCCGGTGAAGAAGTCCGCGGGCGCCAGCGCCGTGCCACGTGCCAACTTTCCGAATATAGCTTCTCGTACAGTTTCGTCAGTGGCTTACATCCCGACCGTCACCGAGAACGAGGGCGGCAACCGAGAGCGCTCATTCGACATCTACTCGCGCTTGCTCAAGGACCGCATCATCCTCATCGGTCGCCCGATCGACGATGTCGTCGCCAACCTGGTGGTGGCGCAGCTCATCTACCTTTCCGCGGACGACCCGGAAAAGGAGATTCAGATCTACGTCAACTCCCCGGGCGGCGCCGTCAGCGCGGGCTTCGCGATCTACGACACCATGCAGTACGTCCAGTCGCCGATCTCGACGGTCTGCATCGGCCGCGCCGCCAGCTTTGGCACCGTCGTCTTGATGGCGGGCACCAAGGGGAAGCGATTCTCACTCCCCAGCTCGACCATCCACATGCACCAGCCGCTCATCGGCGGCAAGGGGCTGCAGGGTCAGGCCAGCGACCTCGACATCCACGCGCGAGAGATCGTGCGAATCCGTTCCGTCCTCAACGAGCTCATCGCCAAACACACGGGTCAGCCGCTCGAGCGGGTCGAGCGCGACACCGACCGAGACTTCTTTCTCACGCCTGAAGAGGCGATCGAGTACGGGCTGATCGACGCGATCATCCAGCAGACGCCGGTGCCCGTCCTGGCCGCCACCCACTAACCCGAAACAGCAGCCAGCCGATCACAACGACCCCGACCAGCGCCGGCAGCGGAGCCGGCACGAGCGCCGCGACCAGCGCGCCCACGGAGAGCAGCAGCCAGTCATGCCACCGCGCCCGGCCCCAGATCGCCAGCGCCAGGCCGACGAGCACGAGGTCGGCCGGCAGTGCGTGGGGCGCGGCGAGGACTCCGCCGGCGACGAGGATCGCGGCCTGTCCGCTGAGACCGTTTCTGCACCGCCGCGCCAGCACCACGACTCCGGCCAGCGCGACCACGGTGAGCGTCGCCACGGCGTAGAGCTGCCAGGCCGTGGGCAGCAGGGTGCCCAGGTGTGGCAGGTCGACTTCGCGGCTGCCCGACGTGACCGTGGAACCGGTCGGCGCGAGCCAGTCGAAAAGCCAGCGCGGGTTCAGAATCGCCACCGACGCCCACAGCACGATTGCCGCGGCGGCCCACCCGGCCAGCGCCCGCCACTGGCGCCCAACCAGAAGGGCGACGCCGATCGGAAGCACAAGCTGCGGCTTCATCAAGGTCAGGCCGAGGGCAAGCCCGGCGAAGTAGGGCCGGGACCGGAGGGCGAGCGCGGCGCCGATGCCCAGGACGACCAGGCCGTCGACCTGCGCGTTCAGCAGCGTCAGCGCGGTTGGAACCGACGCGAAGACCGGCAGGATCGCTGAGGGCGGTCGGGGTCGGACCGCGAGATATGCGCCCAGGGCAAGGCAGGCCAGCCCGAACAGGATCCACAGCCGGCCGCCGAGGTCGGTGCCCAGCGCTTCGAATGGCACCGCGATCAATCCGACCCAGGCGGGGGCGAGGAAGGGGAGGATGCCTTTGATGCCGAGCGTGACCAGGACCTTGCCACCCGTGACCTGGAGCTCGACCTGCTTCTGGCGGTCGAGGTCGTACAGGTGTCCCGGGTCGGTGGCGATGAGCCGCGCCCCGGTCGCGAAGGCGGGCCAGTCGGAGTTGATGACGTCGTCTTTGCTCTCGATGAGCGGATAGATGACGAAGGCGAGCGCGATGCCGACCAGCGCCACTGACGCTCGCCACTTCCAGGCAGAGCTCACGCGTCCCTTTCGATACGCAGGACATGTGCCACCGGCGCGATCAATCCACCCTGGATGAGAAGCGACAGCAGCACGACGCCATACGCCACGATCGAAACGCGCTTGTCGACCTGAGTGAGATCCGCGACGGACAGTGCGAGCGCGACCGACAACGCCCCACGCAGGCCGGCCCAGAAGGTGAGGTGGCGCCAGCGCCAGGGGATCGCACGTGCCCGCCAGTCGACCGCGCCCAGCAACCCGTAAACGGGCACGGCGCGTACGACCAGCATGATCGCGAACGCGGCGAGGACCAATCCGGCAACCGGCAGAAGCTTGGAGGCGGGCAGCGCGGCCCCGACGAGGATGAACAGGATGGCGTTGAGGACGAAAGCGAGCAGGTTCCAGAAGCCGAGGAGCTGGGTGCCGTGGAGCTTGCCGGTGGTGGATCCGTAGCGGGCGATCACGACGCCCGCCGCGACGACGGCGACGATGCCGGACGCGTGGACGATGTCGGCGGCCAGGTAGCTGCCGTAGGCGATGACGAGGGTGGCCAGGATCTCAAGCGGCGCATCCTCTGCCGCCCGCATGAGGGCGACGCCGAGGAAGCCCACCGCCAGGCCGATCACGGCGCCGCCGGCGCCGATCTCCACAAAACGTAAGGTGGCGCCTCCGAACGATGGCGCACCCGCCAGGATGGTGGCCAGCACGGCGCTGAAGACCGCGACCCCGGTGCCGTCGTTGAAGAGGCTCTCGCCCTCGAGGATCGCAGCGAGACCGGCCGGAGCTTTGATCTGCCGCAGCAGAGTCACAACCGCGATGGGATCGGTGGCGGCCAGGATCGAGCCGAGCAGCATTCCGCTCGCCCAGCTGAAGCCGAGCAGCAGGTGGGTGAGGGTCCCGATCAAGAGCACGGTCAGCGCGACGCCGGCTGTCGCCAGCAGGCCGACCGGCAACAGCCGCTGCCTCAGCTCGGCCAGATCCAAAGTCAGCGCGGCCTCGAAGACCAGCCCTGGCACGAATGCCAGGAGGATCACGTCGGCGCCGATGTGCGGCAGCTGCTCGCCTGGCAGCAGCCCGACGACGACGCCCGCCGCCGCCAGCACGACCGGGTAGGGCAGCATGCGGGCGCGCCTCGAGACCAGCCCGAGCACGGTCGCGAGAGCGCCGACCAGGATGAGCAGGAGCAGGAAGCGCTGCTGCGGCGACAACTAGATTTCCAGGACCATGCCGTCCCGGGCCGCCTTGACCTCTGTGCCCAGGCGCTGGGTGAGGTCGGCGGCCAGGTCCCAGGGGTGGGCGCGCCACACGGTCATGCCGAAATGGGTGAGGATCGCGAGCCGGGGCTTGGCGTCGCGGATGATGCGCTCGGCGTCGGCCAGGCAGAGGTGCGGCAGGCCCGCGCGACACTCCATCAGCACGAGATGGATGATCATGACCTCCGCCCGGTGCTGCTCGGCGATGCCTTCGTAATACTCGGAGTCGGTCACCCAGCCGAGCTTGCCGGCGAAGCGGAATCCGAACGTCTCCGCCTGGTGCACGTGGCGCCGAGTGGTTGTGAAGGCAAATCCGTTGACGTCGTAGGCCGTCTCGGGCTGCAGCCGCACGACCTCCTGAGGAAAGTGCCGGAGGTACTGAAGCACCACCGGGTCGTCATCCAGCGCATCGGACGGGCAGAACAGCCGTCCGCGGTGGCGAAAGCCGCCCTCGGTCATCGCCTCGACCATCACGTTCACGTCGCCGGCGTGGTCGAGGTGACGGTGGCTCAGGATGATGGCGTCGAGCTTGGTGAGATCGACCTTGCGCTTGGCGTACTGGACGATGGCGCCCGGTCCGGGGTCGAGGCTCAGGCGGACGTCTCCTTCTTCCAGGTAAAGACCGCCTGACGCCGCGAGCTGCTTGGCGACCATGAACCGGGCGCCGGCAGTGCCCATGAAAGTGATCTTCATGTCTTGGCCACGTCGGAGAGGGTCTCTTCGGTGCGCGCGCCGAAGTAGCGCTCGTACAGCTCCGCGACCCGTTGCAGGGTGTCGATCTCGTCGACCGGCTTGTCGTCTCGGATCCGTACGATGCGTGGAAAGCGCAATGCGTAGCCGCTCGCGTGACGGTTCGAATGCTGAATCGAGTCGAAGGCGACCTCGAGCACGACCTCTGGTTTCACGACCCGCGCCCATCCGCGATCGTCGACCGTGAGGCTCAAGAACCGCTTGGTCATCTCGGCAATCTCGGCATCCGTGAGTCCTGTGTAAGCCTTGCCGACGTTGACCAGGCGCCCGGTCGCGATGTCTTTGACCGCGAACGTGTAGTCCGACAACACACCTTTGCGCTTGCCGTGCCCCCATTCGACCGCGGTGACGACGACGTCGAGCGTCGCCAGCGGCCGCTTGAGCTTCAACCACGCGAGTCCGCGGCGACCCGGCGTGTACGGGCTCGCCGGGTCCTTGGCCATCAAGCCTTCGTGGCCGCGTTCGCGCGTGTCGGCGAAGATCCGGTCGAGGTCGGCCGGGCTCGTTGCCTCCTCGAGGCGCGCGAGCAGGAAAGGATGCTCGACGCCGAGTCCCTCGAGCAGGCGGCGGCGCTCTTCCAGCGGTGCATCGAGGAGCGGGCGTCCGTCGAGGTAGAGCAGGTCGAAGATCACCAGCACCACCGGCACTTCGCGGCGCAGCTCGGCTGTGACCTGCTTGCGCCCGAGCCGGTGCTGGAGCTCGAAGAAGCGCAGGACCCGTCCGTCTCGATGGGCGAGGACCTCGCCGTCGAAGAGGACCGCGTGACCGAGCTTGGTGGCATTCTCGGCCAGCTCCGGGAAGGCGCTGGTCGTCTCCTTCAGGTCGCGCGAAAAAAGCTCAACGCGCCCGTCCTCGTGGTGGAGCTGGCAGCGCACGCCGTCGTACTTCTCCTCCGTCCACACCTTCTCCGCGCCCATGCGCTCGAATGCCTCGGCGGCCGTCTCGACCGGGCTCGCGAGCATGAACCGGATGGGCTGGAACAGGGTCACCGTGCTCGTCTCGATGAGGCCGCGCTTGACCCGCACCGCGGTCTCGCCGATGTCTCCGGTGATGAGGTGGACACGCTTGACCTGGGTCACGGGCTGCCCGAACGCCTCGGCGATGGCCGCCTCCACCAACCCTTCGCTCAAGCCGATCCGCATCTCGCCCGAGATGATCTTGACCACGAATCGGGCTGCCTCGGGGTGCAGCCGGCGCAGCAGTTTCTCGAGCGGCGCCGCCTTGGCCGCCCCGCGCGCGGCGCGGATCGCCTCCAGCGTCCTCTCGACCTCCGCCAGGGGCACGTCGCCGTTCTCGGTGCGCCCTTCGAGCGCCTCGCCCGCCCAGTTCCCGAGGTCCGAGTGCTTGCGGAACAGCTGCTGCAGCTCGCCGTCATCGCGGTTCGAGATCGCGCCGACCACCTTGCTGAGCGCCGACCACCCGAGGCCGAGCGTCGTGCGTTTGGACGGTCCGAACGGGCGACCGGACATGAAGACGGCCGCCCTCCGGAGGTCGTCGTCATCGAGCGAGCGGAAGTACTCTCCAAGAGCGCGCGTTTTTTCCAGGGTTGCGGACGTGCCGCCCACCGCAGCTCCGGCGCGCGCGAAATCGAGCATGTCTGGGTACGGTGGCCTATCGTAAGTCGCGTGCGCCGGTGTCCCTATCTGGAGGAGCTCGTCAAAGATCAGCGCATGTTCCTGCGCGTCTACCGCTTCGACTGCCATGTCGATCATCTGTCGAAGCGCAAGTACGCCCTGACCGACAGCCCTCCGATCTGCGTTCGCAATTTCGAGGATTGCCCGTTATATCGATCTGAGAAGCGTCGCGAGGATCAGATCATCACGAGGTACACGGATTGAGCGCGTTGGACGCCCACCAGCGTGGCGGGGGCGTGAGCTGCGCCATCTGCGGCGCGCCGGCCCTGCCTCTCGATGGCATCTGCGTGTTCTGTCACGCGCCCCTGGATAAAGAGGACGGACCGATCGAGCTGCTCGACTACCTGGTGGAGAGGATCCCGATCGCCAAGGTCAAACGCGGCCACCTCAATCGCGGCCCGATCACGGAGGTCGTGTTCGAGCTGGGCGGCCGCACGCTGCGGGCGCGATGGAACAAGGAGGAGCTGGAGTTCCATCCACCAGTCCTGCTCACCGCCTGGCTCGATCTGCTCCTGTCACGGCTCAGCGACGCGGCCGCCGCGGATGCCGACCTGCGCCGCGCTGTGCTTCGCTCCGGCTGGGCACTTCGCTAGAGAGCTAGAGCGAGCTGCTCGGTCGCTTCCAGAGCCGAGGCCCGGAAGCCCCGCTTGCGAAGGTGCCGTGCGAAATCCTCGGTGTAACCGTGGACCGTGTAAACCTGGTCGGCGCCCGATCGCTCGACGACTTCCATGAGCTCGTCGAAGTCGCAGTGGTCGGAGAGGTCGAAGGTGGCGTCGGCGCCAAACAGCCGGGCGAACTCGGCGTCCTTGGCCCAGCCCGAGATCAGCGCCGTCCGGTAGCGACCGAGACGGCGCACCTCGTCCTTGCCCGCCGGGGGCGCAATGACCACCCGACCCGATGGCGTGTCGCCGTTGAGCTCGACCCAATCCGGGAGCGGGCTGCCCGCGTCCGCGTAAGCGCGCGCGCATGGCACGCACCGGCTCTCGAGCGCGAATTCGAAACCATAAGGCGCAAGCGCGAGCATCACCTCTTCGGTCTTCCCGAGCGCGTGGCAGAGCAGCACCGGCGTCACGCGGCTGTCGAGCGCGAGGCGGCACCATCGCGCGATCGACTCGACGGTCGAGTCCGGGTCGCCAAACCTGAAGTGCGGCCGTCCGTATGTGCTCTCCATCACGAGCACATCTGAGCGAGGGACAGGCGTCGCTCCACGCCCGCCCGGTTGGCGGAGCTTGATGTCCCCCGTGTAGAGAAGGCTCGTGCCTTCATGCTCGAAGCGGAGCTGCGCGGAACCGAGCATGTGCCCGGCCGGATGCAGGGTCACGGTCGCCGGGCCGCGCCGCATGGGCTCGTCATATCCGAGCATGCGCCAGCCGCGCGGGCGCCGTGCGTCGGGGATGAGCGCGAGGGTTTGAGGCGTGAGCAGGGCTTCCTTGTGGCGCCTGGCGTGGTCGGTGTGGGCGTGGGAGATGAACGCGAACGTGCGCACCACGAGCGGATCGAGCCAAAGGCTGTGCTCCGGCAGGGAGACGCCGTGGTCCCAGACGACCTCGCGCGTCACGACCGGGGCGCCTCGAGGCGGAATCGTTCCTGCGCGGAAAAAAGTGACGGAGGGACTTCGACCCCAAGCGCCGTGTAGACCTCGAACGGGATGCCGATGTCCACGACCCAGACCTCGCCCGCGTGGCGAGGTCCATCGCGGCTCAGCAGTCCGGCCTTAGGCAGGCCGAGCGTGACCGTCGTGTGCGCCTGCACGGTGGGAGCGTAGGCGACCCCCGCGTCCGCGTCGAGCCCCGACGGCAGGTCGACGGACACGACACGAGCGCCAGACGAGTTGATGCCTTCGATCCACTCGGCGAACTCGCCCTCAGGCGGCCTTGACAGGCCGGTTCCGAAGATGCCGTCGAGCACCACCTCGGCGCCTCCGATCCTGAAGGTGTCGAGAACCTCTACACCCAGCTTGCGCAGAGCGTCGAGCTCGCGTGTGGCGGCACCGCGCAGCCGCGTGACATCGAGGCATGACACCGATGCCAGACGGCCCCACCGCTGCAGGTGTCGGGCGGCGGCGAGTGCGTCGCCGGCGTTGTTGCCCACTCCACACACGACCGCCGTGCGGGCCTGGCAGAACCGGGCGACCTGCCACCCCGCCGCCTCCATCAACCAGTCGACCGCGACGCCGAAGCGCTCCTGCGCAAGGGCGTCTGCGGCCTTGACCTGGGCGCTACTGAGTGTCGGTAGGGCGCTGGACGACAAATGAGCAGTACGGGTCACGGCGGTGGATGGAGTCGGCCTGCGAGACGGCGGTGCCGAGAAGCTGCGAAAAGAGGTGCGGGGTGATCGTGCAGACCTGCGGGAACTTGAGCGCGGTGTTCCGGAAGGGACAGTTGTGGATGGTCACCTTCACGCCCTCGGCGGTTTCGGTCTGCTCGGCGAGCGTCCCCGCCCGGCCGATCCAGGCCACGACCCGGTTGAGCTTGTCGTCGAAGCCCAGCCCCTCCAGGGTGGGCGCGATGGCCTTGGCGTGGCGGGTGGCCATGCGCGCGAAGACATCGTCCAGCGCCTCGGGGCCGCCCATGTCCTGGACCTCCTGCAGCACCATCGACGCCAGCTGGCCGTACCGCTTGGGGAACACCGAATCGGCCCGCTCGGTGAGGGAGAAGAGGAGCGAGGGCCGGCCGCGCCGCCGGCGTTCCGGGTGGCTGACCACAAACCCGTCGCGCTCGAGGTTGGTGAGGTGCTGGCGCACCGCGTTGGGGGTGACGCCCAGGTCGGAGCTGATCGTCTCGGCGCTGGAGTCGCCTTTACGCCGGAGCAACTCCAGGACTTCCATGCGGGTGGAACGGCCGGCGATGGTGGTGGGCATATCCGGACGCTGATGGGCGATGCTAGCACAGCCCTAGGCTATTTATTACAGGTGGATCTTGACAAAATCCCGACTTTTCGTAAACTGGGATGCGAAGAGGTATCGAAGACATGATCAAGCAAGCCAGCCGCGCCATCGAGAACATGACCGCCAAGGAGCGCCGGATCCAGCGGGCCAAGTACGCGCGCCGGAACAAGATGCACCTCATCGACAAGCTCCTCAACGAGCTCGAGATGCTCAACCTCGCCGACCAGCGGCAGATGCCGCCGGTGCTCTCGGTCGCCATCAACAAGGTGATCGAGGAGTCGCCCGAGGTGACCGTCCTGGCGCAGGCCAAGCCCGCCTCCGTCATGGAGGCGATGGACGCCCTGTACGAGATCCAGGACAGCCTGATGTACAACCAGATCGAGGACGAGTAAAGCTCTCGATTTCCGCCGGCTAAACAGGGCCGGGTTCGCGAGAACCCGGCCTCTTTCTTTGCCCGCCTAAGCCTCGAGCCATTCGGTGATGAACCTGTCGCTGGCGTGAATGTCGATCTGGCGCAGCCGGCCGCTGCCTGAGTTGACGAACTTGTGCGGGACGCCAGGCTGGACGATCAGCACCTGTCCCGCGTGCGCCTCTATCGTGTCCGAGCCGATGGTGAACTTCGCCTCTCCCTCGAGCAGGACGAAGACCTCCTCGTAAGCATGCCGGTGGAGCCGCGGACCGTCCCCCGGCTCCATGTCGACGAAGATGAGGCAGACGTGGGCTCCGCCGAACAGGTAGCCCTGCAGCTCTGAATCCGCCAACTGGTCGCGTTCGACCATCAAGTAAGTGGGCGTCGATACTCCCATGGCTCCGACCGTTCTGGATGCAGCGTCTTTCATCTCGTTCCGATTGTCCTCGAAGATCTCGTATGCCGCCGGTTCAGGCGGACGCCCCGTCGGCGGACGGCACCCGTCGATACAGATGAACAGCCAGGGCTGCCAGCCATGCCCACGCGACGAGAAGCGCGAACCAAAACGCGATCACCACCGCGGGGCTGCCTGACCCGGAGGCGACGCCCGCGAAGGCCGCCAGGAACACCACACCGGTTACCAGTGAGAAGGCTGTCCACCCGCGGCGGTGCAGTCCGGCGAATCGGCGTGCGAACACGAAGCAGGCGGCCACAAAGCAGAGGAATCCAATGCCGGCCGCGGCGATGTGGAGCATGCCGTGGACGGTGATGACATCTGGCCGGCCGGCGGGTGCGCCGGCGGGGAAGCCGTTCATGGGGTCGGCTGTGAAGAGACCGGCACCGATCAGTCCGATGCCATAAACGCTGAGTAGAAGCGGTCCCCACGTGGCTCCTCGGCCACCGACCAACGCGCGGCGAATGCCGACCGCGCAGGCGATGACCATGAGGCCGGTGATAAGGAAGTTGCCGATCTGGATCCAGCCCAGGCTGCCGTTGCTGAGCAGGCTCACGTCGTCGCGACCGAGGTCGAATCCCGGCCGGAGCAACGCCTGGACCAGCACGACTGCCACGTAGAAGGGTCCGGCGATCACCCCGTAGCCGAGCAGGCTTCGGGTCAGCCGACCTGCGGGCGAGCAGGCCGGCGCCGGGGCTCCGGTGTGGACGGTCGAAACACTTGCGCTCATTTTCTCGATCCTCCTGGTAGTACTGGACTGCCCAGTACTATAATGGTCTAGTACTAGACTGTCAAGTACCCATGAGATAGAATTTGGGGACGCAATTGAAGGAGTTGGAGCGTATGGAACAGGCCGTAGGTGTGCAATCCGGCGCGCCGAAGCGAGCGCGGCGAGCGGGCCGGCTCGCGAGCGGAGGCGCCATCCGGGAGGCTGCGGCTTCCCTTTTCCTCGAAAAGGGCTACCAGGCCACGAGCATGGATGAGGTCGCGGCGGCGGCCCAGGTCTCCAAGCAGACCATCTACACCCATTTCGCCAACAAGGAGGAGCTCTTTGCCGACCTTGTCCTGGGCAACGCAGAAAGGGTGGAGGAATTCGTGAGTGCCATGGCCCGAACGGTTGCCGATGCCGACGACCTCGACAGCGGGATTCGACAGCTGGCGCGCGTGTACATCCGCCTCGTGATGCGACCCGAGGTCCTGCGGCTTCGGCGCCTGGTGCTGGGTGAGGTGGGGCGGTTCCCTGACCTCGCTCGCACGTACTACGAGCGAGTGCCCGGGCGGGTCATCGATGCGCTGACCACCTTGTTCACGGAACTGGCGCACCAGGGGCGACTGAGGCTCGAGGACCCGGCGCTGGCGGCCCAGCATTTCGCGTCGCTCACGTTGGGGATTCCTCTGGACCGAGGAATGTTCTATCCGATCGGTGAAACCGTTCGAGATACCGACCTCGATCGAATGGCCGATGCCGCCGCCCGCGTCTTTCTCGCCGCTTACTCCGCGCCCACCTCGCACGATTGAGCGGTGGGCTCGCCTTCACCAGCGCCGGCTCAGTGTGGGCTCGTGAAGGTGGTGTCGCGAAGAATGGAGATGATTGCCGGCAGGTTGGATGCGAGCCCTGACTCGGTCACGCCGGTGAACGCGAACTCGATGCAGTCACCGGTCGGATAAGAATCCGTCGCGTAGTGTTCGCCGGCTCCCCACATCACATAGCCCGTGAAGCTTCTATTTCGAGAATCCCGGCTGCAGGATCCAGGCCAGACCGATCAGGGCCAGGGTTGGGGCCACCGCGACTCCGACCGAGCCTGCGCTCAAGACTCGAAGCCGGCGCCGCACCAGGAGGCTTACACGCAGTCGCCGCCGGGCGCGACGTCGGTCGTGACCCCGGCCGCGATCTTCTGAAAGCCCGACGTGGCATTGAACAGGAAGATGCCCGTCCTTCCGACGAACCAGATGCCGTGCGCGTCGGCGTGATGCCGCGGGCCCACTGTGGCCAGGACGACCCCGGCGGGCGCCGCGACGGGTCTCAGCCCCAAGTTGGGGTCGAGATAGACGAGGCCAGGCGAGGTCCCGGTGAGCACCACGAGGAGCCCACCTTGCCGATCCGCCGCGATGAGAGCGATGGTGCTGCCGCCGGGGGCCGTAAACACAGTCTTCGATGCGTGGCTGAGGAGGTTGGCGATCAGGACCACGGTTGGCTTCGGTGCGCCCAGCACGCCCGGTGAGTTGACGCCATACGCAAACGTCCCACCGCTCGCCGTCGCCACTTCGCGCCAATCATCGGTCCCCGTCGGTGGCGCGATCACAGTTATCGCTTGGGTCGCGGGGTCGAGCAGCCACAGGCCGCTCGACGCCGGCTGATTCTGGACCAGCACGACGCCTGCGCTGGTGTAGGCCAGCGGAGTCAGGTTGATTGGATTTGCGATGGCGACGTCAGAACCGGTGGCGGTCGCAATCCGAAGGCTGCCGTTGGGGTGGAGGTAGGCGTAGTGCAGCAGGTCAGGCGAAACCAGCTGCGGCGGCGCGGGCAGCCACTTGGCGGCGACCGGCGAATATGTCCCCAGCCCGACTCCGAAGAGTTGGGGCGAGGTCACCGTGCCCCAATACGGAGCGGTGCCCCCTCCGACGACCGGAAAATCCGCCACTTTTACGATCGCGTCGGTGGGGTCGTCGCTGGTGACGCCGGACGGCAGCGTCACGTAACCCAGCACCTCGCGGTTGCCCCCCTGGTCGATGCGCAGGTTGACCGGCATCTTGCACGGGAGCGTGGCTGCGGCAGTCGGTGAAGGTGCTGCCGGTGATGTCGGCGGACCGACACCTGACGTGTGCGTGCACCCGCCCACCAGCACGAATGCCATCGCGACCCCAAACCAGCGCCTCGGCCGCGCCCGGCCGCGCCTGAGCGACGTCACCGTCCGCCAACAATACCCTGGGCCCCCCGGCGTGCCGCCAGGGAAAACGAGGCGATGCAGCCAACCGCAACCAGCGATAGCACGGCAGGCGCGAAGCCGATCCCGAATCGCGCGATCACCGCGCCGATCCCGCCCGGGATGATCGCCCCGCCCACCATGGAGGCTGGAAACAGCCACGACGTAGCGCGGGAGTCGCCTGGCCTGAGCTTCGCCAGCCACACGATGCCTGTCGGGAAGATGGGCGCGATCGCCAGGCCGGCGACGATGAAGGCGATTGGCGCCGCGCCTGGGATCAAGGCGCTCAACAGCGCGATGGCGGCCACCGCGGATCCGCTGATGACGATCGCACTCTCGGGCACGCGCGCAGGCACCAGGGCGACCAGCATCCTGCCCACGGCGAGAGCCAGCCAGAAGCCCGAGGTCAACGTCGCCGCGACCACCGAGTGCACGCCAGTTGACTCGAGATGGGAAGGCATCCAGCCGCCGATTCCGGCCTCCATGCCGACGTAAAGCGCGAAGCCGACCATGAAGATCCCGAGGAGAAAAAGAGACGAGTGCGCGGTCTCCGAAGGCGTGAATGGCAGCCGCCCCGAGACACCGCTGACCAGGGGCCAGAGCGCGAAGGCAACCGCGGCCGCGCCGCCATAGAGCAGCGTCAGGTGCGTGCGGCCGACGGTGGAGACGAGGATCGGACCGGCCACGGCGCCGACGGCGAAAGTTCCGTTCAATGCATTCAACACCGCAGTGCGCCGCACGCCCTCGCTGTGCGCGACGAGCAAGTTGCAGCCGATGTCGAGCGCGCCCCAACCGATTCCAAGCACGAACACCGAGGCCAGGAACGCGGGCCACGTGGGCGCCAGCGCGACGCTCGCGCATCCGACGCCCAGACAACTGATCGCGCCGAGCATGAACGTGCGGCTCGAGACCCGCTGCAGCGCGCGCATTGAAGCGAGCACCCCGACCAAAGCCCCCGAGAAATGGGTGGTGAGGACTCCGCCGGCGACGGCCAGGCTGACGTCAAAGCGCCTGGCGAGCTGCTCGAGGAGTGGGCCGTACGCCGAGCCCACGATGCCCATGAGAAAAAAGATGGCTGCGATCGCCACGAGCGCGGCCCGGGTCAGCTGGACGCGCTCGTCGGTGGCAACCAATGCGCCACAAGGCTACGTAACCAGTACGATTCCGGTCCGTTGACCTTGTGATGACAGCGCTGAGCAACCTGTTCTCGTGGCTGGTCACCGCCCTGTTCGGGGTGCTCTTCCTGCTCCTCGTCTACGAGAGCTGGGCGATCATCACCAACCACACCCCGATCACCGACTATGTCAGGCCCGCGGTGCACGACCACCCCGCGTGGGCGTTCGCCATCGCGGTCGTCGTCGGCATCCTGCTTGGACATTTCCTGTGGGGTCCGGCGCGCGGCCGGACGTCGCCGGGCGGCGGACAGGCGTGAACCTCAGTCCAGAGGCGATCCTGGCGCTGATCGCCACGGCCGGAGTCGGGATCGCGTTTCTGCTCATGCTCGAAGAGGCCATCGCCCTGAGAAGCGGCCGTGACCCGATGAGCAATGGAGTGCGCGCCTTTGTCCGGCGCTTCCCTCGGGGCACCTACGTGCTTGCGATCCTGATCGGGATGGTGCTGGGCCACCTTCTCTGGCCTTAAGTCCGCTTGCCGGGCCGGATATGTGCGAAGGTCGGGGTGTGACTCGCACGCATCCGACTGAGATCCCATACCTCCTGGCCTTTTTTCCGAGCCTGCGGGCGGCGTCCGACCGGACGTTGAGCGTCTATTTCCCGATTCGCCCTCAGACCTA
Source organism: Candidatus Dormiibacterota bacterium (assembly GCA_036390875.1). GTDB lineage: Bacteria > Chloroflexota > Dormibacteria > Dormibacterales > Dormibacteraceae > UBA10449. Next base: position 38,550 of record DASWBB010000032.1, read on the forward strand.
CGACGGCAGGCTCTACGACAATGAGTTCAAGCGCATCGTCGACAGGCACTGGCACAAGCTGAGCGATGAGGATCGCGAGGTGGTCGATCGCGAGCTCCCTCGAATCAAGGCGCAGCTTGCGGTCGTACGGCCGCTTGAGTGTCCGTTCATGGCGGCGTTCGCAGACGAACCCAAAGGCTTGCTCAGGCTGATCCGTCTGCCCGAGGAAACCGAAGAGCGGCTCGAGGTGGATCCGCCGCTGCTTGCGCCGCTCGAGCTCATGCTCAGGAAGAATCCGCCGTCATTGATCGCCGTGGTGCACAAGGAGCAGGCGCAGACCTTCGCATCGATCCTCGATGAGGTCATACCTCAGCATCACATCGAAGGTGCCAACGTCAAGCACATCAGGTCCGGTGGCAACAAGAACACGCAGCTCCAGCGCAGGGAGGAGAACCAGGTCAAGGCGAACCTGGCCGCGGTGGTGCGCCTCATCGATCGCGAAGTGAGCGCAATCTCGTACAGGCGCCTTTACCTCGCAGGGCCCGACGAAGCGGTGGCAGAGCTCGAAAAGCTTCTGCCGCCATCGTTGAAGAAGATCATCGCCGGCCGGCTGTCGGCGTCACTTGATCGCAGCGTGGGAGAGATCGAGGTCGACCTGCGCAAACAGCTGGCCGCTACGCGGGCTTAGTCTCGGGCGGTTTCTTGCCGTCCAGGAACTCCTGGTAGCGGCGGTAGGCGTCCTGCTTGCGGCTGTCGACGATCTTCGTATAGCCCTGCAGCGTGTTGAGATTGGCATGGCCGAGGACTTCCTGCACCAGGCGCACGTCGCCGCCGGTCACCTCGAGCAGCGTGGTCGCGGTGGTATGTCGCGCGACGTGGGGTGACTTGAAGGACCATGCGCCGAGCTCTTTGCGCAGCCGGCGCACGATGAATCTCGCGCCTGCGCCGGTGAGCCGCCGCCCGCGGTCGTCCTGCACGGAGCGGTCGAAGTTGACGAACAGCGCCATGCACGCGTCCTCGCGTGCGACCAGGTACTCCTCCAAAGCCTCACGCGCGTCGGCGGTCAGATAAACGGCGCGCTGCTTGGAGCCCTTGCCGGTCACGATCAGTCGGTTGCCTGTGCGCGGGAAGTCCGTGCGATCGAGGGCGAGCGCCTCGGAGATCCGGCAGCCCGTGCTGATCAGGAACTGGACGAGGGCGCGGTCGCGTTTCTCGGAGAGGCTCGACCTCGGGAGGTCGGCGAGGAGGCGGGCCAGTTCGTCCGGGTCGATCGGCTTGGGGAGGCGCTGCTCGAGCTTGGGCAGCGTGATGCCGTTGGAGAGGTCGCGCTCCATGATCCCCTCTCGGGCCAGCCAGCGCAGCCACGAACGGATTGCCACCAGCGCGCGCGCCCGCGAGGCCGGACCCTTGAGACGCCCCGCGAGGTGGCGCTGATACGCGCGCAGGTCTTCGTGGCGCAGGTCCTTGAGCGCGAGGGAATGTCCGCTGGCGGCCAGGAACGAGATCAGCCTCGCCAGCTCGGATTGATACGCGCGAACCGTGTTTGGGCTGCGGTTCGCTTCCAGCTGAAGCCAGCCGATGTATTCGGAGACGGCGGCCTGCAGGTCGTGGAGCATATCGAGGCCGCCTGCATGTTGCCACACTCCCATCCCGGGTGCGGTCATCTCGATGGCTTAAGAAGACTGGACCCCGAATCCCGTCCCTTACAGTAGGCGGCGTGCGCGCATCCCTCACCGCGATCGCCTTGCTGCTCGTGGTCGGTGCGTGCGGCCCTGTCGGTGGCTCGGGCACTCCAGCCGCCAGCGCCTCGAGCGTCGCCCTTAAGGTCGGCGACCTGCCGAGCGGCATGCACAGGTGCGACCTCTCGGGAGACATCAACAGCTATCTGAAGAGGATCCAGACCTCCGATCCGACGACGTATGCGACGACCAAGACTCAGTGGGATTCGGCACAGAAGGGCGGCGCCACCGCCGCGGACGTCGAGTTCTACACCGACTCCACCGCGCACTGCACGGGCCTGGAGTCGAACGGATCGCAGATCGCCTCCGCGACCTACAAGCTCGCCGTCAATTTCGTTTATCAGTTCAAGGATGAGGCGAGCGCTGCAACCGGCTACACGAGCTCTTCGGTCTTTGGCTTCAGCGTGTCGCAGCTGAAGCAATCCCAGGTTCCCGTGACAGAAGGCACCGCGACCGGCTTGGGCAAGAACTCGATCGTGCTCACGCTCGAGATCGCCCCACAGACGTTCTACGTTGCGCTGTGGCAGAACAAGCAGTTCATGAGCATCCTCGGGGTCTTCAACATCGACGCCGCCACCGACAAGAAGGTAGCGGTCGCGGTGAACGGCCGAATTCACTAATCGCTCTGCGCGGGCCGCGGCGCCCGCTAGACTACGCGGGCCGATCGCAAACTCGCGCAACGTCCCACTCCGCACTCGGCGCCGGCGGGCCCCTTCGGCCCTGCTCCGCACAGCGCTCTCACTGGCGCTTGTGGCGACGCTCGCCCTCATCATCTCTCGTGCGATGGGCTCGACCGGCCAGTCGGCCGCGATCCGCGGGCACACCGCCGCCGCGCCGGCGAAGGCGGCCGGTGCGATCGTGCAGCCCTCAGTGCCGGGCCTCGAAGACAGCGCCTGCGTGAGCCTTGCCCCCACCCACGGACATCTCGATCGGACGGTCTACATCGACGCGGGGCATGGCGGCCTTGATCCTGGCGTCGTCGGCACGACCCCGTCCGGCCGCACCGTGCTCGAGAAGGACGCGACGCTGGCGGTCGCCGTGCATCTTGCCGGTCTCCTGCGCGCAGATGGGCTCGGTGTCGTGATGTCGCGGACTCAGGACACGAGCGTTCTCAAGCTGTCGGCCGCCGACTCCAGCTACGGAGCCATCACGTCGAGCGCCGAGCACCGCGACCTGGCCGCGCGCGCCGCGTGCGCCAATGCCTCCAGGGCCGACGTCCTGGTGTCGATCCACTTCGACGGCTTCAGCGACCCGTCGGTGGGCGGCACCGAAACCTTCTATGACGCGGCCCGGTCCTTCGCGACCGCCAATCACTCTCTGGCCACAGACCTGCAGGCGGCCCTGGTCGCGCGGCTGGGCGCAGCCGACCGCGGGGTGTGGACCGACGACCAGCTTGCCGCCCCCACCCTCACTGGATCAGGCCAGAGCTACAACCACCTGATCGAGCTGGGACCTTTGTCGCAGGGATGGGTCGACAATCCGAGCCAGATGCCGGGGGCCTTGGTCGAGCCGCTATTCGTGACCAACCCCGCGGAGGCTCTGATCGCGAGCGATCCGGCTGGTCAGCAGAAGATCGCGGAAGCGCTCGAGTCGGGCGTGTTGAAGTTCGTGTCCGCGCCGGCCTGAACCTCACGCGGGCGTGCGTGGTGCGCCTGGCAAGAATCGAACTTGCTGCCTCTTGCTCCGCAGGCAAGCGCTCTATCCGGTGAGCTACAGGCGCGTGAGCGGTTCAGTTTAGGCGAGCATCAACGGCGGCCGTCGCAGACTTGAACGCGGTGTCGTCGAGATTGGTCAAGACGACCAGGGCCACGAACACGGACTTGTGCCAGCACGCCAGCTGCACCGGCGTCCGGGTGTATGTCCACGAGCTGAGGCCGAGCCCGGTGCCGGTTCCGCGGTTCAATCCGGGCGGAAGTTCACCCGGCGCGGGTGGAACGAACCCGAGCACTCCCGACTGCCAGGCGCGATCGGCCTGACCTTCGTCGCGGAACATCGCCACGAAGCCCGCAGCGCTTTTCGGCTTGGCGACGGCCGCGAGCTCGGCAGTGCAGGCGGAATCGTCAGACGTGTAGAGCGAGATGGCGGCGCTGACGGCGCCCAGCGTTTTAAGTGACTGCCAACCGTCGTTGAGGCTGCTAGCCAGCGCGGGCTGGGACGCCTGCAGGTTCGCGACATAGGCGTCAAACGGGCCGGAGCCGCCGCAGAGATTGAGGCCCGTCGGGATATCACCCGCCTGCAGCACGGCGTCGGCCACGGCGGTGTGGGGCGATGGGCTCGGAGTCGGAGTCGGACTCGCGACGGGGCGCGCGGTGCTCTGGCACGCGGCCACGAATGCGATCAGGAGGATGAAGGCTGGAAGTCGACCCACGAAGGCCGCACTCTAAACTAAAGCGCTCGCGCGCCTGTAGCTCACCGGACAGAGCGTTCGGCTCCGGACCGAAAGGCAGCAGGTTCGATTCCTGCCAGGCGCACTTCTGTACATGTCTGCATAACTCCTCGCTGCGTAACCCCGGACGTATAACACTCGCGAGATGAAAGCCGCTATTTGCACCGCGTACGGGCCGCCCGAGGTGCTGCAGATCAGGACTGTGCCCGACCCGCGTCCCCGGAACAAGGAAGTGTGCATCCGCCTTGTGGCGACCGCAGTCACAGCGAGCGACTGCCTCGTGCGAGGCCTCAAGGTGCGCAGCATCTACCGGCTCGCGTTCCGAGTGGCATTTGGCATCCGAGCGCCGCGGCAAGGGATCATGGGCATGATCGCGGCCGGCGAGATCGAGTCGGTCGGCCGCGAGGTGACCTCTTTCAAGCCAGGCGACCAGGTCTTCGGAATGGACGGTTTCCGCGCCGGCACGTATGCCGAGAAGGTGTGCTGGCCGGCGAGTGCGGCGCTCGCAATACGACCTGCCAACCTCACCTTTGAGGAATCCGCCGCCCTGCCCTACGGCGGGCTGATCGCCTCGTTCTTCATGCGCCGGCTGAAGGTTCGGGAGGGCCAGCGAGTGCTGGTCTATGGAGCCTCGGGGGCGATCGGCACAGCCGCGGTGCAGCTGGCCAGGCACCTTGGCGCCGAGGTGACCGGCGTCTGCAGCACCACGAACGTCGAGCTTGTGCGGTCGCTGGGGGCGACCTCGGTGATCGACTACACGCAGGACGACTTCACAGAGAGCGGCACGCGTTACGACCTCATCTTCGACGCCGTCGGTAAGCGGAAGAGCGCGAAGGCGATGCTCAACGCCGGTGCGGCACTCGCATCGGGCGGAGTGTCGATGTCCGTCGACGACGCATTCCCGAGGACCAAGAAGTCAGACCTGTTGGTGCTGAAGGAGCTCGCCGAGAGCGGCGCCTTCCGGCCGGTCATCGACCGCCGCTACACGCTGGATGAGATTGTCGAGGCGCACCGCTACGTCGACCTTGGCCACAAGAAGGGCAACGTGATCGTCACGATCTCGCCAGGCTGATTCACAACTCTCGCGGTCGCGAGCAGTCTTACGCTCATGTTCCAGTGATCAGACCAAGCGACCCGGCGAGAATCGAGCGGCTGCGACGGATCTGCTTGAGCCATCCCGAGGTCACCGAGAAGCTCAGCCACGGCGAGCCGTCGTGGTTCGTCGGCGGCAAGCAGTTCGTCACCACCGCCGACCACCACCACGACGACCGGCTCAGCGCCTGGTGCGCGGCGCCCGAGGGCGCGCAGGAGATGCTCATCAAGGCTAATCCGGAACGCTTCTTTCGGCCGCCCTACGTCGGCCATCGCGGATGGCTCGGAGTCTATCTCGATGTCGAGGTCGACTGGGGCGAGGTCGCGATCATCGTCGAGCGGGCTTACCGGCGAGTAGCCCCCAAGCGGCTACTGTGAACATCGCATGACTCAGGCCGTCGAGGAGATCAACCGCAGGATGCTTCGCGCGCGCGACGCGATCGACCGCGCGTACTCCCTCCCGCTCGACATCCCCAACCTCTCACAGGTCGCGAGCGTGTCCGAGGCCCACTTCATCAGGACCTTCAAGGCGACCTTCGGCGAGACGCCGCATCGCTACCTGCAGCGCCGGCGCGTCGAGCGCGCGATGTTCATGCTGCGCGAGTCCGACCGAAGCGTCACCGATGTTTGCCTCGACGCCGGCTTCACGAGCCTGGGCACTTTCAGCCGGACCTTTCGCGATATCGTCGGCGTGTCGCCGACCGAATACCGAGCTCGCGAGGATGCCATTCAAGCTCCGACATGCTTCGTGATGGCCTGGACAAGACCGAGCAGTTTTGGAGAAGCCAAGCGATCGAACGGAACCTAGCATCGGTTTCGTTCAGTTCATTCGTCACCAAGGAGATACCCCAATGTACAGCTCGATCAACATCTCGCACATCTTCGTTCTCGACCAGGACAAGGCGCTCGACTTCTATGTCAACAAGCTGGGCATGGAGGTAGACCAGGACCTCGACCTCGGCTTCATGCGCTGGCTGACCGTGAGGGTCCCGGGTCAACCCGGACGTTCGGTGCTGCTCGAGAAGCCAGGCCCGCCCGGAATGGACGAGGGGAGCGCCGCGCAGATTCGCGAGCTGGTCAGCAAGGGCGCAAGTGGCTTCACGCTCGGCCTCACCACGGACGACTGCCGGAAGACCTACGAGACCTTGAAGGCCCGTGGCGTCGAAATCTCCGAAGAGCCGACCGAGCACCCCTATGGCATCGACTTCGGCCTTCGCGACCCATTCGGCAACCATTTGCGCGTTGTGCAGTTGGCCGCTCAGCCCGACGGGAAGACCGCGATCGGGCCCAAGGCCAAGACGGCCAGGGCATAAACGATGAGATTTCGGACCAAGATTCTGCCGGCCGGAAAGACCGCCGCGGGGATCGAAGTTCCGGCGAAGGTGGTGGCCGCCCTCGGATCGAGCAAGCGGCCACCAGTCCGCGCCACCATCAACGGCTTCACCTACCGCAGCACCGTCGCCGTCATGGGCGGCAAGTTCATGCTCGGAGTCAGCAATGAGGTCCGCAAGAGCGCCGGCGTCGCCGCCGGTGACACTGTCGACATCGACCTCGAGCTCGACACCGAGGCGCGACAGGTCCCCATCCCGCCCGACTTCGCGGCGGCGCTAGCGCGCAACGCCAAGGCGACGAAATTCTTCGAGGGCCTGTCCTACAGCAGGAAGCTGCGTTTGGTCATACCGATCGATGTCAAGAACGCCGAGACTCGGAAGCGCCGCATCTCCGAAACGGTCGCCAAGCTTACGGAAGGCAAGATTTAGGGTATCGCCCCATCCCCGCGGCGCCTTCGGCGCGGCGGGACTTCCCCGCACGGCGGGGAAGTCTAGATCTAGTCGTGGCCGTGGCTGGCAGCGAGGTCAGCCCGCAGTCGCTCACCCATCGCAGCCAGGACTTTGATCAACAACGCATCGTTGGCCTTGATGGCGTCTCGGAACTGAGCGTGGCTCATCACGACCAGGCGTGAAGGCTTGGTCGTGGTGATGGTCGCGGTCGCCAATCCCCGATCGAGCATGCTGATCTCGCCGAAAAAGTCCCCCGTTTTCAAGGTGCGCCGAAGGTGGCCGTCGATCTCCACCTTCGCCTCGCCGTCGAGCAGGGCATAGAAGGTATCGCCAGGGGCTCCCTGCCTCGTCAGGATCCTCCCGGCCGGTACGTCGGCCTCGTCGGCCCTGGTCGCGACGAACTCGAGCTCGGGTTTGGCGAGCGGTGCGAAAAGCGGGACCTTGCTGAGCGCGTCGATTTTGGGATCGCTCACTGGTTGCAGCATATTCTGCATAGGTGGTCACAACGTGTTCGATCTGCGGCCGTCCGCTCCCGGACGGAGCGCGCTTCTGCCCGAACTGCGGCGCCGCGGTCGGATCGCTGGTCGGCACCGAGGAGCGGAAGGTGGTCACGGTGCTGTTCGCCGACATCGTCGACTCGACCGGAATCGGCCACCGCCTCGATCCAGAGCGATCGCGCGAGCTGCTGGGACAGTTCTTCGCGGCAGCGGCCGAGGAGCTGATCGACCTCCGCGGCCGGCCCGAGAAGTTCATCGGCGATGCCGTGATGGCGGTTTTCGGGCTGCCGGTCGTGCACGAGGACGATGCCCTGCGCGCGGTCCGCGCCGGCCTCGCCATCCGGGGACGCACCCGCCGGTTGGGCGTGGCGGCCGGCCTCGATGAACCGCTCGAGGTCCGGATCGGGATCGAATCCGGCGAGGCGGCCATGGGACGCAACCCGAGCGGACAGCTCCTTGTGACCGGGCCGGTCGTCAACGTCGCCGCCCGGCTGCAATCGGCTGCCCAGCCTGGCGAGGTGGTTGCCGGCGCCACGACGCATGCCTTGACGACCGCGAAGGTCGCTTACGGGCGCCGCCGCCGGATCAAGGCCAAGGGCTTCGATACGGCGCTCGAAGCGTTTCCAGTCGTAGGCCTCACGACGCGGTCCGCCCGGCGCACGATCCCATTCGTCGGTCGCGCCGGCGAGCAGGCGGTCCTCGACCAGAGCCTGGGCCTGGCGACCTCCACCGGGCGCCCGGTGCTGGTCACCATCGTGGGCGAGGCCGGCATCGGCAAATCGCGTTTGGCCGACGAGCTGACGGCCGGCGTCGGCGCCGCCGTGGTCGTCCTTCGCGGGCAAGCGCGTTCGTACACGGACACCGCCACCTTCTCGCCGGTGGCCGCCATCGTCGGAGACCTGGCGGGTATCGACGCCGGCGATCCGCCCGAGAAGATTCGGCGACTGCTGCGCGAGCTCGTGGATCGATGCTGCGACCCATCGGAGGCGGAACGAACGGCGCAGCGGCTCGGGCTCTTGTTCGGCGTGTCCGAAAAACCCGACGAGACCGCTTTCGTGAACGACGTGCAAACGGGATTCATCGCGCTGGTGGACGGACTGGCCCGCGATCATCCCGCCGCGATCGTGTTCGAGGATGCGCACGACCTGAAACCGCCGATGCTCGACCTGATCGAGCGCCTGGCGACGCCCGGCCGGCGCGGACCCCGGCGCGCCTTGATCATCGCCCTCGCCCGACCCGAGCTCCTCGCGCTTCGAGCCGACTGGGGTTCGACCAGTGGGAATGCTGTGCTCCTCCGGCTGGATCCGCTCTCGGCCGAGGAGTCGATCCACCTCGTCCGCCATGCCGGCGGCGGGCACATAGCCGATGCGCAGGCCGTCGAGATCGCCCAGCGCGCCGGCGGCAACCCCTTCTTCATCATCGAGACGACCGGCATGCTCATCCCCGAAGCCGAGGGAGGGAAGGCGCCGAGTCATGCGCCTCTTCCTCCAACGGTTCAGGCGGTGGTCGGCGCCCGCCTCGACGCCCTGCCCGGGCGGCTCCGCGAGCTGGCCCGGCGGGTCTCGGTCTTCATGTACGGCTTTGATCTCGAGGAGGCGCACCTCGTCGATCCGATCGCCACCGTCGCCGAGCTCCAGGCGCTCGAGGATGCGGAGGTGATCGTGCGCCGAGACACCGCGTCGGCAGAGCCGAACTGGCGGCTCCGCCACGCCACGTTGAAAGAGGTCGCATATGCGAGCCTGCCGAAGCGGGAGCGCCAGCGCCTCCACCATCAGATCGCCAACTACCTCATCGGCTCGGGCCACGTATCGCTGGCGGCGGACCACCTGGAGCGGGCGGCGATCGCGTCGCTCGACCTGGACCCCAACGACCGAGCCGCGCCGGATCGGGCCGCCGACGCGCTGCTGGTGGCGGGTGATCGAGCCCGGAGGCGCATGGAGATTCGTTCGGCGATCGATCGTTACGATCGCGCGCTTCTGATGGCCGGACCCGAGAAGAGCTGGGGAGTGCGCGAGGCCCGAGTGCTCGCGGGTATGGGCGAAGCCCGGTACTGGCTGGGCGAATATCGATCGGCGACCGAAGCCTTGACTCGGGCGGTGACGCTGGCCGAGGCCCACGACGACCTGTTCGCGCTCGCGCTCGCGTTGCGCTTCCTCGGCGACATCGCCATCAATTACGAGGCGGACGTCGACAAGGCGGAGATGCTGCTGAATCGCTCGCTGGCCGCGGCAGAGCAGCTGGGGGAGACGTGGGCGATCGTGCGCACGCTGCTGTTCGCGGGTTGGGTGCCGTGGACCCGCGAGAAATTCGACGAGGCGGAAACGATCTGGCGGCGAGCGCTCGCCATGGTCGACCCCCAGGACCACTGGGCTCGAGTGCGAGCCCTCACGGCCCTTTCGATCAACCGCAGCGAGATGAAGGACGTCGATGGAGCGCTCGCGCTGATCGACGAGGCGGCTGCACTCGCGGAGGAAACGGGCGACCAGTTCAGCGTCGCCAACACGGCCGTGCAGAAGGCGCGCGTGCTGGACGAGCTCGGTCGCCGCGATGAGGCGCTGCCCTGGTTCGATCGCGGCATCGCGATCTTTGCGGACCTCGGCGCCCGTTGGGAGCTCGCCGACGCCAGGGCGGCGCGTGGGATCGCGAAACGCGAGCTGGGGCGGCTTGACGAGGCGGAGGAGGACCTGCGGTTTGCGATCCGGATCGCGGAGGAGCTCGGCGATCGCCAGCTGCCCGGCTGGGTCTGGCGCGCGCTGGCCCGCGTGGCCGAGCTGCGCGGGGACAAGACCGAGGCCGAGGAGCGCTGGCGGCGCTCGCGAGAAGCTGAGTCGCGCGGGCCCCGTTAAGACTCTGGCCTCCCCACTTGTGGGGAGGTGGCCGCCGCCCGCAGGGCGCCGGCCGGAGGGGAACCTCAGCGATAAACGAGTATCGTCCCGAAAGGCGTGAATCCGAGCCCCTCGTAAACCTTCGCGGCCTCCTCGGTAGCAGCGTCCAGGAACACGAAGTCGCCGCCGCGGTCGAAATGCCGCCTGACCAGCTCCGAGGTGACCGTCGCGGCGACCCCTCGGCGCCGCAGCGCCTTCTGGGTCACTATGCCGACCAGCTCGGCCGCCCCCTTCAGCGAGTGCGAGACCCCGGTGCCGGCCGCCTCCCAGTCGAGCCAGGCCAGCAAGAAGACGCTGCTTGGAACCTCCAGCGCCGCCCGCAAAACCGCGATCGGCGGCACGGGCCGGTCGGCATCGCCGCCATTCGTCTCGCGGATCTGCTGGAAGACCTCCAGCTCTGCGGCGATGGCCCTGGGTCCGAGCTGCGTGAGGTGGACCTCCGGCGTGATCGACGGTTTGAAAGCCTCGGGGCGCACCGCCATCAGCGCGTTCTTTCTCACCAGCTTCAATCCGCCGGCTTCGAGCCACGCGCCGACTTTGGGAAAGACGGCGTCGTTGTACGCGATCTCGAGCGTCGATTTGTGCTTCTTGAGCGCAGCCTTCAGCTTCGGGATGGCTTTTTCGGTCTCAGCTTCGTTGGCGCTGCCTTCGACGAGCGTGACCAGGCTCGTGGCCGGCAATTCCTTCTCCCTGGAAAGGGCGACCTGGAAAGGCCCGATCGTGAGCAACTCCGAATCGCCGGCCTTGGCCTCGAGCCTATCGCGCTGCCAACTGGCGAACCGCTCCGCGTCCAGGGCGGCATCCTTTTTCATTGGGTGGTCACAGGCCCGGCCCGTATCCGGTCACAGTACCCGTAGTGTGGGCTATTGAAATGACGGTGAGCCGGGCAGAGAACGAGTTCGCCGTCAGGCTGTTCCGCCGGCTGCCCGGGCGCTACGACCTTTTGGCCGAGGTCCTGTCCTTCGGCCAGAACGGGCGCTGGCGGGCGGAGCTCGTGAAACACGTGATTGCCAACAATCCGAAGCGGGTCCTCGACGTCGCCACCGGCACCGCCGGCGTCGCGATCGCGGTCGCTCGCCGCAGCAACGCGCAGATCACCGGCGTCGACGTCAGCGAGGACATGCTGGAGATCGGGCGCCGGCGCGTGGACGCGGCCGGGCTCCATGGGCGCATAGAGCTCGAGGCGGGGCGGGCCGAGGAGCTGCCGTTTGCAGACTGTGCGTTCGACGCGATCAGCTTCACGTACGTGCTGCGATACGTCGGCGATCCCGCCGCCACGATCGGCGAGCTCGCGCGGACTCTGCGTCCCGGCGGCGTCATGGCCGGTCTCGATTTCTTCGTGCCCCCCAACCCGGTCTGGCGCGCGGCGTGGTGGTTGTACACGCGTTTGGCGCTCCCAGTCGCCGGCCTGCTGCTCGGAGGTAAGGCTTGGTGGGACGTTGGCCGCTTCCTCGGTCCCAACATCTCGACTCATTACAGTCGCTGGCCGCTTGGGCGGCTGCTCGGCGCCTGGGAAGCCGCGGGTATGGTCGACGTCAATTGCCGCGTGATGAGCCTCGGTGGAGGCATCGTCATGTGGGGCGCCAAACGTGCCTGAAACGCTCGCGCCCGCCTACTACACGGCGGCCGGGCGCGGGTGGCGTCGGGACGTGTGGGCGCTCCTGCATCCGCCGTACACCGCCTGGCACCTCTCGTATGTCGTCATCGGGGCCGCCCTTGCGCCCAGGGTGAGCTCGTTCCGGCTGGCGGCCACGCTCGTCGCCTTCTTCCTCGCCGTCGGCATCTCGGCCCATGCGCTCGACGAGCTCAACGGGCGTCCGCTGCGGACCTCGATTCCGAGCTGGGTGTTGAAGGCTGCGGGCGCCATCGGGTTGGCGGGCGCTGTTGGCCTTGGATTCGCGGGCTTGCCGATCGTGGGCCTGGGCCTGCTGCCGCTCATGGCGCTCGGTGTTCTCTTCGTCTTCGCATACAACCTGGAGCTCCTTGGCGGTCGCCTTCACGGCGATTTCTGGTTCGCGCTGTCCTGGGGAGCGTTTCCCCTCCTGACCGCCTACTTCGCTCAGGCGGGCAGCATCTCGATCGGCGCCGTCGCGGCCGCGGCGGGCGCCTTTGCGCTGTCGTTCGGGCAGCGGGTCCTGAGCACCCCGGCTCGGACGCTGCGCCGGAAAACACGCTCTGTTGCCGGAGTGGTCACGCTCAACGACGGCTCGCAGGTGCCGCTTGACGAGGCGGTCCTGCTCCGGCCGCTCGAGCGCGCGCTGCGCGCATTTTCCTGGGGCGTGGTCGCGATGGCCGTGGGATTGATCGCATCCCGCCTCCTCTGACGTTCGTACCATTCGGCATGTCATGAACCTTCCGACGGTGACCCTGGCCAAGCCTCTGCTCAGGGGTTGGTCGCACGCGGTCGCCGCCGTCGTTGCGGTCGCCGGGCTCGTCAGCCTGGTCGTCATCACGCGCCACGATCCGGCGAAGCTCGTATCGATGGTGGTTTACGGGACCGGCCTCGTGCTGCTCTTCGCGGTCAGCGCCACGTATCACATCTTCAACTGGCCGCCGCGTGTCAAAGACTGGCTGCGGCGGGCGGACCACGCCACGATCTTCGTCTTCATCGCGGCCACCTACACGCCGCTCGTCTTCAACGTGCTCAACGGCTGGTGGCGCCTTGGAGTGCTGATCACGATCTGGGTCTGCGCCCTGGCGGGCGTGATTGGGGCCGCGCCGTTCCTGCGCATTCCGCGCGCGGCGCTGGCGGGCCTTTACCTGGCGATGGGTTGGATCGCGGTGATCGCGCTGGTGCCGCTCACCGCAGCCCTGGGCTGGGCGGCGGCGATCTTGATGGCGCTCGGCGGTCTGCAGTACTCGCTTGGCGCCGCGGCCTACGCGTTCAGAAGGCCGCGTCTGTGGCCACGCGTCTTCGGATACCACGAGGTGTTCCACCTGGCCGTGATCACCGCGAGCATCACCTTCTACGTGATCGTCGTGTACTACGCGGTTCCATACCACCGCAACGGGTAGCGATCTAGATCGGCGGGACCCCGTGCTTGCGTTCCGGGCGCGCTGACTTCCTGGTTGCGTAAGCGCGAAACCGCGCGATGAGATTCGCCCGTAGGTCGGCCGGTTCGACGACGTCGTCGACGATGAGGTTGGCCGCCAGCTTGTAGAGGTCGACGTCCTCGCGGTACTCGTCCTCGAGCTGCTTGCGGCGCGCGGCCCGCTGCTCTTCTGGCAGCTCCGCCAGCTTGTTGAAAAAGACAGCGTTGACCGCCGGCTCGGGGCCCATGACCGCGATCTGCGCCGACGGGAGCGCGATGACGGAGTCGGAGTCGAACGCGGGGCCGGCCATCGCATAGAGTCCCGCGCCGTACGCCTTGCGCACGATCACGGAGATCTTCGGGACGGTCGCCTCCGAGACAGCGCTGATCATCTTCGCGCCATGTCGGATGATGCCCCGGCGCTCGACATCGGTGCCGATCATGAAGCCGGGGACGTCGGCCAGGAACAAGAGGGGGATCTCGAACGCGTCGCAGAGCCAGATGAATCGCGCCGCCTTGTCCGCCGAATCGTTGAAGAGCACCCCGCCTTTCTGCATCGGCTGGTTGGCGACGATTCCGACCGCCTGCCCATCCAGGCGCGCAAATCCGGTCAGCAGCTCCTTGGCGAAGAGCTTCTTGATCTCCAGCCAGCTGCCCTCGTCGATCAGGGCCTCGATGACCTTGCGCATGTCATAGCCCTTGTTCGCCTCCTCTGGAATCAGGTCGGCGATGGCCTTCGAGCCCGCTCGCGGAGGTGCGGGCTGGCATGAGGCGGGTCTTTCGCCCGAACGCTGAGGCATATAGGCGAAGTAGGCGCGCGCGAAATCGATCGCTTCCTTGTCGTCGGCGACCAGCGCGTCACCGCACCCGCTTTCGGTGCAGTGCATGCGTGCCCCGCCGAGCTCCTCGAGGCTGACCTTCTCGCCAACCACCACCTCCACCATCCGCGGCGAGCCCAGGTACATGGAGGCATTGCCCTCGACCATCACCACCACGTCGCAGAACGCGGGAATGTACGCGCCGCCGGCCGCCGAGGGGCCCAGGAGCAGGCAGATCTGTGGCACCTGGCCGGAAAGCTGGACCTCGTTGAAGAAGATCCGGCCCGCGTGCCGGCGTCCGGGGAACATGTCGATCTGGTCGGTGATGCGCGCGCCGGCCGAATCGACGAGATAGAACAGCGGAACGCGAATCCTCTGCGCGGTCTCCTGGATCCGCACGATCTTCTCGACCGTGCGCGCACCCCAGCTCCCCGCCTTGACGGTCGGGTCGTTGGCCATCACTGCCACCTGGCGTCCGTCGATCGTGCCGAGCCCCGTGACCACGCCGTCGGCGGGCAGCTCTTCGGCAAGGACGTTGGCGAAGAGACCGTCTTCGACAAACGAGCCCTTATCGAGGAGAAGGCCGAGCCGCTCGCGCGAGGTGAGCTTGTGCTGCTCGCGCAGCTTCGGCAGGTAACGCGTGCCGCCCTTGAGCGCCCGCTCCCGGAGCTCCTCGTAGCGCTTGTTGCTCATCGTCCCTTGAAATCCGGCTCGCGCTTCTCGAAAAACGCGAGCACGCCTTCCTTCGCGTCCTCGGTCATCGCGACCTTCAAGAGCTCGTCGTACAGGTAGTCGAGCGCAGGCGCGAAGTCCATGTCTTGCGACCGGTAGAACGAGTTCCGGCCCAGCCGCATCACGGCCGCGGACTTCTTCGCGAGCTTGTCCGTGATCTCGCCGACCGCGGTGTCGAGCTGGTCGCGGGGGACGACTCGATTCACGAAGCCGATCGACTGCATCTGCATCGCGGTCCAGCGCTCGCCCAGCATCGCCATCTCCAGCAGGACCTTGCGGGGAATATTTCGAGACAGGACGGCCTGGATCATCATCGGCCACACCCCGACGTTGATCTCGGGCGTGGCGAAGGTGGCGGTGTCCACCGCGATCAGGAGATCGCACGACGCCGCCAGGCCGAAACCACCCGCGAGCGCGTGGCCGTTGATCCGGCCCACGATCGGCTTCCCCAGCTCCGCCATCAAAAGGAACAGCTCCACGAACGCGTGCCGCCCCCGATGCCGCTCGGGCTCTGGAATGCTCGAGTCGAAGCTGCTGAGATCGGCGCCGGCCGAAAAGCTCCGGTCACCTGCTCCGGTCAGCACCACGACCCGGATCGCGTCGTGGCCCTGGCACCAGGTCAGGGCTGCGATGAGGTCGCGCAGCATGCCCACCGAAAGCGGGTTGCGCTGTTCCGGGCGGTTGAGCGTGATGGTGGCCACCGGTCCCAGGGACGCCACCAGCACGTTTTCGAGGGCCGGGGTCTCTGTCAAAGCTGCGCACCATCGTAGGCCGCGGTCATCCGAGTAGGCCGATCGCAATCGCCAGGCCGACCAGGATCAGGACAGCGCCACCAAGCTCCTCGCTCCAGGCCTCGACGCGGCTCCCGAGCCTGCTGCCCAGCTCGAGTCCGAGCAGTGACAGGGCGACGCTGATCACGCCCATCGTCGCGGCGGCCAGCACGATGTTGATCTGGTAGACGGCGAGGGCGAACCCGACCGCCAGGTTGTCGATGCTCAGCGCCAATGCCGTCACGAGCAGACGGTGCGTCTGGATTGGGGCGGGCGCTCTCGGCTCCGCGGTCACCCGCCGGCCCTGCACGATCGTATAGGCGCCGACCACGACCAGGATGCCGCTGCCCACGTACTTGGCTATGTGGCCCAGGTGGCCGGCCACGGCCTGGCCGAGGAGGAGGCCGATGATCGGCATCAGGGCCTCGAACAGCCCGAAGGCCACGCCCACTCGAAGCCGGGTGCGGGCGTCGATACCACTCAGGCCGATGCCGATCGCGCCCGCGAAGTTGCTCAGGCCGACCGAGACGCTGACCAGCAAAAGCCCCAGGAGCCCGGACATGCTGGCTGGTAACTATATTCAGGCCTCGTCGGCCGCCGTTCCGGACTTGCTTTCCCACATTTTGCAGGCAATCCTTAACAACAACACATTGCCCCTGCCAGAACAGGAGCGCAGACTTGCGCGGAAAGTTGCACTCATCCCTGTAACCCAAAGTTAGGTCAGCAATCGCTCAAACGATATAATCCGCCCGGTCAAGAAGAACATGAAGATCCGACAGCGAGACTCTGTCGGTCCGTCCCCGTCCCCGCGCGACGCTGGGATCGACCTCGACAAACCCATATTCACGCTGAGTGTGGCGTCCGAGATCCTTGAGACACACCCACGCACTCTGATGATGTACGAGCACCTAGACATGATTCATCCCAAGCGGACCGTCACCAATCGACGGCGCTACTCGCGCCGCGACGTGATGAAGCTGCAGGCGATCCAGACCCTGACGCGCGAGCACCGGGTCAACCTCGCCGGGGTCCGCTACATCCTGGCGCTGCTGAAGCGCCTCCAAACCGCAGGAGTTGAGGCACCGGAGGGGTTAAAGAACCTGGATGTGACGCTTCTCGACGTTTGAGTTGCAACCCGGCGCTCCGGGTTGGTTGCCGGCAACGTTTTTGAAAACGGTTTGAGCAAATGTCCAAGAAAAGACGGCGGTTAGAGATAAAAGTGGATCCCCTGCCTCGGCCCTTCCAGGACGAGACGGCATCGTGTCCGGTCTGCGGTCGGGATGCCGCCGCCATCGGTAGGCGGCAGCTCCAGATCGTGTTCCGGTGCGAGCCGTGCAAGGTGGTCTTCAAGCGCAACCGGAGCTGGCCGTATATCTACTAGTTAGATAGCCTGGGCGGCACGGGCGGCCACTTCCCTCCCGTACGCTGACCAGGTGAGGCGGCGGGTCGGTAGGGCGGCCGTGTACGGCGTGCTCGCGGGGCTGGCCACGGCGGCGGTCGCCGAAGCGGTACGGCCGCGGGGCGGCACGACGGTGCTGGTCGACTGGACGGAGGTCCGGAACGCGGCCCGAGCGCGCCTGGAGGAGCCGGCGACTCGCACCACATCGCTGGCCACCGCCGAGATGCGCTACCGATCGATGGCGGCCAAGCTCGAGAAGCCCCTGCTCGACTTCGTGGGTGGGCTGCCCGCCGGCGTCGACCTGCCACGCTTCGCAGCCGTCGATCGCGAGGGCTGGCTCGACCTCAACCTCGCCATCCTGCGCAGGGTCATCGACCCCGTTCTCGAGCAGGGCCGCGTCCCCAACTCTCTGATCGTCCAGGTCGGTCGCGCTGGGATCGATCGCTACGTCGGCTTCATGCTCGGGTTCCTGGGACGAAGGGTCCTGGGCCAGTACGACCCGCAGCTCCTGGGCGCGGAACCGGTTGTTGACGACGGTCTGTACCTGGTCGAGACCAACGTCGAGGAGTGGGCCCAGAAGGCGGAGCTGCCGGGCGAGGATCTGAGGCGGTGGCTGATCCTCCACGAGATGACGCATGCATGGCAGTTCGCGGCTCATCCATGGCTGCGGGCCCACATGGAGCAGTCGCTCCGTGTGCTGCTTGAATCGACGAGCAAGACGGCAGCGCCGGCCGCCCGGATCGCCGCCTTCGCCGGCGTCCTCCCCGCCCAGTGGAGGGTGATGCGACAGATGCAGGGCACGATGTCGCTGGTCGAGGGCTACAGCAACCTGGTCATGAACGAGCTGGGGGCGAAGCTGCTGCCCGAATTCGACCGCCTCGAGGAGGCGTACAGGACGCGGAGCAAAAGCAAGAGCATCCTCGAGCTTTTGATCTGGAAGCTCTCCGGCCTCGACCTGAAGCTGCAGCAGTACAGCCGCGGCGAAGCCTTCGCCAAGGCCGTTTACGACGCGCACGGGATGAAGGTTTTGAACCTCGCCTGGCAGCGTCCCGACACGATGCCGGGCGTCGATGAGCTCGCCAATCCCGAGGGTTGGTATCGGCGTGTAACGGCAGCGCCCAGAAGCCGTCGCTAGACCGCGTCCGACTTGATGTCGAGAACGTCACGCCGACTCCGACCTTGTAATGAGAGCGCCTGTGGAGGGCGCCGAATCCTGGGAGATTGGAATCAGTGAAGTACATGATCATGACGTTCGGGTCCGCCGAGGTCGGGCTGGCGACCATGGGCAAGGAGTGGATGCTCGAGATGATCCAGTTCATGCACAGGCTCGACGACGACTTGAGGAAGTCCGGCGAGCTGGTAAGTGAAGCAGGCCTCGCCGACGGAAGCCAGGCCAAAACGGTGATTTTTCAGAACGGAATCCCGGTCGCGACCGATGGACCGTACGCCGAGTCGAAGGAATCGCTCGTCGGCTTCTGGATCGTCGACGTCGAAAACGAGGCGCGCGCGATCGAGATCGCTTCGCGCATCGTCGCCTATGTCAAGAGCCCGATCGAGGTGCGACGGGTGATGGACGCACCACCGGAGTTCTGACGACGGACACCCGGATCGAGGACCTGCTGCGCGAGCTGGCGCCGCAGGTCCTCGCCACCCTGGTGCGGCGGCACGGGCAGTTCGACGCGTGCGAGGACGCCGTGCAGGAGGCGTTGCTCGCAGCCGCGCTCCAGTGGCCGAAGACAGGTGCGCCCGACAACCCTCGATCGTGGCTGACGACCGTCGCGTCCCGCCGGCTCGTCGACGCATGGCGCAGTGAGAGCGCCCGGCGCCGTCGGGAGGAATCCGCGACCGCCCTCGAGCTGCCGGTCCACGAGGTCGCGGCGCACGATGACACGCTCACCCTCCTGTTCCTGTGCTGTCACCCCTCGCTGTCCGTGCCTTCACAGCTGGCACTCACCCTCAGAGCAGTGGGCGGTCTCACGACCGCCGAGATCGCCAACGCTTTCCTGGTCCCCGAGGCCACGATGGCCCAGCGCATCAGTCGCGCCAAGCAGAGCATCAGGAGCGCGGGTATGCGGTTCGAGCTCCCGCCTGAGCCGGAGCGCGCCGAGCGCCTGCTCGTCGTGCTGCACGTGCTCTATCTCATCTTCAACGAGGGCTACACCACGAGCTCGGGCCCTACAGTGCATCGAACCGACCTGACCGCCGAGGCCATCCGGCTGACTCGCCTGCTGCTTCTGCTGGCACCCGACGAAGGTGAGGTGGCCGGGCTCCTCGCCCTCATGCTGCTGACGGACGCGCGGCGCGCCGCGAGGACCGATGCCGATGGATGGATCGTCCCGCTCGACGAGCAGCGCCGCGAACTCTGGAACGCGGCCCAGATCTCCGAGGGCGTGGCTCTCCTCACCCGCACCCTCGGCAAAGGGCCGGTCGGCCCATATCAGCTGCAGGCGGCCATCGCCGCCGTGCACGACGAAGCCCCGAGCGCCCAGGACACGGATTGGCCGCAGATCCTTGCCCTTTACGAAGTGCTCGAACGTGTCTCGCCAGGCCCCGTGGTCACGCTCAACCGCGCGGTTGCGGTCGCCATGGTCCATGGGCCGCGTGCCGGCCTCGCCCTGCTGGGAACCCTGGATCGCGACGAACGAATGGCCCACAACCATCGACTCGACGCGGTGCGCGGGCACCTGCTCGAGATGGCGGGCGAGCCGGCGGCCGCGCGCGAGTCGTACCTGCGGGCGGCGAGGATGACCGCGAGCCTTCCAGAGCAGCGATACCTGGCGCTTCGCGCCGCGCGACTTACTTAACCGAGCCGCGAACCTGGCTTAGTCTCGGAGCTCTTCCTGCGCGGTTTCCTCGCTGATCGGCATCACCGTGACCGGCAGGTCGGAGATGTCGAAGTAGCGCACCGGCTTGTTCATGCGCTTGGCGATGCCCACCTGGACCTTCACGCCCAGGGACAGCTGGCCGAACACCCAGACCTCGTCGCAGCGCGCGAGCAGGTTGTTCATCGCCTCGCGCACGATGTCCTTGGAGACCGTGTGCATCAGGTAGTAGTCGAAGAGCATGAACGGGCTCACGGGCACCATCCCTGAGTCGAGCACGAACTTCTGGATGTGCGCCCGCCAGTAAAAGACCTTGTTCGACATGGCTACATATACCAGGCGCTTGGGGTGCCGCAGGGTTTCCTCGGCCTGGTCCATCGCGCTCGGCTTGGTCGCCGGCTGGAATATGCGCTCGAGGATGTCCTCGGCCGCCTTCCCCGAGATCGTGGCCATTAAGCGTGGGCTATCGTATCAGCCGTGCCGAACGCCTCCCGCTTCAGCCTGGAGGGTCGGATCGCCCTGGTTACGGGGGCCAGCCGCGGCATCGGGAGCGCCACCGCGGAAGCGCTGGCGGAGCAGGGCGCGACGGTGGTGCTGTCGAGCCGCAAGCAGGTCGACCTCGACGACGAAGCCGCGCGCATCAACACCCGCTTTCCGAAGAGCGCCGTGGGGATCGCCGCTCACGCCGGCAGGCCCGAGGACCTCGAGCGCCTGGTCGAAGAGGTGATGAAGCGGTTCTCGCGCATCGACATCCTCGTCAACAACGCCGCCACCAATCCTTACTACGGTCCGATGCTGGGCGCCGACCTGCCGGCCTGGGACAAGACGTTCGAGGTCAACCTCCGCGGCATCTTCATCCTGACCAAGCTCGTCTACATGGCGTCGATGGAGAAGCACGGCGGCGCGATCGTCAACATTTCCAGCATCGGCGGGCTGAGGCCCGGGCACGGGTTGGGCATCTACAACATCACCAAGGCCGGGGTGATCATGCTCACCCGCCAGCTCGCTCGCGAGCTGGGCGGCAAGGTCCGCGTCAACGCCATCGCGCCGGGCCTCATCAAGACCCGCTTCGCCGAGGGGCTTTGGAGCAACGAGGCGATCATGGATCGCGTCCTGACGTCGAATCCCATGGGCCGGATCGGGACTCCGGACGAGATCGCGGGCGGGGTGGTCTTCCTGGTCTCGGACGCCGCCAGCTATGTGAACGGAGAGGTGCTCGTCATCGACGGAGGCGGGGGCGACCCTTAGCGGGTAGTTCAGGGCTTTCCGTCTCGCCGTTGTCCGAAGCCAGCTGGCGGCTGTGGATGAAGTCCTCGAGCTCCTTCTCGTATTGGTAGGCGTGTCGGTCGGGCTCGTATCGGAGCACACGTCGCTCCTGGATGAAATCGTCCAACGCCGCCTGCGTGCTCCGGGCCGCTCGGAAGCGCAGCTCGCGCGCAGCTTTCGCCGTGGAAAGGGTGCGGCCCCAGCGCAGAAGATCCAGCAGCTGTGGGGACAGCGTGGCCAGTCCGCTTCGTCGGAGCCCAAAGGCGGCCAGCCCCAGCCCGAAAGGCGGGAGCAGCGGGGCGTGCAGCTTGCCGGCGGTGTCAAGGAGCCTGGACAGGGGCGCAGCGCCGGGCGAGGCGATGTTGTACGCGCCCGCCGGCCCGCGCTTGGTGGCCAGGTAAAGCGCCTCGACGACGTCGTCACGGTGGATCAATTGCAAGGTGGGATCGAACCCTGCCACCGTCGGCACCAGCTCGAGGTCGAGGTATCTCGCCAGTGGCTGCGGCTCGTCCGGATTGAGGCTGTTGGTGATGCGCAGCGTGAGGATGTCGATGCCCGGATTGCGGAAAGCGAAGTCGCTCGTATACGACTCCACCTCGACGATGTCGCGCACGAACTGGTGCTTCGAGTTGGAATCCAGCCGGTGATCCTCGCGAAGGCCGGCGGGCAGGTCGGCGCGGGATCCATAAACGTGGCCGGACGACTTGAGGATGAATCGTTTGACCGGGCTGTCGGCGCCGGCGCAGCCGGCCAGGAGGTTCAAGGTGCCGATCACGTTCATCTCGTGCGCGCGCCGAGGGTCGAGGTCGAATGAGTCGACTCGCGTGAGCGTGTGCACGACGGTGTCGATGCCCACAGAGCGGACGAGCTTGCCGATGAGCGAGTGGCGGATGTCCAGCTTCAGGTAATCGGCTCGGCCGAGGTCGTATCGGGGTTCGCGAGCGTCGATGCCGATGACCTCGGCCACGTCGCCGTCATCGACCAGGCGCTGGACCACCAGCGCTCCCCACCAACGAGCGACGCCGGTGACGAGGATGCGTCGCTTCTTGGAAGGCATCTGAAAATGCAGTCTATGTTCTCTTGATGACGTCGCGCTCCATCTGGGCGACCGCGCGCGACACCACGTCGAGCAGCGGCGACTTCGCCTGGCGCAGCGCGAACTCGAGCTGGCGCAGTAGCGAGTAGAGGCTTTTCATCGCCTTGATCGCGTCGCCGATGTCGATGTTCGAAGGCAGCGGGATCTGATCGAGGGGCTCGCCGGAAGACCATCGATACGCGAAGTCGATGTAGTCATGCGACGGCTGGCGAAGGTTGGGCTCGTCGAGATCCTTCTCCATGTCGGCGAAGCGGAAGTAGAGCGACCGCACGAGACGCGCGGTCTGCGCGATTGCAGGTGTCGGATACCGGCGCGGTCCGGTCGGCGCGCCGCCGCGCCGACCCCTCTCCCGGTCCTCGGCGGCCAGCATGACGAGGACCGCGCAGAGCTCCTCGGAAGTGAGCCCTTCGAGCCAGCCCGCCCACACCGCCTCTGTGACCAGGATGGTGTTCTCGCCGTAGACGCGGGCAGCGAAAAGGCCTTTGTCGGTCGGCCGGTCGGCGGCGAGGAATCCCGTCTCGGCGAGGATCCGGCACAGGCGCCGAAGCTTGCGCGCGTACTCGTCCATCTGGCCGGTCGCCTCGTGCTCGCCGGCCTCGAGCTCCCTTTGCAGCGCGCGGATCTCGCCATAGCGCTGGAGGTATTCGCCGAACCGAGGCGAGCGCACGACCTTCAACTTTTTCTGCCTTTCGAGGAGGCCCTTCGCCTCCACCTCCAGCTTCTGCACCACTCGGCTCGCCGGCCCCTGCGCCCTGGTGTGGCGGCCCCGGCGGTTCCGGCGCTCCGAGCCGGCGTCCCGCCGCAGCCGCTTGAGCTCGATCCGGATCGTCCGTCGACGGTCCTCGAGCTTGTAGTACTGAGCCACGTCCTCGATCGAGACGTCGTCGTCGTCCCACATCCGGCGGATGTCTTCGAGCCGGGCGCGCACGTTGGCCAGTCGCTCGCGCGTGCGGTCGACCGCGAGGCGCTTCTGGAACTGCCCGAACGACCGCTCCATGAGGCCCTCGGCCTCATCTGGCGTGTAGACCCGCAGCAGGTTGAGCGCCATGTTGTAGCTGGGCAGGAACTTCGATTCGACGACGAGCGTCGGACCCATCGCGACCTCGTAGATCGTCCCGATCTCGACGTCCGACTCCTTCAGGATCACGCCGTGACCGATGACGTCGATGCCCCGCCGGCCGGCCCGACCCATCAGCTGCGTCAGCTCGCCCGTGGTCAGATTCGAAAAGCTGACTCCATCGAACTTGGTGAACGAAGACACGACCACGCCGCGGGCGGGCATGTTGATCCCGAGCGACAGCGTCTCGGTCGCGAAGACCACCTTGATCAGGCCGCGCTGGAAGAGCTCTTCGACCATCTCCTTGTGGTACGGCAGCAGGCCCGCATGGTGTTCGGCGAGCCCGCGGCGCAGCAATCGCGAATCGACCATGCGCCGGAAAAGGGATTCCTCGTCGCGATCTTTGAGGCCTAGCAGCCTCTCGGCGGCGACGCGGTCGATGGCTTCCTTCTCTTCCGCGGTGGTCAGGTCGAGATCGTGATACGAGCAGCGCTGCAGCGCCTCGCGGCAGCCGCGCCGAGAAAAGATGAAATAGATCGAAGGCAGGATGTCGAGGCGCCGCAGCTCTTCGATGACCTTGAGGAGGTCGTTCGAAGGCAGCCGGGTGAAGCGGCCCACCCGGTACGAAGCCTCCTCCTCCTCGGCGGCCTTGCTCCACGTGCGCTGGTCGATGCCGCCGTCTTCTTTGAAGAGCGTGAGAAACCGGTTGTCGACCGAGAGCCACATCTTCAGCTCGACCGGCCGGACGTCGTGGAAGACGGTCTCCATGCCACCGCGGTTTTCCGCCATCCACTCCGCGATCTCGCGGTAGTTGCCGATGGTCGCGGACAGGCCGACGAGCTTGATCGACCGTGGCGCCTGGATCACGATCTCCTCCCACACGGAGCCGCGAGGGAAATCGTCGATGTAGTGGACCTCGTCGAGGACGACGAAGTTGACTGCATCGAGCCGCTTCGGGTCCTCATAGATGAGGTTGCGCAGGATCTCGGTCGTCATCACGACCACCGGAGCCTCGTCGTTGATGGTGTTCTCGCCTGTGACGAGCCCCACCATCTGCTCGCCGTACTCGCGCACGAAGTCGTGGTACTTCTGGTTGCTCAGGGCCTTGAGGGGCGTGGTGTAGATGACCTTCGTGCCTTCGCGCAGGGCGCGAAAGATCGCGTATTCGGCCACGACCGTCTTGCCGCTGGAGGTGGGAGCGCTGACCAGGACGCCGCCGACGCCTCCGTCCAGCTTGTCGATCGCCTCGCGCTGGAAAGGATCCAGCTTGAACGGGAGTGTGGCTTCAAAATCGTCAACTTGCGGCTCAACCGCTTTCACAGTCTCACCAGCTCGGTCGACACGCCCGTGATCCGCGCCCCATCCGCATGGGACTCGATGTACCTCAAGGCGGCGGCGAGCACCTCATCCGTGTGCCGGCTGTCGGCGCTGACGCAGGCGATGGCGAGCTCGGCCAGCTGCCAGCGGTCGCGCTCGCCGACCTCGGCGGCCGCCACCTGAAACTCCGTTCGGACGCGGCGCAGCAGGCTGCTGACGACCTGGCGCTTGCTCTTCAGCGAACCACTTTCCGGTAGGTGCAGGACGACCCTCGCGACGCCGACCGCGACCGTGGAGGCCGTCAAAGCTCGTTTTTGACCATTTCAGGGTGCGCCAATATGATGGATCGTCAGGCGATCAGATCCTTGCAGGGGGTTCGACACATGACTCAGAACAAGGGTGATGGCGAGCAACAGTTCGAGCAGTTCGAACGGTTCTTGAAGGAATGGTCCCGCCGGGACTTCCTCCGCCGGATGGGGATGACGGCGGCCTACGCTGCCTTCAGCGCCGGGATCATCGACCTCCTGGAGGCGTGCGGGAACCAGGCTCCAAGCACGTCGCTGACGCCGGTCAAGGGCGGCAAGCTCATCGAGGGCAGCATCAGCGACATGGCCACCTTCGCCACCCTGAACTCGGGCGACACATCGTCGACACAGATCATCAACATGCTGTTCGACGGCCTGCTGGGCATCAGCGCCAAAGGTGACAACCTCCCGGTGCTGGCGTCCGCCCTCCCGACCGTCTCGGCGGACCAGCTGACGTTCACCTTCAAGCTCCGGCCGAACCTAAAGTGGTCGGACGGCCAACCGATCACGGCCGACGACGTCGTCTTCACGTACAACCTGATGTTCTCGCCCGATACCAAGGATTACGTCTCGCGGTATCGAGCCAACCTCGAGGGTTTTCTCCAGAACGTCGCAGCATCCGATCCACAGACGGTGGTGTTCACATTCAGCAAGGTCCTGGCCAACTTCGTCGATACGCACTGCCGGTACGGGATCCTACCCAAGCACGTCCTCGGCGGCGTCACGCCCAAGGCGCTCAACACCCACGACTTCTTCACCAAGGGCCCCACGGTCTCGAGCGGCGTGTTCAAGTTCAACCGGTGGGACAAGGGCCAGCAGGTCGTCCTCGATCGCAACGACAACTACTGGGCCGGCGCCGCCCATCTCGACCAGTACATCTTCAAGGTCGTCACCGACGCCGTGGTCCTGGCCCAGCAGTTGAAGACCGGCGAGCTCGACGTCGGCCAGCCCGACGCCAGTCAGTTCGACAACCTCAAGACGGTCACCACCATCAACACCGAGGCGTTCATCAACCCCGGTTTCGTCTACTACCAGTTCAACCTGGACCCGAGCAAGCCTTCGTCCAAGATCTTCGGCGACAAGAACGTGCGTAAAGCGCTCCATACCGCGCTCGACCGCGTCGCAATGGCCAAGGCGGTGTATTTCGGCCAGGCCGTGCCGGCCGACTCGCCCGAAGCGCCCACGACCTGGGCGTACAACCCCAACGTGACTCCGAAGTACTCGTTCGACAAGGCCGCGGCCGAGAAGCTGCTGGATGCCGCCGGCTGGGTGAAGGGTTCCGACGGCATTCGCGCCAAGGGCGGCGTCCGCATGTCGTTCGAGGTCAATACGAACTCTGGCAACAAGGTGCGCGAGAACCTGATCCAGGTCATGCAGCAGCAGTGGAAGGACGTCGGCGTTGACGCGTCGCCGCGAGCGATTGCATTCCAGACCCTGGTCACCCAGATCCGAAGCACGAAGACCTTCCAGATCATCCTCATCGGCATCGCCTTTGGCGACACCGACCCCGACCAGACCACGCTTTGGACCACCAAGGGAATAGGGTCGGCGGGTCTGAACGGCATGTCCTACAGCAACCCGCAGGTCGACCAGCTCATGGACAGCGCCTTGCAAACCACCGACCGCAACAAGCGCAAGCCGATCTACGCGCAGATCCAGAACATCATCATGGATGACCTGCCCGCGCCGATCCTCTTCTTTCCCAACTACCTCTGGGGCATCAACAAGCGAGTGCAGAACTTCAACGTCGGCCCGTACAACACTTACCAGGGCCGCACGTGGATGAAGGACGTTTTCGTCTCGGACGGAAAGTAGGGAGGAAACAGGCCCAGGCCGGGCGGCGCTCCGCCCGGCCAGGGCGACATAAATGCTCGCCAAGTACCTGGTGAGGCGGGTGCTGGCCACCATCCCGGTGGTGATCGGCGTGACGTTGATCACGTTCATGCTGATGCACGTCACCGCCGGGAGCTACATCCCCGGCGTCGACCTCAATCCCAACCTGAAGCCCGAAGACGTCGAGGCCATCAAGCGCTACCTCGGCCTCGACCGGCCGCTGTACATCCAGTACGTCACCTGGCTGGCCGGCATCGTCCACGGGGACTTCGGCCGGTCGATGATCGACGGCAGCCTCGTGTCGAGCCACATCTTCGACCGGCTCCCGGCGACCCTCGAGCTGACGATCACGGCCATCCTGATCGGCGTCTTGATCTCGATCCCGCTCGGCATCACCGGAGCGCTGCGCCGGGGCAGCAAGATCGACCACGCCCTCACCGCCATGTCGGTGGGCGGGTTCGCGATCCCGGCCTTCTGGCTGGGCCTGCTCCTCATCCTCGTGTTCTCGGTCCAGTTCGAGGCCTGGGGCCTTCCATTCTTGCCCTCGGGCGGGGTGATGACGCCGGGGACTGGGGGCGGCGATCTCCTCGACCGGTTCGTGCACCTGATCATGCCTGCGACGGTGCTCTCGTTCGTGTACCTCTCGATCTGGTCACGCTTTACACGCTCGAGCATGCTCGAAGTCCTGTCGCAGGACTACGTGCGCACCGCTCGCGCCAAGGGCATGAGCGAGCGCAGGGTCGTTTACCTGCATGCGCTGCGCAATGCGGTGATCCCGCTCGTGACCCTGGTCGGCCTGGAGCTGCCGGCGCTGGTCAGCGGCGCGCTGGTCGTGGAAGTCGTGTTCAGCTGGCCCGGCATCGGCAAGCTCCTGTACGAGCGCGCGCTGCAGACCGACTACACGACCGTGCTCGGGATCACGACCTTCGCGGCTCTGCTCGTAGTCGCCGGCAACCTGCTGGCAGACATCCTCTACGCGTTCCTCGACCCGAGGATCCGCTACTCATGATCACGCCGCTCCCGATCGACGCCCCCGCA
>DASWBB010000033.1:0-3346 GCA_036390875.1 Candidatus Dormiibacterota bacterium
CTGCCGGTGCTCATGAGCCCGCCTCCCACGTTGTTGCTGATGCACTCCATCGTCACGTACTCCGTGGAGCTCGGCAGCGCGCGCAGGTCGGCCAGGGACAGCTTCAGCGGCTTGTCGACCGCGCCACCGACGCTGAGGCTCCACCCGTTCGTATCCACGACCGGATCCTGGCCGGGGAAGTTCTTGGAGACCACGTAGAAGTTGGCGACCGGGGTGACCTCCGGGCTGACGCCTCTGAGACCTGCCTCCGGGGGGTTGAAGATCGCGCGGTACCAGTCGGGCACGAGCCGCAGGGCAAGCACGCCCAGGCTCACCGCGCCGATGGCGATCGGAACCGCGCCGAGGGTGCGCCGGCGCCCGAGATCGGCTTCCTCCGGCAAAGAGCTCGGAGCGCCCATCTGCAGGATCACGCCGTAGATGGCGAAGAGCAGCCCCCAGACGAGCGGAGTCGTCGGGCCGTCGTCGAGCCCGAGGAAGCCGTCACCGGAGATCGGGAGGAGCGCCGCGGTCACCACCAACCATCCGATGCCCGCGAACACGAGCGCCGACTGAGCGAGGCGCCAGCGCCCGCTCGCCACCGCCCACGCGGCACCCAGAGCTCCCAGCCCGATGATCATGGCGACGATCAGACCGAACTCCTCGACCACCTTGCCCGCGTGCTGAAGCGTGTCGATCAGGAAGCCGAACACGAACCCGGGCATGATCGCGAGTACCGGTCCGCTGAGCGCCTGCGGAAGGGGCCGAAGGCCGAGAAACGTACCGGCGAGGTACATCAGCGCCACCAGGGCAAGGCCGGCCAGCGCGCCCCAGCCGAACCCACGCCAGGCTGCCGGTCGCCAGCTTGTCGTCGTCATTTGAGTGGAGATACGGACTGAAGATACGTCGCGGTCACTCGCGGAGCGCACAAACCGACGCGCTTTGCTGCTTAAATCGGCTTACCGGATGCCCGCTCCGATTGTTCCCGAGGATCTCTACCGTTTTCGCTGGATCGACCACGTCCGGCTCAGCCGAGACGGGGAGCGCGTCGCCTACCAGCTGAGCTGGGCGGATGGCGAGGCCCGCCAGAATCGCAGCCGGATCGTTGTCAGGCGCCTGCTCGAGCCCGAGCCGGTGGACGTGACCGCGGGCCCGCGTCGCGATCACTCGCCGGAATGGTCTCCCGACGGCAGGCGGGTTGCCTTCGTCAGCCGCCGCGGCCCCGTGGACCAGGTCTTCGTCCTCGACATGGCGAGCCCGGCTGAAGCTCGCCAGGTCACCTCGCTGGCCGAGGGGGCGAGCAGCCCGCTGTGGTCTCCAGACGGAAGCAACATCGCGTTCATCGGTAAGGTCGTGAGCGATCCGGATGCTGTCGTGGACGATCCTCGGCCGCCCGAGAGCAGGGACCAGCTGCGGCGCGCCCCTGTCGCTCGCATCGCCCGCCGCCTCGACTACAAGCACGACGGCCAGGGCTTCGTCGACGGTCGCTACAACCACCTGTTTGTAGTGCCCGCGAGCGGCGGCGAGGTTACGCAGCTGACCAGTGGTGCCTGGGATGTTTCGGGCTTCGACTGGTCGCCAGACGGCAAGCAGCTCGTCGTCGCGGGCAACTCCGAGCCCAACGCCGACTTGCAAAGGGCTCTCAACCTGTACGTGGTCGACGTGGCAGGCAAGCGCTCACGGCTCACGGGCGGCTTCTACCTCGCGTCGCCGGCCTGGTCTCCACGGGGCGACCTGATCGCGTTCATCTCCCCCAACGGGCTGGAAGCAGGCCTTCTGGAGCGGTTGTGGATCGTCCCGTCTGGTGGCGGCGACCAGCGCTGCCTCACCATCGGGCTGGACCAGTCGGTGGGCGACAGCATCACCACCGACATGCGCGCGGGCCACGGCTCGCGGCTGGTGTGGTCCGCCGAGGGCGATCGCCTCTACTTCCAGTCCAGCGGGCCGGGCGTGGCATCGGTTTACTCGTGCGACCTAGAAGGCAACGTCCGGCCCGAGGTCGGCGGCCAGCGTCGCATCTATGACTTCGACATCGCCGCGGGCGTCGTTGCGTTCTGCGCTTCGGACACGACGAACCCGGGCGAGCTGCACATGTTCACGCAGGGCGCCGAAGCGCGAATCACAGATCTGAATCCGTGGCTTCACGAGCGGTACGTCGCCCAGCCGGAGCGCCAATCGTTCACGGCGCCCGACGGCTGGGTGGTCGAGGGCTGGCTGCTGCGCCCCGACCATTTCGATCCGGGTCGGCGGTATCCCCTCGTGATGGAAGTCCACGGCGGCCCGCACGGGCAGTACGGATGGGCGTTCTTCCACGAGTTCCAGATCCTCGCCGGCATGGGCTACATGGTCCTGTACGTCAACCCGCGCGGCTCCGACGGTTACGGCGAGTTTTTCCGGCGTCAGGTCGTCCGCGACTGGGGTGGAAAGGACTACCTCGACCTCATGTCCGCGCTGGACCAGGCCATCGAGACGACCGACAGCGTCGACGTGAGCCGCATGGGCATCGGCGGCGGTTCGTATGGCGGTTACATGACGAACTGGGTGATCGGGCAGACCAACCGGTTCTCAGCCGCGGTCGCGATGCGCTCCATCTCCAACCTCGTCAGCGAATACGCCCAGCACGACATCGTGCTCTGGGGTGCCCTGGAGCTCGGCCCGCCGCCATGGCCGGATCAGGACGAGCTCTGGAAGCGATCACCCATCCGGTATGTGCAGAACATTCAGACTCCGCTCCTGCTCACGTGCGGGGAGATGGACCTGCGCACCGCCATCTCGCAATCCGAAGAGCTCTTCGGGGCCATGCGCTTCCTGGGCAAGACCGTAGAGATGGTCCGCTTCCCCGAGGAGTCGCACGACCTCTCTCGCGGCGGCCGGCCCGACCGCCGCGTCGAGCGACTCGAGCGGATCGCGGGCTGGTACGAGAGATTCCTGGGCACTGCGTCGGTTGAGAAGGCTGCCGCGGTGGACACGCAGGTGCTGCCTGTGCAGCGGGAAGAGGACGTGTCCGAGGCGCGCGAAGGAGTGACGGCGCCGACCGCGGTTCTGGAGACCATGCGGATCACCGAGCCGCCGGCCGCGGACTCGACGCCGACGGCGGTACTGGAAACCCTGCCGGAAGTTCAGACCGACGTGCCGGTGGAGGCCGCGGAGCCCGTACGCGAGGAAATGGAGCCGGAGCCCGCACACGAACCTGTGGAGGTCGCAGCATCCGAGCCGGAGCCCGCGGCAGAGCCGGCTGCTGTTGAAGAGCTTCCCGTCGAAGCCTTCGTTCCATTCTTTCCGGAGCCCGAGCCAGTGGCAGCGCCAGAGTTTGTCGCGGCGCCGGAGTCCGGTCTCGAACAGCAGGCTCCCGAAGCTGTCGCTGCGGCTG
>DASWBB010000034.1:0-1868 GCA_036390875.1 Candidatus Dormiibacterota bacterium
CAGCAACCCGGTCACCACAGCCTCAGCACTGAGCACGCTGTCCTGTTACGGCCCGACACTCCCAATTCCTCCCCGAAATCGTCAACTTATTTCGGTCCGTGCCCTTAGGAAGGATTAATGGGGCTCCCGGCATCGATGTGGACACGGTGAGAGCCGGATTGCGGCCTTGAGCGGCGCTTTCCGCGACTGAAGAAGTTCGCGGAGGTTGCGCGCTGGTTGGGGACGCGCCCGCCGCCCTCACTGGCAGGCTGCTGGCTGTTCGAAGGTCAACGGCTTGCAAGGAGGGACGGCGTGCGCGCCACGACGGCATTTTCCAGACTTCTGCGCCTGGGTAAAGGGGTGCTGGTCAAGAGGGTGGACATTGGGCGCGATCGGGTGGTGGTGGGGGTCGCGCTACGCCGCCGCAGGCTGGTCTGCCCGGAGTGCGGGTACTCGACGCGGGCGCGCAAGGACACCCGGCCAGAGGACTCGGTCTGGCGCCATCTCGATCTCGGGGTCTGGCGGCTTGAGATCCATTGTCGGCGCCGGCGCCTGTGGTGCCCGGTGCACGGCGCGCGTACCGAAGACGTTCCGTTCGCCCGGCCGGGATCGGAGTTCACGCGTGACTTCGAATGCCTGCTGGCATGGCTGGCGACTCGCACGGACAAGACCACGATTCAGCGGATGCTCAGGGTCGACTGGCGCACGATCGGGCGGATCATCAAGCGCGTCTGCGACGACGAGCTCGATCCTGGCCGGCTCAACGACCTGTTCGAGATCGGAATCGACGAGGTGTCCTGGAAGAAGCAGCACAACTACCTCACGGTCGTCGCCGACCACCGACGGCGAAAGATCGTGTGGGGATGCGAGGGCAAGGGCGAGAAGGCCGCCGACTCGTTCTTCGAAGAGCTGGACCCCGAGCCCGCCGCTTCCTCCCCGCCGCCTCAACCGGCCGCGAGCGAGCCGCGCCAGGGGCAAGAGCCAGCGATCATGGTGCCGTTCGGGCCGTGCCCGACCGTCCCCGCCGGCCACGGCATCCCAGCCGACTGGCTTGACCCCGGGTTCGAGCTCGACCCAGCGCTCGTCGCGCGCGCCTCCAGGCTGACCGCGGTCTCGATGGACATGACCGCCGGCTATGCCGCGTCCACGCGCAACCACGCGCCCCAGGCCGTCATCTGCATCGATCCCTACCACGTCGTACAGCTCGCCAACCAGGCCCTGGACGAGGTCCGCCGAGCGTACTGGAACGAGCTGCGCTCCCTCGGCGACCAACACGCCGCCAAGCGCTTCAAGGACGCCCGCTGGGCGCTGCTCAAAGCACCCAAAGACCTCACCGACCAGCAGGCCGACACGCTCAGACGGATCAGGGCCGCAGGCGGCGAGGTATGGCGCGCCTACACGCTCAAGGAGGCCGCCCGCGGGATCTTCGAGCCTGGGCTCAACATCGAGGACGTCACGATCCTGATCGACCGGCTGCTCTCGCGCCTGGCCCGCAGCCGCCTGGAGCCGTTCGTCAAGCTCGGCAAGACGATCCGCAAACACCGCGACGGGATCCTCGCTGCGATCCGCCTCGGCATCAACCAGGGCCGAACCGAGGCGCTCAACAACAAGGTCCGGCTAATCACCCGCCGGGCCTACGGGTTTCACTCCGCCAAGGCCGCACTCGCGCTCATCATGCTCACCTGCGGCCCCATCACCCTTCACCTCCCACACGAACTACACGCCCTCGGAATCGGGTGAACTTGACCACATCGATGCCAAGAGAGCCAGTTTTCGGCGGCTCACTATCGCTTGCATGATTCCGATCGTCCCTGGTCCCGCCCCGGACGGCCGCTGGCGCACGCCCACGATCGCCGACCCTCCGTTCGCACGCAGCGCGCCGGACGACT
>DASWBB010000035.1:0-15839 GCA_036390875.1 Candidatus Dormiibacterota bacterium
GTCGACTGCATCCACACCGACGACGCGGCGAACATGTATTTCATCGATCCGGATGAGTGCATCGACTGTGGCGCCTGCGTCGATCCGTGCCCTGTAGACGCGATCTTCCCCGAGGACGAGGTGCCCGAGAAAGAGCGCGAATACATCAAGATCAACGCCGACTATTTCAAGAAATAGCCACCTAGACCTGTCCTGAGATGGCGAGGCACGCAGTCACGCTCGTCCCCGGAGACGGGGTCGGGCCCGAGATCTGCGACGCGACCGTGCGCGTCCTCGAGGCCACCGGGGTCCAGTTCGACTGGGACGTGCACCAGGCCGGTGAGGCCGCCATCAAGGAATTCGGAACGCCGCTGCCCGAGCCATTGCTGGCCTCGATCCGCAAGAACAAAGTCGCGCTGAAGGGTCCAATCACGACGCCGGTCGGCTCGGGCTTCAGAAGCGTGAACGTGGCGCTGCGGCAGGAGCTCGACCTCTACGCTCTCGTGCGCCCGGTCAAGGCTTACAAAGGCGCCCGCAACCTGCGCGACGACCTCGACTTCGTGATCGTGCGCGAGAACACAGAGGACATTTACGCAGGCATCGAGTTCGAGCAGGGGTCGGCCGACGCCAACCACCTCATCGACGAGATCTCCACGCTGTCGAAGAAGAAGATCCGGCCGGACAGTGGGCTTTCAATCAAGCCGGTCTCGATCAGCGGTTCGGAACGGATCGTCGAGTTTGCGTTCGACTATGCGCGCAAGAACAGGCGGCGCAAGATCACCGCAGTCCACAAGGCCAACATCATGAAACACACCGACGGGCTGTTCCTCGCGGTCGCGCGCAAGGTCGCAGCGCGCCACCCGGACATCGAGTTCGAGGATCGCATCGTCGACAACATGTGCATGCAGCTGGTGCTGCGGCCGAGCGAGTACGACGTCCTCTGCTGCCTGAACCTCTATGGCGACATCATCTCCGACCTCGGGGCGGGCATGATCGGCGGGCTGGGGCTCGCGCCAGGCGCGAACATCGGCACCAACGGGGCCGTGTTCGAGGCGACCCATGGCAGCGCCCCGAAGTACGCCGGCCTCAACAAGGTGAACCCGATGGCGGTGATGCTGTCGGGCGTGCTGATGCTGCGGCACCTTGGAGAGGTCTCCGCGGCCGACGCGCTCGAAGGCGCCATCGCGAACGTGATCGCGGTGGGGAAGAGCGTCACCTACGACCTGAAGGAGAAGCGCGACGACCCCACGTCGGTGGGTACGAGCCAGGTCGCCGACGCGGTCGTGGCGCAGCTCAGAGCGGGTGCGTAAGGACTCGGAGGAGGTCAGGCGCCTGCGGCGCCTGTGGGAAGAGCACATCCACCGCCCTTTTCCCGTTCTGGGCGACGACCCGAGCTCGCAGGAGGTGGCCCTCTACGCCGCCTGGCTGGGCAGCATGGTCGAAGCCGTGCTCGGGCGCGGCGCCCTCGATACGCTGCACGCCGACATGCTCAGGATCCGTCGCGCCGAAGGCAACCGGGAGCTGTTTCGAGCGGGCGGAGAGCTGGGCGATCCAGTACGCTCCTACGTTGCCCGGTTGATCGCCATCGAACACATCCTGATCAGCCTTCCCGTCGACACATGAGATGCGCCGCCGCGCTCGTCGCGGCCGGACTGCTCGTCGCGGCGTGCACGAATGGCTCGCCCCCGGCGGTGAGCTTGACCCACGTGTCCGAGGCGCGAGTCGTCGGTCCAGCGCTGGATGGCTCGGACCAGCCCTCGTTCGCATTTCGAACCGGCCAGCCGCCCGCGTTGAGCCTGCAGGAGCTTTTCCATCCGCGGTTCAACGTGCCGGCGGACCCATCGATGGTGCGCACGCTGCTCGTCACCGGTGACATCATCCCCGCCCGGGGGGTCGCCTGGGCCGCCATCGACGTGCACCACGACTACCTCTGGCCGTTTCGGCCCACCGCCGACTACACGAAGAACGCCGACGTGACCTACGTCAACCTGGAGGCGCCGCTGTTCCCGGGCTGCCCGGTCAACCCCAACTCAAGTTTCACCTTCTGTGGTGACGCGCGCTTTGTCAACGGCTTGACGTTGATGGGGGCGAAGG
Source organism: Candidatus Dormiibacterota bacterium (assembly GCA_036390875.1). Taxonomy (GTDB): domain Bacteria; phylum Chloroflexota; class Dormibacteria; order Dormibacterales; family Dormibacteraceae; genus UBA10449. Next base: position 2,074 of record DASWBB010000035.1, read on the forward strand.
TCGTCAACCTCGCCAACAATCACCTCACCAACTACGGCGCGGCCGGGGTCAGCTCGACGGTCCAGCTGCTCGATCAAAACGGAATCCTCAACAGCGGTCTCGGCCCCGTCGCGGTGATCGATGTGCGCGGCATCAAGTTCGGGTTCATCGGTTTCAACGGAGTTGGCCGTGCGATCGACCAGGCCGCCCTCAAAGACGGCATCGCGCGTGCGCGCCAGCTCGCCGACATCGTGGTGGTGCAGTTCCATTGGGGCAAGGAATACGAGCGCCAGCCGATGGCCGACCCCGGCGTGCCGACGCCGGACGATCCCGTGGCCATCGGCCACGAGGCGATCGATTGGGGAGCCGACATCGTGATCGGCAATCATCCGCACTGGTACCAGGGCATCGAGGTGTATCACGGCAAGCTGATCACGTACGCGCACGGAAACTTCATCTTCGATCAGATGTGGTCGGAGGAAACGCGCGAGGGGGTGATCGGCACCTACACGTTCTACGGGACGCGGCTGGTCGCCGCGTCTTGGAAGGCCGTCCGCATCTACGGCTATGGGCAGCCTGTGTTCATGAATGCGAGCGACAACAGCACCGTGCTCACGACCATGGAGGCGGCCAGCGACGAGCTCGCAACTCGCCTCGGCGAACCGACCACCAAGCCAGTCCCCGCCATGCCGGGGCCGCCCGCGGACGCACCGCTGAACGCCCCCTAGCCTCCCCACTTGTGGGGAGGTCGCCGGCGCAGCCGGCGGGTGGGGAGTAACAAGTGCCTTAATATCTCGGAAAACCAATTTCTGGGGGTTCCACCGTCTCAGCCAACGTCAAAGCCAGAGAGCTCCAAAGAATGCGCGGTCGCCGGAGGCGCGGTCGCGATCGATTCGTGGTCGTGGCGACGATCACGCTGCTGGTCGCCGGCGGGGTCGCGAGCGGCTTCGTGCTCGCGAATCGAACGGCCGGAGTCATCCTCACGGCGCAGCACACCCGCACTGACACCAATCAACAGGCCGCGCTGCATCCGCCCGCGAGCTTCGATCATTTCGACTTCTCGAACCTCTGGCTGGCGCTCAAGCCGCAGCCGTCGTTGCCGATCCACGGCCAGGCGGCCTACCTCGTGGACCTGGATACGCGCCAGGTGATGTGGGCCCGCGACCCCGAGACCTCGCGCGCACCCGCGAGCTTGACCAAGCTGATCACGGCGATGGTCGCGGTCGATGACGCGGGCTCGCTCGACCGTACGGTGATCGTCACGAAAGAAGCGACGACCACCGTCGTACCAAGCTTCATGGGAATCTCTCCAGGCGAGACCCTCACGGTTCGCGAGCTGCTGGACGGACTCTTTCTCGACTCCGGGAACGACGCCGCGGAGGCGCTGGCGCGCGGGATCGTCCCCCGTGACCGCTTCATCCGCCAGATGAACCAGAAGGCGAAAAGCATCGGCCTGACGGCGAGCCACTTCGTCAACCCGAGCGGGCTGGACGCGCCCGGGCATGGGATGTCGGCCCACGACCTCGCCCACGCGGCGGCATACCTCGATCAGTACTACCCCGAGCTGGCCGGCATCGCGGCCACCAAGGACGTCGCGATCGCCGCTACGCCCCAGCACAAGGCGTTCTATCCGCACAACCTGAACCCGATGCTCTGGAGCTATGCGGGCGCCACCGGCCTCAAGACCGGGTTGACTGGCGATGCGGGCGGCTGCATCGTCGCCACGGCGACGCGCGACGGTAGGCACTTGATCGCGGTGGTCCTGAACGCCACGCTGCACTCGGCCGCGGACGCAACCGTGCTGCTCAACTACGGCTTTAGCGTGAAGCCGCGCCTCCCACTCCTCTCGTAGCGACGGCTTAGACTTCCCGGACGTGATCCGGCTTGTGGGTCTGAGCGCGCAGGAGGTCCTCGACTCGCGCGGCAATCCCACCGTCTCGGTCACCGCGACCACAGAGCACGGCAGCGCCACCGCCATCGTCCCCTCGGGAGCGTCCACCGGCAAGCACGAGGCTCTGGAGCTGCGCGACGGGGACCCGAACCGCTACGGAGGGAAGGGGGTCTTGAAGGCGGTCAGCAACGTTGAGCGGACGATCGCCGCACATGTGGTCGGAATGGACATCTCCGACCAGGCTGGGTTTGACGCGGAGTTGATCGGCCTCGATGGGACCATCGACAAGTCACGCCTGGGCGCGAACGCGATTCTCGGAGTGTCGCTGGCGGTCGCACGCGCGGCCGCGCAGGCATCGAACACGCCTCTTTACCGCTACCTCGGCGGAGCGCAGGCACACCTGCTGCCGCTGCCCATGGCGAACATCCTCAACGGCGGCGTGCATGCGGACACGTCCGTTGACGTGCAGGAGTTCATGGTGTGCCCGGTCGGCGCGCCGTCGTTTGCCGAGGGGCTGCGGGCGGTCTCGGAGGTGTATCACGAGCTCAAGCTTTTGCTCAAGAGCCACGGGCTCTCGACCGGGGTCGGAGACGAGGGCGGCTTCGCCCCCGACCTGCCGTCGAACGAGGACGCCCTCAAGCTCATAGTCGAGGCGATCGGTCAGGCCCGCTACAAGCCTGGCGATGACGTGGCCCTCGCGCTCGACCCCGCAGCCAGCGAGCTGTTCGCCGACGGGAGCTATAAGTTCGCAGGCGAGGGCCTGGCGCTGACCGCGCTGCAGCTGGTCAACCTGTATGAGAAGTGGGTTGACCTGTACCCGATCGTCAGCATCGAAGACGGCGTGGCCGAGGACGACTGGGACGGCTGGAAGCTGCTCACGGAGCGGCTTGGGGGGAAGATCCAGCTCGTGGGCGACGATCTCTTTGTCACCAACGTCGACCGGCTCCAGCAGGGTATCGATAAGGGGATCGCCAACTCGATCCTCATCAAGGTCAACCAGATCGGCACCCTCACCGAGGCCCTGCACGCAATCGACACCGCGCGGACCGCGGGTTACTCCGCTGTCATCTCGCATCGCTCGGGCGAGACCGAGGACACCACGATCGCGGACCTTGCCGTGGCGACCGGCGTGGGCATGATCAAGACGGGCGCCTGCGCCCGCGGGGAGCGCGTGGCCAAATACAACCGGCTGCTTGCCATCGAGCGCGAGCTCGGGGCCGGCGCGTACTACGCACAGGGCTCGAGCTTTCCGTGAAAGCGGCATCGCGGGCGGTTCACGCCGGCCGCGAACTGGCCGCCCGGAGTCCGCTCGCGCCTGACCTCAGTCCGGCGGCGGTCCACGTTTACACCGACCTCGATGACTACGATGCGGTCGCGCGCGGGGACCGGCCGGGGCATTACTACGGCCGCAACTCCAACAGCAACCGAGCGATGCTGGAGCAGGCGGTCGCCGAGCTCGAGGGAGCCGAAGCGGGCCTGGCGACTGCGAGTGGGATGGCTGCGCTGCACGTGGCCATCCTGGCGCTCGCGCCGAGGCCGGTGACGATCGTGGCCACGCGGGAGCTGTACGGCGGTACTCTGGCGTTGCTGCGCCAGGACCTCGAGCCTGCCGGCTACGAGACGAACCTGGTCGACATGACGGACCTCGTGATGGTCCGGAGCGCCCTGGACGGCGCCGGCCTCGTGCTCGCGGAAACGATCACCAATCCCCTCTGCAAGTTGCTCGATGTCGAAGCGATCGTCGCGCTGGCGCGCGAGCGTGGTGTGCCGGTGCTGGTCGACAACACATTCGCGACCCCCATCCTCTTTCGCCCGCTCGACGTGGGAGCGACCGCCGTGATGCACAGCGTGACCAAGTACATCGGCGGCCACTCCGACCTTCTCGCGGGCGTCGTGGTCGGGAGCAAAGACATGGTGTCGGCCGCGCGCGCACGATCGGTGCGAACCGGCAGCACCCTTGGGCCCTTCGATGCCTGGCTCGCGCTGCGCGGGCTGCGGACCCTCGATGTGCGCATGCGGAGGCACAGCGACAACGGCATCGCCCTCGCTCGTGCCCTGCGCGGGATGGCAGGCGTCGCCGCTGTTCATCACCCGTGCCTCGAAGGCTCGCCGTCCCGCGAGGTGGCGCTGAAGCTGATGCCCGAGGGCACCGGAGGGATGCTCGCCTTCGACCTCGAGGGCGGCCGCGCGGCAGTGCAGCGAATGCTGTCGCGCTTTCGGATGGTCACGTTCGCCGCCAGCCTCGGCGGTGTGGAGACCACGGTCTCCTACCCCGAAATCACCTCGCATCGCGGCCTCAGCCCCGCGGAGCGCGCCGAGCTCGGAGTCGGACCGGGGACGGTCAGGGTGTCGGCCGGCATCGAGGCCGCCGAGGACATCGTCTCCGACTTCGCTCAAGCGCTAGCCAGCTAGGTGTCTGCATACACGCTCCTGCAGCTCGTCGAGGTGCTGGCGTTCAGCGCAGTGCTCATGTTCGGCGTCCTCGTCCGATCGCCGAGCATCGCCATCCTCGGCGGCGGCTTCCTGATCGGCAAAGCAGTGCTGAACATCCTCGCGCCGGAGGGCGGGACGCTCTACCGGCGCTCCGTGATCGGATACACGCTGGGCGGGATCTTCGTGGTCATCGGCGTGGCCGCCGCTCACTTCCTCACCTAGACCGGAATCGACGAGCGCACGGCCCAGGTTCCTATCCTGTGACGAGATGGCACAGCGGACCGTGAGCGCGGGCATCATCGGGCTGATCGGCAACACGCCGCTGCTGCGAGTCAAGTTGTTCGAGCAGGACTTCCCGGGCCTCGAGGTTTATGCCAAAGCCGAGTGGTTCAACCCCGGCGGCTCGGTGAAGGATCGCGCGGCGCTCTCGATGATCGAAGACGGCGAGCGGCGCGGGGAGCTGACGCACCGCAAGACGATCATCGACTCCACATCGGGCAACACCGGGATCGCGTACGCGATGGTCGGCGCGGCCAAGGGCTACGCCGTCAAGCTGGTGATGCCGGGCAACGTGAGCGCTGAACGCATAGCGCTCGTCACCGCTTACGGGGCGGAGATCGTGTACAGCGACGCCGGCGACGGGTCCGACGGCGCGATCCAGTTGGTTCGCCAGCTGGTGGCCATGGATCCCGACCGCTACTTCTATCCGGACCAGTACTCCAATCCAGCCAACCCCCGTGCCCACTACGAAGGCACCGCGGTGGAGATCCTCGCCCAGACCTCTGGACGCATCACTCACTTCATCGCCGGACTCGGGACGACCGGCACGTTCGTCGGCACGTCGCGAAGGTTGAAGGAGCACGACCCCTCCATTCGCACCATCGCGATCCAGCCGGAGGACTCGTTCCACGGCCTGGAGGGTCTGAAGCACCTGCCCACGGCCATCGTGCCGAGGATCTGGGATCCGAGCGTAGCCGACGAGATCTGGGGAGCCCCGACCGAGCCGGCGTACGTACTCGCGCGCACGCTCGCCCGCACCGAGGGCCTCCTGGTCGGCCATTCGAGCGGCGCCGCCCTTTGGGGGGTGAGACGGCTGGCGGCGAGCGTCCGCGAGGGGGTGGTGGTCACCGTGTTCCCCGACTCGGGCGACCGCTACCTCTCGACCGGTCTCTACGGCGACCGGTGAAGATCCGCCGGAGCGCCATGGATGCGATCGAGGCGCATGGCGCCGAAGGCTACCCCGACGAGATCTGTGGTGTCATGCTCGGAACTCTGGCCGATCTCGCCGTCACCGAGGTGCGCCGGGCGCGGAACATCATCGTGGAGCGGTCGCGCGACCGCTACGAGATCGATCCGCGGGACCACATCCGCATCCAGCGCGAGGCCGACGCGACTGGGCTGGACATCGTCGGCTACTACCACAGCCATCCCGACCACCCCGCCCAGGCCTCACGGTTCGACACGGAACGAGCCTGGTCGGGCTATGTGTATGTAATCGTCTCGATCGTGAAGGGCAAGCCGGTCGACGCCAACGCGTTCGTCGCCGAACAGGACGGCGGTCCCTTTCGTGCGGAGCCGCTCGAAATCAGCTGAGGCTGGTCGGGCGCTCGATTGCCGGCTTAGGAGGGAGCGCCACCGAAGTGCCGTCACCGTTGGCATCGAGGCAGTGGGGGCAGCGACCGTGCACTCTGCCCGTAGGATCGACCGCCCAGCCGGCCTGCGCGTGACCGTAGCCGCAAATGGCACAGGGTGGCGAGCCGACCACGGGGTCGATCCAGCGACGCCAGAGTCGGTTCACGGCCATGGCGACACATAAGGTACTCCGGGCGTCCACAAACGCCGTCGCGCCAAAGCTGGCCTAATTGATCCATGTCCAGGCCGATCGTCGCCATCGTGGGCCGCCCCAACGTCGGCAAGTCGACTCTCTTCAACCGCGTCCTCGGCTGGCGCAAGGCGATCGTCGACCAACAGTCGGGCCTGACGCGCGACCGCCTTTACGGGATCGCGGAGTGGCGCGGCCGCGAGTTCTCGATCGTCGATACCGCCGGCCTGGACCTGGAGGGCGGCAAGGATGAGTCTCGTGCTGCGATCGAGGCCCAGACCCAGGTTGCCATCGAGCAGGCGGACGTCATCGTTCTGTTGCTCGACGTCCGCGAAGGGCTCACTCCCCTGGATCGAGAGATCGTAGGCCTGCTCCGCCGCTCAGGCCGTAGGGTCCTCGTCGCCGCGAACAAGGCCGACTCGCCCAACAATCGGCATTTCGCGCACGAGATCTCGGAGCTGGGATTCGATGAGCCGAGCCTCGTCTCCGCCCAGCATGGCCTGGGCGTCGGCGATTTCCTGGATCGGGTCATCGAGGAGCTGCCGCCGCCGGCCGCAGAGCCGGAGGTCGACACCAAGGCAGACCGGCTCGCGATCATGGGCCGGCCCAACGTCGGCAAGTCATCCCTGTTGAACGCATTGCTCGGTGACGAGCGCGCGCTCGTGAGCCCTATGCCCGGCACCACACGCGACCCGGTCGACACCGAGCTCGTTTACGACGGCGTCCCGGTCGTGCTGGTCGACACCGCTGGGATTCGCCGCAAGTCGACCGCACGTGACCGGCTGGAGCAATACAGCCTGTTGCGCGGAATCCACGCGATGGAGCGCGCGGACGCTGTGCTCCTCGTGCTCGATGCATCCACGGGCGTGCTGGCCCAGGACCAGCACGTGGCCGGCTACGCGCTGGAAGCGGGGAAGGGCCTTGTCATCGTGGTCAACAAGATCGACCTGGTCGAACCCGCCCACCGAAAGGCCGCCTACTGGCGCACGGCGCTCCTCAGGAGCTTCAAGTTCGCGCCCTTCGCTCCCATCGTGACGGTATCCGCGAAGACCAAGGAGGGCATCCGGTCGGTGATTCCGTCGGCCCTCGAGGTCGTGGGCCAACGCCGCATCAAAATCCCACCGAACGAGCTCAACCGCGTCCTGCGCCAGGCTTTCGTGGAGCATCCGCCGCCGAGCTACAAGGGTCGTCGCCTCCGGCTCGGTTACGCGACGCAGGCGGCGTCCGAGGCGCCGACGGTGGTCATGTTCGTCAACGACGTCGGCCTGCTCCACTTTTCCTACCGGCGATACCTCGAGAAGGCGATCCGGGAGCGGTTCGGACTCCTGGGCAACCCCTTGAAGCTCGTGCTCAGGGCGGGCACGGACCGGAAGGCCGGGGGCGCCGGCACCAAAGCCCGAACCAGGGCCGGAACCAAAGCCCGCACCTAGCTCGTTTACATTTCCATCACGTCCGGACCACATCCGGATGACGGGATGGTGATGTATTGATGGTATGGCCGGTTTGAGCTTCAAGGTCCTGGTCGTCGACGACGAGGCGCACATCGTGGAGCTCGCCCGCCTCTACCTGTCGCGCGAGGGCTATGAGGTCGAGGGAGTGGGGGATGGGACGCAGGCGCTGGCGCGCTTTGCGCAGATCAAGCCGGACCTCGTGATCCTCGACATCATGCTGCCGGGAACGGACGGCCTCAGCATCTGCAAGGAGATTCGCAAGCAAAGCCAGGTGCCGATCATCATGCTCACCGCCCGGGACGAGGTGACCGACAAGGTCGTCGGCCTCGAGGTGGGCGCCGACGACTACCTCACCAAGCCGTTTCATCCTCAAGAGCTGGTGGCCCGCGCCAAGGCGCTCCTGCGCCGGGCGCGGCTCGAGCCGGACCAGCCCAAACTGATACGTGCGGGCAGGCTCGAGGTCGACCTCGAGCGGCACGAGGTCCGGCAGGGTGCCTCCCGCGTACAGCTGAGGCCGAAGGAGTTCGACCTGCTTGCGCTGCTGGCGCGGCACCCTGGTCGGGTGTTCCAGCGCAGCGAGCTGCTCGACCTCGTGTGGGGCTACGACTTTCCGGGCTACACGCGGACGGTGGACGTCCACGTCCAGCAGGTCCGCGAGAAGCTGGCCGCCGCGAGGATCTCCGACCCGAGCATCCAGACGGTCTGGGGCGTCGGCTACCGGCTGGAGCTGGCGGCGAGCTGAGCCTCCGCCTCCGTCTGCTCGCCGCCGCCGCCGGCATCGTGGCCGTGAGCCTGCTGCTGAGCGGCGCCCTGACCTGGGTGCTGGTGCGCAACCTCGAGCTGCAGTCGGCGCAGGACCAGCTCGACCGGTCGATCGTCACCGCTCGCCCGCTGATCCTGCATCAGGAGTGCCTGCTTCGCACCGGTGCCGCCACGAACGCGGGCGCGGCCACCTGCCGTCTGGACGATCCGATCGACTACCAGGCGCGCTTGAGCCTGCTCGCCTCGCAGTTGGGCAACAGCCGGCTTCTGCTTCTCAACAAACAGGCCCGGATCGTTTTCGACAGCGCCGGCTCGGACACGATCGGCCAGGCCATATCGGTGACGCCGTCCCAACGAGTCACCGGAGTGGCGGAAGCGCGGACCAACCTGGGAGGCCAGGTCTACCTCGTCGCCGCGACCACGATTACAGCCGCGCGGGACCCTCTAGGGGCAGCTTACGTCGTGCTCGGCCTGCCCCAGGGAGCCTTTGCGGCGGCCGCCACCAGCGATCTCGTCCCGCGCCTGCTGCTGGCAGGCGGTGCGGCGCTGCTGCTGGCGTTACTGCTGGCGCTCCTTGTGAGCCGCTCTCTGACGCGACCGCTCGGAAAGCTGGCCGCGGCCGCAGAGGACATCGCGGCCGGGCACTACTCACGACGTGTCGGATTCCAGGGGACCGACGAGATCGGGAAGCTGGGGTTGGCTTTCGACCGCATGGCGGAGGCGGTTGAGCGTGCGCGCAGGGTCCAGCGGGAGTTCCTCGCCAATGTGTCGCACGAGCTCAAGACGCCGTTGACGAGCCTCATCGGGTTCAGCCAGGCCCTCGTCGACGGGAGCATCAAGACCGAGAAGGAGCGCGCGCGGGCGGCCACCGTGGTCCACGAGGAGTCCGAGCGCGTGCTGCGTATGGCCCAGGAGCTTCTCGACCTCGCCCGAGTCGAAGCCGGATCGATCTCTTTCCACATCACGGCGGTCGACCTTGGCGGCCACCTGGAGCAGGGGCTGGAGATCGTGCGCCCTCGCGCCGACGCCCGCGAGCTTGCGCTGGAGCTCGACGTTCCCACCGACGTTCCTCCGGTGGCCGCCGACCCGGAGCGCCTGCACCAGATCCTCGACAACCTGCTGGACAATGCCGTCAAATACGCGCCCGCTGGATCCACGATCACTGCGAGTGCCCGCCTTGTGGGCACATCAGTGGAGGGGGTCGTCGCCAATCCGGCCGGCCCGCATCCTCCCGATCCGGACCGCATGTTCGAACGCTTCTACCGCGCTGATCCATCGCGTTCGGCGGCGGCCGGCGGGGTCGGCCTCGGCCTCGCGATTTCGCGCGAGCTGGCGAGCGCGATGGGCTGCCGGCTGTGGGCGGAGATCGACGGCTCGGGCAACCTGCGCATGCACCTCACGCTGCCGGCCGCGAGGGGTCGCCAGGCCGAGCCGGTCCCGCCGCCGGCCTCGGCGTCCGCCGCCTAACTACAACGCCGGCCGGGTGAAGCGCCGGGCATTGCCCATGTTCGGCCACACGTACGCCTGCACGTTGCCGAGCGCCTGGCGCAGGTGGTTGCCGTCATGGTGCACCCACTCATGCAGCAGCTCGTCAACGGTCAGGCGCCCAACCTGAGGGTGAAGGCCGCCACGCGCCAGCTGCTCGGGGCGTAGAGAACGCACGAGCTTGACGCTCTCGCGGCGCAGTTCGAGCAGCTCCCGCTTCAGCTCTCTGGGATCGCGGGCGCAGTCGTCGCGGTCCTTGATGATCCGATCGCGATCCCACGTGGGCAGATCGGGCTCGTCGGCGCCGAGGATCACCTGGATCCGTCCCGCGAATCCATTCCTCTCGGCTTCGATCACGTGGCCGACGACCTCGTTGACGCACCATTCGCCTGGAGCTGGACGCCACGACGCGAGCTCGGGCGTGAGAGCGTCGAGGGTGGCCGCGAACGCATGGCCCGACGACTCGAGCAGGCCGGCGACCTCGTCCGGGGTCACTGGGTGGCGGGGACGACGAGGGTCACGGGGTTCTCGATCAGCCGCCTGACCTCGGCCATGAACTGCGCGGCCGTGGCTCCGTAGAAGACTCGGTGGTCGACCGACAACGTCATCCGCATCACTTTGCCCGGCACGATCCGACCGGCATCAACGACGGGGATCTCCTTGATCGCTCCGACCGCGAGGATCGCGGCCTCTGGGGGATTGATGATGGCGACGAACTCGTCGACCCCATACATGCCGAGGTTAGAGATCGAGAACGTGGCGCCCGAAAGGTCGCCCTCAGCGGGGCGGCCGGAGCGAGCGCGCTCGATGACCTGCCGGGATTCGATGGAGATCTGGATGAGGTCTTTGAGGTCCGCGTCATGAACGACCGGCACCAGCAGGCCCATGCCCTGCGACGGCGCCACCGCGAGGCCGATGCTGATCCGCCGCTTGCGCTGGAACTTGCCGTCGACCCACGAGCTGTTGACCTCGGGGAATTTCCTCAGCGCGAGCGCACACGCGCGCACGAGGAAGTCCGTCATGGTGACCTTGTCGGCGCCCGGCACCGAGTCTTTGAGCTGCTGGCGCATGCTCACCGCGAGGTCGACGCGCGCCTCGACGGTGACGGTGAACTCGGGGACGGTCGTCTTCGCCTCGGCCATGCGCCGGGCGATGGTCGCCTGCATCCGGTTGGGCTCGACCACCTCGACATCGGGGCCTGGCCTCCCCGCTGTGCGGGGAGGTCCCTGCGCGCCCGAAGGGCGCCCAGGGGGTGGGGAGATACGGTTGCCCGCGGCGGCCTGCACGTCCTCTTTGACGATTCGGCCCTCGGGACCGCTGCCCCGGACCATCGCAAGGTTCACGCCCAGCTCGGCGGCCAGGCGCTTCGCGAGCGGCGATGCCTTGACCTCGGCGCCGGCCGCCGCCGCGCCGTTGCCGTCCTGCGCGACGCGCGCGGGCTCCACGGCTGGTTTGGGGGGCGGGGGAGGTGGAGCAGCAGGCTTTTCCGGCTCGGGCTTCCCCCCACCGGCGGCGCCTGGCGGCGCGGCCGGAGCTCCCCGCGTGGCGGGGAGCCCAGGCGCGGCTTCCTTGGGCGCGGGTTTGGCAGCAGGGACTTCGCCGGCGGCGCCGATGCGCGCGATGGGGGCGCCGATCTTGGCCGGCACACCCTGCGGAACGATGATGTCGAGCACCCCGTCTGATTCGGACTCGAGGTCGAACGTCGCCTTGTCCGATTCCACCTCGGCGATGACCTCGCCCTTCTTGACGGGGTCGCCGCTCTTCTTCTTCCACTCGACGATCGTGCCCTCCTCCATCGTGTCGGAGAGCTTCGGCATGTTGACGTCAGCCATCGAGCGGCTTCCTGCCCACCACCTCTCGCGCCAGCTTCTTGATGTCTTCGCTCGTCGGAATCGAAGCCTTCTCGAGGGGCAGGCTGTACGGCATCGGCACCTGCGCGCCGCCCAGCCTGCGGATCGGGGCGTCGAGGTAGTCGAAGCAGCGCTCCTGCACGCCCGCCGCGATCTCGGCGGTCACGCCGTAGGTCGCCCAGCCCTCTTCGACCACCAGGCAGCGCGAGGTGCGCCGAACCGACTCGACGATCGGGGGCCAGTCGATGGGCCTGATCGAGCGGAGGTCGATGACCTCGACGTCGATGTCCTCCTCCTCGAGCTGCTTGGCCGCCTCGTGAGCGAGCACGGCCATCCTCGAGACGCCGACGATGGAGATGTCGGTGCCGGGACGCCGAATCGCGGCTTTGCCGATCGGTGTGGTGTAGTCGCCGTCGGGGACCATGCCGCGGACGTTGTAGAGGCTCATCGACTCGAGGAACATCACGGGGTTGTCGGTGCGGATGGCTGACTTCAGCATGCCCTTGGCGTCCGCGGGGGTCGTGGGCGCGACCACCAGCAGGCCGGGGATGAGGCCGTAGAGCACCTCCAAGCTGTGGGAGTGCTGCGCCGACAGCTGGTGGCCGGCGCCGCCGGGCATGCGGATCACCATCGGCACCTTGGCCTCGCCGCCGAACATGTAGCGGATCTTCGCCGCGTTGTTGACGATCTGGTCGTAAGCGACCAGCGAGAAGTTGATGGTCATCAGCTCCACGACCGGACGCAGGCCCAGCATCGCCGAGCCGATCGCGCTGCCGACGATCGCCTCTTCCGCGATCGGCGCGTCCACGACTCGCGTTGGACCGAACCTGTCGAGCAGCCCTTCGGTGACCCGGTAGGCGCCGCCGAACTTGCCGATGTCCTCTCCGACGAGGTAGACGGAGTCGTCGCGCTCCATCTCTTCCGCTAAAGCCTCGCGCAAAGCGACTCGGTAAAGCTTTTCTTCAGCTGCCATCAGAGCGGGTTGCCTCGCAGCTCGGGCCGCTCTTCCCATTCGGCGGCATAGACGTACTTGTAAAGATCCTCGACCTTCGGGTCCGGGCTCTCGTCGGCGAACTTGATGATGTCCTGGACCTCGGCGTCGATCGCCTGCCGCACGGCCTTGAAGTACTCCTCATCGGCAAGGCCGCTCGTCTCGAGCTCGTGCTCGAACGCGACGATCGGGTCCGCCTTCCGGAACTTCTCTTTGTCCTCGGGAGAGCGGTATTTGTCCGGGTCGACCACCGAGTGGCCCTTGAAGCGATAGCAGAGCGCCTCGATGAATCGTGGCTGCGAGTCGGCGCGCACCTTCTCGACGACCTCTGATGTCCGCAGGAGAACCTCGCGCACGTTCATCCCGTCGACCTGGATGGATTCCATGTCGTAGGCGCATGCCTTCTTGTAGATGTCTGCGACGGCGGAGGCGGCCTCGACCGGCGTGCCCATCCCGTAGCGGTTGTTGACGCAGTACCAGAGCACTGGCAGGTCGAACACCTTCGCGTAGTTGAGCGACTCGTGGAAAGCGCCGATGTTGGTCGCGCCGTCGCCGAACAGGCACGAGACGACGTCCTTCTCCTTCTTGTACTTGACCGCCCATGCGGCGCCCGCCGCGAGCGGCAGGTGGCCTCCGACGATCCCGTAACCGCCCATGAACCTGAGCTTGGCGTCATACATGTGCATCGACCCGCCACGCCCGTGCGACGTGCCGGTCTCCTTGCCGAACAGCTCGGCCATCACCGCCCTGGGGTCGACGCCGCGGGCGATGGCGTGGCCGTGCTCGCGGTAGCTGGTGTAGATGTAGTCGCTCAGCTTGAGGGGCAGGATGCCGCCCACGACCGCCGCTTCTTCGCCGATGTTGAGGTGACAGTAGCCGCCGATCTTGGCCTTCGTGTACTGCTCCTGGGTGCGTTCCTCGAAGCGCCGGATGAGCTGCATCAACCGGTGGATCCCGAGCAGGAAGTCGCGGTTGCCCTTGGTCAGCTCGAGCTTCTTGGCCGTGATCGATGCGGGGACGGAAGGAACGGGCGGAGCGGGCGGCTTGACCGGGGTGACCATCTGCTGCTCACGATTGTGCAACCCGACGGTGGTCGCGCTCG
>DASWBB010000036.1:0-14875 GCA_036390875.1 Candidatus Dormiibacterota bacterium
TCGGTTACTGGGCCGGCGTCCAGATCGGCAACGGCTTCGGGTTCAACGACAGCTTCAACACCGGCGTTCTCCTTGGGTACGCGCTCGGCTCGATCCTGTTCCTCGTCGGGATCGGCTTCGCGACGTATCCGCTGGCAAGACTGTTCGGCTGGCGCGTGGCGCCGCAGCCTGCCGGCGACGAACACCAGGGCGTCTGGAGATACCTGAACCTGAGCCTTGACCATAAGGTGATCGGGGTCCAGTACCTCGTCGCGATGCTCATGGCGATGCTGTTCGGCGGAATCGGCGCGATGCTGATCCGCACCAACCTGCTCTCGCCTTCGCCGCCGATCATCCCCTCCGACACCTACCTCACGCTCGTGAGCATGCACAGCGTGATGATGGTGTTCGTCGCCAGCGCGGCGATCGTGGGGCCCTTCGGCAACTTCTTCGTCCCGTTGATGATCGGCACCAACCGGATGGCGTTCCCCCGGCTGGAGGCTCTTTCCTTCTGGCTGGTGCCTCCGGCGATCGTGATCCTGCTCGTGGCTCCGATCTTCGGAGGCTTCCAGACCGGCTGGACTGGCTATGCGCCGCTGTCCGAGCAGTCGAGCCAGGGGTTTGACAGCTACATCGTCGGCTTCACGCTCATCGGGCTCGCGCTGGTCGTGTCGGGGATCAACATGCTGACCACGATCATCTGCCTCCGAGCGCCGGGTATGACCTGGACCCGGCTTCCGATATTCGTGTGGGGCGTGCTCTCGGCTTCCATCCTCGGCACGTTTGCGGCACCGGTGCTGGCCGCGGCTCTCTCGATGCAGGCGCTGGACAGGACCATGAACACTTCGTTCTTCATCTCGTCCAACGGCGGCAGCCCGTACCTATGGCAGAACCTCTTCTGGTTCTTCGGCCACCCCGAGGTCTACATCTTCATCCTGCCCGCGTTCGGCATCGTCATGGAGCTTATCCCGCATTTTGCTCGTAAGCCGCTGTGGGGCTACCGAACCGCCGTCGTGGGGCTGCTCGGGGTGACCCTTTTGAGCTGGTTCGTCTGGCAGCACCACCTGTTCGTCAGCGGCATCGCACCGGCGCTGCGCCCCTTCTACATGCTCTCGACGGAAATGATCTCGATCCCCACCGGGATCGTGTTCCTGGTCGCGTTTGGCACGTTGTGGCGCGCTCGAATCTCGCTGACCGTGCCCATGCTCTTCTGCCTCGGCTTTCTCTTCAACTTCTTGATCGGCGGGATCTCCGGCGTCTTCCTTTCGGACGTTCCCAGCGACGTGACGCTGCACGGCAGCTACTTCTCGATGGCGCACTTCCACTACACCATCGTCGGCGGTGAGATCTTCGCCATCGTGGGCGCCATCTACTACTGGTTCCCGAAGATGACGGGCAAGATGCTGAGCCAAAGGCTCGGCAAGATCCAGTTCTGGTGGATGTTCATCGCATTCAACCTGGCTTTCATGCCACTGTTCGCCGCCGGGCTGCTCGACATGCCACGCCGTGTGTCGACCTATGCCCCGTCGCTGCAAACGCTCAACGACTGGGTTTCCATCTGGGCCTACCTGCTGTTCAGCTCGATGGTGTTCTTTGCCGGCATCGTGATCTGGGGGTGGTTCTTCAACCCCAAGACGGCGCCGGCGGATCCGTGGCAGGCGCGTTCGATCGAGTGGCAGCTGCCAACGCCGCTTCCGCGCAGGAACTTTGCTCGCATCCCGACCTTCACCACCGCTCCGTATGACTACGGCAATGGGACGCCTCGCCCACTGGTCGAGCCAGGCGCAACGGAGCCGGCGCCCGCGTGAACGAACGCATGGTTGCGGCCCCTGAGGCCTCCGAGTGGGCACCTTCAGTCGACGCCCGGCTCACACGCGTGGGAATGCGGATGCTGCTGGTCGCCGACCTCTTTTTCTTCGCCGCATTTTTCTTCGCTTTCTTCTATCTGCGGTCGATGAACAACGACAACTCGTGGCTGCCGCCGGGCACAACCTATCCGACCCGCGCCATCGGCGCCCTGATCGTAGGCCTGGCGATACTCACCGCGATTCTCTACCTGGCCGCGATGAGGAACCCCGGGATGAGCCGCACCATGCTGTGGCTTGCGCTGGCTGCCGGGGTTCTGTTCTGTGCTGTGCAGGTCTATGAGTTCCGGAACCTCGGGTTTGATCCGCAGCAGGGAGGCGGCTTCCCCAGCGTGTTCGTGGGTCTCAAAGGAGCGTTGCTGGTGCAGTTCGTGGGGGCTCTCCTGTGGTTGTCGACACACATCGCACAGGCCCGCCCCGACGGTGACCTGGCGGTGAGACCGGCCACCGCCGCCACCTTTACCAATTTCCTGTTCTTCCTCGCCGGCATCAGTCTGATCGCTTACCTCGTCCTGTATTTCGTCTAAGGCCGGCTGCCGTGCCCGCCCCATGGTCCTGGCCGTTCGAGCCCGTCGTGCTGATCGGTGTCGAGGTGGCGGGAATGCTTTATGTCATCGGAGGCATCCGCCACCGTTCCGACCGCTGGCGGTCCGCCGCGTTCTGGGCGGGATTGCTGACCATCCTGGTTTCGCTCCAGAGCCCCATCGAGATGCTCGCCCGTCAGCTGTTCTGGATTCACATGGTCCAGCACCTGCTCCTGATGGTGGTCGCTGCGCCCCTGCTGGCGCTCGCCTCGCCCTGGACGAGGTTGTGGCGCGCGCTGCCACTCGGATGGCGGCGGGGTGTGGCGCGACCGCTATTTCGGGATCCACGGCTCGAGCCGGTCCGCTGGGCGTATCGGCAGCTGTCAAACCCAAACGTGATCTGGATCCTGGCCGCAGGCAATCTGTGGCTGTGGCACCTGCCAGCCCTGTATGACGTGACGCTGCGCAATCACCTGGTCCATCACCTCGAGCACACCCTCTTCCTGGCGTTGGGCATCGCGTTCTGGGCTCAGCTGATCGATCAATACCCATTCCACTCGAGGCTCGGCTCGCTGGGACGTGCGGTCTACGTCTTCCTGGCGATGGTTCAGTCGTGGGGGCTCGCGGCAGTGCTATCCCTGGCCCCCGTGCCGTTTTACGCCTACTCGCAGCTCGCCTGGCGCCCGGGCGGGATCTCCGCACTGACCGACCAACAGCTGGGGGGCGGCATGATGTGGGTGCCGGGCGCGATCACCTACTCGATCGCGTTTGTCGCGTTCTTGTACCGCTGGCTGGCTGACGAGGAGTCTCGGTCGCAGCCGGCGCTGGCCACGGTCGAACGGAGCCGGCCGATTGGCGGTTGAACCCCGCGTTCAACCCGATGCTTCGGCCAATGTGGCAGTTCTGCCGGCTGGACTGCTGCAGGTCGCGGCTGACTACTTTGCCCTCCTCAAGCCGCGGATCATCCTGCTGCTGGTCGTCACCGAGCTCGGAGCGATGATCACCGCTGCGCGCGGGTGGCCGGCGCCAGCCCTGTTGCTCGGTACGCTGGGCGGGGGCGCGCTGGCTGCCGGTGGCGCGGGTGCGATCAACTGCTGGTTCGATCGCGATATCGACGCGGTGATGCCCCGCACGCGCCGGCGGCCGATTCCTGCCGGTAGGATCACGCCGGCCAGCGGCTTGGTCTTCGGTATCGCCACCGGGCTGGCCGGCGTGGGTTTGATCTGGCTTTCCAGCAACGTCCTGGCCGCGGGCCTCGCAGCCGCCGGCGGGCTGATCTACGTGCTGGTGTACACGATGTGGCTCAAACGGTCGACCTCCCAGAACATCGTGATCGGTGGCGCCGCCGGCGCCTTCCCGCCGCTCGTCGGTTGGGCAGCTGTCACCGGTTCACTGAGCCCGCTTGCATGGGCGCTCTTCGCGATCATCTTCTTCTGGACCCCGCCCCATTTCTGGGCTCTTGCTCTGCTCCTTCGCCGCCAGTACTCGGCCGTCAGCGTCCCGATGCTGCCTGTCGTGGCTGGCCCGGAACGTACACGTCGGGCCATCGTGGCCTACACGGCGGTCATGCTCGGAGTGAGCCTCACACCCGTGCTGTGGCTCGGCCCCGTGTATGGCATAGCGACTGTCGTGTTGGGCGGAGTCTTCCTGGGTCTGGCGATCCGGGCGGTGCGTCGCCAAGACGGCGCCACAGCGCTCGCCCTTTTCCATTACTCGCTCGCCTATCTGGCGCTGCTGTTCTTGGCCGCGGCACTGGCGAGCGCCGTGCCGCTTTAGGATGGTTGAGTCCCGTCGCGCCGAGGATCTGCGGTCCACTGCGCGCTCCGTTCCTCTGTGGTCGCTGGCCCTTCCGGTGCTCGTAGTGGTGATCGCGACAGCAACCGCGTTGGGCATCGTCGCGCTCAACTCAAGCCCGAAGAACCCTTCGGTCGGCCCGGGCACCGCCAGGGTGGGCGGGAGAGCGCCGAACTTTCAATCGTGGGACCTGAGCGGCAACAGAGTGAGCCTGGACAACTTGAAGGGACGCCCGGTACTGCTGACGTTTTGGGCGACCTCGTGCACGGCGTGTCAGGACGAGTTTCCGGCCTTACGGCGGATTCTGGACACCTATCAGCCGAGCGGATTCACAATCCTCGCCGTGGATTACCGCGAGACCAACATGGGTCAGATGCGTCAGTTCCTTGCCCGGCTGGACGTGAACTTTGAGGCGGTGATCGACCCACAAGGGACGATCGCATGGGCGTATGGGGTGGACATCGGGCTGCCGGTCAACGTGTGGCTTGACCGAAGCCAGATCGTGTCTCAGATCATGATTGGTGAAAAGCCTGAGGCAGTGCTCGCGGCCGCGGCTGCGCAGGTCGCTGGAGCGGGCTCAGCGTCCTAGCCGGTACCTGCCCAGCCGCGTAAGCAGCGGCTTGGCGACTCGATCGCAGTCCGGACGTTTGGGTCGGGAAATCTCAGCTCCCTCGCATGAGGTTGCTGAATTTGTTATGGCCGATCGGCGACGGTGACCCTGTCAGGTAGAAGGGGTGCCGTCGCAAGACCGCCCCTTCCGCTTGGCCCACCGATCTCTTCGCGAGGAGGCATTCATGGAATGCGAAATCTGCGGCCAGGCCGTCGAGAACTCAGAAGATCTTCAGGAGCACAAGGAACAGGCGCATCCAGTCGGCGTCGCTGACCACGCCATCGACAGCCCGGAGAGGCCGGACCCGGTGGGCGACTCTCCGGAAGAAGCCCAGGCTCGTCCGCTGCAAAGCTAAGGCGTCGTCGCCGGCTCCGCACCTGGCCAAGTGGGAAGGATCTGAGCGGCCGCACGTTTAGTCCGCCCACGGACGATTCCGGAACTAACATGATGCCCTTGAGATCGGCGACCGCGCCGCGAGAGCATCCGGACGAGTTCCGCGACCTGCATCTGCGGAAGCTGCGGGCCGGGCTCGCAGAGGTGCTCAAGACGAACGCCTTCTGGCGATCACGGCTGACCGCAGTCCGGAGCTGGGACGACTTCGAGCGCCTGCCCCTGACATCCAAGGCCGAGCTGCTGGCCGACCAGGCGGCGCAGCCGCCCTACGGGACCAACCTCACCTACCCGCTCGATCGCTACGTCCGCCTGCACCAGACCTCAGGGTCGAGCGGCGACCGTCCTCTGCGGTGGCTGGACACGGCGGAATCCTGGGACTGGTGGGTGCGGATCTGGTCGGAGCACGTCTACCCGGCCGCCGGCATCGGCGCCGGCGACCGCATATTCTTCGCCTTCTCGTTCGGACCATTCATCGGCTTCTGGTCCGCGTTCGGAGGCGCCGAGCGCCTGGGCGCTATGGCGATCTCGGGCGGGGCGATGACGAGCGAGCAGCGCGTGCGCACGATGCTCGACCTCCGCGCCACGGTCCTCTTGTCCACCCCGACCTATGCACTGAGGTTGGCAAGTGTGGCGAGCGGTCTCGGGATCGATCTCGAGGCGTCCGACATTCGGGTCACGCTCCACGCGGGCGAGCCAGGCGCAAGCATCCCCACAACTCGCGCGGCCATCGAGTCCGCCTACTCGGCGGCATGTTTCGATCACACCGGGATGACCGAGCTGGGTCCGACCGGCTTCAGCTGCTCGCAGCGGGACGGCATCCACGCGATCGAGTCCGAGTTCATCTTCGAGGTGCTGGACGGCGCCGGGCGGCCCGCCACGGAAGGCGAGCTCGTGGCCACGAACCTCGGCCGGTGGGGCATGCCTTTGGTGCGCTATCGGACCGGTGACCGCGTCCGAGTCTCGCGCGAACCATGCTCATGCGGCAGTCCCTTCCTCAAGCTCGTCGGGGGCATCAGCGGGCGCGTCGACGACATGTTCACCGTGCGCGGCGTGAACCTCTACCCGTCCCAGGTCGAGGACATCGTCCGGCGCCATCCTGAGGTCATGGAGTTCGTGATCGAGCACCGGCGAGTGCGCGAGATGGACGAGGTGTCCCTGCTGGTGGAGGTCGCCGGCCACGACCCGACCGAGCGGCTCGAGGCCGACCTGCGGCAGGCCCTGGGCGTGCGCCTGGGATGCAGGGTCGTCCCCACCGGGACCCTCCCGCATTCCGAGCTCAAATCAAGGCGCATCGTCCGGGTGGTCGAGTGAGGTCGGTCCAGCTTCCGGCCGAGCCCGAGTCGATTGAGCTCGATCTCGACCGCACTGCCCTCCTCGTCGTCGACATGCAGAACGCTTTCGCGAGCGCCGGAGGGATGCTGGAGCTGGCCGGCATCGATATCGGACCGGCCCGCGACGCCGTTGCCAACGCCCGGCTCGTTTGCGAAGCAGCGCGAGCTGCCGGCATTCCGGTGGTCTACCTGACGATCGGATGGCCGGCCGACCAATCGACAGCGGGTGGACCCGAGTCTCCGAATCCCCGCAAGGAGCTCGCCCTGCGGCTGATGCGTGAGCGCCCTGAGCTGCGAGGAAAGCTGCTGACGTTTGGCACGTGGGATTTCGAGATCATCGAGGCGCTGGCGCCTCAACCCTCAGACCCCGTCATCGTGAAGTCGAGATACAGCGGGTTTCACGGGACCGACCTCGACTCCCTGTTGCGGGGTCTGGCGGTGCGGAACCTCTTGATCATCGGAATCGCCTCGAACGTTTGCGTCGAGTCGACGATCCGCGACGCGTATTTCCTGGAGTACTGGCCGGTGATGATCGCCGACGCCACCATGCCGGCCGGGCCGCCTGAGGTTCAACGCGCGACTATCTACAACATCAGCACTTTCTTCGGCTGGGTTACGACCGCCGAGGACGTCGCGACGGCGCTTTCCGGCGCTCGTTCGAGCTGACGACCGACGTCAGCAGTCGCAACAGCTCCGCCTGTTCCTTGGCGTTGAGCGCTCCCACGAGCCCGCGTGTCATCACGTGGGTCCGCGGGATCAGGTGCTGCAGGGTGGCCACGCCTTTGGGGGTCAGCCGAATCGTCTTGCGCCGGCCGTCATTCGAATCGCGGGCGGTCGTGATGAGCCCTCGAGTGCTCAGCCTGGCCACGACCTCGGCCATGGTCGAACGGTCGAGCGAGATGCGTTCGCCAAGCGTGCGCTGGTCGATGGCGGGTTCTGCGTAAAGAGCGTTCAGGGCCGCGAACTGTGGAGATGTGATGACGTGCGAAACCTCGTGGTCCCACAGAAGGTTCATCGCCTGCAACGCGCGGCGGAGCAAGTGGCCCGGGTGAAGCATGAGATCTTCGGCGGGGCGATCGACGCTCACGCCCCGACCTCCGCTCTCTTGTCCGAAGTTACGAGCCGATAGCCGACCGGGAGCAGGCGGAGGCCGAGGCGGCCTTCGATCACACCCCACAACCCACGCGGCAACACCAGTGCGAACAGGGCGGCCGCGGCGCCGAGTCCGACCAGGTACCAGGGGCCGCCTTGGGTGAAGGTCGTCTGAATGGCGAAAAGAAGGATGGCGCCGAGGATCGGGCCTTCGAAAGTGCCCAGGCCGCCGACCAGGACCATGAAGATCATGTAGGCGCTCCACTGCACGCTGAAGGCCGAACCGGGCTCGATGAAAAGAGTGTTCGCGACCACGAGCACGCCGGCGGCCCCGCAGCCCAATCCCGCCAGGACGAACAGGAGCCGCTTGCGCGCTGTGACCCGAACCCCGAGAGATAGGGCGGCATCCTCGTCGTCTCGGATCGCCTGCAGCGACGCACCCAGCGGTGAGCGCAGGAGAAAGAAGAGCGCGGCGAGGAAGAAGACGGCGAAGGCGAGCGCCATCCAGAACGTGTAGGCCTGGCGGAAATTGGGGTCGTACTGGTTCATCTGGATGAGTGAGATCCCGGTTCCGGCGCCAAGGTTCTTGTCGAGCCGGACCAGAAGCGAAGCCACCTCGGCGATCACCCACATGCCGATCGCAAACTGCGCAGCACGAAGGCGCAGCGCGAACAGCGAGATCGGCACCGACAGAGCGCCGGCCAGCAGCATGGCGAGCAGCATCGCTGCATAGGGTGAGATGCCCATACCGGCCAGGAACACCGTGCCGTAGGCGCCGATGCCGATGAACGCCTGCTGCCCGACGGAGACAAGACCGCCGTACCCCGCGAGCGCATTCCACATCACAGCGAGGATGACGAGGATCAAGAGGTTGGTCAGCTTCTGGACCACGTCGGGGTCGAAGATCAGCGGCACCGAAGCCAGGGCGAGGGCGACCGCTGCCGAGCCGGCGGTGAAAACCTTCGAGGCGCGGGTCCAGCGTTCAACCCTCACCGCGCGACCCTCAGAGTCAGGCGTCCGCCGCCGAACCGAACGATCAGGACGGCCAGGAACAGGAGATGACCGGCCAGGACGGCGAACTGGGGTTGGATCTCGGCGCCGAGCGTCTGTGCCAGCCCGAGTGCGATCCCTCCCAGGAGCGTGCCCCAGAGCGATCCCATCCCGCCGATCACCACGGCTTCGAAAGCAAAGATGAGCTGCGTCGGGCCGCTGATGGGGTCGAAGACCGAGCGGATGGCCAGGAACAATCCGCCGAGCGCGGCGATGGCGACCGCGATCGCGGTGGCGCGCGCGTAGACAGAGCGGGAATCGATGCCGACCAGCTCAGCCGCGTCGGCATCCTCGGCGGTCGCCCGCATCGCCCACCCGGCCCGAGTGCGCGACAAGAAGAGCTGCAGCGCCCCGAATACGACGATGGCCACAACCAGAACCAGCATGCCGAGGGCCGAGAACGACAATTCGCTCGTCACGTGCCAGCTCGCGGTCGTGAGGGCGCCCGCGGCAGGTCCAAGCGAGCGAACGTCAGGCGAGAAGGCGATCAACAAGAGGTTCTGGATGACGATCGAGAGCCCGAAGGTCGCGAGCAGGGGTGTGAGGAGGCCGGCCTTGAGGCTGCGCTCGAGAACCGTGATCTGGAGGATGTAACCGAGAGCCAGCATCACCGGGAGCGCCGCGGCGAAGGCGACAAAGGCGGAGGCGCCGGTGTGCTCGACGACCACGAAGGCCAGGTACGCGCCGAGCACCGCGATGTCGCCGTGGGCGAGGTTGATGATCCGCATCACGCCGAACATGATCGAAAGCCCGCACGCGAGCACCGCGTAGAACGCACCCAGGAATATCCCCTGCACGATCGCATTGACGAGCGTCAATGTGCGGCTCCTCCCGCCGCGGGCGAGCGCAGTCCGAAATAGGCGGCGACCACGCGGTCCCGGTCGAGCGATCGAGCCTCGCCCTCGAGGACGATCCGTCCCTCGAGCAGACAGATGACGCGGCCGGCCACGCGCAAAGCTCGCGTGAGGTCCTGCTCGACGAGCACCACGGTCGCGCCTTCGCTGATCACGTTGCCCAGCGACTTGTAGACGGCCTCGACCACCACGGGCGCGAGTCCGAGAGAAACCTCGTCCAGCAGGAGAAGGCGCGGGTTGCTCATCAGGGCTCGGCCGATCGCGACCGCTTGCTGCTCGCCACCCGACAGGGTCGCCGCCGGCATGTGGCGCCTGGCTTTCAGCAAGGGAAACGAATCGAGCAGCGCCTGCACGTTCCAGCGGCCGCGCCGGTTACCGGCGGCGGCGACACGAAGGTTTTCTTCGACGGTCAGAGTTGGAAACAAGCGACGGCCCTCCGGCACCAGGGCGATGCCTCGAGCCACGCGCTGGTGCGTGGGCACGCGGGTCACATCCTCGCCGTCAAAGGTCACCTTCCCCGCATGCGGCCGATGGGCGCCGGCGATGGCGCGCAAGAGAGTGGTCTTGCCGGCGCCGTTGGCGCCGATCAAGGCGACGATCTCGCCCTGGGCGACCTCGAATGAGACCCCGCGCACCGCCTGGAGCAGGCCGTACCGGCAGTCGAGCTCCTCGACCTTCAGCAGCGTCACGCGCGGGCGCCCAGGTAAGCGTCAACGACAGCTGCCTGCGCGACGACGGCTTCGGGCGCACCCTCCGCGATGATGCGCCCGGCGTCCATGCAAACCAGCTTTGTGACGACCTGCATCAGCACGTGGACGATGTGCTCGATCCACAGGACGGCGATGCCGCGATCGCGCAGGCTCGCGATCGTATCGACCAGGGCCGCGGTCTCCGCGTCCGTCAGACCTCCACCGATCTCGTCGAGGAGGAGGACGGCCGGCCCGACCGCGAGCGCCCGCGCGAGCTCGAGACGCTTGCGCTGCAGGAGCCCTAGGTCCTCGGCCCGCCGGTTGGCGAGATGGGTCAAAGCACACTGGTCGAGAACTTCGATGGACACGTCGTAAGCCGCCGAGCCGCTTCGGCCGCCGCCTGCGGTGGCGCCGACGAAGACGTTCTCGAACACTGTCATGCCCGCAAACGGCCGCGGCACCTGGTGCGTGCGGGCGATGCCGAGCTTGCACCGGTCGGCGGCGTCTTTGGCCGTGATATCGCGTTCGCGGAAAACGACGCTGCCGGCATCCGGGCGCAGAGATCCCGCGAGCACGTTCAGGAGCGTCGTCTTGCCGGCTCCGTTGGGACCGACGACACCGATCGCCTCACCCCGAGTCAGTGCGAGGTCGACACCGTCCAGGACCGCGAGCGCGCCGAATCGCTTATGAACGCCGACCGCGGCCAGAACCGTTGCCGGTCCGGCCTCCACCTTGATTACCCCTGATAGGGCTGCAGGGTGCCCGCGATCGGCACGTTGGTGTCCGCGGAGTTCTCGCAGATGACAAAGTCGATCGGCCACTTGGACACGCCCGACTTCCACTGGCCGCCGATGATGGGCGTCGACACCACGTTGCCGATGGTCACGCCGGCGAGAGAGGCGCCCTTGGACCAATCGAGGGTGCCCACGATCGTATCGACGGACAGTGTTTTCATCGTCTCAGCGACCTTGGTCTTGTTCTTGGGGTCGCCACTGGCCTTGAGCACGGCCGCCGCGACGTCGAACAGGGAAAGGCTCGCGCCCAGCTGCTGGTTCCACTGCTTGCCCGAGGCCGCCTCGTATCCGTCGCCCAGTTGCTTGCAGGTGAAACCGGTAAGGCTGGACTTGTAGGGCCAGGTCGGCGCCCAGTAGACGCCCGACGCGAGCCCGTTGCCGATGGCGCCGAGAGAAGAAACCTGCGAAGGGAACAGGCCGGTCTTGGCGATCTGGCCGATCTTGACATGGGACGTATAGCCCTGCTGCTTCGCCTGGTTCCAGAACGTGGCGAAGTCGGGTGGGATCGGGAATGTGTTGAAGATCTGGCAGTCCTCACGGATGAACCTTGCGATCTGGGCCGAGTAGTCGTTGGTCCCGTCCTCGTACGGGCCCGGATCCACGATCGTGTAGCCGGCGCCCTTGAGCAAAGGCTCGAGCGCCCCGCGAATGGCGTTGCCGTCGGCGTCGTTCGGGTACATCACGCCGACCTTCTTGTTGGTTGACACCTGGGGCCAGAGGTGGGTGTAGGCGAGGAAGAACTGCTCCACGCCGAAGCAGTAGTGATACGTGAACTTGAAGGGCGACGGCTTCCCGATCTGCCCGCCGCGTCCGAGATACCAGGCCTCCCAGGGCACGACCGTGGAGATGCAGGGCACGCCGGCTGCTTCCGCCGCGTCGGAAACCGGGTTGACGGTCTCGGGCGTCGACGTGGCGAGCAACAGGTCCACCTTCTGGCCCGAGATGAGATCGTTGGCGACCTGCGCGCCGACCGAAGGAGTCGACTGACCGTCACGCGTGACGATCTCGACGGAGTAGCTCGTCCCCCCGATCGAAAGGCCGTTCTGAAATGCCTTCCTCGCCAGCCCGATCACGTATGGGTCAGGCTCGCCGAAGCCCGAAGCTGGGCCTGTGATCGGGCTGACGAAGCCGATCTTGATCGACCCGCTGGGCGTGGACGGCGATGAGGTGAGGCAGGATTCGAGCACGCCTGGCATGGCCAGACCGCCGAGCACGAGGCCCGTCCCTTTGAGCATCTGGCGCCGAGTGATTCCGCGGGAGGATCCCTTCCTCTTGCTCACCTGACTCCTCCTTCCCAAGCTGGGCTCAGCCCAACGCCAACCAGATGCTCCGTGTACCGACGATTGGAGTTTGAGTCAAGCCATAATGCCCGTCAAGGTGTCCGATTGGCAGAGTGACTCCGAGCCCCCGTATCTCCACCCGGACTACCGCTCCACCGTCCGGCGAGCGCCTGCACGTGAGCTGGTCAGGCTTCCACCGGAATGGTTCCACGAGCTCCCCGGGCCCGTGTTCGGGCGCGTGCCGGTGCTCCCAGGCGATGCCGACCTGACGCAGCAGCACGATGGACAGCCGCTCGGCGAACGGATCGTCGTGAGCGGCCGCGTCGTCGACAGCGACGGGCACCCCGTGCGTCACACGCTGGTGGAGGTGTGGCAGGCCAACGCCGCCGGGCGATACGTGGACCCGGAAGACGACCACCCCGCGCCGCTCGACCCGAACTTCACCGGCGCCGGCCGTTGTCTGACCGACGGCGAGGGCAGGTACCGGTTCGTCACCATCAAGCCCGGCGCTTACCCGTGGCGCAACCATGAGAACGCCTGGCGTCCCGCTCACATTCACTTCTCGCTGTTCGGGCCGTTCCTGGCGAGCAGGCTCGTGACCCAGATGTACTTTCCCGGCGACCCGCTGATCCCCCTCGACCCGATCCTTCAATCGATTCCCGACCAGCGGGGTCGCGACCTGCTGGTGGCCGCTTTTGACCCCGCGCTCACCGAACCGGAATGGGCCCTCGGCTACCGATGGGACATCACCCTGCGTGGTCGCAGCGCGACGCCGCGAGAGCGGTAGCTTGAGCGCACACCGAGTGCCGACGCCCTCACAAACGGTCGGCCCATTTTTCGGCTTCGCGCTGCCGTTCGCGGGTGGTCAAGACGCGGCCGGCGGCCGGCCCGCGGTCAGAATCGAGGGGCAGCTTCTGGACGGAGCCGGCGAGCCGGTCCCAGACGGGTTGGTCGAGATGTGGGGAGGAGAGCAGTTTGCGCGCTGCCGGACCGATGCGGAAGGCGCGTTCAACTTCACCATCGTGAAGCCGGCTCCTGCTGACGAAGCGCCGCACGTGAACGTGACCGTCTTCGCTCGTGGCCTGCTCCGCCAACTCGCGACCCGGATGTACTTTCCCGACGAAGAGGCGGCGAACGCGAATGATCGTGTTCTCAACCGCATCGATCCGCCTCGGCGGCATACGCTGGTCGCGCACTCGGAAGGGGCGGTGTTGCGTTTCGACATCCGGCTGCAGGGTGAGTCCGAGACGGTGTTTTTCGCCCTCTGACCAGGATGTGGAGGAATATGAGGTCGTGACGGGACAGCCGGCGACGTGGCGAGCCGAGGTCGTCGGCAGCCTCTTGCGACCGCCTGACCTGGTCGGCGCTCGCAAACGGCTGGAGTCCGGCGAGATGACCCAGGCGGAGTTCAAGGCGGTCGAAGATGGGGCAGTCCGCTCCGCGATCGAGCTCCAGCAACGTGCAGGCATTGATGTGGTGACTGATGGCGAGCTGCGCCGGTACGCCTTCTACGGCAACCTCATCGACGCCTTCGAGGGATTCGACCGCGAGGGCGGCTGGGCAATTCCCTTCCGCGACGAGCGCGGCGAGCAGCTGGTGCTGAAGCGTCCCGTTGTAGTCAATCGCCTGCGCTGGAAGCGGAGCATGTGCAGCGAGGAGTGGACGTTTCTCCGATCGGCGACCGGCGGCTCTGGCAAGGTGACGATGATCAGCGCCCAGCAGGCGGCCGCTTACTACGACCCGGAGAAGTCAAAGGGCGCCTATCCGACCCGCGACGAGTACCTCGCGGACGTGGTCGACCTCTCCCGCCGCGAGGTGGATGAGCTGGTACGCCTCGGCTGCTCGTACATACAGATCGACGCGCCGCAGTACGGCGCACTCCTCGACCCCGCGATGAGGGAGGGCTACCGGCAGCGGGGGAGCGACCCCGAGGAGCTGATCGACCGCTGCATCGAGCTGGACAACGCGATCATCGAGGGCCATCCCGGCGTGACCTTTGGACTCCACGTGTGCCGCGGCAACAACCAGAGCAAGTTCTACGCCGAGGGCGACTACGAGCCGATCTCGCGCATCTTCGAGAAGACTCTCTTCAACCGGTTCCTGCTGGAGTACGACGACCAGCGCTCAGGCGGCTTCGGGCCGCTGGCACACCTGCCCGACGACCGAGTCGCCGTCCTCGGCCTGGTGACGACCAAGAAACCGGAGCTCGAGACCGAGACCGAGCTGAAGCGCAGGATCGAAGAGGCGTCACGCTACGTGCCGCTCGAGCGATTGGCGCTGAGCCCGCAATGCGGGTTCGCCTCGACCATGGAGGGCAATCGGATCAGTCACGAACAACAGCGGCGCAAGCTCGAGCTGGTGGGACGCGTGGCGGAGTCGGTCTGGGGCGAGAGCTAGGTCAGAGGGCCACCGCGCATTCTGGGCAGAGACCCGTGAACACAAGGTGGTGCGACAGGATCTTGTACCCGGTGGCCTTGCTGACCTTCTCGGCGGCGTTCTCGAGCAGACATCTGGTCCCGCTCTCCGAGATCCGTCCGCAGCGCTCGCACTGCACGTGATCGTGATGCCGGTCCGCGGTCTCGTACCGGCCGCGTCCATCGCCGATGTCGACCCTGCGGAT
>DASWBB010000037.1:0-92328 GCA_036390875.1 Candidatus Dormiibacterota bacterium
GCGCACCCTTGCGCCGACAAGCAAGCACGCCGGCAAGGGCGAGGCGCCGGCCGAGCAGCTCTTCGCTGCTCCGGGCATGGAGGCCAAGACCGCCGTACCCACAGCCACGTGGGGCCCGACCGCGTCCGGGCCGGCGCCGCCTGTCGCACCCGAGATGGCCTGGGAAGTTGGACCCACGGCGCCGTCAACACCCGCGCCCCCTCCGCCCACATTCGCGCCCTCTCCACCCGCCTATGCGCCGCCCCCGCCGTCTCAGCCGACTTACGCACCGCCCCCACCGTCTGAGCCGGCCTACACACCTCCCCCCGCGCCCCCCGCTCCAGAGGAAGAGTGGGCTCCGGCGGCGATCCAACCGATGGAAACGCGCAGGCCCGAACCGGCCGCCGCGCCGATCGAGCCCGTGTCGACACCCGCAGGCGGCGGCGCGGCATGGTCGATCGTCGGAGACAGCAAGGCTGCCTCAGCCGAGCCCGATACCGGCAAGAAGAAGTCCAAGAAAGACAAGGAGAAGCAGGACCAGCCCGAAGGGGCGGCATGGCAGCTCTCCTCTGGCCTCATGCCCGGCGAGGAAGCCGGCGAAGAGATCAGGCCGCCGAGTACCGCGCTCGCGATCGCTCAATACGCGGTGTTCGGACTTGGGCTTCTGATGGTCCTGATCGGAGTGATCGTCACCCTGGCCAACTCTCACGTCACCTGACGGGGATTACGAAGCCGCCGATATCTCCCTCGCGAGCCCCGCGCCGCCATCGGCCATGACCGTGTCGCACACGATCACCCGATAGCCCATCGCCTCGATTTCGCGGGCGTCGCCCGCGTCGCGGGTATCGAGCACGAACGTTCCCGCCACTGACGTGTAGCGTCGCGCAACCTCCTGCGGCGACGCGTCGTGTCCGAGCGCCCGAAGCATCTCCACCGTCGGGCCTTTGAGCGCGGCGCCGGCGACGATCGGGGTGACCGCCACCGTGCGCTCGCGGTGGAGCTGCCTGCCGATCACCTTGAGGATCGGTTCGATGGAGATCAGCGGGTTCGATGGACCGATGACGACCAGGTCCGCGTCCACGAGCGCGGCTGTCACCTCCGGAGTCGATTGTGCCGCGTCGCCTCCGGCGATGTCGATCGAGCGCAGCGCGGGCGCCAGCCGTTCCCGCACGAAGTACTGCTGGAATGAAAGTGTGCCGCGGTCGGTGACGAAGCGCGTCCGGACCCTGTCGTCGGTCATCGGCAGGACGTGCGACGCGAGCCCGAAACGCCGGCACAGCTCGAGCGCGGTCTCGGTCAGCCGGCTGCCGCGGTCGAGCATTTCCGCCCGGAGCACATGCGTGGCCAGGTCGCGATCGCCGATTCGAAACCATGTCGGCTCGCCCAGCCGGCCGAGCGCTTCCAGCGTCAGGAACGTGTCCCCCTTCTGGCCGTACCCGACCGCGTCGTCGAAGACGCCCGCGAGGCGGTAGATGGTCGCGTCCACATCCGGACAAACGAGAAGTCCCCAGAACTCGTCGTCGTCCGCGGTGTTGGCGATCACGACGAGGTCACCAGGCGGCAGCAGCGACTGGAACCCGGCTGCCAGCTTGGCGCCTCCGGTGCCGCCCGCCAGCACGACGGTCCTCACCGGAACACGTCTTCGGCCGCAGGCCGGATCAGGTCCCGACCACGGCCGTCGCCCTCGAGCTCGAGGCCGCGAACGACGATGACCGGAGCGCGCGCGGTCTTGCGCATGACGAGGCCCGCCGCCGCGGCCAGGTCGTCCGCGATCGCGAGCACGGTGGCATGCATGTCCCTGCCCGCATCGTCAGGCGTTCCGCGCAGGTCGATCAGCGCCGGTAGGCCTGCCACCCCGAGGGCGACGTTGACGATGCCCAGGCGCCACGGCCGGCCAAACGTGTCGGACACGATGACTCCGACGTCGACGCCGGCGCGGTCGTGGATGCGTTCCCGGATTCGCCGCGCGCTTGCGTCCGGATCGTCTGGAAGCAGCGTCACGACGTCGGGTTCACCAATGTTCGACTGGTCGACGCCCGAGTTCGCGCAGACAAAGCCATGGCGCGTCTCGGTGATCAAGACCCGCTGCGATCGAAGCACGCGCACGCTCTCGTCGAGGACGACCTGGACCAGGCGAGGGTCTGGCAGATTGATGAGCTGCGCAGCGATGCGCCTGGCCTCGTCACTCGCGATGACCGTCGCGAGGCTGCGCAGCTTGCCCTCCGACTTCGAAACCACCTTCTGGGCGATGACAAGCACATCTGCCGTTTTGAGCTTGGCTTTCGCGCTGATCAGGTCGCCGAGGTCGTCGCCGGGACGGACCTCGGGCAGGCCATCCACGGCCAGGAGCTCGAGGCTGTTCACACCGCGCGACGCAGCCGCGCGAGGTCGGCCGGCTCGTCCAGGTCGAGTGCCATCGCCGGCGAGCGATGAATCACGAACCGCACGCCCTTGCCCTGGGCCTCCCGCCTGAACGCGGAAAGCGAGTCGGCGCCGAAGTGGAGCCCGATCGCGCGTGGCGGGTGCAGGTACAGCGCGTTCGTGCCCCGGCGGCCGGCGGCGGGCACCGCGACCACAGCAGGCGGGGCGAGGCGGCCCGCGACGGCGAGCAGGTCGCGAACGGATGTCTTGGTCACGAGCGGAAGGTCGCTCGACAGCAGCAGCACGCTGCCGGCGCCGCCTTCGATCGCGCGCCCGATGCCTCGCTGTGCCGCGACGTTCTGGCCTTCCTGCCTCGGCTCGACCAGCACCTCGGCGCCCAGGGCCAGCGCCAGCTCGGCAGCCTCGTCGCTGCCCGCCACGACGAGGCGCCGCTCGCCGGCCGCCGCCGCGCGGATGGCCCGGGTGGCGTTGCGGCGCGCGAGCGCCCTCCGCTGGCGGGGATCCAGTGCGGGCCCCAGGCGCTGCTTGGCGGAGTCGAAATCCTTGACGAGGACCACGACCCACGTGCTCATCTGTTTCCCCACCGCTCTCGGATCCTGGGCAGGATCTGTGAGGCGTACAGCTTCAGAAATCGCGCCTGATCGTTGCCGGGCGCGTGAAAGACGAGGTGGTCGAAGCCGAGCTCGATATAGGGTCTCAGCTGCTCGATGTGCTCATCAGGGTCGCTCGATACGAGCCAGCGCCGGTGGGCAACGCCCTCGACCTCGCGCGCGAGCCTCTCCATCTCACGCGGATCGTCGACCCCGGCCTTGGCCTCCGCAGGCAAAGCCAGCGCGGCCCAGATCTTCGTGTCTTCCATCGCGCGACCGCGGTCCGTGTCGTACGAGACCTTGACCTCGATCATCTTGTCCAGCACGGAAGCGTCGCGCCCTTCCGCAGCGGCGCCTTCGGCGAAGGCCGGCAGCAGCTGCTCGGAGTAGAGCTCCATTCCCGTGCCCGACGTGCAGATGAGCCCGTCGCCCGCGCAGCCGGCGTACTTTGCGACCAGCGGGCCCCCGGCACCGATGTAGATCGGAATCGGTTCCGCCGGCCGGTCGTAGATCGTCGCGTTGCGCGTTTGGTAGTACTCGCCGTCGAACGTCACGCTCTGTTCGGTCCACAGCATCTTGATGAGCTTGACCGCTTCACGCAGGCGTGCGAAGCGCTCTTTGATCTCGGGCCACGCAGTGCCAAGCGCGCCCTCGTTGAGGTGCTCGCCGGTGCCGACGCCAAGAATCATGCGGCCGGGGTTGAGCGCGCCCAACGTGCCGAACGCCTGCGCGACGATCGCCGGATGGTATCGAAACGTCGGCGTTGACACCGACGTGCCGAGCAAAACTCTCTGGGTGCGCTCGCCGGTCGCCGCGAGCCATGCGAAGGCGAATGGGGCGTGGCCGTCCGAATGGCGCCACGGCTGGAAGTGATCGCTTACGAAAACGCTGTCGAAGCCGCCGCGTTCAGCTTCGACCGCGAACTCGAGCAGCGTCCGCGGAGCGAACTGCTCGGCCGAAGCCTTGTATCCAAGCCGGAGCATGTCTATCTGAACTCAGCGACGGTAGTAACGCTTCCAGCTGAAGCCGATGCCCCCCGCCGCCGCCGCGACCAGTACGACGCACAACGCCACCAGGCTGCGGCCGTCGAAGGTGGCGACCGCGCTGAACAACATCACCCCGAGCACGGCCACAGACAGCAGCATCACCAGCAGGAGCGTGGCGGCACGGACCTTCATGACGCTAGCTTAAGGGCCGATTGAAGAAGCCACGGTTCCTCCGTCTCGGCACGGTGACGTCGACCCAGGACGTCGCGCGCGAGATGAAGATCGGCACGGTCGTGGTGGCCGACCACCAGACCGCGGGCCGCGGCCGGTCCTCGCACGGTTGGGAGGCGCCGCCGGGAGCAGCCCTGCTGGTCTCATTCGTGCTGCCCCCCAACCCCCTGCTCAGCATCGCGGCCGGCGTGGCTGCCGCCGAGGCCTGTGGTCGAGGCGTCCGCCTGAAATGGCCCAACGATCTGCTCCTCGAAGGCCGCAAGGTCGGCGGGATCCTGGTCGAGGCCTCGCCGGCGAGGGCCATATGTGGAATCGGGATCAACCTGACATGGGCGCCCGAAGGCGCGGCGCTGCTCGATGAGCCGCGAGATCAGCTGCTCGAGCGTCTTTGGCCGGCCATCGAGCGTTGGAGCTCAGCGCCGGCCGCTCAGGTTCTGGCCCGTTGGCGTGAGCTGTCCGACACCATCGGCAAGAGGGTTCGCATCGAGCTTCCAGATCGCGTGGTGGAAGGAACCGCAAACGACATCGATGCGAATGGAGCGCTGGTCGTCGACGGCGTGGCTGTCAGCGCCGGAAGCTTGAGCCTGTTAGACGGCTGACACCAGCTCGGCCACTTCGGGCAAGACCTCGCCCGAGCGGGCATGGATCACGACCTCGGCGAAGCGGTCGATCGGCGTCGGTTCCGCGTTGATCACGATGAGGGCTGCGCCTGCCTCCACCGCCGCCAGCGGAAGGTGCGCAGCCGGGTAAACGACGAGCGAGGAGCCCACCACCAGCATCACGTCGGCTGCGCGCGCCAGCGCGAACGCCTCCTCGACCGCAGGGATGGGCATCGCCTCTCCGAACAGCACGACCGTGGGCTTGAGAAAGATCCCGCCGCACATCCGGCACCGCGGCGGCATTTCCACGTCCAGCCGAGCCTGGACGTCTGCGCGCCTCTCGCGTGCCCCGCAGTCGAGGCACTGCACCATCCGGCCCGAGCCGTGGAGCTCGATCACGCGCCGGCTGCCGGCATCCTGATGCAGCCCATCGGTGTTCTGGGTCACCAGCGCCACCAGGTGGCCCGCCTTCTCCAATCCGGCCAGCGCGTGGTGGCCTGGGTTCGGCCGCGCCGCGAGCACGGCCGGCCCGCGCTCTTTCGCCACAGTCCAGTAAGCGCTCGGATCCCGCAGGAAGTTGTCGATGGAAGCCACCTTGACCGGGTCGTACTGTGACCACAGGCCGCCGCTGCCACGAAACGTCGCGATGCCGCTCTCGGCGGAGACGCCGGCTCCGGTGAGCGCGACCCCATTCCTGGCGCCGAACAGCAGCTCCGCCGCCCGTTGGACGCTCAATCCGCGGTCGCGAAAACCGATTGCCGGCGGTAGCGCAGCTTCATCTCTTCGTAGGATGCCATCGCAGCGTCGGTGGGAAACGGTACCCACGGCGACCCCGCATCCTCGCGGATCGCGCTCAGCTTGAACGCTCGAAACGTTTCGGCGGTTTTGCCCTTCAGCTGAAGGCCGGCCACCTGGTCGACTGCGATGTACTCTGCGCACGCGTCGAGCGTCGCCTGCCCGACCAGGGCCTGGAACGGCTGAGCCGCGCCGCAGAATCTCGACGCCGTGTTGACGGTGTCGCCGAGCGCGGTGTACTGGAGGCGCCGCCCAGAGCCCATGTTGCCGACGACCGCGGCTCCCGTGTTGATGCCCACGCCCCAGCTGATCGGCGGCAGCCCTTTGGTGGCGAGCTTGGCCTGCAGCGCGGGTGCGAAATTGATCAGGTCGTACGCGCAGCGCACTGCAAGGAGTGCATGGTTCGGCTGCGCCACCGGTGCATTCCAGATGGCGACGATCTCATCTCCGACGTACTTGTCGATGGTTCCGTCCCACTTGAAGATGAGCGCGCTCATCTCCTCCAGGTAATCCTGGATCACGGCGAGCACCTCCTCGGCCGGCATGGCTTCGGACATCGCCGTGAAGCCTCTGATGTCCACGAAGAGCAGCGTCAGGTCACGCCTCTCACCACGCGTGATGATGTCGTCGACTGATTTCGTCGCGGCCAGCTGCCGCGCGACACGCGGATCGATGTAGTGACCGAATATGAGCTCCACCTTGCGCCGCTCGCGCTCCTCGAGCACATAGCGCGCGCCGAGCGAGAACGTCGCGGCCAGCGCGATGGCGATCGGAGCGTACAGCGGGTCCGCGAGGTAGCCGTTCTGGCCGAGCACCCAGCTCAGCCCGAAGTACCCCACCAGCAGCCCGGCCGTTATGAGCATGCCGTTGCGGAACGACGGCAGGTAGACGACGAGGCCTACGATCGCCGACAGCAACAGCGTCGCGAGAAACATGGAGATCGACGGCTGGACGCGTATGTACCGATCCGAGAGGACCGTGCTGATCGCGTCGCCCATGATCCTGTAGCCGTAGTTCTGGTTGTCCAACATGCATTTCCGCCGGCTCGCGGGGCAGAAGGTGGCGTCATGCGGGAAGCTGACCGCCTGCGTGTACACGTCGCCGGCGTCGATCAACTTCGTCCCGACCACGACGATGTGATCGGTTATGGATTCAGGGTGCGGGCAGCTGCCGTTGAGTGCGTCGACGTAAGGGCACGTCGGGCTCCCGCCCCTGGTGAAGTTGATAAGCATCTGACCGCCGACCAGAGGAATCTTGTGCGGCCCAAAGGTGGCCTCGGTGCCGGCCTTGTTGATCGCCAGAGGAGCGTTCATCCCCTGGGAGATCCTCAACGCCTGCAGGAATGCGGGCTCCTGCGCCTCATTCTCCGGGCACGTGTTCTTCGGGCGCAGCTCAACTCCCCGCACCGAGTCGGCGGCGTCCGGGGTCCCAAAGCCCCGCTCGCCCACGGCCGCGGCGACGGTCGAGAATTCGGGTCTCGGCGCGTCGTCCGCAGTGCAAACCAGGACGACGTTGTGCGCCGCTGCGATGGCAGAAGCAAGCTCGGCGTCGGGGTTTG
The DNA here is from genome assembly GCA_036390875.1 of Candidatus Dormiibacterota bacterium. Taxonomy (GTDB): domain Bacteria; phylum Chloroflexota; class Dormibacteria; order Dormibacterales; family Dormibacteraceae; genus UBA10449. The sequence goes on from DASWBB010000037.1 coordinate 7,121, forward strand.
CGGATGGATTCTCCGGATCGACGGGAGTGTCGTGATCCAGGACGACGTCGAACAGGATCACCTTGGGGTGGAGGCTCGCCAGGTAGTTGATCACCTGGGCGTGGTACGAGTTGAGCCACGGGTAAGCACCCAGGTCGTCCTTGGATCTCTGATCGATGGCGACCAGCGTGATTCTTGGATCGGCGGAAGGACCCGGGAACAGCTGATCCTGCGCGGCGTCGAACGACCTGCCGATCACGCCCAGGTAACCAAAGGCGGTCACCAGCATGCCGGCGATGAGGCCCGCCAGCGCGAAGCGCCAGGCCAAGCGCCAGTCGCCGACCCGCTCGCGGACCATGCGCAGGTATCTTAGGTGCGGTGCTGCTGGGCGTCCTCGAATCGCGCCGGACGCTCGCCATCTACATCGCGGCGGGTGCATCGTTCGCCGCCCTGGCGGCGCGCGGCCTGACAGTCCCCCTTTACGCCCACGAGCTCGGCGCGGATCGATTCCAGGTCGGGGCGCTCTTCTCGGTGGCCACCCTGGCGGCCGCGGCGCTCTCCCTGCCATCCGGCCTGCTCATCGACCGCTTCGGGGCCAGATCGCTGCTCATCTTCTCGCTGGTGGTCGCGGCCGGCTCGCAGGTCGCCGCCGCGGCGACGACCACGGTCTTCCCGCTGTACATCTGGCAGGTCGTGGGCGGGCTGGGCACTGGCGCACAGCAGGCGGCGCTGTTTTCGGCGATCACGGAATCCGTGAAGTCAGGCCGTCTGGGTCGCGCTATGGGCTGGCTGACGCTGTCCATGCAGGTCGGGTTCTTCATAGGTCCGTCCATCGCGGGACTGCTTCTCACCTCGCTCGACATCCGGACCGACCTCGCCGTGACCACCGTGATGCTCGTGTTCGCCGTCCCCGGCGCACTGCTCGCGAGCGGCACCCGGCAGTCGGCGCAAGGCGGGCTGTCGCTGCGCGAGCCGCTTCGCGCGCTGTTTGCGCAGCGCGCATTCGTGCCGATGACGGTCGGCCTGGTGGCCGCCACCCTCGTGTGGGGCACGGTCGGCGCCTTTCTTCCCATCTTCGGGAAGGAAGCCCTGCGCCTGCCCAGCTCGCAAGTCGGACTGTTGCTGGCGCTGCAGGCGGTCGCCAACGGGCTATCTCGAATCCCGGGCGGACGGCTGGTGGACCGCGCCCGTGAACGCTGGCCACTCGTCTTCGTGGGCGTCGTGGTGTGGTCGGCGGCGGTCGCCGTTCTCGGCCACCTGTCGGGCTTTTGGGTACCGGCCATCGTGCTCATCGCCGCGACCCCGTTCATGGCCACCGTCTACGTCGCGATCGGCGTCGTTTTCGGCGACCTGTCGGCGGCCTCCACACGCGGGGTCACGATGGGGATGTACGGAACGATCTTGTTCCTCGGGCTTGCCGCCGGGCCCCTCGCGTTCGGCCCGGTGGTCCAGAACTTCGGCTACGCGGCCGGCTTCACCGCCTGTGCGGTGGTCGCGATTGCGCTCGCTCTGGTGATGGCGGCCTTCCACGCGGAGCCGCTGCGGCGGCGGGCCGGGGTGAGGCTGCCTCCGCCTGCGCCGGGGACTTGAGGAATTCGTCGAGCACCTGACGGTGGCTCGGAAACGCCAGCGGCGGCAGCGAGTCCAACTGGAAAACCCTGACTTCCAGCATCTCCGCTCCCGCCCTGAGCTGCGCGCGGTCGGCGAGCCGCGCTCGATATGCGATCCCGACCATGCTGTGCGCGTCCTGTTTGGGGACGTGATAAACGCAGACCAGCGAGGTCAGCTCGACCGCCGCGCCGATCTCCTCCATGCACTCGCGCATCGCCGCGTCGGCGGGATGCTCGTCGTCGTTGACGAAGCCGCCGGGTAGGCACCAAAGCCCGTAGCCGGGCTCGATCGCGCGACGGCCCAGGACCACGCCTCCGTCCACCTCGACGACGACGGCCGACGCCACCTTTGGGTCACGCCACAGGACGAAGTCGTCGTTCGGGCACGCCTCGAGCTCGCGGCCCTCGATGATGCGCGGCTCGAGCACCGATCCGCAGCGAACGCAGTAGTGGGGCATCAGCCACGAATCTAACTGAAGCCGAGTGGAGCTTTAGGCCGGATTTACTCCGGCAGTCTCCTGCGTGCCACCTTCCAGGCGCCACCCAAGCGTGGCCGAGGAGAGGGGTTGGCCCGCGGAGGGGACATCCCCGCCGCGACCTTACGCGTGCTGCTGTTGTCGGGCGGGGGCCGCCTTCATGTCCGCCACCCGCACCTGGTTGCGGCCGCCCATCTTGGCGGCGTACAGGGCCTGGTCGGCGCGTTCGATGAGGGAGGTGAAAACCGCAGCGTCGGCCGTGGCCGCGACCCCGATGCTGATGGTCAGCTTCAAGCCACCAGGGAACGTGTGCGCCGCCACCTTCGCGCGAATGCGCTCGGCGAGAATGCGCGCGCCGGCGTCATTCGTCTCGTGCAGGATGAGCGCAAATTCCTCCCCGCCGTAGCGCGCGCAGACATCCGATTCCCGCGCTCCAGTGCTGATGATCGACGCCAGCTCGGCCAGCACCGCATCGCCCTGGAGGTGGCCGTAGGAGTCGTTGACGCCTTTGAAGTGGTCGAGGTCGACCATCAGAAACGCGATCGGCTTGTGGTGGCGGCGCGCCCGCTGCATCTCCTTCAGGAACTGCTGCGCCAGCGCCCGGCGGTTGGGCAGCTTCGTCAGCTCGTCGGTGAGGGCGTTCTCCTCCTGCGCCTGGAAGAGCTGCGCATGGCGGATGGCGATCGCAGCCTGCGACGCGACCCCGATGAGGAGGTCGCTCTGGTCTTCGGTCAGCTCACGCCAGGCGTTGAGATACAGCTCCAGCGCGCCCATCAGCTGGCTCGAGCGCTGCACGGGCACCACGAGCACGTGCTGAGGGTGGCCTCCCGACTCGAGCCCCGGTGCCGTGTCTTCGGCCAATCGGACCACGACCGGGCGCATCGCCGCCAGCGCCGAGCGCAAGGGCTCCTCGCTGAGGGCGCGCACGCTTCCGCGTGGGCGATGGGTCAGGCCGTACTGGGCCTGCCGGCGCATTTCGGCCTTGCCGGGCACGACCAGGTACATCGCCCCCGCGACGGCGCCCATGATCTTTCCCGCGTGCCCGATCGCCACGTCCAGGACCTCCTCGAGACCCAGCGACGAGTTGACCGCGGACGCCATCGCCAGCAGCAGCGCGGCGCGGTCGCGGGCGCCACTCTCGTCCTCCAGCGCCTCCTGCAGGCGCCGCGTCATGCCGCGCATGCGCATGAGGGCGATCGTGAGCAGAAACAGGGCGACGATGAACAGGACCGAGGTCACCAGCAGGACCGCCGCTATATCCAAAAAGACACCCTCCCCGGGTCGAAGTCGTCATAGGTTAACGCCCAGGGACGCGCTGTTGATCCCCGGCAGTGTCTTGGCCGCTTATACTCGCTTGCGACCTGGAGCCGATCTCTTTCGACGACCTGCCCCTCGGCGGCGAGTGGACGACCCGGCGGCGGACCATCTCGGAGGCCGAGATCGCGCTCTTTGGCGTACTGGCTGGCGACTTCTCCCCCCTCACGATCGACGTTTCCCATGCCGGCGCCCGCTTTGCCCCGCCGGCGCTCCTGGTGGCGGTGGCGATCGGGCTCGGGACGATGGACATGCCGGTGCCGTCAGTAGCCGAATGGGAGTGGGTGAACTGGACTTTCCCGCGGCCGGTCAAGGCCGGGGAAACGATCTACGCCCGCTGGACGCTCACCCAGAAGCGGCCCCCGGTGGGCGGCGCGCCCACCGCCATCGTGGTCTGGCGGGTCGATGTGCACACCGCCGACGGGGCGCTGTGCGCGGAGGGAGAGGTGGGCGCCAGCGTGCGCCGCAAGGCCCAGGGAGCCCGGCCTCGAGCCGACGAAGCTAGGCCGGCAGCGCCGGTTCCGGCCTCAAGCTCGGCACCGGCGTCGCGCCGGCGCCGCGGCCGCCGCCCGGCTGCGGCTTCATCTCCGGCACCGGTCGAGGCTCCCAAGGTCGCGGCTGCTGCGCCTTCGGGGCCCGCCGAAAAGACCGGAGTCGCCCGGCGGCGGCGCAGGCGCCGCCCGCGGGCGGGCTCGACGTCAGGGCGTGACAGCCAGGCCGCCACCCCGGCTCCGGCGCCCGAGGCCCCGGCTCCGCCCCCGGTCCAGGTGGCCGCCAGCACTTCGGAAGCTGTTCCCGCCGCCGGCCGGCTGAGCCGGGTCATCAAGCGACTCCGCCGCCCCTAGCGGCTGTCTCCAGGCGCGCCCCTCTACCTAGAGGGCGGGCGGTTCCAGGGCCTCGATGTATTCGATGACGCGTCGGGTGAGCTGCGACGGGGTCGAAGCACCGCTGGTGACACCCACCTTCTTGGCCCCCCTCAGCCAGGCGACGTCCAGGTCTTCGAGCCGGTCGACCAGGTAGGCCGGCTTCCGGCCGAGCTTCTTCACGACCTCGACCAGGCGCAGCGAGTTAGACGAGCGAGGGCTGCCGACCACGATCACGACGTCGACATGCTGAGCGGCCTCCACCGCCGCCTCCTGGCGCTCCTGGGTCGCACGGCAGATCTCGTTGTGAACCTCCGCTTGGGGGTAGCGTGATTTGACGCGACCGATCAGGTCCTCGGTGTCCCAAACCGAGAGGGTGGTCTGGCACGTGACCGCGATCCGGTCGCCCTTCAGGTCGAGGGCGTCGATGTCTTCAGGGTCCTGGACCAGGTGCACCTTGCCCGGCGCCTCGCCCACCACGCCTTCGGGTTCGGGGTGTCCTTTGCGTCCGATGTAGACGACCTCGTACCCCTTGCCGGCCAGGTCGGCCACGAGCTCGTGAGTGCGGACCACGTCGGAGCATGTGGCATCGATCGCGTGGAGGCCGAGCTCCGCCGCGCGCTGCTTGACCTGGGGGGACACGCCATGGGCGGTGAAGATGACCGTGCCGTCCTTGATCTGGTTGAGCCCGGCCAGCCGGTCGGGCGGATCGACCAGGGCGATTCCCTGCGCCTGCAGGTCGTCGGTCGCGTGCGTGTTGTGGACCAGCATGCCGAGCATGTGCACAGGCCCGGTGGTCTCCTCGCGGACCCGCCTGGCGATTCGGAACGCATCCACCACGCCGTGGCAGTAGCCGCGCGGCGTGATCTTGACGACTTCCATAGCTGATTTGGAGTCTACGCGGCAGGAATCGGTGGCATGATCGGGCCGGAATGGCGGTCGCCGCGGCGGTCAGTGCTGTCCTTTCAGAACGCGCCACACACGCCCATCAAGCCCGGTGGCCCAGGCTGGGCGCGCTGGTGCTCGACTTCATCGGGTTCTCGGTCGTGCTGACCATCGTCAATCTGGTTTACGGCAACACGGCGACCGGCGTGGCCTGGCCGTGGCTCTCCCTCCTGTGGATGGCCTACTACATCGTGCCCGAGAGCCTGTACGGGGCCAGCCTGGGCAAGATGCTCGTAGGCGTGTGCGTGGTCCGAGTCGACGGCCGGCCCCTCAGCCTCGGATCGATCCTGGCCCGCAACGTGCTGAGGTTCGTCGACGTCCTCCCCGTCTTCTATCTGATCGGCGGTCTTTTCACGCTCGCCTCGGACAACAGTCAGCGAGTCGGTGACAGATGGGCCGGCACCACCGTGGTGGCCAGAGATAAAGCCCTCCGGCCCGCCGAGACCCGCCATCCACCGCGAGGCGCCAACCGGCTGCTTGGAACCGCCCTGGTGCTCGCGCTGCTCTTCACGATCGGCTTCGAATACTTCGGCAGGCCCGCCCTTGTGCTCGAAACGATGTACAACCAACACCTGCTGATGGCGCCGGATCATTTGACCTCGTACCAATTGGGAGCACCGCAATGGGGCTTCGGTCGCGTGACGTATCCGCTGACCGCCTATGAGGGAGGCCAGGCCTGCAGCGGATCGATTTCACTCCAATGGAGCTGGCCGCTCGGATGGGCGATGAGCGAAGGGACGCTCCTGTGCCCGCCCTAGTCGACACCTGCGAACAGGTCGCTCTCCGGTAGGTCGGAGCCCGGCTTGCCGCGAGCCAGCTGGTAGTGCTCGGTGCCAAACGCGAGGCGGTAGATCTGGTCGGCCATGTTCGCGAACCATGAGTTGGGGTCGTTCTGGCTCACGTGGGCGGCGAAAGCCTTCCGCTTGCGGTCGACGAACCCGGACACATCCACTCTGGTCGTGATCAGCTCGTCCGGCGTCCCGGGAATCTGCATGCCCGCTCCCTGCTGTCGTGCCTCGTCAGGCATCTGCTCCATGAAGGCCTTCATGGCCGAACGCGGGATCGCCGTGTAGTAGAGCTTGCGGGGGCGCCAGCCTTCCTTTTCCAGGAGGTCGAGCGCGGCGTTGGTGACGTGATGGGCTTTGATGTGGTCTGGGTGCCCGTAGGTCCCGTCCTCTGCATAGGTGACCACGACCTCCGGTTTTTCCTCGCGCAGGATCGCGGCCAGCCGCCCGGCCGCCTCAGCCAGCGGCGCCTGGTGAAACGACTTCGGGTTCTCGTTGTCCGCGGTCCCGACCATGCCGGAATCGCGATAGCCCAGGAACTGTGAGCGGTTGACGTCGAGGATTCGGGCGGCGTTCTCCAGCTCCTTCGTCCGCACCTCTCCGAGGTGTGGCCGGGTGGTCTTCTCGTCCATGTTGTAAATCTCGCCGACCTCCCCGCGAGTAGCCGTGACCAACACGACTCGATGCCCGTCGGCGCGCGCCTTCATCATCGCTCCGCCGGTCGAGATCGCCTCGTCGTCCGGGTGGGCGTGCATCAGGAGGAGGGTGCTCATGATCCGACCAACAGGTCGGCGAGCTGCTTGATTCCACCATGGCCCGGACCGGGGATGGTGCGGTCCGCCGCCGCCTGGACTTCCGGCGGCGAGCCCTCGATCGCCACGCCAAGGCCGGCCCACGCGATCATCGAGGCGTCGTTGCGGCCGTCGCCAACCGCCACCGTCTCCGACTGACCGACTCCCAGGCGTTCGCAGACGAACTGCAGGGCCGTTGCCTTGTCGCTCTCGACGCTCGTGAACTCGAGGTAGGTCGGCATCGACGTGGCTGCGATGAGCCTGCCGGCCCACCGGCGCCGGACCTCCGGGAGCAGCCGTTCCAGCGCCGCGCTGGAGGCGACGATGACCAGCTTGGGCGTGGTCGGGCCCATCGCGTGGTCGAGGTCCTCCACCACGTGGATCTCCATCCCCGCGTGCTCGGAATATTCATGGGCCTCCGGCCGGTCGCGCTCGATCAGCAGCAGGTCGTCGCGATAGGCCTGGACGTGAAGGTCGCGCTCGCGCGCGAAGCGTATGACCTCCATGGCCAGGTCGTGCGCGATGCCGTGGTCGAGGATGGTTTCGCCGTCCGGCGTGCGGACCTGCGCGCCCTGGTAGCAGATGACCGGGCCGTCCAAGCCCAACCGCTCAACCCACGGCAGCGCGCCTGGAAATGGGCGGCCGGTGCAAGCAATGACCTCGACGCCCGCCGCCTTGATCCGCGCCAGCTCTTCGCCGTCGCGCGGATCGAGGTTGAGGCGCGGGTCGATGATGGTGCCGTCCAGGTCGAGGGCGAGCAATCGAAACCTGGTCCGGCCGGCTATCGCTTGACCTCGGGGTTGACCAGGTTCGGCGGGCGACCGCCGCGCACCGCCGTGGCCATGTTGCGCGAAGCCATCGCCGACATCTCCGAGCGGGTTCGAGTTGTCGCGCTCGCGATGTGCGGAGCGAGCACGACGTTCGGCAACACGACGAGGCCGGGGTGCACCGCCGGCTCTCGCTCATACACGTCGAGACCCGCGCCCGCGATCTTCTTGGCGTTCAGCGCCTCGACGAGCGCCGCCTCGTCCACGACCGGCCCGCGCGAGGTGTTGATCAGGATCGCCGTCCTCTTCATCTGTCCGTACTGAGCTGTGCTCAGCAAGTGGTGCGTCTCCTGGGTCAGGGGCACGTGCACCGAAACGAAATCCGATTCTGCGAGCAGCCTGTCCAGGGGGACCCGGGTGGCGCCCAGCTGCTGCTCGGCATCGGGCGGCAGCGGATTCGGGTCGTAGTACAGCACGCGCATGTTGAAGCCCTTCGCGCGGTGGGCGACCCCGCGGCCGATTCGGCCGACGCCGATGAGGCCCAACGTGGCGCCGAATATATCGGCGCCGAGCATCATGTCGATCGCCCAACCGCGAAACTGGTTCGACCGTATGAAGGCGTCTGCTTCGACCACTCTCCGCGCTGTCGCCATGAGCAGCGTGAATGCGAAGTCGGCCGTCGTGTCGTCGAGCACCCCGGGCGTGTTGGTCACCATGACCTTGTTCGCCGTCGCGGCGGCGAGGTCGATGTTGTCGAAGCCCACCGCGACGTTGCTCACGATCTTCAGGCCGGGCGTCGACAGCACCGTTTCGCGAATCGGATCCATGAGCTGGCTGACGATTCCAACGCAGCCCTCCGCGGCCTGCCGGATGTTCGCCTCGTCCAGCGGGCGGTCCGGCGGATAAGGAACCACCTCACCCGCCTCCGCGAGAATCGCGGGGCCCGGGTCGAGGATGTAATGCATGAGAAGAATCCGTGGCTTGCCCCGCGTGCTCATGGATTCAACCCCAACTCCTGTGCAATCGGCTTCAGGGCATCGCGGACGTTCTCCACGTGCTCGTCGAAGGGTATACCGAGCGCCTCGGCTCCGGCGATCAGCTCTTCGCGGTGCACGCCGCGCGCGAAAGCCTTGTCCTTCATCTTCTTGCGCACAGTGCTGGGCTCCACCGAGCTCAGTGACTTGTCCGGCTTGACCAGCGCGCAGGCGATGATGAAGCCGCACATCTCGTCGACGGCGTTGAGCGTCATCCGGATTTTCGAGTCACGCGGGACGTTCAGGTAGTCGGCGTGGGAGGCGATGTCATCGAGGATGTCCTCCGGCCAGCCCTTCTCCCGCAGCATCGCGATCCCGCGCATCGGGTGCTGCTCCGGGGTTGGCCCCGACTCGTAGTCCCAGTCGTGGATCACACCCAGCACCGCCCACCGCTCTTCGTCCTCGCCGAAGCGCCGCGCGTACGCGCGCATGGCAGCCTCGACGCTGCGCATGTGACGGCGGAGCTGCTCCGACTGCGTCAGTGAGGTCACCAGCTCCCAGGCTTCGTCTCGGGTGGGCGTGGTCACTACAGGATCTCCTTCAGTGCTGTCAACAGGCGCTGGTGCTGCTCGCGTGTGCCGATGGTGATGCGGAACCAGCCGGCGATCGGCTCCCGATCGTAATGCCGGATCAGCACACGGCGCTCGCGAAGCGCGTCGGCGACGGCTGCCGCCGAGGCGCCCAGGGGCGGTTTGACGAACACGAAGTTGGCGGCCGACGCCGAGTGCTCGAAACCGTACTCGCGCAGCTGATCCTCGAGCCAGGCGCGTTCGGCGACGACATGACGCACGATCTTTTCGTGGTGCTCCTCGTCCTCGATCGCGGCGACCGCGGCGACGACGGCCAGGCGGTTGAGGTTGTACGAATCCTTGACCGCATCGAGATCGGAGATGAGCTGCGGATGGCCGAGCGCGAAGCCGATGCGCATGCCGGCGAGCGCGTACGACTTGGACATCGTGCGCAGGATGAGCAGGTTGGGATGCCTACCCAACAGCTCTAGCTGCGACTCCGGCGCGAAGTCGACGTAAGCCTCGTCGAGCACGACCACCCCACGCGATCGCGCGAGCACCCGTTCCACGGACATCCTTCCGTGGTGCGTGCCTGTGGGCGAGTTCGGGTTGACGAGGAACTTGAGCGGAGCTGGGTCATCGACGAATTCCGGAGTCCATGTCCAGCCCTCGGCGGTGGGATGGGTCGATGGCGTCGCCTCGTGGACGCGGCAAAGGGGATCGAGGAGGGGGTAGGTCGGGGTCGAGTAAGCGACCCGCTCGCCCGCGTCCACAAACGCGCGAAAGCACATCTCGATCAGCTCGTCGGCGCCATTACCGAGCCCAACCTGGTCTTCGTCCAGCCCGAAGTGTTCCGCGATCGCCTGGCGCGCGGGCCTCGCCGTCGGGCTCGGGTAAAGGCGCAGCGACTCATCGGCCGCGGCCTTGATCGCAGCTATGACCTTCGGAGAGGGCGGCAGCGGTGACTCGTTGGTGTTGAGCTTGACCCAGTCCTCCCCGTCAGGCGGCTGCTCGCCCGGCACATACGGGTGGTAGCCCTCGAGCGACTTCCTCAGGAAGCTTTTCGGCATTCCAGCAGGAAAGTTTCGAACGCGAGACGCGGGCTGACGTTCTGCTCCAGGTAGCCGAGCGTGTCGTATGACAGCTCGACCAGGCGCGCCCACCGGCCCTGTTCTGGGCCGCGGCTGGACAGCATCCGGCGACGCAGCTCGATCTGCCAGCTGGCGATGGCGAAGAGGGCCGGGTCTTCGACCTCCCCCTCGCTGCGCCGCCAAGCCATCTGGCTTCCGTCGAGCTCGGCGGCAACGCGCAACGGCACGTCGGCCGGCGCGCCGAAGACTTCCTCGAGGCGCCGCGTCCACTCTCCGTGGAGCTCGATCACAGCTTCGTCGCCGGCCACGCGTAGAGCCCAACCCGGCCGTCCTCGAGACAGCTCTGCAAGCAGGCGGGCACGCCCGGGTTCGACGTCGAGATTGAGAAGCAAGCGCTCGATGTCAGGCGCCGGCACCGGGTGGAAGAAGATGCGCCGGCAGCGCGAAACGACCGTGGGCAGCACGACGAACGGGTTGAGGCTCGGGCTCGTGAGGACGATCAAGCGGCGTGGGTGCGGCTCCTCGAGCGTCTTCAGCAGCACGCCCTGGTCCTGGTCGCGCAGGCGGCCGACATTGGTGACCAGCGCGACTCGGCGCGTGCCCACCGCTGGCTTGAGGTTGAGGAAAGCCTGGAGCGAGAGCTCGTGGAACTCGGGCGGCTTGTCGGGCAGCAGGCGGATCTCGTTGATCGAAAGCGGTTTGATCCGGTCGTCCTCCCAGTAGTCGGGGTGCCGGTGCAGGGCCGCTTCAGGCAGCAGAGCCGTCGCGAGCGCGCGGGCGGTGGTCGCCTTGCCGAGGCCGGCCTCGCCGACGAACAGGTATGCATGAGCCAGCCGTTCGGACTCGACCTGTGCTCGGAGCTGATCCAGGGCCCGCGTATGCCCTGCGATGCCTGCGAAGGGATCCTGCACGAGTCTGAAGACTAAGGCTTCGCGGGCTCGCCGCCCTTGAGCGCTGCTCTCGTTTCGCGCTCGCGCGCAAGCCGCTGCGCACGACCCTGCAGCCAGACCTCGCGGATGCGCTGCAGCGCGGTCAGGTTGGTCAGGATCGCCAGCAGTGCGACGACGGCGGTGAGCACCACCCCACCGAAGATCAATCCCACCACCGTCACCACGACCCGTTCCGGCCGCGCGAACAATCCGCTCTCGCAGGTGAACCCGAGGCTCTGCGCGCGAGCCCGCACGTAGCTCACGAGAAACGAGCCGGCGAGGGCAGCACCGGTAGCCAGGATCAGCCAGCGCTGGAGCGGTCCGCCGGCGCTTACGAAATACGCGATCAGCCCGAGGTACATCGCGCCCTCCGAGTAGCGGTCGAGCGTGGAGTCGAGGAACGCGCCGTACGCGTAGCTGCGCCCCGTCGAGCGCGCCAGGGCGCCGTCGAGAATGTCGAACGTGCCCGCGAAAGCCAGCACGACCCCAGCCCATCGAAGCTGACCGAAGGCTGTGAGCACCGCGGCGACAAACGTGAGCGCGGTCCCGACCACGGTGATCTGGTTCGGGGTCACCGGCAGCCGCTGGAGCGCAGACATCAGCGCCTCCGCATGGCGGCGGACCCACGCCTCAAACCGCGTCGTGAACATTCATCACCTCTAGTTCCTCCACAGCGCCTCGCTGTTCGCGCAAGCGCCTGGCCTCCTTATAGACGTCCACGACCCTGGCCGCGACCTCCTCCCAGGCATAGCGGCGCGCCTTCTCGAGCCCGTAAGCACCCATGCGACGTCGGAGCTCCTGATCTCGCGCCAGGACGACCAAAGCAGCGCCTAGCTCGGCCCAGCCCTTTGGGCTCACGGTCAAGCTGTCGCGACCGGGCTCGAGCACAGACATGTAGCCGTCGATCTCGGTGGCGACCACCGGCAGCCCGGTCGCCATCGCCTCGAGCAGGACGATTCCAAAACTTTCCGCGCCGGTCGCCGGCGCGCAGAAGATGTCGGCGCTGCAGTAATAGCGAGGCAGAACGGAATCGGGGACAAAACCTGCGAGCACAACATCCGGCAGACGGTGCCTCGATATGTACGACTCGACGCTGCTCCGCAGCGGGCCGTCGCCGACCACGATGAGCCGGCTGTTCGGAACGCGTGGCTTCATGAACTCATAGCCGCGCAGGAGGTCGCCGAGACCCTTGCGCTTCTCGAGCCGGCCGACGAAGAGGATGTTGACCTTGTCGTCTCGCAGGTGCCGGATCGGCGTGTGCCCCGGATGGAACGTGCCGATGTCGATGCCGTTGGGGATGACCTGCAGCGGGAAATCGGGAAAGTAGCGCTGGACGAACGCCTTCGCGGGCTCGCTGACGGCAATGCCGCGATGCAGGTGGGCCAGGTATGGCTCGAGCAGCGGGCGCCCGTAGTAGTAACCGATGTTGGATTTGGCGAATGCGTGGAATGTGCCGACGTTCGCCGCCTGCGACATTCGCAGCAGGGTCATGGGGAGCGCAGGCATCAGCGGTTCATGAAAGTGGAGGACGTCGAAGCGTTCTCGCGCGACGATCGCGGCGACGCGGTCGGCGAGGTGAAAGCTGAGGGTGATCCGGGCGACCGACTCGTTGACGGGCACGGCGATCGGGCTTCCGATCCGGTAGAACTCCGCGGTGTCGAAGTCGACGTCGGCGCGGCTCGAGGGAGCGAAGATGCGCACCTCGTGGTCGAGACGCCGGAGCTGGCGCGCGAGGTGGCGCACGTGATCGGTCACGCCGCCCGGCGAAGCGAAGTCGTAGGGCGAGACGAGCCCGATCTTCACGGAGATCCCTCCCAGATGCGGTGCGGAACGTGCCACTGCTCCGGGTGCCGCCGGATGAATCCCTCGATATGCAGCAGGAGCTCCTGCGTCACTCGCACCTCATCCGCCCTCGGGTTGCCGGTGGGCCGCGCGATCACAGGGGGCGCCGCCTCCGCTCTGTAGGTGTCGTCGGCGAGCCGGTAGACACATGCCGGCAGAAGCGGCGTTCCCAACCGCAGCGCGATTGCCGCGGGACCCATAGGAATCCGCGCCGGTCGCCCGAAGAACGGCATCGCGTGACCCGTCCCGGTGATGTCGCGGTCGATCGCGGTGATGACGATCTCCTGTTCCTTCAGAGCCTCGGTGACCTTGCGCAGGCCGCCGAGATGCAGAGCCAAGACGCTGATGCCGAGACGCGCCCTCGTATCCCGATACCACTCGTAGAGGGCGCGCGGCTCCAGTTCCTCGGCAAACAGGCTCACCGGCGATACGGTCGCCGACCAGATGGCGGCCGCCACCTCGTACGAGCCCATGTGGCACGACACGACCAACACGCCCTTGCCCATCGAGCGAGCTTGCGCGAGGTTCTCCAGGCCGTCGACGACCATCAGCGGGCGCATGGCGTCGACGTTCATTCGAGGCAGCATCATCAGGTCGGCATAAGCCTTGGCATGGTTGCGAAAGTTCACCCACGAAATCTTCCGCAGCTCGACCGGTGTGAGCTCGGGGCAAACGACGGCGAGGTTGTAATCGAGTCGCGGCCGCGCCAGCGGAGAGAACATCCAGGCAAATCGGGCGGCCAGCACGGCCAGCGCATACGCCCAGGATCGGGGCAACCGCTCCACGATCGACTGCATTGCCTTGAATGCGCGCCAGCGCCATTCACTCACCCCTCGGTCCGCAAGATTGGCCGCAAGATTGGCCCGAACATCGGCCGAAACGCGTACCACTGGTCGGGTCGCTCCCTGATGAATTCTTCGAAGCGGTCGACCACTCGCTGCATGAGGTGCTCTTTGCTCTCGCCCTCGTGCACCGCGAGAGCGGGATCGAGGTGGACGTGGTGGCGACCTGGTGCCGTCGTGTACTGGGTGGCCGGCATCAGAGCCGCTCCTGTCTTGAGCGCGAGGGCGCCTGGGCCGCCGGGCACGATCGCGCGCCGGCCGAAGAAGCGTACCTCCGTGCCGGGCCCCTGCTCGAGGTCACACAGGAGGGCGACGATGTAGTTGGCGCGCAACGCCTCGGTGAGAGCTCGGACCGCGGCACGACCGAGCATGATCACACTCAGCCCGAAACGCTGCCGGGTCTGGACCACAGCGTCGTTCAACGATCCGGGGAAGCGTTCGGCCACGGCGGCGATCTGGTAGCCGAGCGCCGCCGCGTAGGAGCCCGCCACATCCCACGACCCCATGTGCGGCACGGCCATGATCACTCCCCGGCCTCGCGCCAGGGCCGCGTCGAGATGCTCGCGACCGTCGACGCTGGTGCGCTGAATGAGGTCGTTCGGCGTGAGGCTGCCCATCAAGACGAAGTCCGTGAGCATCCGCCCGTAGTTCTGAAACGCACGCCGGGCCACGCGCGCGACCTGTGGATCCGAGCGCTCGCGGTCCAGGACGGCGGCGTAGTTGTCGAGCGCCGCCCGGCGCTGGCTCGTGCTGAGCCAGTACCAGGCGGTCCCGCTCGGAGCTGCCGCCGCGTGACGCAGACCTGCCGGGACGACCCGCAGGATCCGCGCTCCCGCACGGTAGGAAGCCCCGGCCAGCGGGAGCCCGCGGCCCTGCGGCGTCCTGGTCGGCCGATCGGCGCCCTGTGGGCGCCTATCCATCGTCGGCTCCTGTGCTGCTCGCTCACGCATCACGGATGCGCTCGCTCCGCTGCTCGTCGCCTCCTCGGCTTCGGCCGCCGATGCCGCCGCAATGTCTCGCGTACCCCCGCCAGCCGGAGCTAGCGGCGAGCAGCGGCGGTCGCCGGCTTTGTTCGCCCGATGCGGCGGGCGCGGCCGTTGGGCGCGGCCTTGGCCTTACCAGCATTTATGAACTCCTCCACGAGGTCTTTCGCCTCGGAGTCGCTGTACTGCACCGGGGGTGACTTCATGAAGTACGAGCTGGGGCCTTCGAGCGCGCCTCCGAGGCCGCGGTCGAGAGCGAGCTTGATACAGCGGACGGCATCGATGACGATGCCCGCGGAGTTCGGCGAGTCGTGCACCTCGAGCTTGAGCTCGACGTTGAGCGGCACGTCCCCGAAAGTGCGGCCTTCGAGGCGGATGTACGCCCACTTGCGGTCGTTCAGCCAGGGCACGTAGTCGGACGGGCCGATGTGGACGTTGTCCGCGCCGACGTCGTAATCGAGCTGCGATGTCACCGAGCGAGTCTTCGAGATCTTCTTCGACATCAGCCGATCGCGCTCAAGCATGTTCAGAAAGTCGGTGTTGCCACCGAAGTTGAGCTGGTACGTGCGCTCGAGCTTGACGCCACGATCGCGGAAAAGACGGGTGAGGACGCGGTGGATGATGGTCGCGCCGACCTGGGACTTGATGTCGTCACCGATGATCGGAAGGTGCTTTTCCTCGAAGCGCTTCTGCCAGTAAGGCTCGCGAGCGATGAAGACGGGGATGCAGTTGACGAAGCCGACGCCCGCCTGCAGCGCCTGCTCCACGTACCACTTCGTGGCTTCCTCGGAACCGACCGGCAGGTAGCTCACGAGCACGTCGGCTTTCGTCTTCTTGAGGATGCCGACGACGTCGGAGGTCTCGCCTGGAGCCTTGACAATGATGTCCGCGAGGTACTTGCCGATGCCGTCGTGCGTCATGCCGCGCTGGACCTTGACGCCGATGCGAGGCACGTCGGTGAACTTCACGGTGTTGTTCGCGCCCGCGAAGATCGCCTCCGAGAGGTCGAGGCCGACCTTCTTCTTGTCCACGTCGAACGCGGCCACGAACTCGATGTCGCTGACGTGATAGCCACCGAGGTTTACGTGCATCAGCCCAGGGACGAAGCTCTTGGCCGAGGCGTCGCGGTAGTAGTGGACGCCCTGCACGAACGAGGACGCGCAGTTGCCCACACCGACTATCGCCACACGGACCTTGCCGCTGTGCTGACCGTTCCTATGGCCGTTCGATTGGCCGTTCTTCATGCCCCGACCTCCTCGCGAACTTTCATCCGACCTTCGATTCCAAGCAGTTGATCCAGGTGCGCGCGCTCGCGCGCGATGTTCTCGACGTCCAGCGAGCAGTAGACCTGTCGGCCGTCGCGCCGTGTCCGAACCACCCCGCCGACCCGCAGCATTCGCAGATGCCAGGAGATGCGCGGCTGGCTCATGCGCAGGTGTTCCGCGAGGTCGTTGACGCTCACCTCGCCGACCTTCCCGAGCCGCTCCAGAATGCGCAGGCGGGTGGGATTGGCAAAGGCCAGGAAGTGGTCTGGAAGCTCGCGGTTCGGGTGCGGGAGAAACATAAAGGTTGCTTTATGGGATTCTAATACATAAAGGACCCGTTATGTGTGGGGCGAGGCTACTAGGGCCGGCGGACGAGCTCCAGGAACTCAGAGCGCGTGCGAGCATCCTTGCGGAACGTGCCGAGCATGCAGGACGTGATCATCTGCCCCCCGGGCTTCTGCACGCCGCGCATCTCGAGGCACAGGTGCCGCGCCTCGATCACGACGCCGACTCCTTTGGGCGCGACCGCGTCGTTGAGCGCTTGCGCGATCTCATTGGTCATGCGCTCCTGCAGCTGCAGGCGGTGGGCGAAAGCGCCGACGATCCGGGGAATCTTGCTCAGCCCGACCACCTTCCCCTTCGGCAGATAGCCGACGTGGCAGCTGCCGAAGAACGGCAGCATGTGGTGCTCGCACAGGCTGTAGAACGGGATGTCCTTGACCAGCACCATCTCGTCGTAGTCCTGGTCGAACACCGCGCCGGCGATGATTTCCGCGGCGCTGACCCCATAGCCGTCGGTGAGCTCTCGAAGCGCTCGCGAGACGCGACTCGGCGTCCCTTTCAGTCCTTGCCGCGACGGGTCCTCGCCGAGCTCCGCGAGAAGGTTCTCGATCAGCTCGGGGATCTCGTCTCCACGGGTCACCTTCGGCTTGGCCATCGGCGAATCCTCACACAATTGATGAGTGGATGCGATCGCCGCGGCGCAGGTCCTCTCGGAGATCGGCTACCTGCTCAGGCAGGATCCGAACGAGGTCTATCGCGCCAGGGCCTTCTCGGCGGCGGCGTGGGCCGTCGCGCTCGAACGACCCGACCTCGAGGCTCTTCACCAGGCCAACAAGCTGACCGCCATCGAAGGGGTCGGAGCGGGCATCGCGAAGGTGCTCGCCGGGCTGGTCGAGACCGGGAGCAGCTCGTATCTCGACAGGCTCCGCGCAGAGACGGGCCAGCCCGCCCGCGATGACGAGTCGACCATCGACCTCGGCGCATATCAGGGCGACCTCCACTCGCACACCGATTGGAGTGACGGCCGGGCGACGATGCTCGAGATGGCCCGGGCGGCGAAAGCGCTCGGTTACAGGTACCTCGGCGTCACCGACCATTCGCCCCGCATCAAGGTCGTCAACGGGCTCGACGCCGAGCGCCTGCTCGCCCAATCACGCGAGCGGGAGCAGGTGGAGCAGGAGGTCGAAGGGCTCGCGCTGCTGCAGGGGATCGAGGTCGACATCCTCGAGGATGGCGCACTCGACCTGCCCGACGCGGTGCTCGAGCTGCTCGACGTCGTCGTCGCATCGCCCCACGTGAAGCTTCGACAGGAATCCTCCGCGATGACAGAGCGGATGCTGCGTGCGGTGTCGAACCCGAACGTCGACATCATCGGCCACCCCACCGGCCGCCGGCCAGGCTCGCGCGAAGGCGCAAGCTACGACTTCGAGCTGGTCTTTCGTGAAGCCGCGCGCCACGGCATCGCGCTCGAGATCGACTGCGACCCGGCGCGCATGGACCTCTCACCGGAGCACGCGCGGCTGGCCCTGGAGTGCGGCTGCAACTTCTCCCTGGACGCGGACGCCCACGCTCCGGCCGAGTTCGCCTACGTGCCGATGGCGGCGTGGATGGCTCGGCGGGCCGCCATCCCGATGGAGCGGATCCTCAACTTCAAGCCGCTCGAGGCCTTGACAATGATTTCAAAATGACATCAAATTGGGCTCATGCCGAAGGCGACGACCGTGCGCTTCACGGACGAGATGTTCGCCCGGCTCGACCAGGCCTCGGCGCGAACCGGCATGCCGGTCAACTCCATCGTCATCGCCGCGTGCCTGGAGTGGATGCAGCGCCACACCCCGAGTGAGCCGAGCGCGCAGGCTCAGTTTCCAGCCGAGCTTCCTCGTCTCACAGTTCCAACCCTGGCGGCGGCTCCCAGGTGGTCGACCATCCGGCGGGCGGTCGAGCAAGCGGTCGGCAAGCGCCCGCCGGCTGGGATGTATCCGTTCCAGCGTTTTACGGGCAAGGCGCAGAACCTACTGACGCTGGCTCAGACCGAGGCTCTGAAAGCCGGCTTCTCCTACATCGGCACCGAGCACATGCTGCTGGCTGCATTCGGTGACCCCGACTTCCAGTCGGCGAAGATCCTCGCCACCGTGGGCGTCGCGGAGGAGGCCGTGCGGTCTGCGATCGAGGGGCACCTTGGCAAGAAGAAACGCGCCGTGCCGACACGCATCATTCCCACGTCTCGTGTGAAGCGCGTCATTGAGCTCGCCTTCAACCTTTGCGATGCGGCAGGCGATCTCAAGGTGGGGACTGGCCACCTCTTGCTTGCACTGGCGGCTGAGGAAGACGGAATCGCCGGACACGTGCTCAAAGAGTTGGGTGCAACCAGGGCGCGCATCGAATCGGCGATGGGGGGCCTTACCGAACCCGAGGCTTGAGGTGCCTCTGCTCGCCGGCTGAGTAGGCCTCATGGAGCCGAACGCCTGCACCGGGCGCGGCTTACGATCAGTCCGCAGTGGCCAAGCTGGGGATCATGATCGAAGGCCAGGAAGGCCTCAACTGGGAGCGGTGGAAGCGGCTCTGCGACGATGTCGAAGCGCTCGGCTTCGAATCCCTGCGACGGAGCGAGCACCTCATCTCCCTCATGGGTGACGACCGGCGCGACTGCATCGACTGCTGGACGTCTCTTGCTCTGGCCGCCGAATGGACCAAGAAGCTCACCTTCGGGCCCATGGTCAGCCCGATGACCTTCCACCACCCCGCGATCCTGGCGCGCAAGGCGGCCGCGGTCGATCTCCTCAGCGGTGGCAGGCTGATCCTCGGCGTCGGCGCCGGCTGGAACCAGCATGAGCACGAGCTGTTCGGAGTGCCGTTTTATACGGTCAAGGAGCGCATGGACCTACTCGAGCAGGGCATTGCGCGCATGCGTGAAACGTGGAAGCTTTCCAACCCCAAGCCGGCTCAGAACCCGATGCCACTGCTGATGGGCGGGCGTGGAGAGAAACGGGCGCTGCCGATGATCGCGCGCGAGGCGGCCGAGTGGAACCTTTCCCACATAGACGCGGACGAGTATCAGCAGAAGCGTCGTGTGCTCGAAGAGTGCTGCCGCGCCATCGGGCGCGACCCCTCCACCATCCGCCATTCGGTGATGAGCACGTACATCGTCGGCCGCGACCGCGCCGACTTGCGCGAGCGGACCGCGAAGCTGCGCGACTTCCTTCCCAGCCTGCATGGGCTCGACGTCGACCAGGCGATGGCAGCGATTCGCAAGAGAGGCCTGGTCGGCACGCCTGAAGAAGTGGTCGAACAGATCCGGGGCTACGCCGCGCTGGGGGCCGATCTGTTCATGCTCCAGCACTTCCTGCTCGACGACCAGGACGCATTAAAGCTATTAGCGTCAGATGTGATGCCGGCGGTGGCTTAAGGTAGAGAAATGGACTTCGAGCTGAGCGAGCCCGAGAAGAAGTTTCGCGACGACGTCCGCGCGTGGCTCAAGGCCAACAAGCCGCGAGCCAACGGCTCCTCCGAGGAAGGCCAGAAGGGCTTCATCGAGAGCCGCCGCCAGTGGCAGAAGAAGTTGTATGACGCCGGCTACGTCGGCATCACCTGGCCGAAGGAGTTCGGGGGCCGCGGCGAGGGGTTCATGGAGCAGCTGATCTTCAACGACGAGATGATCCTGGCCCAGGCGCCGGAGCCCATAAACCTCATTGGGCTGGGCATGGGCGGGCCGGTGGTCATCGCCCACGGGACGGAAGAGCAAAAGAAGCGCTACCTGCCGCCACTTCTCTCCGGGGAGGAGATCTGGTGCCAGGGCTTCAGCGAGCCCAACGCCGGCAGCGACCTGTCGGGACTGCAAACGCGCGCCGAAGACAAAGGCGACCACTACCTCGTCAACGGACAGAAGGTTTGGACGACGCTGGCGCATGTCGCCAGGTGGTGCATGTTGCTCACGCGCGAGCGCAACGAACCCAACCCGCGCGACGGATTGACCTACCTCCTCGTGGACATGGAGAGTCCGGGCATCGAGGTCCGGCCGCTCGTCCAGATCACCGGCGATGCCGAGTTCAACGAGATCTTCTTCAAGGACGTGAAAGTGCCGAAGGCGCAGATCCTCGGCGAAGCCGGCAATGGCTGGGCCGTCGCGATGACGACGCTTCTACACGAGCGAGGCACCCTGGGGATGGCACTGGCGACGCGAGCGCAGGTCACCGCCGCCGAGCTTGCCGACCACGCCCGCAAACTGGGCCGCGGTTCCGACCCGTTGGTCCGCCAGAAGATCGCCAAGTACACCATCGAGGCCCGTGCCTTGCAGCTGAACGGTTACCGCGCGGTCACGGCCATGAAGCGGAACGGGATCCCGGGTCCCGAGGGCACGATCCTGAAGCTGATGTGGTCGGAGCTCAACCAGCAGATGGCGGAGACCGCGGTGGACATCGCCGGCCCCGCGGGACAAGTTGGCGATGGCGACGGCTGGAAGTATCAGTTCCTGCGGTCGCGTGGGAACACCATCGAGGCGGGCACGTCAGAGGTGCTGCGCAACATCCTCGCCGAGCGGGTGCTGGGGCTGCCGCGCAGCCGGTAGCCCTTGCCCCCGGCGCGGAATGTTTCGCCTTACCGAATAGTTTGACAAAATGCAACTATGATGCCCGGCTCAGTCGACGAAGCGCTGATCGCGTACAAGAAGGTCCACCGAGCGCTGCTGACCTCGACAGCCGGTCGCTGGCGACACCTCGACATCTCGATGCAGCAGCTGCGGGCGATCTACCTCCTTCGCGATGAAGAGGTGGCCACGGTCGGACGGCTGGCCGAACTGTTCGGCATCGCCATGCCCGCGGCGAGCGTCCTCGCGGACCGCCTCGTCCGGGCCGGATATGTCGAGCGCAACGAGGACACATCCGACCGCCGGCGCGTGCTGCTCAGCCTCACGCGAGCCGGGATCCAGCTGGTGACCGAGCTGAGGGAAGGCAGCCACCTGCACCTGCGCCGGTGGATGTCCCAGCTGTCACCTGAGGATCTGTCTGCGCTGACGCGCGGCTGGCGAGCCCTCGCCGAGGTGGCATCGCATCGACAGCCGGTGGAGAGCCGAGCCCTATGACCGCGGTCGTTGCTCGCGACCGGACCACGGCGCCTGAGAAGAAGGGCGTCGACCGGGCCGTCCTCGCCGTCTTTGCCGGCCTGATGCTGGGATCGCTCATCGCCTCGTTGAACCTGACCCTCGTCGCCCCAGCCCTGCCGACCATCGTGGCCGAGCTGGGCGGGATCGCGGACTACAGCTGGATTCCCATCTCGGCGATGCTGGCTTCGACGATCGTCGTCCCGATCGCGGGCAAGCTGTCCGACATCTACGGGCGCAAGCCGCTGTACATGACCGGGATCGTCGTCTTCGCGGTCGGCTCAGCGCTGTCGGGCCTCGCGCCGAACTTCTGGTTTCTCGTTTTCGCGCGGTTCGTCCAGGGCGCGGGCATGGGATTCATCATGCCGCTCTCGCAGGCGATCATCGGCGACATCATCTCGCCCCGCGAGCGCGGCAAATATCAGGGCATGATCGGCGCCTCGTTCGGGCTCTCATCCATCGTCGGTCCTGCCGCGGGTGGCTTCATCACCGACCACTACTCGTGGCGCTGGCTCTTCTTCGTGAACCTGCCGTTCGCAGTCCTGACTCTCATCGTGGTCGCGCTGTACATGCACGTACCCAACGAGCGGCGCAGGCACTCGATCGACGTCGGCGGCAGCGTGACCCTGTCGTTGGGAATCACCTGCCTGCTCCTTGCGACCGTTTGGGGAGGGACCCAGTACGCGTGGAACTCCTGGGAGATCATCGGCCTCTACTCGACGGCGGTCGTGTTGCTGGTGGCGTTCGCCTGGTTCGAGCGGCGTGCGCCGGAGCCCGTCCTCCCTCTCTATCTCTTCAAGAGCAGCATCTTCACGTTCTCGAACATCGCCGGCATCGGCGTGGCGATGACGATGTTCGGCGCCATCTTCTTCCTGCCTGTTTTCGTTCAGGGCGTGATCGGCAACAGCGCCACCAACTCCGGCGAGATCCTGGTCCCGATGCTCCTGGCGATGGTGGTGAGCAGCATCGGCAGCGGCCAGATCATCTCGCGCACCGGGCGGTACAAAGCCATCCTGCTGGGCGGTCTCGCCCTGATGGCCGCCGGCTACCTGATGATCACGACGTTCGACATCAACACGACCAACCAGAGCTTGGTCGAGGCCATGATCCTGATCGGGCTCGGCCTCGGCTGCACGATGCAGACCTACACGCTCATCGTGCAGAACTCCGTCAGCCGCGCCGACCTGGCGGTGGCGACATCAGCCACCCAGCTGTCGCGCTCGATGGGATCGGCGCTGGGGCTCGCGATCATGGGCACAATCCTCACGCAGGGCCTGGCGTCGTCGATCGCGCGGTACATACCGGCAAGCGGGCTCCACAACTTTGCCTCGCCGACCGCCGGTTCGGTGTTCGATCCGACCCAGCTCGCTCATCTGCCGGCCGCGATCGCGGCCGGAATCCGTCACGGGCTTTCCGACGCGCTGCACCCGGTCTTCGTGGCGGGGCTGGCCATGATCGTGCTGGCGTTCATCGCGACGCTCTTCATCCGCGAACTGCCCCTACGGCAGACCGCCCATGTGGCGGCCGGACGATCATCAGCCGAAGCGGACAAGAACGTAGAGACACCCGTCTAAACTGACCGACCGTGGCCGGTCCGGACCCCGTCCTCGGCGTCATCATCCCCGCCTACAACGAAGAGCGGTCGTTGGAGCTCGTCGTGCGCAGGGTTCTGCAGGAGTCGAGCGTTCAGCAGGTGGTGATCGTGGACGACTGCTCGACCGACGGGACGCTTTCGGCCGCGCGGCGATGCGCCGGAGATTCGCGGGTCACTGTCAAGACGCACGCGACCAATCAAGGCAAGGGCGCCGCCATTCGCACTGGTCTCGCCGCCATCACCTCGCCGCTCGTGATCATCCAGGATGCCGACCTCGAGTACGACCCGGCCGACTACAGCAAGCTGATCTCGCCCATCCTCCGCGGGCGAGCTGACGTCGTTTACGGCATTCGCGGCTTCGCCGGCCACAGCGCCTACTCCTACTGGTTCGTGATCGGCAACCGCATGGTCACAACCGCCACCAACATCCTCTTCAACTGCTACATCCAGGACATGGAGACGGGATTCAAGGTCATGCGGACGTCGCTCTTGCGGCGCCTCGGGCTGCGAGGCGACCGCTTTGACGTCGAGCCCGAGATCACAGGGCGTGTGCTGCGCCTCGGATATCGAATCTATGAGGTCCCCATCGACTACGCGGCGCGCACACGCGCCCAGGGCAAGAAGCTGACCTGGCGAGACGGAGTGATGGCCCTGTTTGTGCTGCTCCGGATTCGACTGTCATCTGACCAGAGCTTGTTCGGGCATCGAGATCCGTATCACGCCGAGCGGCTCGACCAGCTGACGGCCTCGGTACTCGGTGGATTCGGCGATACGCAGGGAGCGCTCAAACAAGAGCAACTCCCAGGTGACAAGGGATAGATTCCGCACATGGAACAGACCGTGATCCGCGATCAGCGCGTCCTGTGGGCGTTCTGGATCGCGGCTGCCCTGGCTGCGATCGGCGCGGTGGCCCCCCTCTCGTTCAGCATCGGCGGCCACAATCGCCTCCAGTGGGTGATCGTCCCGTTCGGCATCGCGGCCGTCTCGCTCGGCATCAATGCCGTCATGTACCACCAGGGCCGCTCGCTGGCCGCCACGCTCTATTTCATTTCGGGGCTGGCGATCGTGTACGGCATCCTCGCGATGGTGGCGGTGCCGCTTCGACTCGCGGTCATCGGCACCTGTCCGCCCGCGCCGGCAACGTGTCCGCTCGGCTTCGAGCCGCCGATGACCAGCGCCGAGAACAACGGGCTGGGCCTGGCCAGCTTTTGCGGCGTGCTGGCCATATTCGTCGGTTTCTACGGCCTCCTGATGCTGTATCGGCGCCTTGGGGTGCGACCTCGGCGAGGCCTCCTCTGGCCGGCCAAGCCTCCGACCCAAACGGCACCGGCAGCAGTCGTCACGCCGCCACCGGCCGGCCCCGCGCCCACTCCTCCCGTCACGGCTCCCGCGGAGTCGCCGCCCGTGGAGGCAGCGCCCGCTGAGGCAACGCCGGTCGTCGAGGCGCCTGCGCCGGCAGCGCCGGCTGCAGCTGCACCGCGCCCGGCCAGGTCCCGCACCCGGCCGCAGGCCAAAGCCAGGCCGCGGGTGGCGGATGAGCCGAAAGAGCTGGAGGCGCCCGACGAACCCAAGGAGCTCCCAGCGCCGGCCGAACCCAAGGAGCTGCCCCCGCCGACCTGACGGCCGGTCTTACACTTCCACTGCCGCCAATGGATTTTGCCTTTTCCGAAGAGCAGGAGATGCTCCGGCGCTCCGCGCGCGATTTTCTCGCGAAGGAGTGTCCGCCGAAGGTCGTGCGCAAGCTCATGGAAGGAGCGGACCCATACGATCCTGCGCTGTGGTCGAAGATCGCGGGGCTCGGTTGGACCGCGCTCGGCATCCCCGAGGCATACGGCGGAGTCGGCAGCTTCCTCGACCTGATCGTCGTCCTGGAGGAGGCCGGCCGCGTGCTGATGCCGGGACCGTTCTTCGCGACCATGGGTCTCGCCGTGCCCGCATTGATCGAGGCGGGCACCGAGGCGCAGAAGAAGGCGGCGCTCGGCGCGATCGCGTCCGGTTCGGCGCGCGCGACGCTCGCCTTCACCGAACCATCGGCGCGCTGGGATGCGAGCGGTGTCGCGCTGACCGCGAAGCCAAGCGGCGGGGGCTGGCGCCTCGACGGGGTCAAGCTCTTCGTGCCTGACGCCAACAATGCCGACTACATGGTGGTGGCAGCCCGCAGTCGAGGGGAAGGCGAGGACGGTATCTCGCTATTCCTCGTCGAGGGCAAGCCCAAGGGCCTGTCCGTCCACCAGCTGGAGACGCTGGACATGACCAGGCGTTGGAGCGAGGTTCGCTTCGAGGGAGTGGAGCTGGCCGCCGACGCGCTTATGGGCGCCCCGCACAAAGCCTGGCCGGCGCTCAAGCGCGCACTCGAATGGGCGACCGCGGCGCTGTGCGCCGAGATGGTCGGGGGCGCGCAGAAAGTCCTCGAGACCTCTACCGACTACGCCAAGACACGACAGCAGTTCGGCAAGCCGATCGGCATCTATCAAGCCGTCTCGCACAAGCTCGCCGACATGCTCGTGCTTTCAGAGAGTGGGCGATCCGCCACCTACTACGCCGCGTGGACGGTGGACGCCGACGCGCCGGATCGGTCGCTGGCGTCGTCGATGGCGAAGGCCTATGTATCCGACGCTTATCGCAAGGTCGCGGGCGACGGCATCCAGGTGCACGGCGGCATCGGGTTCACTTGGGAGCACGACATGCACCTTTACTTCAAGCGCGCGAAGGCCTCGGAGGTCACGCTCGGCGACGCCACGTACCACCGGGAGCTGGTGGCACAAGCGCTCGATCTTTAGCTTTAGCTACACCTGGCCGGCGTTGTGCGGCCACGAGTCGAAGAAGGCGGTGTCGATCGAGCCGCTCTCCACTCCCGCGATGTCATACAGATAGGTATTGCCGGTCAGCGCGGGGCCGCCCAATCCACACGGAGTCGTCGTCGTGCAGCGCGTTTCGCCCGCATACCAGATGAGCGTGGACGTGAGGAAGCCCGGATTCGCACGTGGCTCCGCCGTGGCCTGGGCGACCGGGCCTCCGCCGGTGTCGAGGATGCCGACCACATGGTTTCCCTGGGGATCGAGCGAGGAGAAGGTGATGTGGACTCCGTCGGCGCTCGGCCAGGGGCGGATCCACTGGAGGCCGGGATTGACGGTCTGCACCTTGCCGGTCGGATCCCAGACCAGGACGCCACCTGTGGTTCGAAAATAAAATCGCGCCCCGGTGGCCCCCCACACGGCCATGGTGCCGTCCGCCCGCGTGTAGAGCTGCTTCAAATCCGAGAGGCGGACGATCTGGATGGCGGGTGCGGTCGCGGCGCCCGCCTTCGGTGAGGTGAAGGTGGATTCCATGGCAACGTACTGGCCGTCCGCGGAGAAGCCGACCATGACGTCGTCGTTGTCGGCATTGACCCCGCGGCCCGGAACCGCGCCCATGCTGGCCAGGGTCTTGTCGCCCGCCGCCGAGAGCAGGTGCCAGGACACCCCCGTGGTGTCCGAGCTCAGATACGTCAGCTTCTGCGCGTCGGGGCTCCAGGCGTAGACCCAGCTCCCATAGCCTCCCGAACTCCAGGCGCGCACCAACGAGGTCGTGCTCTGGTTCAGGTCGACCATGTAGAGCGCGCCGGACGCCCCGAGGTCGCCGCTCGACGTCACGATGTACGAGACCCGCGTCGAGCTGACGAACCGGAGATAGGCGCCCCCCTGAAAGACGCAGCGGGTGACCGGGTGATTGATGTCGGTCACGTCACGGACGACCACCCCCTGGACGCCGCGTAACGAGACCAGGGCCAGCTGATGGCCGGCAGGAACCTGCGAGCTGCAACTGACCGCAACCGGTGGCGGGGGCGTGGGCCCGCCCGGGGTCGGGCTCGGGAAGGGCGCCAGCGAAGGGCGTGCCACCGGCGTTGTCGCCACTGGTGACGGCGACTTCTTCGCCGGCGTGGGGCTGGGACCGCACGCGACGGCCAGGACCATCAGCGCGATGAGGAGACGGAAGAGACGCTTCATGCCGTCTGCAATCTTGAGGCTAACTGGTCTTTCTAGCCGGCGGACAGGAGCCGGAACACCACCAGCCCGAAGAGAGCACAGGCGGGGATCACGATCCCGCGGTACAACGACCAGTAGCTCGCCCAGGCTTCGCGGAGCCGGTCGAGCCGCCGCCCCGACCCGAATACGAGCGACCAGTAGATCGGCAGCGCGGCTCCCGTGTTGAGGGCCAGCGCCAGCAGTGCGATCCCCCCGGCGCCGACCAGCCAGACCTGCAGCGGAGCAGAGGTGCCAAATCCGAACTGCGTCCCCCATACGGCCGCCGCGGCCATGAGACCGAGCATGGCGGGCACGCCGAGGAGGAAGAATGCCGAAAAGCTGATCACCACGAGCACGAGCATCAGCGCGAGCGTCGCAACGATCCCGGCCAGGCCCGCCGCGGCAATCGTCGTCCCGCTCGTCGAAGCGACCGTGGTCGTCGGAGCCTGCTGCGCTAGATAGGCGACTCTGGGCGGATCACCATGGGTCAGACCCGCGGAACCCGTCACCTCGCTCCACGAATGCAACCCGGCGTTCGAGGTGACAGCCGCCGCGACTCCCGCGGGCACGATCGCGAGCAGCAGGCCGGCGACGATTGCCACCGCGTTGCGGCGCAGGACGGCAACCGGCAGCCACACCCGCCGAGCCTTCGTGCGGCCGATGCCGGTCTCCATCAAGCGCTCGCGGTCGAACGTCGTTCCGCAGAGGACGGTGAGCGCAAAGCAAGCGGTGAGCGGCAGCAACAATGACGTCAGCGCCAGTGGGGACCGAAACACGAACAGGGCGAGCGGCAGATCGGCCACCGCCGCCGAAACGGGCGACAGCAGGAAGGACCACGCCCCGCCCGCTGCGCCTTCGCGAGGGAAGAGCATGAACCCCAGCATCCGGCCCATCGCCGCCCAGTAGGCCGTGACCGCGGCCACGAATGCGAATACAGGCAGCAGGTCCCACGGCGCGCTCTGCCCGAACAAAGATAGAAGCGCCATGCCCGCCCCCATCCAGAGCGTCACCCAGACAGTGCTGACCACAGCGCCCGGCAGGACCTCGAGCCAGATGAGCGACGGGTCGTCGATCGGCGTGTAGAGCAGCACCTCCAACGATTGCTGCGCCTTCTCCCACCAGATGCCGATCGAGCTCTTGATCGATTCGAGAAGCGCGAACGACATGAAGAACAGCGGCAGCAGCAAACCTGCCTGGAGGGCCGTGCCGCCTGTGAATTTTTGCGCCACCTGGCCGAAGACGCCCGGCAGCGACCCGAAGAGCGAGGTCCCCGCGACCAGCAGGAGCACGAATGCGTTCAGGTACAGCACCCAGCTCAGGTCCCCGCGCCGCCACCACGAGCTCACATAGAACGGAAGGGAGTGGCGCAGGAGCCCCCATTGCGAACGCAGTGATCCGAACATCCGCAGAGCGCCGATCCCGGACACCACGCGCCCAGGCGGAGGAGCGACCTCGGCGTTTTCCGGCCTCGCCTCCTCCATCGCCTTGAGATAGACGGACTCGAGCGTCACCTGCTGCTCTTCGAGCTCGTAGTACGGCGCCCCCGCGGACGCCAGCCTCTTCTGCAGCTCCGCAGCGAAATCGGCGCGGTCAGCGATCGAGGTCTCCCAGCCGAGGCTGTACGTGATGCGGTCGTCTGAGATCTCGAAGGCGACCGTTTGCTCGCGGAGCCATTCCCGCAGCGGCTCGGGATCGGAAGGCGTGCGGCTGAGCCGGACCGAGAAGCGCCGGCCCGCTTCGGCCTCACGGCGCAAGCCATCGAGCGTGCCGTGGGTGACGATCACCCCGTGGCGCATGATCGCGATCCGGTCCGCCATCAACTCGGCCTCGCTCAACACATGCGTGGTGACTATCAGCGCGGCGCCGCGCGCTCGCTGCTCGCCCAGATAGCGGCGCATGTCCGCGGCCGCGACCGGATCGAGGCCGGCGGTCGGTTCGTCACAGAAGATCCAATCGGGCTCGTGCAGCGTGGCGCGGATCAGGGCCACCTTCTGGGCCATGCCCCGCGAGTACGTGGCGAGGATCGCGTCGGATCGATCCGCGAGCTCGAATCGCTCGAGCAGCTCGGCGATGCGCCGCTTGCGCACGTCCGCCGGGACCCCGTATAGATAACCGAAGCGCTCGAGATATTCGACCGCGGTGTTGCGCCCGTACAGCCTGGCCTGGTCCGGAACCACGCCCAGGCGCGCACGAACCTCGTCCAGCTTTTCGGGCAGCCGAAGGCCGTCGAGCTCGATCAGGCCGGAGTCCGGCCTGAGGATGCCGCCGAGGCAGCGCAGGGTCGTCGACTTGCCGGCGCCGTTTTGTCCGAGCAAGACGAGGACCTGGCCGCGTTCGACGTGCAGGTCCACCCCGTCGACGGCGCGGACGTCGCCGAAGCTCTTGCGAAGGCCCTCGACACGAATCACTGGGGGTCGGAGTCTAGCGCTCTATCCCGGCGAAGCGGCCGTCTTATCCAGGCGGTCGAGAAGCGGCTGCAGGCGCGCCATCGCGGCGATATGGATGTGGTCTCTCGAGCCGGTCGCGTCCAACCTTGTGAATCGGTTCGGCTCGGCGTCGGCGAGGCGCTCATAAGCGGCGGCGACGCGCTGGTGAAACTCGATCGACTCCCGCTCGACCCGGTCCGGTTTCCTGCCCGAGTCGGCGAGTCGCTCGAGCCCTTTCTCGACCGGAACCGACAGCAAAAACGTGACGTCGGGGCGCGGAAATGTGGGCGGCCAGGTCGTGGGCACGCCGCGGGCCCCGCCCTGGTACGCGAGCGTCGAGTCGTGGTAGCGATCGGCAACCACGATCTGGCCGGCCGCCAGCGCCGGGGCGATCACCTCCGCGATCAGCTGCTTGCGGGCGGCCATGAACAGATACATCTCGGCCTCGGCGTCGAGCTCGAACGTGCCGGTAAGGACGATCTCGCGGATGCGCTCGCCGAGCTCGTTGCCACCCGGCTCTCGCACCATCACCGGCTGCCTGCTCGCGAGCGCCTGGCCCAGAAGCTCGACCTGCGTGGTCTTGCCGGCGCCTTCAGGCCCCTCGAAGGTGATGAACAGCCCGCTCAATCAGGTCAGCGGGTTTTCCGGGGTTGCCGTGATGCGCAGGCGGCGTTGGGGCTCCTTGCCGGTGCTGCGCGCGGAGAGCTCGTTTTCAGCCACCAGCTGATGCTGCAGGCGGCGGAGGTATGCGTTCTGCGGCGCGATCTCGACCGGTCGCAGCGTCGTCTTCACGGTCTTGATAGCAGCGGCCGCCTCGGCCAGTGCGCGAGTGGTGGCCTCGTCGTGCTTGTCGACTCCATAGATGCGTGACAGAGCATCGCGAACCTGGGTGACGGAATTGCTCTTGAGGATGTGGATCGGCAGGCCGCGGCTCTCCGCCTGGCGCAGGCTGTCCGGCCGACGCCGGTAGTGATTCTTGAGCGTGAGCACCGCATCGGCGCCGTCGAGGTTGCCCAGCACGCGGACCGGCAGCTCGAGGTCGCGGATCGACTGCTCGACGTGGTGGCGGCTCACGCCGTAGGGAAAGATGCCGAGCGGTTTCGTGCTGGAGGCCGAAGCTGCGGGCAAATCCGCCGCCACCACAGTCGGAGCCTCGACGTTGGAGATGACGCGGCCCTCGCGGGTGCGCAGGCGGATCTTCGGCGTGAGCATCGGCCCGCGCAAGGCGGTGTCGACCACGTCCGCCAGCGGCATGTGGATGGCGACACGGTCGCGGTCCTGGATCTCGACGAGCACATCGAATGTCGGCGGCGCTTTGCGCTCGAGCACCGACTTCTGGGTACCCCGACGGCGCGCCTCCTCGTCGGAAAGCGTCACGCTCTGGATCCCGCCCAAGAGGTCGTTCAGCGTCGGGTTGACGAGCAGGTTCTCCAGCGTCTGCCCGTGCGCTGTGGCGATGAGCTGCACGCCGCGCTCGGCGATGGTGCGCGCAGCGGCGGCCTCGAGCTCGGTGCCGATCTCGTCGATGACGATGACCTCGGGCATGTGGTTCTCGACCGCTTCGATCATCACCGAGTGCTGCAGCAGCGGCGTCTTCACCTGCATTCGGCGCGCGCGCCCGATGCCGGGATGAGGGATGTCGCCGTCGCCGCCGATCTCGTTCGAGGTGTCGACGATCACCACTCGCTTGCGGAGCTCGTCGGCGAGCAGACGCGCGCACTCGCGCAGCATCGTGGTCTTGCCGATGCCCGGCCGACCCAGCAAGAGGATGCTCTGGCCGCTGATCACGATGTCGCGGATGATCTCGCCCGTGCCGGTGACCGCACGCCCGACGCGCATGGTGAGGCCGGTGATCCGGCCGGACCGGTTGCGGATCGCGGACACGCGGTGCAGGGTGCGCTCGATGCCGGCGCGGTTGTCATCTCCGAACTGGCCGACGTTGTTGGCGACGTGGTCGAGGTCGGATCCCGAAACCGGCCGATCGGCCAGCAGGACCTCGCGCCCGGGCACGCGAGCCTCCGGCTCGCGGCCGAGATCGAGCACGATCTCGAGCAGCTCGCGCGGATCGGTGCGCTCGTGAAGGGCTCGCGCGAGGTCGGTGGGCAGCGCACGAGATAGAAGCTCGATCTCCTCGTCCCAGCTGTTGGAGCCCTGCCCGCGCCCGGCGGAGGTTGCCAGCGACGTTTCGGGCCTGCTCATGCGAGCGAGGGCACCAGTCCTTTCTCTCGCACGGGTACTCGAACGGCCAGTTCTTTGACCAGGAGTAGCTGCGTCAAAAGCACGCTGAACCCACGCCCTCGCAGGGCGTCGATCATGTGCGAATCATAGTGGCGCAGGCTGGACCAGGCGGGCGCCTCGGTGTCGCCCAGCAACCCCAGACCGAGGTCCGCCAGCTCGTCCGGAAGCGGCCGCTCGGGCAAGACCATGAAACTGAGCGTGCTCGGACGCGCGCCCGAGCTTCGCTCGACCTTGACCCAGCCCACCAGCTCCACCCGGTCGATGACGACCTCCTCTTTGTTGGCGCCACGCGGGGTCAGGCGCCCGGTCCACTCACCATGGAGGGCTCGCCAGTCTCGGTAGGTCGGGGCTTCCAGTTGGGACACGCCCTGCGGCGTGACCTTCCGGTAGAGCTGGTACAGGCTGCGCCCGTCGCCGCGTCGCACCTGGCGCGAGCCCTCGGGGGTTTGCGCCTGGCGTCGGTTTGGCTTGTCCGCATAGACCACGACCTCGGTCGCGTACTGGCGGAAGCCGCGTAGACGGAACACCGGCAGCAGAGGATCGCGGTCCGGCAGGCGCACGAACAGCCGGTGTGCTCCGCGCTCCAGCGCCTGGTTGCAAAGGTGCTCGACCAGCGCCGGCGCCACGTCGTCGGACGACCCTTCGACCACCTGGAGATTGAGCACCTGCAGAACCTTTGCGCGCGAAAGCTCCAGGCCCCGTTGGCCGCCGGACGCCTGGACGTAGCCGACCACCTTGCCGCCTTCCTCGGCCACGTAAATGAGGGTCTCCTGAGAGAGGGGCAGGAACGCCGACAGCGTTGAGCTGAGCAGCGACCACAGCCTTGCCGCCGGTGGTTCGGTTCCGTTCATGACCATATCCGCCGACCGGTGCATCTCCTCGATGCGCGAAAGGTCGAGCAATCCGGCCGCCCTTAATTTCATGAGGCCTTCGCCATCCGGACGAACTCTTCGTGCAGCCGCCGATCGCCGGTGAGCTCGGGGTGAAAGCAAAGCGCGAGGATATGGCCCTGGCGCACCGCCACGGGCCGGCCATCATGCGTCGCGAGCACCTCGGCGGTTCCTACCGACTCCACCAGCGGCGACCGGATGAACACTCCGGGAAACGGCTTGCCGTTGAAGCCGGCGATGTTGAGAGGAGCTTCGAAGCTGTCGACCTGGCGCCCATAACCGTTGCGCCTCACCGAGATGTCGAGCAGCCCCAGGCCGCGCTGATCCGCCATCCCGTCGGCAACCTCGCGCGCGAGCACGATCATGCCTGCGCACGTGGCCAGCGTGGGGAGTCCGGCCGCGATGGCATCGCGCAGCGGTGCGAGCAGGCCGACTCGCTCCATCAACATCGTCATCGTCGTGCTCTCACCGCCTGGGAGCACCAGGCCATCGAGGTCGTGAAGATCCTCCGGCGTTTTCACCAGGCGCGTCCTCGCACCCACCGATTCGAGCGCAAGCACATGCTCCGCAAACGCACCCTGCATCGCGAGGACCCCGATGAGAGCAGCGCCCACGCGCTTACCCCCCGAACTCAGAGGCTTCGCCGTGAGTTCGCGGGGACCCCTTGTACCTTTGGGCGCCCGGCGACTACCAGCCTCTGGCAGCGAGCAGCTCGTCCTTCGGGATGGACGGGATCTCGAGCCCCGGCATCGCCTTCCCGAGTCCCGCGGAGACCTCCGCCAGCACCTCGGGCTTGTCGAAATACGTGGTGGCCGCGACGATGGCCTTGGCACGCTTCAAGGGGTCCTCGGACTTGAAGATGCCCGAGCCGACGAACACGCCGTCCACACCGAGCTGCATCATCAGCGCCGCGTCGGCCGGAGTGGCGATGCCACCCGCGGCAAAGTTGACGACGGGCAGGCGGCCGAGACGCTGGCATTCGGCAAGCAGCTCGACCGGCGCGCCGATCTGCTTGGCTTCGTGCACGAGCTCGGCGTGGCTCAACCCATGCAGCTTGCGAATCCCGGCGTTGACCGCGCGAGCGTGTCGCACGGCTTCGACCACGTTGCCGGTCCCCGCTTCACCCTTGGTGCGAATCATCGCCGCGCCTTCGGCGATCCGTCGAAGCGCCTCGCCGAGGTCGCGACAGCCACAGACGAATGGAACCTTGAACGGATGCTTGTCGATGTGGTTCTCCTCGTCGGCGGGTGTCAGCACCTCGGACTCGTCGATGTAGTCGATTCCAAGTGCTTCCAGGATCTGCGCCTCGACGAAGTGGCCGATGCGGCACTTCGCCATGACCGGGATCGTGACCGACTCCATGATCGATCGGATCAGGGTCGGGTCCGACATGCGCGCCACGCCGCCTTCCTTGCGGATGTCGGCCGGCACCCGCTCGAGGGCCATCACGGCGCACGCGCCCGCGTCCTGGGCGATCCGCGCGTGTTCGGGCGTGACCACGTCCATGATCACGCCGCCTTTCAGCATCTGGGCGAGCCCCGCCTTGACCTTGTAGGAGCCTTTGACCGCGCCTTTTCCATTGCGCGATCCGTTGCGTTCGGCCACGCTCAGATTCTACGCCGGGGTGCTGCGCACACCCCCGCGCCTAGAATCCAGCGGTGGGCGTCCGGGCACTCTCGGGACTCGCCTTCGCCGTGGTGGCGATCCTGCTGGCGCCCGCTGCCGCGGTGGCGGCCACGGATCTTCACCCCCTCCTGGCGGCTCCGCCAAGCGCCGACTGGATCGCCGACCAGTCAAGCGCCACGAACCTCGTCGGCGATTTCACAGCCCACGACTACGCCGCCTACGCGGGGCCGGGCGGCGCCGGCATCGAATTCGACCTGAACCTCTACGGCTTCACCAGAGGCTTTGCGCTGGAGTGGGCGCAGCGTGGCTCACAGAACTCGCTGGCTGAGCGCGTGTTCGAGTTCAGGGATGCCAGGGGAGCGCGGTCGTGGTTCACCCTGCTCAGGCTCACGGACAGGACGTCCGGCCCCGTCACCCGCGACATCCCGACGCCTTCGGTCCCAAATTCATACGGTGCCCTCTTCACGCTGCCGGATGGCACGCTGCAAAGCTGGATCGAATTCTGGAAGGGCAACGTCGCGTTCGTAGTGATCACGGACTCCGCCAAGGATGACCTGTCGGCGACCGCGGTCACGCAAGCGGCGACCGAGTACTCGAACGCCCCGACGCACACCGACGTGCCGCCGGGCGCGGGCCAAACGGTGAACGACTGGCTCCGCAACATCGGGTTCGCCGCCGGCGCCCTCGTGCTGGCGGTGGCGATCGTGGTCACGGTCACCATCGTGTTGATCACCCGCCGCCGGCGTCCGGC
The DNA here is from genome assembly GCA_036390875.1 of Candidatus Dormiibacterota bacterium. Lineage (GTDB taxonomy): Bacteria > Chloroflexota > Dormibacteria > Dormibacterales > Dormibacteraceae > UBA10449. The sequence goes on from DASWBB010000037.1 coordinate 42,052, forward strand.
GGCTCTCCTGGCGGGCGGACCTGCGCTGCCGGCAGGCGGACCGATGATGTCGGCGGACGGCGCTTACTGGTGGGACGGTCAGCGCTGGCGAGACGCTTCGGTCGAAGCGCCGGCGACTGCACCCCGGTCTCCCGACGGCGCCCTCTGGTGGGACGGACGGAGCTGGCGCCCGCTCCCGGTGCCCCGGCCGCCTGGGAGTTAGCTAAAGCCTCTCCAGCACCAGCGTTCGCTTGCTCGCGTACTCGTCATCCGACAGCAGCCCATCCCGGTGCAGGCGCGTGAGCATGTCCATCTCCTCGAGCACGTCGAGCAGCGGCGCCATCGTGCGGCGCGCGAGATAGGCCTCCGACGCGGTGCCCGCGTCCTCGCCCCGGGCGTCGAACTCGCGGATGAAGAAGAGCGCCTTGACGGCCGAGAACGGAATCCCGAGCTTGCGGATCGGGCTGTCGGCCTGCTCGCCGTGCAGGTGCAGAACGACTCCGTAGCGGTGTCGCTCGAGGGTGCCGTCGAGATGACCGCGCAGCACCTCGCCATCGAGGAATCGGATCGCGACCTTGCGCGTTGGGGTTTCCGATGCGAGGTTCTGGTCGCGCGGCAGCTCCACCCACTTGACGGCCGTCAGTGGGATCCAGGCGGTCTCGTTGTTTTCCAGCCCGCCGGCGTCGTCGACCTCGACCAGGAAGTCGGGTTCGTCGAAATCGAGGTCCCGAGCCACGCCCTCGAGGGTTTCGTCGTCGAAGAACCGCACGACTACCTTTGCCATGGCATCACCTACTCTACTAACCCTCATTTGGCGGGAGTCCTGCGAACTGCCCGGCGGCCCAACCGCCGGGAGCACCGGGCGCAGCCGGCGATATGCCTGCGAACAGATTCGGCCTGGCTGCGACGAAGCTTGCCGGCAAGGTATGGAGCCAACAACGGGGCCACCTCCTCATGGGTCACTTCGGCCTCACCCTCGGCCGCGAGGTATTCCTCCTTGAAGCGGAGGCGGGCGCGGTAGAGCAGCGTCTCGACGGCGCTCTCGGACATCTTCAACGTTCTGGCGATCTGGCGGTAGCTGAGGTCCTGCAGCTCGCGCAGGGTCAGGACCAGGCGGTACTTCTCGGGTAATCGCTGGGCGACCGCCCAGACCCGCCTTCGAGTCTCGTTCGATTCCTGGACATCGACCGGATCGAAGCTGCGCGAGGTGGATGGAAGCTTGGCCATGAACTCGTCATCGTCGTCATCCGACCCTTCCACTCTGAGGTCGCGCTGACGCCGCCGAAGCTCGTCGAAGCAGAGGTTGCGGGCCACCGTATGGACCCAGCCGCCGAAGTTGAACGAATCGTCGACCCGATCCATCATTCGCAGCGCCTTCATGAAGGTCTCCTGCGCTATGTCCTCGGCGAGCAGCGCGTCGCCGAGCTTGCGGCGCACGAGCCGGTAGATGGAGGCGACGTAGCGGCGATGCAGCTCCTCGAAGGCGTGTGTGTCGCCGTTGCGGTAGGCCCGGACGAGCTCGACGTCGGTCAGATCGACACCGACTTTCTCGGACTCGGCCGGCTTGACGGATTCGTCGGTCACAGCATTTCTTGAACGGCGCGGGCGGCCGCGCGGGTCAGTTCAGGGGCGGCATCGTGCATCAGGACTTGCAGATTGTGCCCTTGTGGATCGCCTTCTTCAGCCAGCGTAACCACCGAATTGACGCCCATCGAGATCAGAGACTCCCAGCCGGGGCCTTTGCTGCCGGCCAGCAGCAGGGTCTGGATCCCGGCCGCATGGGCCCTCTTCGCCACCTCGCCGGGCGCCTTGCCGAAGGCGGTCTGGCCGTCGACCCGCCCCTCGCCGGTGATCACCAACCGGGCTCCGGGGAGGGCCTGGTCGAAACCGCTGGCGCCGACCACGAGCGGCGCCCCCGGCACCAGCCGGGCGTCGAGGAAGGCGATCAGGCCCGCCCCGGCCCCGCCGGCGGCTCCGGCGCCGGGAACATCCGCCACCTTCCTGCCGAGGTCGCGCTCGACGATCACGGCGAGGTGGGCGAGCGCCTGGTCGAGCTCGCGCACGGCGTGCTCGTCGGCGCCCTTCTGGGGCCCGTAGATGTAGCTCGCGCCCTGGGGCCCGGTCAGGGGGTTGGTGACGTCGCAGGCGACCATCACCCGCACGGAACGCCACGCCGGATCGAAACCTGTGGCTTCGATGCGCTCGAGTTGAGCCAGCGCCGCGCCCCCACGCGGCAGGTCGCGACCGCCTGCATCGAGCAGCCGGTAGCCGAGGGCCTGGGCCAGGCCGGCGCCGCCATCGTTGGTCGCCGAACCGCCGATACCCGCAATGATCGACGCGACCCCCTGACTGCGCACCGCTTCGAGCAGCTGCCCGAATCCGTAGGTGGACGTCTTGCGCGGGTCACGCTTTTCGGCTGGGAGCAGCGTCAGCCCGCTCGCCGATGCCAGTTCGACGACTCCGGTACGACCGCCATCGATCAGCCCGTAGGTGGCCTGGACCGGGTCGCCGAGCGGCCCCTGGACCTGCACCGATCGATACATCCCCTTGCGGGCGGATACCAGCGCTTCGACGGTGCCCTCGCCGCCGTCGGCGACGGGAATCTCGACGACCTCGGCCTCGGGCCGCGCCTCGCGCACTCCGCGTGCGATCGCGGCCGCCGCCTGCGACGCCGAGAGGCTGCCCTTGAACGAGTTGGGGGCGACGATGACTTTCATCGACGCGTCAGCCTACGCGTCCGTCTAGTAGACCGGGATCGTCCAGTCCTTGTGCTTGGGCGACTCGCCGCGCACCGCGCCGAAGTAGATGTTCTGCAGCTCCTGGGTGAACTCCCCGACCTTGCCGTCGCCAACGGGCCGGCGGTCGACCTCGACCACGGGCGAGATCTGGGCGCCAGTCCCGCACAGAAGCAGCTCATCGCACGTGTACAGCTCCGTGCGGTCGATGCTGCGCTCGACGACCGGCTTGCCGAGCTCTTCTTTGATCATCCGGGTCAACAGGATGCGAGTGACGCCTTCGAGGATGTCATCGGTGACGGGCGGAGTCACGAACACGCCGTCTTTGAGCATGAACAGGTTCTCGGCCGAGCCTTCCGACACATGGCCGTCGATGGTCAGGACGATGGCCTCGTCGAAACCCGATTCGACCGCTTCGGATTTCGCCAGCGCCGACTGTGCGTACGAGCCTGTGATCTTGGCCCTGGCCGGCAGCGATTGGTCCGGGTTGCGCCGCCACGAGCTGACCATGCACCTGATGCCACCCTCGATCGCGACGTAGTTGCCGAACGGGATGGCATAGATGAAGAAGGCGTGGTCGAGGTTGTGGAGGCGAACGCCGATCTCCTCGCTCGACGCATACAGGAGCGGACGCACGTAGACGTCCGACTTGAACTCGTTCCGCCGCAACAGCTCGACGGTGAAGTTGACCAGCTCCTCGGTCGAGTAAGGGAGGGTCATCCGCATGATGTTGGCCGAGCGCCGCAACCGGTCGTAATGGGCGGGAGCCTGCAGGAGATGCAGCTGTTCCTGCTTGGGGTTCCAGTAAGCGCGGATGCCTTCGAAGCAGCCGGTTCCGTAGTGGAGGGCGTGCGTCATCAGGCCCAGCTTGATGTCGTGGTACCGGCCAAACTCGCCCTGGTAGAACACCCAAGTGTTCGGATGGGTCACGCTCTTTTTCGTCGCCGCCTTCGATTTCGTTTCCACACTCATCTCGCGACTAGTTTAGTCGGCGCCTGCACAGGGCCCCCGGCTTCTGAAAGAATCGCGAATGTGAGCCTCTATGGGATCATCGCGGACCTGCGCCGGAAGTACCCGACGCCGGCTGCGACCGAGACCCTCGACATGGTCGTCGCGGAGCTCGGGCGCACTCGCGACAACCTCAGAGAGGCGGTCGCCAACCTCTCGAGCAAGCAGCTTCCGCCGGGCGGCAAGCCGGTGCTGGACGAGCTGGTGGAGCGCGCCCGCGGTGAAGGCGTGTACGACCTCGACTACGGCCCCGACCCGTATGACAAGCCGGCGCTCGAACCGCTCGACGAAGGCACGCTCGGGATCGGAGCGTTCCTGGTCGTGACCTCGCTGCTCGGGATCGGGTTGGCGGCCGCAGCGGTGTACCTCGGCATCAACGCGATCGTGAACACGGGTGGCTGAGTTCTCCTTCGACGTCGTTTCAGAGTTCGACCCGGCGGAGCTCACGAACGCGATCGACCAGGCCCGCCGAGAGGTTGGCACCCGCTTCGACTTCAGAGACACGCAAACCTCATACGACCGGCAGGACCAGATCATCCTCATCGACTCGGCCAGCGAGGAGCGCGCGAAGGCGGCGCTGCAGGTCCTGCGCGAGAAGGCAGCGCGGCGCCAGCTCTCCCCCAAGTTGTTCAAGGCGGATGACCCCAAGACCGTGGGCAAGGGCCGCGGCCAGATCGAGGTCCACCTGAACGCCGGCATCAGCGACGACCTGGCCCGCGACCTTCGCAAGCGCATCCAGAACGTCACGCCGAAGGTCCAGGTTCGAATCCAGGGCGATCAGCTTCGCGTGGTCGGCAAGGACAAGGACACGCTGCAGCTCGTGATCAAGAATCTCCGCGAAGCGGAGGACATCCCGGTTCCGCTTCAGTTCACCAACTACAGGTAGCCCGAATCGGGTCCAACCAGCCCAGGATAGTCGGGTGCTGGTGATCCCGGCGATCGACATCATGAACGGCCAATGCGTCCGGCTCGTCCAGGGAGACTTCGAGCAGCGCACCACCTATTCGGACGACCCCGCCACGATCGCGCTCGACTTCGCACGCGCGGGCGCGACCAGGCTCCATGTCGTCGACCTCGACGCCGCCCGTGGCGGGCCGGACAACCGGGCCGTCATCGAAACGGTGATCGAATCTGGATTGACGGTGCAGGTCGCGGGCGGGGTTCGGAGCGCGGCGCAGGTGGAGGCCTGGATCGGCGCCGGCGCCGGGGCGGTGGTGATGGGGACCGCGGCGGTCCGGGACCCCGCGCTGCTGGCCGAGTGCGCGGCCAGGTATCCAGGTCACGTGATGGCCGCGCTGGATGTGCGGGATGGACAGCCCGCCGTGAGCGGCTGGACCGAAACCGAGCCGCTCGACATCTCGGAGCTGATACCGCGCTGGAACGTCCTGCCCCTGGCGGGCCTGATCCTCACGTCCACCGAGCGCGACGGGACGCTGTCGGGTCCGGACGTCGCCACGCTCGCCCGCGTCCTCACGATGACGCAGCTGCCCGTGCAGTACGGCGGCGGCATCTCGTCCCTGAGTGACGTCCGCAAGGTTCGTGAAGCCGGCGCCGCCGGCGTGATCCTCGGGCGATCGCTTTATGAGGGCAAGCTCTCACTGGAACAGGCCCTGGCGCTGTGAACCGCGCGCGCGGCACCCTGGCGCTGGCGGTGCTCGCGGCCATTGTGATCGCCGCGTCCGCCTGCGGCGGTCGCGAGACCGCGGACGACCAGGGGCTCCACCAGGACATCGTCAATGGCACGAACGGCGCCGAGGTCACCTTCGACGCGACCGTCCTCGCAGACCCTGTGGAATCAGAAGGGCACGAACGCTTCGAGGTGAAGGCGGCCACGGGCGAGATGCTCGAGGTCGACCACAACACCTCACTGGCCCCGAGCGTCCCCATCCACGCCGGCGACGGCATCATCATCCATGGACAGCTCTACATCGATCCAGGTCCGCGGTTCGGTGTGCACTGCACCCATGCGCACACGTCCAGCGGATGTCCCAGCCCAGGCTGGATCGAGTTCGCCAATAATTACTACGAGTGAAAGCGCCCGGACCGGCCAGACCCTCCAGCTTTGTCACGAACCTCCGGGCGGGCGACTACGGCTTCTTCGAAAGGGCCGGAAAAGTGCTCGGCAACTTCGGGCGTAAGGTCGTGCGCCGGCAGGCGTGCTGCGGAAACTACGGCGACCCGGGTTGTTGAATGACGACCGCCGAGGCCCGGGCGGCCGGCTTGATCAAGTAGGAAGAAAACAACGCTTGCGGCTCGGCTGACAGCACTGTCCGTCATCGGCGCCGCCATGTTGACGGCAGCCTGCCAACCCGCGCGGACCGCAGCGCCCCCGGCCTGCCATACGTGGCTCCCCGCGATCGGTTCGAGTGCCGCGACCCTGCCGTCGGGATCTGGGATTCTCGTGTTCGACAGGCTCGACGAAACCCAGAGCTCCGATGCCACCTGGATGTGGTCGGGATCGTGTTGGAGCCAGGGGCCCGGGTTTGGCGGTCATCCGGTTTTCGGTTCGGCGCTGGCGGCGAATCCCTCGGATTCGAGCGTGGTCGCATATGGCGGTTGGGACGCCACAGCCTCGGATGGTTACGTTGCGCTCTACGAAACCTGGGAATTCCGCGGGGGCGTCTGGACTCAGCTGCTCGGAAGTGGCCCCAGGCTCTCAGGTCCGACCGCGATCGACGATCCGAAGCTCGGAGGCGTGCTCTTGATCGGATCCGGAGCAAACGCGGAAGAGACATGGTTGTTGTCGAAGTCGGGCTGGCGACAGCTGCATCCAGAGCATTCGCCTCCATCGCGGCTTGGAGCAAGCCTGGGCATCGATCCCGCCAACGGCGACGTGATTGCATTCGGCGGCTATCGGATCCCGAAAGATGCGACGACCAACACATGGCGATGGACCGGTACGGACTGGAAGCTCGAGACGGAGGCCACCAACGAGCTGCACCTCCCCGCCTCCGGCCAGATCGTCGCCGACCGTCACTCGCTTTGGTTGCTGGCGGGCGCCCCTTACTCGAATCAGATCGATCTGTGGCGTTGGACAGCCGGCACATGGGCCAGCGTGGGCACCACCACACGCGGGCCGAGATTGTTCGGGTTTGGGGCTGCGTTCGACGGCCACGAGATCCTGGTCTTCGGTGGCCTGGATGAAGCCTCCGGCGCCGGAGCCACGCTGAACACGGCCGAGTGGGCTTTGAGCGGCCAGAGCTGGCGGCGCATCCACTGAAACCGTGAGGCGCTGAGGAAGGGCGGCTAAGCCTTTCTGGCCACCAGCCAGCTCGCCGCTTGCGCGATCGGGCGGACCACGATCTCGTCGATGTCGACGTGTGGCGGGCGCGTGACTGCGAAGACGATGCAGTCGGCGATGTCGGCGGCCACCAGCGGCTTGACGCCCTTGTAGACGGCCTTGGCCGCGTCGCGGTCGCCGTGAAACCGCACCAGGCTGAACTCCGTCTCGACCAATCCCGGCTCGATCTCGGTGACCCTGATCGGCTCACCGTTCAGCTCCAATCGCAGCGTGCGTGAGATGGCGTGCACCGCGTGCTTGCTGGCGGTGTAGCCCGCCCCGCCCTTGTATGTCTCGAAGCCGGCGATCGAACCCAGGTTCACGACGTGACCGTGCCTCGCCTTGCGCAGGAGCGGAAGGCATGCTCGGGTCATCCGGAGCAGGCCGAGCACGTTGGCCTCCCACATCTCGATCCAGTCTTGATCGCTGCCCTCGGCGATGGGCGCGAGGCCCCGCGCCAGGCCTGCGTTGTTGACGAGCACGTCGATACGGCCGAATTTCTTCTTCACCGCACCGACGAATGCGTCGATGCTGTCGAGCCTGGTCACGTCCAGAGGCAGGGCCAGGCCCGACGATCCGACCACGCGACGCACGCGCTCCAATCGCCGGGCGCCCGCGGCGATGCGATAGCCGAGCCGGCCCAAAGCCACGGCCGTGGCCGCGCCGATGCCCGACGAGGCACCCGTGACAACGGCAACCGGCCTGTAGCTACTGGCCACCAACACTCTCCGAATCAAGAACCCGTCGCGACGCCTTCAAGAATGTACCCTAGGGATAGTGATCGAAGTCCTCGCAGGGGTGGTCGCCGGTCTTCTCATGGTGGTGGCAGTCATCGTCATGTTGGGGCCGAACGCGAAGGGTCTCCTCAATCGCGTCGGGATGCTGCGCCGGCGCCGGCCATCGCTCTCGGTCTTCCAGCCCGCGCGCTCGCGCGAGGTGGTCACGACCGGCCTGAACCCCAAGACACAACGTGTGCTGGTGGCCGCCTCACGGCTCGGCAGCTGGCTGCGTGCGCACAACCACGAGGAAGTCGCGCGCGCCCTTCGCAGCGCGGCCGGACGCATCACCAGCGACGAGCCGGCCGGCCTCTACGCAATGCAGACTGTCCTCCGGCGCCTGCGGTCGCTGAGCTTCGACGATGGCGGCGCGCAAGAGCGGCTCAAGGCGCTCTCCAATGAGCTGCGAGACGCCGTCCAGGACCGGTTCGAGCAGCTGGAGCTCCTTCCCTTCCGCCGACCGTAGCCAAGCGGCGGCCGGCGGCGTTGTATCTATGTGCGAGCGCCCGCTGCACTGATCCTCTAAACGTCGTTCCCGCATACCCGCCCGGCGCTCGCGCACCAGTTCCCTGAGCTCAGATCGGGTCCCGGCGCAGGACCTCGGGCCGGTACTCATCCGGCAGCTCGATAACCGCCGGTGCGAGCAGGCAGAACTCCGGCGGCGGGCCCAGGACCATCATCCGCCTCCACAGGCTGACCCCCGGCGCGCCCGAGTAGGGCCGCAAGCGCTCGTAATGATCGGCATACGATGTGCCCGCCGGCTTCGAAAACTGAATCTCAAAGCCCGCACCGGTAGGTGGCTCGCCGCTGACGAGGCTGTAGAGCTTGCCGACCCCGTCGGCGGCCATGCCCGCGGCGGTGTCGTGGGCCGGGGTGCGCGCGCCGCTCACTGCGGCCGCGTTGAGCACGTCCAGAGCCGCCGAGCTGTCAACCAGGTACCAGTCGCTGTAGCGGTCGCCGACCTTGAAGGTCGAGGAGCCCACGAACCCGCTCGGGGGCGCGCTCGCCAGAGCGGCATGGAAGCCCCTCAGCGCCGACTCGTAAACGGCCACGTCCACACCCGCCGCCGGCCGGTGGTTGAAGACGTAGGCGAGCATCAGGACTTTGAGGTCTTGACGGCTCTGGATCCTTTGGGTCCTTTTCCCGACTCGATGTATTTCTTCAGGGCGACCATGTTGCTGCGGATGCCCGCGGCATACTGGCCCGCGAGCAGGCCGCCCGCGAAACGCAAGAGGCCCCTCAGCTCGTAGTCCATCTCGTACACGACGTGGGTCGCGCCGTCCTTCTCTCTATACGTGTACGACCACGTGCCTTTCAACGGCCCGCGCACGAACGTGCCCGCGCACCGCTTCGGCTTGCTGTACACACTCTGCTCGACCTCGAGCTGCTCCTTGAGACCGCCGGGAAGCTCGAGGTGATAGCGATAGCGCGTGCCCTTGCCGGGCGGGTTCTTGTCGAGCTTCTCGATCCTCGCGACATGGCTCGACCACTTCGGCGCATTCGTCGCATCCTCCTGCACGACCGCCCACACCCGCTCGGCAGGAGCATCGATGTCGACCTCTTCTCTCAGCCTGGTCACCCTGCGATTATCAGCCGAGCACTGATGAAAGAAAGCAGCGAGCCCCGGACCCGGCCGGCGCCGGCCAGGGCGTTGGGCGCGCTGCGACACCGAAACTACCGCCTCTTTCTGACCGGACAGATCATCTCGACGGTCGGGACCTGGATGCAGAGCGTCGCCATGCCGTGGCTCGCGCTCGAGCTCACGCACAGCGGTTTACTGGTCGGGATCGTCCTCGCCGCGCAGTTCACGCCGGTGCTCCTCGGCAGCCAGTTCGGCGGAGTGGTCGCGGATCGCTACCGCAAGCGCACCGTACTGCTCCTCACGCAGTCGCTGTTCACGCTCCCGTCGTTCGCATTGTTCGCGCTGTCCGCGACAGGCCATGCCCAGTACTGGATGGTCCTCGTGGCCGCGGCCGCGACCGGCACCATCAACCTCTTCGACGTCCCCGCGCGCCAGTCCTTTCTCATCGAGATGGTCGGACGCCAGGACCTCATGAACGCGATCGCGCTCAACTCGTCCGTTTTCAACGGGGCAGCCGTCATCGGTCCGTCTATCGCCGGCGTGATCATCGGGGCCGTCGGAGTTCCGCTTTGCTTCCTCGCCAACTCGGTGAGCTATCTCGCGGCGGTCGGTGCGCTGCTGCTCATGCGAAACCTGCCCGCCGTCGTGCTCGAGCACCATGAGCAGCCGTGGCTCGAACGCGTTGCCCAAGGCGCCGCATACGCGAGGCGTGAGCCGGCCGTGGGCATGATGCTCGTGGCCGTAGCGGTGTTCTCGCTTTTTGCGATGAACCGGCTGACCCTGATCCCGCTGTTCGCCGACCAGGTGCTGCACGTAGGCGCCCAGGGTTTCGGTTTCCTGATGGGGTCGATGGGCCTGGGAGCGCTTGCCGGCGCCCTGACGCTGGCCTTTACACCAGGCCTGGGCGGTGATCCGCGGCGCCAGTTCTGGATGGCGCTCATCTGGGTGGCGGCTCTACTGGTCTTCTCGGCCTCGCGGGTCTACGCGCTTTCGCTCGTCACGCTGTTCGTCGCGGGCTACTGCCAGATCTCGTTCGTCGCCACCGCCAACAACCGCATCCAGACCGTCACGCCCGATCACCTGCGCGGCCGGGTCATGGCGCTGTATGCGCAGGCGCTGATCGGCGTCGGGCCGATCGGCAGCCTGCAGGCGGGCGCGCTGGCAACCTTCCTGGGAGCGCCCGCGGCCATGGCGATCGGCGCCGTCGTCGCGGGCGTTGTGATCGTCGCGATCCGGCTGATCAGGCCTGAGGTCTTCGCGCCGGCCTAGGTCTTGGGCGTCGGGAATCGAGGCTCAGAGCTCGGACTGTACCTTCGGAATGAGCGCCGGTTGGCCTGGAACATGAGCGCCACGGCGGCCGCGAATGCGAGAGCCCCGACCAGCACGACTGCAAACGTCGGAGCGCCAAACCCAACCGCTGCAAGGCCCGCGATCGCGCCGCCGACTGCAGCCACGATCACCGACACCATTCCCGGCAGCGTCACCGCAGCGTGAAAAATCGTGCCCAAGGTTGGTGCAGTCGTTGGTGAGAGCCCGAGTGTCTGCAGCGCCCCGGGCAGGTCGTCGTACTGGCTGGTGATGAAGTTCGGCTCCAGCTCCGGGTGCAGCTCGAGGTAAGCGTGCCGCAAGCGGTTCATCCCGACCACCCACCTGTAATCGTCGAAGTTGAGCATCACGAGGCGCCGGACGGTTGCGACGCCCGTGAAGAAGACCACCGAGAGCATGAAGATGGCGATCGCGATGAACGTCGTGCCGAAGCGATCGGCCTGGGCGACGAGCGCGAGAGCGATCACCGCGCCGGACAGGATGCCCAGGAACATGTTCACGCGGCCTAGCGATTCGGTGTAAGTCAGCGAGCGTGTAGCGAGTAGGCTCCAGTGCTCGGTGGCGAGGATCTGCAGCCTGGTCGCGGCGCCGGGCTCCGATCCAACCGGCGGCATCTCGGTCGACATGTTCTCTCCTTAGTCGCGGGGTAGATATCGAGGCAGCTCGGCGAGGGACGCGAAGCCGTGCGACGCGAGATAGGCGGCGATGCCGTCATGAACCTCGGCAATGGCATTGGGGTTCACGAAAGTCGCGGTGCCCACTTGAACCGCGGCGCAGCCTGCGACGAGGAACTCGAGCGCGTCGTCCGCGCGCATGATGCCGCCGATCCCGATCACCGGGATGCTCACAGCACGCGCCGCCTGGTGCGCGAGGTGCACCGCCAGCGGACGGATGGCTGGTCCCGACAGGCCGCCGGTGCGAAAGCTCAGCCGAGGCTTCCGCGCATTGAGATCGATCGACATGCCCACGTACGTGTTGATCGCAGAGAGCGCGTCCGCGCCCGCAGCCTCGCAAGCCCGAGCAATCACGCCGATGTCGGTGACCATGGGCGTGAGCTTCACCCACACCGGGAGGTCGGTCCGCTTTCGCACCGCATCCGTCACGGCGGCGGCTGCCCGGGGGTCGTTGCCGAAATACAGGCCGCCCTGCTCGACGTTCGGGCACGAGATGTTGATCTCGAAGCCGGCCACCCCCGCGACGCCGTCCAGCCGCGCGGCCAGCTCGCCATATTCGTCGGCGGTCTCGCCGTTGATGTTCACGAGCACCGGGAAGTCCCATTGCGCCCATTGCGGCGTGTAGTCACGAATCAAGCCCTCGACTCCAGGCCCCTGGAGGCCGATCGCATTGAGCATCCCGGACGGCGTCTCGACGATGCGCGGTGGCGGCGTGCCGGCTCGGGGCCGGAGAAAGATGCCTTTGGACACCATCGCGCCCAGCGCGCGCCGCTCGAGCAGCGGCACCTCGGTGCCGTAGCCGAACGTGCCTGAGGCGGCGAGCACCGGGCCCCGCAGCCTCAACCCTCCGATCTCGACCGACATGTCGATCGTCATGCGCTGATCGCGTAAGGCAGATGGGCCGGGAGCATCGACCACTCGATGTCCGCGGCGCGGTAGACAGGTCCCTCCTTGCAGGCGCGGTCGTAGCCGCCCCGGGCCAGGGGTACGGCGCAGCCAAGGCAAACGCCGGTGCCGCAGCCCATGTAGGTCTCGACCGCGACCTGGGCGTCCGGCCAGCGCATCGCCACCGCGGCGAGCATGCGGTTCGGACCGCACGCGAGCACCAGGTCGGCGTCCGGCACAGCCGACACCGCCGTGCCGGCGAAGCCGCGCGACCCGTCGTCGGTGGCCCAGATCACCTCATCGCCGTCTGCTTCCGAGCAGAGCTCATCCACACTTCGCGCCCCATGCACCCAGGTGACGCTCATGCCGGCCGCGCGCGCCTCGCGGGCGGCCAGCGGCATCGGAGCCACGCCCAGCCCGCCGCTCACGAGCGCCACCGAGCGCGGGCCGGCCGGCAGATCGAAACCGTGCCCAAGCGGGCCCACGCAGCTGATGCTGTCGCGCGCCGTCATCGCCAGCAGCTGGGCGGTGCCGGCGCCGACCGATTTGAGGATCACCTCGATGCGGTCGCCTTCGGTCCTGTAGACCGAGAACGGGCGACGCAGCAGCGGCCCGGGCGACCACCCGAGGTTGACGAACTGGCCGGCCCGAACCGAGTTTGCGATCTGGGGTGCCTCGAGCGACAGGACGAACATCCCGCGAGCGACCTCGCGGCGCGCCACGAGCGGCGCGTCAAGCAGGAACACCTTGCCTCCATTCGTCGATCGTCCGCACGACCATCTCATCGGGCTCGCTCGCGGCCGATTCGAGCAGGGCCGCCGCGGTGTCGAGCGACGTGAGGCACGGGATGCGACGCTCGACCGCCGCCCTCCGGATCTCGAAACCGTCCTTGAACACCGGCCCGCCCACTTCGCCCGAATCCGTGTAGATGTTCGACATCGTGTTGATCACGAGGTCGACCTCGCCGGCCGTGATCACGTCGAGCACCGTCGGCCCCTCCTCGCCTATCTTCGCCACGAGTCGCGGCGAGAACCCCGCGGATTGCAGCGCGCGCGCGGTGCCCTCCGTGGCGACCAGTGTGCAGCCCATCTGCACGAGGCGCGAGGCGATCGGAAATATCTCCGGCTTGTCGACATCGGCGATGGTGAGCAGCACCGCGCCGCCCGGCCGGATGTGCACTCCGGACGCGGCGAATGCCTTGCGCATCGCGGCGGCGAGGGTGCGATCGATCCCGATCGCCTCACCGGTCGACTTCATCTCCGGCCCCAGGTACGAATCGACGGCGGGCAGCTTGCTCATCGAGAAGACCGGCGCCTTGACGGCGACGAGGTCCCGCGGCGGCACCAGGCCGGTGTTCCATCCCAGGTCCGACAGCTTCCCGCCCAGCATCACCCGCGTGGCCATGTCGACCATCGGCACGCCGGTGACCTTGGACAGGAAGGGCACGGTTCGAGACGCCCGCGGGTTCACCTCGAGCACGTGAACCTTGCCGCGATGGACGACGTACTGCACGTTGACGAGGCCGCGCAGCCTCAGCTGGCGGGCGATGCGGACGGTGTAGTCGATCACGTCTTCGAGCTCTGCCGGCTCGAGGCCGGGCGCCGGGTAGACGGCATATGAGTCGCCCGAGTGCACGCCGGCACGCTCGACGTGCTTCATGACACCAGGGATCACGACCGTGTCACCATCGGTGACCGCATCGACCTCGACCTCATCGCCCTGGAGGTACTTGTCGACGAGCACGGTGCCGCGCGGCATCGCGCCAATGGCCCACACCATGTATCGCTGCAGCTCGCGGCGATCGTGCACGATCTCCATCGCGCGGCCGCCAAGGACGTATGAGGGCCGCACGAGCACGGGATAGCCGGCTCGCTCGGCGATGACGATCGCCTCTTCCACGGTGGTGGTCGTGCCGCCCACGGGCTGAGGAATCCCGATCGCCTCGAGCGCCGCCGCAAAGGCGCGGCGATCCTCGGCCAGGTCGATCGCGTCTACCGCGGAGCCCAGGATCGGCACTCCGCGCTCCTCCAGGGGCTCGGCAAGATTGATGGCCGTCTGGCCCCCGAACTGGACCAGGGCGCCGGCGACGCGCTCGGCCTCGGCGACCTGCACGGCGCCATCGATGTCGAGGGGCTCGAAGTACAGACGATCCGAGGTGTCGAAGTCCGTGGACACCGTCTCGGGGTTGGAGTTGACGAGGACCGCGCGCACTCCGGCCTCGCGCAGCGACCAGGCGGCATGAACCGAGCAGTAATCGAACTCGATCCCCTGGCCGATCCGGATCGGCCCGGACCCGATCACCAGCGCGGTGCGGGCCGTGACAGGCTCGCTCTCGGTCTCTTCTTCCCAGCAGGAGTAGTAGTAGGGCGTCGCGGCTTCGAACTCGGCCGCGCACGTGTCGACGAGCTTGTACGTAGGCGCCGACTTCTCCACCGTTTCGCCCCGCAGCGCCTCGATCATCGCGTCGGAGAAACCCGCGCGTCGAAGCTCGAGCACATCGCCTTCCTTCTCCAGCCGCGTGATCGACTCCAGCCGGTCGATGAACCAGCGGTCGATGCCGCTGCGCGCGGCGAGGTCGACGGGCTGCGCTCCGCTCCGAAGAGCGTGGAGCAGGGCGAAGAGCCGCCGGTCGTTGGGCTGATCGATGAGCTCCGGTCGCTCCAGCTCGCTTGCGGAGGGGGGCTTCTGCTCCAGGGAGCGCATCGCCTTCACGAGCGCGCCTTCGAAAGTGCGCTCGATCGCCATCACCTCGCCGGTGGAAGCCATCTGTGTTCCCAGCCGCCGGTCGCCCGCCGGGAACTTGTCGAAAGGCCAGCGGGGGATCTTGACGACGCAGTAGTCGAGCGCCGGCTCGAACGCGGCAAACGTGCGGCCCGTGATCTCGTTGCGAATCTCCTCGAGCCGCCGCCCCACCGCCACCTTCGCCGCCACTCGAGCGATCGGATAGCCGGTGGCTTTGGAAGCGAGCGCTGACGACCGGCTCACGCGCGGGTTGACCTCGATGACGAAGTAGGTCGAGCTCTTCGGATCCAGCGCGAACTGCACATTGCATCCGCCCTCGATGCCCAGCGCACGGATGATGCGGATCGCAGACGAGCGCAGCATCTGGTGGTCGCGATCACTGAGCGTTTGCGCAGGCGCGACCACGATCGAGTCACCCGTGTGCACGCCCATCGGGTCGAGGTTTTCCATGTTGCAGACCGTGATGCACGTGTCTGCGCCGTCACGCATGACCTCGTACTCGATCTCCTTCCAGCCCCACAGCGAGCGCTCGATGAGGACCTGGTGGATGGGCGAGGCGTCGAGGCCGCGCTTCGCAATCGTATTCAGGTCGGCCTCGTTGGTCACGAAACCCCCGCCCGTGCCGCCCAACGTGTACGCCGGCCGGATCACCACCGGCAGGCCGATCTCGGCCACGAATGCTGTGACCTGGTCTATTGATTCGCAGACGCTCGACAGCGGCACAGGCTCGCCGATGTGCTCGAGCATCTCCTTGAAGGCCTGGCGGTCCTCCGCCTTGCGAATGGTCTCGATGTCGGCGCCCAGCAGTCGCACGTGGTGGCGATCGAGCACACCGGCGGCGGCCAGCTCGGTGGCGAGGTTGAGGCCGGTCTGGCCCCCAAGGGTCGGCAGCAGCGCGTCGGGCTTTTCGCGCGCGATCACGCGCTCGACGGCCTCCACCGTCAGCGGCTCGAGGTAGACACGGTCGGCCACCTCCTCGTCGGTCATGATCGTGGCGGGGTTGGAGTTCACGAGCACGGTCGTGATGCCCTCTTCGCGCAACGCCTTGCACGCCTGCGTGCCGGCGTAGTCGAACTCGGCGGCCTGGCCGATCACGATCGGTCCGGAGCCGAGGATGAGCACCTTCTTGGGCTTCACCGGAGGAGCCGCTCCGCCGACGGCCTTGAGCAGGGGTCGACGGTTGCGGACCATCTCGACGAACCGGTCGTAGAGGTGCTGGTTGTCCTGCGGCCCGGGGCAGCCCTCGGGGTGGTACTGGACGCTGAAGGCGGGCAGGGTGCGGTGGCCCAAGCCCTCGACCGAGCCGTCGTTGAGGTTGCGCTGCGAGACGAAGAAGTCGCCCGGCGGCAGCGACCCCGCGTCCACCTGGAACTCATGGTTCTGGCTCGTGATGTGCACCCTGCCGGTTTCCAGGTCCTTCACGGGGTGGTTGGCGCCGTGGTGGCCATAGGGCAGCCTCGAGGTGTTGGCGCCGGCGGCGCGACCCATGATCTGGTGGCCGAGGCAGATTCCGAACAGTGGAATCCGCCCGAGCGCAGCGCGTGCCAGCTCGACCGGCCGGTCGAGGACGGCCGGGTCGCCCGGGCCGTTGGAAAGCACGAGCCCATCCGCGCCCGAGGCCGCGACATCCGACCACGAGGCGGTGTGCGGAAGCACGATCACGCGACAGCCGCGCTCGCGCAGGGAGCGGAGGATGTTCGACTTCACCCCGTAGTCGACCACCGCGATCACCAGCCCATCGCCGTCTGCCCGGTGCGGCAGGCGCAGCTCGGGTGGCAGGGGATCGAGCCATTCCGCGCTCGCGGTCCGTGACGTCTCCGCCACCAGGTCCTGCTCGGCCAGCGGGGTGACCCGACGCGCAGCAAGCGCCAGATCTTCCAGGCGCTTCCGGTCGGGTGTCCCGTCTTCGTGCGTGAGGACGGCCCGGAGCGCACCGTGCTTGCGGATGTGCCGGGTCAGCGCCCGAGTGTCGATGTCGGCGATGGCAGGTACGCGCCACCGCCGCAGGTACTCGTCCAGCGAGGCTTCGCTGGAGTGGTGGCTCGGCAGCGGGCATGCCCACCGCACCACCAGTGCGCGCGCCCACGGGCGTGCGGACTCGGCGTCGGCCTCGCGCACTCCGTAATTGCCCTGGAGCGGGTAGGTCATGCAGACCATCTGCCCGGCATAGGAGGGATCGGTCAGCACCTCCTGGTAGCCGGTCATGGCGGTGTTGAAGACGACCTCGCCCTGGCCGAGAACGTCAGCGCCCAGCGCCACGCCGACGAAAGCGCGACCGTCCTCGAGCACCAGCGCCGCGCGGCGGTTTCTAGACGGCAACGATCACCGCCTGGTCGATGCCGTCTTCTTCAGCGACGAGCACTTCGATCCGCTCGGCGTCCGATGTCGGGACGTTCTTGCCGATGTAATCGGGCCGGATCGGCAGCTCGCGGTGTCCTCGGTCGACGAGCACGGCCAGCTGGATCGCCCGCGGGCGTCCGAAATCCATCAGCGCATCCATCGCGGCCCGCGCCGTCCGGCCGTGGTGGATGACGTCGTCGACGAGCACGACCACCTTGCCGTCGATGTCCGGCATGACCGATGGTCCGCTGTGCGCGGGCACGCGCAGGTGGCGGTCGTCGCGATGCTGACTGATGTCGAGCGCACCGACAGCGACGGGCGCCTGTTCGAGCTCCATCAGACTGTCCGCCAACCTGCGTGCGAGGTGATCCCCCTTCGCCATCACACCAACCAGCACCAGGTCGCCGGCGCCGCGGTTGCGCTCCAGAATCTCGTGCGCGATTCGCGACAGCGAGCGGCGGATCTGGTCCGCATCCATCACGGTGGCTTTGAGCCTCCCCTGCGTGATGCTCATGCCAGCACCTTGTCGAGGAGGGCCATGCGGATGTAGAGGCCGTTGCGGGCCTGGCGGAAGTAAGCGGCACGAGGATCGGCGTCGACCTCGGGCGCGATCTCATCGACCCTCGGCAGCGGGTGCATGACGATCGCCTCCTTTCTCATGCGAGCCAGCGTCGAAGCATCGATGCGATAGACGCCCTTGAGCGCGAGGTAGGAGGCCTCGTCGGTGAAACGCTCCTTCTGGATGCGCGTCTGATAGACCACGTCGACCTGCGGGAGGACGGCGTCGAGGTCCTGTGACTCGACCCAGTTCACGTGATGCTCATCAAGGTGCTCCTTGATGTCATCCCGCATCGCCACCTGTGGCGGCGCGACGAAGCAGATGCGGATGTCGCGGAACTTGCTCAGCAGGTATGCCAGCGACCTGACCGTGCGGCCGTTGGCGAGGTCCCCGACCATCGCGATGCGGACGCCATCGATGTGGCCGAGCTCATCCCGGATCGTGTACAGATCGAGCAGAGCCTGCGTCGGGTGCTGGCCGGGGCCGTCGCCGGCGTTGATGACTGGAACCGAGCTGACCGCGGCGGCGCGCCTGGCCGCGCCCTCCTCGTTGTGGCGCAAGACGATAACGTCGGCGTAGCCGCTCACGATTCGGATCGTGTCTTCGAGCGTCTCGCCCTTCGCAGCCGACGAGAATTCACGCGCGTTGTCGGTGCCCATCGTGCGGCCGCCCAGCCTGAGCATCGCGGCCTCGAAGGACAGCCGTGTGCGTGTCGATGGTTCGTAGAAGAGGGCCGCCATCACCTGGCCGTTGAGCCGACCCGAGAAATGGTGCGGCTGGCGCTTGATCTCGTCGGTTCGGTCGAGCAGCTCTTCGAGAAGAGCCCTCGAGAACTGCTGGCTCTCGACGACATGCCGGAGGCGGCTTCCGATGGCCATGAAAAATCCTCCTTCCCGACCTCTCTTGGATCGGACTTAAAGGAACCCCGGCGCATTTGCGCCGTCGTCTGAAGTTTATCAGCTACCGTTGTTGGCGTGAACAAACGACCTGGGCACGTGGTGGTCACGACCGAGGTCGCGGTCTGCTCGTTCTGCGGCCGCCCTCGCACCTTGCGACGCGAGGAGCATCAGCTCGGCGCTCTCGTACGCACGATCATCACGTGCGAGACCTGCCACCGAACGCTTTCGAGCACCATCGGCATCGCCGGCACGACGCCTGTCGAGCCCGAACCGGCCGCCCCAGAACCGGTTCGCCCGGTGGAGCCCGCCGCGGTGGCGCCGAGGGCGCGAACCAAGCCGGCAGCCAGGGCGCCACGCAAACCGACGGCTACGGCGGCGAAGGCCACCGCCTCCAAGAGCAGGACGTCAAAGAAGACTAAGTGACCGACGCGGCGGTGGTGGTCGAGCGCCTCGAGAAGACGCTCGGGAAGAACAAGGTGCTGCGCGGTATCTCGCTGACGGCCGAGCCTGGTGAGATCTTCGGCCTGCTCGGCCCCAACGGCGCGGGCAAGACGACCACCCTGCGCATCATCTGCACGCTGCTGTCGCCGGACAGCGGGAGGGTCGAGGTCCTGGGATTCGACACCCGTACCGCTCCGCAAGAGGTGCGCAGGCGGGTCGGCGTGGTGACGGCCGAGATCGGAGTGTACCCGCGCCTTTCAGCGCGCGAGAACATCACCTATTTCGCAATGCTCAGCGGCGTGTCTGCCGGCGACATGAAACGCCGCGTCGACGCGGTGATCGAGCGGCTCGACATCGGCTCCTTCGCCGACCAGCGCGCGGAAAGCCTGTCGTCGGGGCAAAAGCAGAAGCTCGCGATCGCGCGCGCGATCGTCCACGACCCGCAGGTGCTCATGTTCGACGAGCCCACTTCCAACCTGGACGTGCTCGCCTCCAGAGAGGTGCGCGAGTTCATGGTCGAGTCGAAGGGGCGCGGCAAGTGCGTGATCTTCTCGACCCACGTGATGCACGACGCCGAGCGGCTGTGCGACCGCATCACGATCCTGCATGAAGGCCGTGTCGTGGCGAGCGGGCCGACGGCCGACGTGCGGGGTGATCGGCGCGAGCTGGAGGATGCGTTCCTCGAGCTGGTCGCGGAAAAGTAGTGCGAACTGTGTGGATCGTCTACAGAAAAGAGATCACCGAGATCCTGCGCGACCGCCGCACGCTCATGGCGATCGGCCTGGCGGCGCTCGCGACGCCGGTCGTGCTCAGCGTCATCTCACAGGTCGCGACCAAGACCGCCACCCAGGAGTACACGATCGGCTACTCCGGCGACATCCCGACCGGGCTTGACGATCTGCTGCGCGCGACCAGCCTCAAGCTGATGCCGGTGTCCGATCCGGCGGCGGCGGCCACCCGGCAGGTGGACCTCGGCGTGGTCTTCAAGCCGGGCGAGATCGATGAGTACTACGACCCCAGCCGCCAGAGCGCGCAGATCGCCGACACGCGATTGCGGACGGTGCTCGGGCAGTACAGCGCGGCGCAGGCGGCTGCGGCCCTGCGGCAGCGCGGCATCGACCCCGGCATCCTGACGCCCGTACGCGTTGTCGGCCACCCGCTGACTTCGCCGATCCAGGCCGCGTCCAACGCGTTTCTCAGCTTCTTCCTGCCCTACATCCTGATCACGATGATCCTGACCGGCGGCTTTTCGGCCGCTCTCGACAGCTCGGCCGGCGAGCGCGAACGCAGAACGCTGGAGAGCCTGCTGCTGACGCCGGCTCCTCGCAGCCGCATCCTGCTCGGCAAGATCGGGGCCGTGACGACCATCAGCCTGGTAGCCGCAGTCGCCGCCATCGGGTCGATGTTCGTGGCGCTCTCGCAGGTTTCGCTGCCCAAGGAATCCGGAATCGGGCACATCACCCTCAGCCCGGTCGCCGTGCCGGTCATGGTCTGGGTCGCGATCTTGATCGCGGTCAGCTTCAGCGCCGTCACGCTCGCGCTCGGGACCCTGGCGAAGACGTTCCGCCAGGGCCAGGCCTACGTGACTCCCTTGTACTTCATCACGATCTTCCCCGCCTCGATCATCCTGTTCATCCCCGATTTCAACCCGAGCCTGGCGTACTACCTGATTCCGATCCTGAATGCTGTGTTGGTGCTGCGCGATGCCATCGTTCACAACGCCGTGGAGTGGCCGACGCTCGCGGTGACCTCGATCAGCCTGGTCGCCACCGGGGCCCTGGCATGGTTTGCGGCGCTCCGCCTGTTCACCAGGGAGGCGCTGCTCACCCGCTCCTAGTGCCCTTGCGCGTGCCAAACTGTGAGGCAGGGTCCACGATGACGATCAAGGGCGACGACCGGCCTCGCAGCCTCGAGCGGAGGAGCATGTACTCGATCTTCGCCCGCCTCGACCCGAACGAACGCCTTCCGCGCGAGCTGATCGTGGAAGGCAAGCGACATCGCCGGATCGGGATGCGCTGGATCGAGCTCGCCGCCGTGTTTTACCTGCCCGGACTCATGCTGGCCGTCGTTGTGATGGGCTCGGCAGGACTTAACCCAACTGTCGCGTTCGCTGCGGCCGGCGTGATGTTCGTAGGATTCTTGATCTACTCCGCTTACGGGAAATATCGGTAGTCGGATTCCGCTTTTGAGGGTGAGCAATGGCTGATGCAGTGATCGCCGCTTTGGGCCGCTCTCCGATCGGCCGGGCTCGCAAGGGATCCCTGGTCGACGTCCGGCCGGACGACCTCGCGTCTTACGTCGTCACGAAGGTGCTCGAGCAGCTGCCGCAGCTGGAGCGCTCCGAGATCGAAGACCTCATCTGCGGCTGCGGCCTGCCCGGCGGCGAGCAAGGCCACAACCTCGGCCGGGTCGTTTCGATCCTCAGCCGGCTTGACGTCCCCGGCGTCACGGTCAACCGCTACTGCTCCTCGTCGCTCATGACCACCCGGATCGCCGCCCATGCCATCGAGGCCGGCGAGGGCGACGTCTTTCTATCTGTCGGAGTCGAATGCGTGTCGCGCTACGGCAGCGGCTATCCCGACGCGCCGGACACGTACAACCCAAAGCTCGTGCCAGGAACCGCGGAGGAGTACCCAGACATCTACATCTCCATGGGCCAGACGGCCGAGAACGTGGCCCGGCGCGAGAAGATCAGCCGCGAGGAGCAGGACCGCTACGCCGTGAAGAGCCAGAACGCGGCGGTGAAGGCCCGCGACGACGGCTTCTTCGACCGCGAGATCATCCCGGTGCCGCTGCCGAACGGCCAGATGTTCACCAAGGACGACGGCCCGCGGCCGGGAACGACCATGGAGGTCCTGGCGACCCTGAAGCCGGCGTTCCGCGAGGACGGCACCGTGACGGCGGGCAACTCGTGCCCGCTCAACGACGGCGCCGCCGCGGTGTTGGTGATGTCCGAGCGCCGGGCCAAGGAGCTGGGCATCAAGCCGCTGGCCCGCGTTGTCTCGACCGGGCTGACCGCGTTGGAGCCTGAGTTCATGGGCCTGGGTCCGATCGAAGCCTCGAAGCAGGCTCTCAAGCGCGCCAAGATGACCATCGACGACATCGACATCGTCGAGATCAACGAGGCCTTCGCCGCGCAGGTCATCCCATCGGCGCGGGGGATCGGCGTCGATCCGTTCAGCGACAAGCTCAACCCGCATGGCGGGGCGATCGCGCTCGGCCACCCGTTCGGCATGACCGGCGCCAGGATCCTTTGCACCCTGCTCAACGGCCTGCGCGAAAAGGACAAGACCTACGGGCTCGAGACGATGTGCGTCGGCGGCGGCCAAGGCATGGCCATGATCGTGGAGCGCCTGAACTAACCCAGCCGAAAGCCGGCCGGTTGGGCTAGACCTTGACGGGGTCCGGGGTTGCTTTCAGGAGCCCTTCCAGGACCCGCTTCAGGAGCTTCCTCAAGGTCGCCCGCTCCTCTGGGCTGAAGTCGGCGAGGATGTCGTCCTCGAGCGATTCACGCGCTTTCTCGGCGCGCTCGACGGCCACCCGACCTGCAGCAGTCAGCTCCACGAGGTGACGGCGGCGGTCGCTGGCGTCGCGCCGGCGGACCGAGAAACCGGCCGCCTCCAGCTCGTTGAGGAGAAGCACCACGCCGTTGGCGTCGACCAGGAGGGCCTTCTCCAGCTCCTGCTGGGAAACGCCGCCATGGTCTCGAACGTAGCCCAGGAGCATGAACTGCTTGAGGCGCATCCCGAGGATCTCCTCAGTGGTGCGCCGGTGGAGCGCCTTGGAGATCTGCGTGAGCAGCGCCACCAGCCCTGTGTCCGAACCCTTCTCCATCTTGGCCATCTCCGATCCTACCACTAGATGAGAATCATTCCCACTTTCTAGATAATCCATGCAATAAGGATCATAATGCTCCTGTTATAGTGATCATCACGTAAGCAGGTTCGTCAACGGAGGCATTATGAAAATCCACAAATCAGCCATACAGCCCCCAGTCAGCGACCGGCGGCGCTGGCTCGCCCTCGTGGTGGTCTGTTTCGGCCAGCTCATGATCGTCCTGGACTCGACGATCGTGAACGTTGCGCTCCCGTCGATCCAGCGCGACCTCCACTTCAGCCAGGCCGACCTCACGTGGGTGGTCAACGCCTACCTCATCACGTACGGGAGCCTGCTGCTGCTGGCCGGCCGCGCAGGCGACCTGATCGGACGCAAGAGGGTCTTTCTGGCCGGCGTGGCGGTCTTCACCGCGGCGTCGGTTCTGAGCGGCTTTGCCTACGACCCGACGGTCCTCGTGGTCGCGCGCTTCCTTCAGGGCGCCGGCGGGGCACTCTCGGCGGGTGTCATCCTGGCCCTGATCATCACCGGATTCCCCAGGCCGGTCGAGCGGGCGCAGGCGATGAGCGTGTTCACCTTCGTCCTCGCAGGTGGGGGCTCGCTCGGGCTGCTCGCCGGCGGGCTGCTGACCGAATCGATCAACTGGCACTGGATCTTCTTCATCAACCTTCCCATCGGCGTGGCGACCTTTGTCGCGGGCGCCGCTTTGATCGATGAGACCGCGGGCGCGGGCCTTCGCCAGAGGGTGGATGTCGCAGGCTCGATTCTTGTCACCGCGGCGATGGTGCTCGGGGTGTACGCGATCGTGACCGCCGCCCAATACGGCTGGGCCTCAGCCCACACCCTCGGATTTGGTGGGGTGGCCATCGGCCTCCTTGCGGCATTCCTTCTGCTCGAGTCGCGGATCGAGAATCCGATCCTGCCGCTGCGCATCCTGCGGCTGCGCACCCTCACGGGCGCGAGCGCGGCGCGCGCAATGCTCGCCACCGGGATGTTCGCGACCTTCTTCATGGGGGCGCTCTACCTGCAGCACGTCAAGGGCTACAGCTCGTTGGGCACTGGGCTTGCCTTCCTGCCGTCAACCCTGACGCTCGGGGTGCTTTCGACCGGGATCACCGCCAGGCTGATGCGCAGCTTCGGGCCTCGGGCGATGCTCATCCCAGGCCTGGCCACGATCACCGCCGCTCTGGCCCTGCTCGCCACCGCGGACGTGAACGCCGGCTACTTCCCCGGCATCTTCGGAGGCTATCTCCTGTTCGGAATCGGAGCCGGCATGTCGTTCATGCCGCTGATGACGATCATGATGGCCGAGGTTCCGATGGCCGATGCAGGCGTGGCCTCGGGCGTGGCCAATGTCGCCATGCAGGTGGGCGCGGCCCTTGGATTGGCCGCCCTGGGCACGATCTCGACCGATTACAGCCGGACGCTCGTGGCTCAAGGCCAGTCCGTGGTGAGCGCATTGGCGAGCGGGTATCAGCTGGGGTTTGCGATCGCGGCGGCGTGCGTGGCGACCGCGCTCGTCATCGTGGTCGTGGCGCTGCGGTCACCCGCAAGGATTCGAGTGGAGCGACTTGCCGTCCAGCCCGCGGCCCCAGACGAAGCCGAGGCGGCCTGAGTCAGGCGAGCAGGTGGCGCTCGAGGAATGCCGTCATGCGCTGGAACATGAGGATCTGGTTCTCTCGGCGGGCGAAGCCGTGGCCCTCGCCTTCGAAGGTGAGGTACTCGACCGCCCGCCCCAGTGAGCGCATGCGCTCCACCAGCTGGTCGGACTCTTCGCGCGGGATCCGTGGATCGTTGTCGCCCTGGATCACGAGCAGCGGGCAGCGCACGTTTTCGAGATGAGTGATCGGCGAGCGCTCGAGCAGCTTCTCGCGATCGGTCTCGAGGTCGCCGATCCAGAGCTTGTTCCAGCGCTTCCAGTTGGGTGGGTCGTTCTCGAGCATCGTCACGAGGTTGGAGGGCCCATAGATGTCCACGCCGCAGCACCAATACTCGGGGAGTCGCGTGACGCAGGTGAGGGATGCGAAGCCTCCGTACGACCCGCCCCACACACCGAGCCTCTTTGGATCGAAGTCGGGCTGGGCGCGCATCCAGTCCGCCACCGAGCGAAGGTCGGCGAGGTCGATCCCGCCCCAGTCGCGGTGGATTCGGGTCTGCCAGGCCTTCCCGTATCCGGTGGAGCCGTGGATGTTGGGCATCACGATCGCCACGCCCTGATCGAGCATCCTGGTCACCAGCGCCGTCTGGAACTGGGGTCGGGACTGGCCTTCGGGACCTCCGTGGACGATCAACAACGCGGGACAGGGGCCCGTGCGGGTTTCCGGGCGGAAGACGTAGCAGGGGATGTCGCCCTCGGTCCCCGGGATGCGGATCGACTCGGGCCGGGGCGGGTACCGCGGCAAGGCCTCGCCGCGCAGCAGCAACCGGTCCTCGCCGCCGGCGAGCTCGAGGATCCGGATCTCGACCGGGCCCCCGACCGGCAGGAAGGCATACGCGCACCGGACGCCGTCGTTGGAGACCACGATGTCGCCTACGGTTCCATTGGTTTCCCGTTCGCCGACCGGCCCGTTGTCGAACCGCCACCGCAAGCGGGAATAGCCGTCCTCGTTGAGGCTCCAGACCACACCGCGCCCGTTCGACGACGTGGATGCCAGCTCGACGTCCCAATCCGTCCGTTCGTAAACCTCGCGCCGGCCGGTGTGGATGTCGATCGCCTCGAGGTGTAGGAAGTCGCTGTCGTGGTCGGTGATCGCCAGCATGCGCCCGTCGGCGAGCCACCCGGCGGGGACGTTCTGCATCTCGCCCTCATGGGCGGTGAGCTCGGCGACCTCGCCGGTGCCGGCCTCCACAGCCATCAGGTCTTGATCCGTGTTCTGGCCCACACGCATGACGCCCAGCCATCTGGCGTCGGGAGACCAGCCCCCGGCGACGTACCACGCGGGCCCAGACGCGACCAGCCGCTGCCGCCCGGTCTTCGCGTCGACGATGGCGACGTCGACGTCGCCAGGCTCGCGGGCGTTGGTGCTGATGGCGACAGACCTTCCATCAGGGGACGCCGCAAAGCGAGACAGGTGATGCTGGACGCGGTCGCCCTCGCTCACGGCAAAGTCTTCGAGCGTGCCATCCGGCCGGCGCACGTACACCTGCCATCGCTCGGTTCCGCCTCGATGGGCGGTGACGTAGAGGTCACCGGTCGGCGACCACGAGAGTCCATGCGCCGCAGCGCCCTCGATGGAGAATGCCGTTCGAGGCTCGCCCCCCGCCACCGGGATCTCGCAGACCACCGCCGGCCCATCTTTGGGGGACACGAACGCGAGCGTCGACCCGTCGGGTGAGAACGCGAGCGGCGCGGGGCCGCAGTAGCGCCGGGTGGTGTGGAACATGAACCCGATGAGAAGACCGGGTGGTCGCGGCGCCGCCTTGACGGAGCCGGCGCTCACGCTACGACCTCTTTCTTCTTGTAGAAACGGCACGGCGGTGACTCCGACGTGGTGTGGAAGTTCCAGTGCCGGCACCAGGCCGCGCCGTCGAACATGCGGCAGGTGCCGCACGTAACGCGCGCATGCTCGACCGGCGTCTTCTTCATGTGATGCTCCGGCCGCTCGCCCGCAAACCCTGCCTTCACAGCTGCGACCGTACGTCCCAAAGCTCGGGGAAGAATCGCTTGCCGAGTGTCGTCTTCAAATATTCGGCTCCGCTGCTGCCGCCGGTTCCTGGTTTGCTGCCGATCTGCCTCTCGACCATGAGCACGTGCCGGGCGCGCCAGTGCGCGAAGGTCTCGTCGTGGTCGAGCAGCGCCTCACACAGGTCGAAGAGGTCAGCGTGACGCTCGCGATCCATATAGATGTCGCGCAAGGACGGCGAGCCCCTTCGTTTGAGGAGCGAGTGGAACGCGTCGGCCAGCGACGGTTCCTCGAGGCGTTTGCGCAGGCGGTTCATCTCGTCGGGGGTCGCCTCGATCCGGGCCAGGTATGCGGGCTCCTTCACGCCTGACAGGAACTCGATCTCGCGGAACTGCACCGACTGAAAGCCACTCGCGGGCGCCAGCTGCGAGCGAAACGCGAGAAAGTCCTGCGGCGACATCGTCTCGAGGACCTCGAGCTGCTCCACCAGCAATTTCTCGATGACGTACACGCGGCGCAGGAGATGGCGCGCATAGACGATGTCATCGGCCTCGATCCGTGACCGTGCACCCGTCAGCTCGTGGAGCACGACCTTGAACCACAGCTCGTAGGCCTGGTGGGCGACGATGAAGAGGAGCTCGTCGTGCTCTTCGCTGAGCCCGGTCTGCAGCTGCAGGAGCTCGAGCAGGCGTAGGTAGGAGCCGTACGAAAGCCTGCGTCCTTCCTCACCGAACTGCCTGCTCATCAGTGTTTGAAGTGGCGCCGGCCGGTCACGACCATGGCGATCCCGGCCGCGTCGGCTGTCGCGATCACCTCGTCATCCTTCACCGAGCCGCCGGGCTGGATCGCGGCCGTGACACCGGCTTGGATCCCGACCTCGAGCCCGTCTGGAAACGGGAAGAAGGCATCGGAAGCCATGACCGAGCCCCTCGACCGCGCGCCCGCGCGGTAGACCGCGATCTGCGCCGCCTCCACGCGCGACATCTGTCCGGCGCCGACGCCGACGGCGGCGCATTCGTTGAAGAGAACGATCGCATTGGACTTCACGTGCTTCACCGCGATCCACGCGAGCCCGAGCTGTTCCCATTCCTGTTCCGTGGGCTGCCGTTTGGTGACGACCACACATGAGGACCGGTCGAAAGTGGCGCGATCCCAGTCCTGCACCAGGAAGCCCCCGGCCACGGTGCGCACGTCGTAATCGAACAGCCCCCGCCGGGTCGCCGGAGCGGCCAGCACCACCATCCCCTTGCGACGCGCCAGGATCTCGGTGGCCTCCTCGAGAACAGCCGGGGCGACGACCACGTGCGTGACGATCTGGACGATCAGCTCCGCGGTCGCGCGATCCAGGGGCCGGTTGACGGCGACGACCCCTCCGAAGGCCGACACCTTGTCGCATTCATAGGCCATCCGATAAGCGGTGGCGATGTCCTCGGCGACCGCCAGGCCGCATGGGTTCATGTGCTTGATGATGGCGGCCGCCGGCTGCTCGTAGTCGTTCACCAGCTCGACCGCAGCGGCCGCATCCTGGATGTTGTTGAAGCCGGCCTCCTTGCCCTGGAGCTGCTCCGCCCCGCCAAGCCCGCCAGGGTCAGGGCCGAACCTGTAGAACGCAGCTTTCTGGTGCTCGTTCTCGCCGTACTTGAGCGCGTGGACGAGCTGGCCGGCGAACGACAGCTCCTGGGGAAACCCGGAATCCTCCGAGGCGCGCAGGTACGCCGCGATCCACGAGTCGTAGGCGGCGGTGTGCGCGTAGGCCTCGGCGGCCAGCCGGCGGCGCATGGGCAGGTCGGGACCTCCCGCATGCAGCGCCGCGAGCAGCTCCGTGTATCGCTCCGGCCTCACGACGACCACGACCGCATCGTGGTTCTTCGCGGCCGCACGGATCATCGCCGGGCCGCCGATGTCGATCTGCTCCACGGCGTCTTCGAACGAGACCGAGGGCCGGCTCACCGTTTCCACGAACGGGTACAGGTTGCAGCAGACCAGGTCGATCCTCTTGAGCCCGAGGCCGGCGAGCGCGTCCATGTGCGCCGGCTTGTCGCGCCGCGCGAGGATGCCCGCGTGCACGCCGGGATGCAGCGTTTTGACGCGGCCGTCCATCGTCTCCGGAAAGCCGGTCAGGTCGGTGATCGGGTGCGCGTCGATCGCGGCCTCGCGTATCGCGCTCAGCGTGTTGCCGGTTGCGTACAGCTCGAACCCGAGGCGATGAAGGCCGCGCGCGAACCCGCTCAGCCCGCTCTTGTCACTGACCGACAGCAGGGCTCTCGGCAAGTCTCGCCTCCAGCAATCGGATGGCCGCGGGAAGAATCCTGTACTCCGCCTCGTGTATGCGCCGGCGAAGAGTCTCCACGGTATCGCCATTCAAGACCGGCACAGCCTCCTGGGCAAGGATCGGGCCCGCATCCAGGTCCTCGGTCACAAGGTGAACCGTGGCCCCGGTCATGACCGCCCCGCCGCGCAGCGCCTGCTCGACCGCGTCCATTCCCCCGGCGAACTGGGGCAGCAGCGAGGGATGGACGTTGACGATGCGGCCGCGGAATGCCTCCAGGAAGGGTCGGGTGTGAATGCGGTCATAGCCCGCGTCGACGACGAGCTCGACGGTTTGCGCCTTGAAGAAGTCGCGCATGGCCGCATCGCGTTCCTCCTCGGATGAGAAGCGTTTGAGCGAGAGCTCACCCAGGGGGATCTTGCGCCTCCGCGCCAGTTCCGCGCCGCCGCATGACGGTCGGTTCGTGGCCACGGCCACGACCTCGAATCCGCGGTCGATGAGGTTGCGGAGGTTGGAACCCTGCCCGGAGACGACAACTCCAAGTCTCAGCGGATCACCACGCGTTCACCGGCCGTGTGCTCGATCACCTCACCGATCACCTGCGCACTGCGCGGAACCTCATCGCGATCGACGACAAGGATCATGCCCAGGCCCATGTTGAACGTGCCGAACATCTCATCGTCCGAAATCCGGCCGCGCTTCTGCACCAGGGCGAAGATCGGGGGCTCCTCCCAGGAGCGGCGTCCCAGGCGCGCGCCAAGCCCCTTGGGCAAAGCGCGCGGCAGGTTGCCGAAGACGCCGCCGCCGGTGATGTGAGCGGCGCCCTTCCAGGCGATCGAGCCGAGGTCCATGAGGTACGAACGGTGTGGTTCAAGCAGCTCTTCGCCCAGCGGCCGCCCGATTTCCGGGAACACGCGGCTCAGCGGCACGTCTTCGAAGACTTTGCGCACAAGCGAGAAGCCGTTCGTGTGGAGTCCGCTCGAGGCGAGGCCGATCAAAAGGTCGCCGGCGTGGATTTCCTTCGGGTCCCGCATCAGTCCGGCTTCGACCATCCCCACGATGAAGCCGGCGAGGTCATAGTCGCCGAGCGCGTACACGCCCGGCATCTCGGCGGTCTCGCCACCAAGCAGGGCGCAGCCGGCCTCGCGGCACGCCTGCGTGACACCTTCGATCACCTGGGTGAAGACCGTCGGGTCGAGCTTCCCGGTCGCGAAGTAGTCGAGGAAGAACAGCGGGCGTGCGCCCGCCGTAGCGATGTCGTTCACGCAGTGGTTGACCAGGTCGGCGCCGATGCCTCGATGCGAGGAGGCCGCGATCGCGACCTTGATCTTCGTGCCGACGCCGTCGGCGCTGGCCGCCAGGTGCCCGCCGCCAGGCAGGGCGTAGAGGCCGGCGAACGGACCGACCCCACGCGACACTTCCACGCCGTGGGTCGCCTCGATCAGCGGCCTCACCCGCTCGAGCACCCGCTCGTACGCCTCGATGTCGACGCCGGCGGCGGCGTACGACAGGCCTTCGCTGCTCATCAGCGTTCGATCTGGATCAGCGCCGGAGGCGGCTCGAACTGCATCTGTCCCTCCCGCGCTTCGCGCGGGGGCCCCAGCGGAAGACGACTCACGCTTTCGTTCCGCTGAGCATGGGCGGTTCGAATTGCATCTTATCCATCGTGAGCTGCTGCGGGACCGGGACCGGGTAGGAGCCGTCGAAGCACGCCCGACAGAACTGTTCGGCGGTGCCGCGACCGATCGCTCGCATGAGGCCTGGAATCGAAAGGTACGCGAGGCTGTCGGCGCCGATGTGGCCGCGAACCTCGTCCACCGTGCGCCCGGCGGCGATCAACTCCTTGGTCGAGCCGATGTCGACGCCCATGAAGCACGGGAATCGCATGGGCGGGCTCGAGATGCGCATGTGGATCTCGCTTGCGCCGGCCGCCCTCAGGCGCTCGATGATCTTGCGCGAGGTCGTGCCGCGGACGATGGAGTCGTCGACCGCGATCACGCGCTTGCCCTTGATCGAGCGGGGCAAGGCGTTGAGCTTGAGCATGACGCCCGCCTCGCGCAGCGACTGGTCGGGCTGGATGAACGTGCGGTTGATGTAGCGGCTCTTCATCAGTGCTTCGCGAAACGGAATGCCCGCAGCTTCGGCGTAGCCGATGGCCGCCGGCGTTCCCGAGTCTGGGAACGCGATCACCATGTCCGCTTCGACGGGCGCCTCTTTGGCGAGCTCATGGCCCATCCGGATGCGCGCCTCTTCCAGCTCGCAGTTCT
This sequence comes from Candidatus Dormiibacterota bacterium, assembly GCA_036390875.1. Taxonomy (GTDB): domain Bacteria; phylum Chloroflexota; class Dormibacteria; order Dormibacterales; family Dormibacteraceae; genus UBA10449. Next base: position 73,271 of record DASWBB010000037.1, read on the forward strand.
TGAGGATGGAGTCCGGGCGGGCGAAGTAGATGAACTCGAAAACGCACATCGCGTGCTTGTTCGAGCTCTGGAAAGTGAGGTTGTGGACACCGTGCTCGTCCATCACCACCATCTCGCCCGGCTGCACCTCGCGCACGAAGGTGGCGTTGACGGTGTCGAGCGCGCATGTTTCCGACGCCACGATGTGCGCGGGTTGGCCCGGCAGTGGGATGAAGCCGATGCACAGAGGCCGGAACCCGTACGGGTCGCGAAGGGCGATGAGCTGCGTGGGTGTGATGATCCCGCACGAGTAGGCGCCGACCACTCGGGCGAACGTTTTGCGGATTACCTCTTCCCACGTGCGCCCGTGCGTGTGCTCGATGAGGCGGGCCATGACCTCGGTGTCGAGGCCGCTGTCAAACGTAGCGCCCTCTTCTTCGAGCTGGCGGCGCAGCGCCTCCGCGTTCAGGAGGTTGCCGTTGTGTGCAATGGCGCCGGGCCCGAGCTGAGGGTGATGGAATGGCAGCGGGTGCGCGTTCTCGGCCCGGCTCGAACCGGTCGTCGAGTACCGGGTGTGGCCGAGCGCGATGATCGAGCCCTCGCCCATCTCCCTGACGATCGCTGGCGAGAACACCTGGGCGACCAGGCCCATGTCGCGATGCACCCGCACGGAATGGCCGTCGGAGACGGCGATGCCGGCCGACTCCTGGCCGCGATGCTGGAGCGCGAACATCCCGAAGTACGTGATGTTGGCGACGTCGACCCCGCGGGCCGCGTATATGCCGAAGACCCCGCACATTAGTGGAGGAGGCCGCCTTCCCAGGCCGACCGGATCTGGTCGATCGTCAGGCGGAACTGGCCTTCGAACTCGAGGGTGTCGCCGCCCGCCATGCCGAGCAGCGAGATCTCGACGTGGTGGCGACGCGCCAGGGTCTGGAGCTCGGGCATCGCGCGTGAACCTACGCTCACGATGAAGCGCCCCGGCGTCTCGCCGAAAAACGCGGCATCGAGGCGGAGGGGCGCCTCCGGGCGAAGGGCTGGGCAGCGCACGCCCAGGCCGCCCAGCAGGCAGCACTCGGCGAGGGCGACGAGCATGCCCCCGTCCGCGCAATCGTGCGCGGACCTCAGCTGGCCTGCCTTGGCCGCGGCGAGGATCAGCCGGTTGACGGCTGCTTCTCGGGCGAGGTCGAGCGCGGGCGGGCGGCCGGCCACGGTGCCATGCTCGACCTTCAGATACTCGCTGCCGCCGAGGTCGTTGAGGCTCGACCCCACCAGCAGCACGAAATCGCCTTCGTGCTTGAGCCCCGCTTCGAGGCGGCGCGCGTAGTCGTCGATGACTCCGATCATGCCCACTACCGGAGTGGGGTGAATGGCGGATGTGCCGCCCGAGTCGTTGTACAGGCTCACGTTCCCGCTGACGATCGGCAACTCCAACGCGCGGCAAGCCTGCGCGAGGCCGGCTATCGTCTCTTCGAGCTCCCAGTACACCTCCGGCCGGTCTGGGTTGGCGAGGTTCAGGCAGTCGGTGACGGCGAGCGGGCGCGCGCCTGTGGCGACGATGTTGCGTGCGGCCTCGGCGACCGCGTGCTGGGCGCCGAGGTTGGGGTCGAGGTGGCAGTAGCGAGCGTTGCAGTCGGTGGTCACCGCCAGCCCGAGCCGCGTGCCTTTGATGCGGAGCAGGGCGGCATCGCCGCCCGGCGCCACCACCGTCGAGTCGCCGACCATGTGGTCGTAGCGGCGGAAGATCGGCCGGCGGCTGCACAGGTTGGGGCTTGCGAGCAGCCGGAGGAGCGATTCGCCAGGGTCGAGCAGCGGCGGCAGCGAGTCGAGGCGGAGCGACGGCGCCGGCTCCGGCGCGATGCCGGCCAGCCGGCGGGGCGGCGCCCCGTCAGTGAGCAGGTCGATCGGCAGCCGCGCTACGACCTCGGTCTGGTCGAAGACCGTCAGATGGCCGTCGTCGGTGACGTCGCCGATCACGGCCGAGGTCAGGTCCCAGGTCGAAAAGATGCGCTCGACCTCAGACTCGCGACCGCGCTGGACCACGACGAGCATGCGCTCCTGCGACTCCGACAGCATCACGTCGTAGGGCGTCATGCCCCGCTCGCGCCGCGGGACGAGCGACACGTCGATGCGAGCACCCGCGCCCGGAACACGGCCCGCGCACTCGGCCACCGACGACGTCAGCCCGGCCGCCCCCAGGTCCTGCACGGCGACGACCGCGTCGGTGTGGGCCAGGTCCATGCACGCCTCGAGCAGGCACTTCTCGAGGAACGGGTTGCCGACCTGCACCGCCGGGCGCCGCTCCGAGCTCGATTCGTCGAGCTCGACCGAGGCAAACGAAGCGCCGTGGATTCCATCCCGGCCGGTGTCGGCGCCGACGAGCATCAGGCTGTTGCCCGTACCTTCTGCACGCGCCCTCATCAACCGATCCACGCGCACCAGCCCGACGCACATCGCATTCACGATCGGGTTGTTGGCATAGCACTCGTCGAAGTACACCTCGCCGCCCACGGTCGGAATGCCGATGCAGTTCCCGTAGCCGCCGATTCCGGCCACCACTCCGTCGAAGTGATGACGGGAGGCAGGCAGCGGGCCGAAGCGCAATGAGTCGAGCAGGGCGATCGGCCGTGCTCCCATCGCGATGACGTCCCGAATGATCCCGCCGACCCCGGTCGCCGCACCCTGGTAGGGCTCGATGGCGGATGGATGGTTGTGGGATTCGATCTTGAACACCGCCGCCCAGCCCGACCCGATCTCGACCGCGCCCGCATTCTCGCCTGGTCCCTGCAGCACCGCGTCGCCGGTCGAGGGCAGGCGGCGCAGCAGCGTCTTCGACGTCTTGTACGAACAGTGTTCCGACCAGAGCACCCCGAGCATCCCGAGCTCGACCGAATTCGGCGGCCGCCTGAGCTTCTCAACGATGACGCGGTACTCCTCCGGCGTGAGCGCGACCTCCCTCAGCCGGCGGGAGTCCACCGTGTCCAAGCTCACGAGACGAGCACCCTCAGCGCGCTGCCCGCCACCGAACGGAAGAGTTTCAGACCGTCGGCTCCGCCCAGCTCGGGCTCGGCGCAGCGCTCAGGGTGGGGCATCATCCCGAGCACGTTGCCACGCTTGTTGATGATGCCCGCGATGTTGTGCAGCGAGCCGTTCGGGTTGGCGTTGGGCACCACGCGGCCACTGGCGTCGCAGTAACGGAAGACCACCTGGCCGTTCTGTTCGAGGCGCGACAGTGCGGCCGGCTCGGCGAAGTAGCTGCCCTCGCCATGCGAGATGGGCACGCGGATCACCTCGCGTTCCGCACATTGAGACGTGAATGCCAGGTCGGTCCGCTCTACCGCCAGATGAGTCCACTCGCAGCGGTACTCGAGCGAGGCGTTGCGGATCAACGCGCCCGGGAGCAGCCCGGCCTCGCAAAGGATCTGGAAGCCGTTGCAGATTCCCCACACGAGCCCGCCGCGATCGGCAAACTCGCCGATCTCCTGCATGACGGGCGCGAAGCGCGCGATCGCGCCGGTGCGCAGGTAATCGCCGTAGGCAAACCCGCCGGGCAGGATGACGCAGTCGCAGCCCTTGAGGTCGGCGTCCTTGTGCCACAGGTATTGGAGCTGCGCGCCGACGACCTGGTCGATCACCCAGCCGCAGTCGCGGTCCGACCACGTCCCTGGAAACACGACAACACCAAACTTCAATTAGGAATCTCCGTGTGTAACAAGCATTGGGGGGTCCCCGCGAAATCGAAGATTTCGTGGGGTCCAAAGACCACAACTCCAAACTTCATCGACGAACCACCTGGTCGACTTCGAAATGGAAGTCCTCGATGATGTGGTTGGCGAGCAGCTGCCGGCACATGGACTCGACGCGCTCTCGTGCCTCGTGCATGCTCTCCGCCTCCATGCTCACCTCGATGTACTTGCCGACCCGGACGTCTTCGACCTCGCGAAACCCGAGCGTGGCCAGACCCTGCTTGACGGTGATTCCCTGCGGGTCGTTGACGACCGGCTTGGGCGTCACGGTGACCCGCGCGACAACCCGAATCACGGCTGGAGCCCTCGGCGAGAGATTCGGTGACCAGGTGGTCCAGATGCTAGGCGCGGCCGAGCACCGCAGCGAGCGCATTCGTTGATGCGTGAGCGAGGAGCGGAGGCCGCAACAACGCAGATGGGCCGCATGGGCGCCGAAGATCCGCTGACGGCTTCAGGCCGTGATTCGGATATCACTCGTTGCGCGGCTTGCGTGGGAACAGCGGCTTGCCGACCAGCCGCTGATACGCGGTGAGATATCGCTCGCGCGTCTGCGCGACGATGTCATCTGGCAACCGCGGCGGTTCTGATTCCTTGTCCCACCCGGAACGGATGAGCCAGTCGCGCACGAACTGCTTGTCGTACGACTCCGGCGACGTACCCACCTGATAGGTGGCCGCCTCCCAGTAGCGCGAGCTGTCGGGTGTCAGGGCCTCGTCGATCAGGACGAGGTCGTCGTCGATGAGGCCGAACTCGAACTTCGTGTCCGCGAGGATGAGTCCGCGGCTCTCGGCGAGCGTGGACGCGAACTTGTACAGCTCCATGCTCGCATCGCGCAGCTTGGTGGCGAGCTCGTCGCCGAGCTCCTTCTTCAGCTGGGTGAACGTGATGTTCTCGTCGTGACCGCTCTCCGCCTTGGTCGCGGGCGAGAAGGTCGGGTAGGCGAGCCGCTCACTCTCGCGGAGGCCAGGCGGCATGTCCTCGCCGGCCAGCGTGCGCGATTCCTGGTACTCCTTCCATGCGCTCCCCGCCAGGTAACCGCGCACGACACACTCGAAGTCGATGCGCTTCGCCTTGCGAACGATCATGAAGCGGCCCGCGAGGTCGCCACGCCGCTCGCGCAGCTCCGGTGGGAGGTCCGGCACCATCCCCGAGACGAGGTGGTTCTCCTGGAAGGCGTGCGTTTGGGAGAACCAGAAGATCGAGAGCTGGGTGAGCACCTTGCCGCGATCAGGTATGCCGTTGGGCAGGACGTGGTCGAAGGCGGAGATGCGGTCGGTGGCGACCATCAAGAGTCGATCGGAGCCCAGCTCGTACGTGTCGCGGACTTTGCCGCGCGAGAAAAGCTTCAGAGGCAGGTCGGTCTCGGTGACCGCGGGTCCGGCGATCACCGCGCCTTCACGCCCAGGCCGAGCCGTTCATAAGCGAGGTCGGTGTGCTCGAGCCCGGCCCAGGGATCGAACACTTCATCGAGGCGCCCACCGATCCGCTTCATGACCTCCGCATCCTTGTCCAGAAGCGTTCGGAAGCCGAGTCCGTCTTCTTCGAGCGCCTCCATCGCCGCCTTCTGAACCACTGCGTAAGCATCTTCGCGGGACATGCCGCTGTCGACCAGCGCGAGCAGCACCCGCTGTGAGAACACAACGCCGCCAGCGAACTGAAGGTTGCGAAGCATTCGCTTGGGCCGTACCTCGAGGCCGCCGAGCACCGTTTTCATGTCTAGCGCCATGAAGTCGACGGCGGCACAGGCGTCGGGGAAGATGATGCGTTCGGCGGAGGAGTGGCTGATGTCGCGCTCGTGCCACAGGCCGGTGTTCTCGAGCGCGGTCACCAGATGCCCGCGCACGACCCGCGCCAGCCCGCACACGCGCTCGGTCATCACCGGGTTGCGCTTGTGGGGCATCGCCGAGCTTCCCTTCTGCTCCTTGCCGAAGGGCTCGAACGCCTCCCCGACCTCGCTCCGCTGCAGGTGGCGAATCTCGATCGCGATCCTCTCCATGGCCGCCGCCGCGAGCGCCAGCGCGGACATGAAGTTGGCGTGGCGATCGCGCGCCACGACCTGCGTGGAGATCGGGTCCGCCTTCAGGTCGAGGGCGGCGCAGACGTGCTCCTCGACTCGAGGGTCCACAGTCGCGTGCGTGCCCACCGCCCCGCTGACGCGACCCACCGCTACCTCGTCGGTGGCCCGTTCCAGACGCGCGAGCGCGCGGTCGAGCTCCGCCACCCATCCCGCCACTTTGAAACCGAACGTCGTGGGCTCGGCGACGATGCCGTGCGTCCGGCCGGCCATCAGCGTCTTGCGATGGCGGAGCGCCAGCTCGGCGGCGGCTTCCCGAACGCTCCCCAGGTCGCGAGCGATGATCCGGGACGACTCCACCAGCTGGACCGCCATGGCAGTGTCGTTGAGGTCCTGGCTGGTCATGCCCAGGTGCACGTAGCGTGCCTCCGGCTGGCCGATCGACTCGTTCACCACCGTCAGAAACGCGATCACGTCGTGGCCGACCTTGGCCTCGACCTCGGCGATCCGGGCCGCGTCGAAAGTTGCTTTGCGGATCTTGGGCAACGCCGACTCCGGGATGCGGCCCAGGCCGGCCCAGGCCTCGCAGGCCAGGATCTCGATGCGCAAGAACAGCTCGAACCGGTGCTGGTCGGCCCAGACAGCCCGAATCGCAGGCGGAGAGTATCGCTCGATCAATAGAGGCGCCGGCTCCCAATGAACACTGGGGACAGGGCGATTATACCGGCGCCGAGGCGCGGAGCAGATGTTGTGGATGGCGTGAATCGGCCCACTACATGCTGTGGGATGGACGGAATTGGTAAGCCGGAGAGACGGCGAACCTGATAATCGACTCCTAAATGCCTCCAGCCAATCCCGCGATCTGTAACCAGTTCGAGGGGCGCCTCGTTTGAACCGGCACAGGCTGAAAGGCCAGTGAGCGACCCGTCTCGCGAGGACGAGCGCGATCTCGTCGAACGCGCCAAGCGGGACCCCCGGCAGTTCGGGGCGCTCTACGACCGGCACTTTCAGCAGATCTACCGGTTCGTTTATTCAAGAGTGAGGGAGCAAACCGCGGCAGAAGACGTTACTTCGGAGATCTTCATCAAGGCTCTGAAGGCCATGCCCCGATACCAGGACACGGGGCGTCCTTTTGCTGCCTGGCTGTACCAGATCGCGGTCAACGCCATCGCCGACCGATACCGCACATTGCGACCCTCGTCTCCGCTGGAGGACTTCCACGACCTTTCCATCGCCGGCCCACCACTGGAGGAGGAGGCTGCGCATCGCGACGAGATCCGCCGGATCTGGCTGCTCGTCGAGGCGCTGCCTGCTCAGCAGAAGACCGCCCTCGTGCTGAAGTTCCAGGAGGACATGAAGATCGAGGACATCGCCGTCGCCATGGGCAAGACGGCGGGCGCGGTCAAGCTGCTCATCCACCGTGGCGTGAGCCGGCTCCGCGACGAGGCCGGCACCTTGAGGCCGGCGGAATGAGCACGATGCACGACCCCGAGCTCGACGACATCCTGCAGGACGCGGAGCTGAAGCACGTCGCCGACCTGCTCCGCGCGGGCCGCATGAGCGAAGAGCCTCCGCTCGACGACGCCTTCCGCTCGGCGCTTCGGCGCCAGCTCATGAACCGGGCCTGGGGCATGGGCGGCACCCCCAGCGTGCCCTGGTGGCGGAAGGCTTTCGGCCCGGCCGGCCTCGCATGGGCGGGGGCCGCCGTGGGCGTCGTCCTCATCGCCGCGGCGGTCGTGTTCACCGCCCTCACCAGCCCGTCGACCGGCGGCCTGACCCAGGAAGTCCAGGTCACCAGCCCGATGAACGATCAGAGCGCGGTCCGGCTCCAGCAGCCGATCCTGGTCAACTTCAACCAGCCCATGGATCATCCCTCCACCGAGGGCGCGGTCCAGATCACGCCGGCGACGACGGTCGCCTTCTCGTGGTCGGCAAACACGCTTTCGGTTCAGCCCACCAGCGGCAACCTGGCGCCGAACACCCAGTACCAGGTGACCATCGGCCCCGGCGCCAAGACCGCGTCCGGCGGAAAGCTGGCGGCGCCGCAAACGATCACGTTCGTCACGGCGCCCCCGGCGCCGTCTCCGTCGCCCACGCCGACGCCGGTTCCCAGCCCGACTCCGCGCGCGCAGCTCCCGGACCAGCACCAGCTCGTGGGCATCCCCGCCGGCGCCACCGATCTTCAATGGGCGCCCGATTCGTCGACCGTGTACTTCATCACGGCCAACGGCGCGCTCGACTCGATACCGGCGGCCGGCGGAACCGTCACGGTTCTTGTTCCCGACAGCGTCACGTCGGCGGCCCTGGCCCCGGCCGGTGACAGGATGGCGGTCCTCAGCAAGGGCAAGATCGACATCCTCGACCTGAAGGCCCGCGTCGTCACGTCGGAGATCTCATCCACCCCGGCGCCATTGCTCGTCGGATGGGAGAAGGACCGAGTCGAGTGGGCCGCCGCCGACGGGATCTACGCCGAGGGCGCCGACCTGCCCGGCAAAGTGGCCTCGTTCCCAACTGGCGGGTCGATCGTCTCCATCTCATTCGCGCCCGACGGCGCCCACCTCGCGTACACGCAGAACCAATCGCTGTATGTCTTCGACATCGCGAGCGGCAAGGGCATCGTGCTGGGCCTGGCGGGCGCCCAGTTCCTGGGCTGGTCGCCGGATGGCACCGGCGTGATGTACTCGACCGCGCAGGGTGTCGTGGTCTCAGACGCCGGCGGGAAGACAGCGGCAACGCTGCCTGCCGGCGAACCCACCTGGTCGAGCCAGGACGAGATCCTGCTCGGCAGCGACACCGATCTCTGGGAGGTCCGCCCTGACGGCACGGGCCTGACCAAGCTGGCGGAGGGCACGTATCACTTCCCAGCGTGGGCGCCCAACGGCGTCGCATTCATCTACCTCCGCGGCGGGGGAGTCTTCGGCGCCTCCGCGCCGGCGCCTCCTCCGCGGCCATCCGCGTTGGACAGCGCCGCGGCGGTCGTGAACAGCTTCATGCAGGCGCGCAAGAGCTCGGACGCGATCAAGGCCTCGACCTATCTCGACGACAACGGCAGGAAGGCATACTCAAGCTCGGGCGCAGGATTGAACCTCGTCGTGACCGGAGACCCGGCCTTCTCGCGCTACTACCTGCTGACGCAGTCGATCACCGGAAGCCAGCCCGACACGGCGCAGTTCGTGGTCAGGATCGTGCTGTCCCACGACAAGCTGGACGTGAGCACGTACGAGGAGACCCTGACCCTCGTCCGCACCCAGGGCAGCCAGCAGTTCCTCGTCGACCAGGCGTCGGCCGGTCCGCTGTTGACGCTCGGCAAGGGCGCCGAGGTCGTCAGCGTGGAAGTGTCGCCGGGCGCGGTCAAGATCACCTTTGACAGCGACCTGAAGCCCGAGAGCGTGGCGACCGGCGTCATCATCCTGGACAGCAAAGGCAAGCAGGTGGGCGGCATCGCGGTCTACGCCAACCGCACGGTCACGATCGGCGGCCTGGACCTCAAGGTCCACGACACCTACAAGTTGGTGGTGCTCTCGACGGTCCAGGATGTGAGCGGCACCAACATCGCCGCCGAGTACGACCTCACGTTCGTCGGGCCGGCCGATGCGCACGGCGGCGCCAACAAGCGAGGCGAGTCGAGCCCGTCGCCGACCCCGCAGGCCTCGCCGAGCGCAGCGCCCTCGTCGCCTCCCTCCAGCTAAACCAGCTTGAGAGCACGGGCGGCGCGCACGAGCGCGGTGACCGAACCCGAATGTGCGATGGCGCCGTCAAGGGCGGCCTGCAGCGCTGCCTGAAAAGGCAGGCGCCGCACCTCCATGTCCTGCTCGTACGTTTCCGGGTTGCGATCTGACGCGGTGATGCCTTCGGCGAGGAACATGTGCGCGCGCCCGCTGAGGAACGCCGCGCCGTGCACGACCCCCAGCGACGTGTATCGAGTGGCGATGAGGCCGGTCTCCTCCGCGAGCTCGCGACGCGCGCAGGTCATCGCATCCTCGCCCTCATCGAAGGTCCCAGCCGGCACCTCCCACGACGACTCGTCCCAGGCGTGGCGCCACTGGCGCACGAGCATCGTGTCGGAGTTCTCGAAGTAGGGGACGACGAACGCCGAGTCGGGGTTGGTGACGACGGTGTACGTGGCCTCGGCGCCGTCGGGAAACCTGATCACGTCCTCGCGGATCACAAAAGGCCCTGAGCGACCGGCCATCCTGGTTCGCACCACTTCAAAGGGCCGGCCGCCGGCCGGGTGCGGGAGGTCGCTCAGCTTCGATTCACGACGGCGGCCACCGCGGCGGCGGCGGCGGCGATGTGGCGAGGGTCAGAGCCGTAATCGAAAGGCGACACATCGCCGGCCAGCTGCTTGGCCTTCTCGACCAGCTCCGGATGATCCTCGATGAAGCGCGTGCTCAGGTTGCCGGAGCGAAAGTCGGGACTGTCCAGGATGGCCCGGTGATAGCTGATCGTTGTGGTCGGCCCAACGACCACGAACTCACGCAGGGCCCGGCCCGCGCGGGCGATCGCCTCGGCACGATCCGAACCGTGGACGATGAGCTTGGCCACGAGCGAGTCGTAGTTCGGCGGCACGTCCGACCCTGGCCCGAATCCCGAGTCGACCCGCACCCCAGGTCCGGCCGGGGCGACCCAGCGCGCGATCCGCTTGGGATTGGGCATGAACTTGCGCACCGGATCCTCGGCGTTGATGCGCATCTCGATCGCGTGCCCGGTCCAGGACACCTCTTGCTGCGTAAAGCTGAGTGGGAGGCCGGCGGCGACTCGGATCTGCTCCTTGACCAGGTCGATGCCTGTGACGGCCTCTGTGATGGGATGCTCGACCTGGAGCCTCGCGTTGACCTCCAGGAAGTAGAAGTCACCGTCGCTGAACATGAACTCCACGGTGCCGGCATTGATATAGCCTGCCGCCCTGGCTGCTCGAAGTGCAGCCTCGCCCATCGCCGAGCGAATCTCCGGAGTCACTGCCGGCGACGGAGTCTCTTCCATGATTTTCTGGTGGCGCCGCTGGATCGAGCACTCGCGCTCGCCGAGATGGACCGCGTTGCCATCGTTGTCGCAGATGACCTGGATCTCGATGTGGCGCGGCTTGCGGACGTAGCGCTCGATGTAGATCGTCGGATCGCCAAACGCCGAGCGCGCCGCCTGGGCGCTGCTCTCGATGGCGGCCTGGAGCTCGTCTTCCTTTTCGACCACCTTCATGCCGATGCCTCCGCCTCCGCCAGACGGCTTCACCATCACCGGCAGCCCGATCTTCCGCGCCGCCGCCAGAGCGGCCGCTGGATCTGCGATCGCTGCGCTGCCAGGCGTCACCGGGACGCCGTGGTCCGCGGCGAGCTTGCGCGCGGCCAGCTTGGATCCGAGCGCACGCATGGCCGAACCAGGAGGACCGATGAACTTGATGCCCGCAGCCATGCACGCGTCCGGGAAGGCGGCCTTCTCGGACAGGAACCCATAGCCGGGATGGATGGCCTCGGCGCCGCAGTCGTGGGCGACCTTGACGATGCGATCGAGCTGCAGGTACGACTCGGATGGAGCCGCTCCGCCGATGTGATGCGCCTCGTCGGCGTAGCGAACGTGGATCGCGTTTCGATCCGCATCCGAGTACACCGCGGCAGTGGCGATGCCGAGCTCGCGGCAGGCGCGCATGATGCGAATCGCGATCTCGCCTCGATTGGCGACGAGGATCTTGGTAAAGAGCTTGTTCTTCATCCGACCACGAGCAAGGGCTGGCTGGGACTGACGACCTCGCCTTCCTTTACGTAGACCTCGCGCACGACGCCGGCCACGGCTGTGACGATGTCGTTCTGCATCTTCATCGCCTCCAGCACGGCGACCACGTCGCCGAGCTTGACGGCGTCGCCTTGCTTCACGGGAATCTTGACTATGAGCCCCTGCATCGGCGCGATCACCGTGCCCTCGCCGATCCTGGCCGGCGCAGGGCTCGCCGCCGGCTCAGAGCCTGTGGGCGCGCCGGCGCCTGGCATGACGATCATGCCGGCGCCGCTGACGCGAACCTTGAACAGCTCGCCATCGACCTCGACGTCGAACTCGGCCGTGACCGGCGAGGGTGGCGTCGCCACGGCAGGCGCCGGGGCCGGGGCCGGCGCCGGGTCGGGCGGCTGCGTCGTCACCGCAGTGGGCCGCTCTCTATGGGCGGCGGCAGGCGCCGGCTCGCGCAGGTAATCGATGGCGAGATTCGGAAACAGAAGCTGGATGAGCACCGAATCGTCGCTTGCATCGAGGTTCATCTTCCTGAGCTGCTGACGCGTAGCTTCGACCTGCGGTTCGAGCAGGTCGGCGGGGCGGATCGTGATCGGCTCCTCGCGACCCAGGACCAGGCGCCGCAGCTCAGGGTCGGCAGGCACCGGCGGCCGTCCGTACAGCCCCTGCAGGTAGTCCTTCAGCTCCTGCGTCACGGTCGCGTAGCGTTCGCCTCCGAGGACGTTGTAGACGGCCTGCGTCGCGATCATCTGCCGGATCGGCGCGACCAGGGGCGGGTAGCCGAGCTCCAGACGCACGCGGCTGACCTCCTCCAAAACCTCTGCAAGGCGCTCGGCCGCGCCGTGTGCGTCGAGCTGCCGGTGGATGTCCTCCAACGTGGCGCCGGGCAGGTGGTAGCGGAGGATGCTGGCGTCGACGCGGTCCGCGACCGGGCTCAGCTCCTGGATGTGCTCTCGCTTCAGCGCCTCGACGTCGTGCTGGACGTCCCACAACTTGTCGAGATCCAATCCCGTGTCGTATTCGCCACCCTGGAGCGCAGCGATGACGCTTTCCGCCGCCGGTTGCGATGTGCCCCACGCCAGCGGCGACATGGCGACGTCGAGGACGTCGGCGCCTGCCTCGACCGCCGCCATGTACGCCATCGGCGCCATCCCGCTCGAGCAGTGCGAGTGGACGTTGATCGGGACCTTGACCGTCTGCTTGAGAGCCGTGACCAGCTCCCAGGTCGCCTGCGGGCTCAGGAGACCGGACGTGTCCTTGATGACGATGTCGTGGACGCCCATGTCGACCAACCCCTTGGCGAGCGAGCACCAGAGCTCGACGCTGTGGGCGGGGGAGACCGCGTAGCAGAGCGCCCCCTGGACCCGCTTCTTGGCCTTCAGCACCGCTCCGATGGCCGCCTCCATGTTGCGGAGGTCGTTGAGGGGGTCGAAGACGCGGAACACGTCGATGCCGTTCTTGGCCGTGTGCTTGATGAAAAGCTCAACTGCGTCGTCGGCGAAGTTGCGGTTGGCGACCAGGTTCTGGCCGCGGATCAGCGCCTGAATCGGAGTGTTCGGCGTCGCCTTGTTCAGCTTGCGGAGATACGCCCACGGATCTTCGCGCCGCCGCACCTGCGTCTCGAAGGTGGCGCCGCCGAAAGCCTCCATCGCGGCAAACCCGATGGCGTCCATCTTGCCTGCGACGGGAACGATCTCGTCGCCGCGCAGGTTGCCGCCGAGCAGCGATTGCTGGGCGTCGCGAAACGTGGTGTCGAGAAGGTGAACGCGGGGCGCTTTCTTCGCCATCAGTGGTTCACAGTGCGAGGGCTTCGCGCTTCTCACGGTGGCGCTCGGCCACCGCGGCGTCTGACATGCCGATGATCCGCGCCGCCAGCCACGCCGCGTTCTTGGCGCCCGCCTCACCGATGGCGACCGTCGCAACCGGAATCCCGGCCGGCATCTGCACGATCGAGTAAAGCGAGTCGACGCCGCCCAGGTGCTGTGTTGGTACGGGGACGCCGATGACCGGGAGGTCGGTCCACGCGGCAACCACTCCGGGAAGATGCGCGGCGCCGCCGGCCGCTGCGATGATGACCTTGAGCCCGCGAACGCGCGCGGAGGTCGCCCACTCCATGACGCCTTTGGGGTTGCGATGCGCCGAGCAGACCTTGACCTCGTGCGTCAATTCCAGCTCGTCGAGAACTTTGACGCAGGACTCCATGAGCGGCAGGTCTGACTTGGAGCCGAGGATGATGCCGACGACTGGCTGCAATTAGATGGCCTCCTGGGCAATGTCCGAGCGGTAGAAAGCCCCCTGGAATCGTACCTGTCGCGCCCCGGCAAGCGCCTTCTCGCGGGCCTCGGCCACCGTGTCGCCAAGCGCGACCGCGGTCACGACACGGCCCCCGTCGGTGACCAGGCCACGGCCGGGCTCGAACCGCGTCCCGGCGTGGAAGATCTGGACGCCACGGGGCATCTCGGCCAGCCCGCGGATCGGGAAGCCGGTCTTCATCAGCGCATCATCGGGATAGTTCGCTGACGCCACCACCACCCCGACCGCCGGCCGCGGGTCCCATTTCGGGTCGGGGACGGTTGCCAGAGTCCCCTTCGCCGCCGCCAGAGCGAGAGCGACGAAGTCCGATTCCAGGCGCGGCAAGACCACCTGCGCTTCAGGGTCGCCGAACCGGGCGTTGAACTCCAGCGTGCGAACGCCGGCAGGCGTGAGCATCAGGCCGGCGTACAGGACTCCTCGAAACTCCTCGCCCAAGTCAGCCAGCTCCCGGATCGCCGGCCTGAGCACGTTGGCGAGGACGTCGTCCAGCACGGCCGGCTCCACTCCGACCGGTGGCGAGTACGCGCCCATGCCTCCGGTATTGGGTCCCCGGTCGCCGTCGTGAGCGCGCTTGAAGTCGCGCGCCGGCGCGAGGGCGATGACATCGGTCCCGTCGGTGATTGCCAGCACCGAAAGCTCAGGTCCCTGAAGCTTCTCCTCGAGCACGATGGTCGCGCCGCTGCGACCGAATCGGCTCTCGACGAGCATCGCGTCGATGGCGGCATTCGCGTCGTCGACGCTCGCACACACGATCACACCTTTGCCCCGCGCGAGCCCATCCGCCTTGACGGCGACCTGGCCTTCATGCTCGCGAGCCCAGGCGCGGGCGGGCGCCGGTTCGGTGAACACGGCGTACTCGGCCGTGGGGATGCCGGCACGAACCATCACCTGTTTGGCGAACGATTTGCTCGACTCGATGCGACCGGCGCCGCGGTTGGGGCCGAACACGTTGAAGCCGGTTTTGCGCAGCGCATCGCCCATCCCCGCGTCCACGGCCGCCTCCGGCCCGAGGACGACGAGACCGATCCGTTCCCGCTTGGCGAACTCGACCATTCGGACCACGTCCGCCGCACCGATGGGAATGTTTCGGGCCATGCCGCCGGTGCCGCCGTTGCCGGGCGCGCAGTAGACACGCTCGACCAGCTCCGACTGCACGCACTTCCAGACCAGTGCGTGCTCGCGGGCCCCGGAACCGATCACAAGAACCTTCATCGGTGTGTTCGGCTGGCTATTGGAGCATGGCGAGGGCAGTCGGGGTCACGATCTCGTGCGCGTCGCCCCAGTTGACCACCTCGACTCCGAACCGGCCCCTCATGCGCCAATAGCGAAGGCCGTTTGCGCGCCAGGTCCCGTCCGGGCGCCTGAGCGAGCGAAGGTGTTCGAGCGCCTCGGCCGCTCGTGGATCGCCAAGCCTTCCAAGCATCGCGATCGCGCGAAGCCCGTGGAAGAAGTCGTAGTGCCAGTAGTGCGGCCAGTGGATGTTCAGCCACTCTTGGTGGATCACATTCCCGGTGTGCGCCGAGCGAAAGATCCTGTGCTCGAGCAGTAGCTCGCCCGTCCGGTTCGCAGCGCCCAGCGCCGCCTTGTCTCCGGTTGCGCCGTGATACTCGACAAGCCCCCAGATCGGTGCCAGCGATTCGTGAAACGAGGAGCGATGAGCTTCGGGATCAGGGCGACAATTCCATCCGCCGTCCGGCCACTGGGAGCGAAGCAGCACGTCCACAAGATGGCGGACACGTGCGTCCTGGGCCATGCCCAGCCTGCAGCAGACGGCAATGGCGTTCCCTTCCATCGAGGCATGCCTGCGCTCGAGGCCTTTGATGACGTTGGGCTGTGAATGCGCGGGGGATGCGACCCAGTCCAGGACGTTGTGCGCGGCGGAGCGCGCGGACCTGTTCGAGGCAGGAATCCCAAGCGCCACCAGCGAGATGAGCCGCCAGTGGGCGCCTTTCCATTTCGAGTACGGGTGCACGCCGAAGCCTCCGTCAGGGAGCTGCCCGGCGAGGAGCCTGCTGATCATCGTTTTGCGCCAGGCCGGATCGAGGTCGAGGTTGAGCGGCCCTACTCCCACTCGATGGTGCCGGGCGGCAATAGATTCATATGAGCCACTCCAGGCGAATCTATTCCCACTCAATCGTGCCCGGCGGCTTTGACGTGATGTCGAAGACGACGCGGTTGACGCCCTTCACCTCGTTGACGATCCGGTTGCTGATGCGCGCGAGCACCTCATAGGGGACCCTGGCCCAGTCCGCGGTCATCGCATCCTCGCTGCTGACGACCCGCACCGCCACCACGTTGGCATACGTACGGTAGTCGCCCATCACGCCCACCGTCTGGAGCGGCGTCAGCACGGCAAATGACTGCCAGACCTGACGGTACAGCCCGAAATGCTTGATCTCGTCCACCACCACCCAATCCGCGTTGCGAAGGATTTCCAGGCGCTCGGCCGTGACCTCTCCCAGGCAGCGAATCGCCAGGCCCGGCCCAGGGAAAGGCTGGCGGTACACCATCTCCTCAGGCATCCCGAGCTCCAGACCCACCGCGCGGACCTCGTCCTTGAAGAGGTAGCGGAGAGGCTCGATGAGCTGGAACCGCAAGCCTGGCGGCAATCCGCCGACGTTGTGGTGCGTCTTGATCTTCGCCGCGGTGGACGAGACGTCGGGGGCGGTGGACTCGATCACGTCGGGATAGAGGGTTCCCTGCGCGAGGAAGTCGATGTGCCCGAGGCTCTTGGCCTCGGCCTCGAAAACCGTGATGAACTCCCGGCCGACAATGCGCCTTTTCTCTTCCGGGTCGACGACTCCGTGCAGCGCTTCGAGGAACCGCGCTGTGGCGTCGACGTACTTGATGTCCATGTCCAGGTTGCCGTGCATCACGGCCAGCACACGCTCGGGCTCCTCTTTGCGCAGCAGGCCGTTGTTGACGAAGACGCAAACCAGCTGGTCACCCACGGCGCGATGGATGAGGGTGGCGGCGACGGCCGAGTCCACCCCACCGGACAGCGCACAGATAACGCGGCCGCCGCCGACCTGGGCGCGGATGCTTTCGACCGCCTCGGCGATGAAGGAGCCGGCCGTCCACGAAGGGTCGCAGTGACATACGCGGTAAAGGAAGTTGCGCAGCACCTCACGCCCGCTCGGCGTGTGCACGACCTCGGGGTGGAACTGGATCCCGAAGATCCCGTTGCCGTCCGTGAACGCCGCCACCGGCGAGTTGCCGCTTGACGCGAGGGCGTGGAAGCCCGGCGGCATCTCGGTCACGGCGTCGCCATGGCTCATCCAGACGGGCAACTCGACGCTGAGCCCTTCAAACAAGGCCGACGGCTCGCGGACGGCGAGCAGCGCTGGACCGTACTCGTGGGCGCGGCCGGGATCGACCTTGCCGCCCAGGTGGTGGGCGATGAGCTGCATCCCGTAGCAGATGCCGAGCACGGGAATGCCGGCGCGCAGGGCTTCCGGGTCGACCTGCGGCGCGTCCTTTTCGTATACGCTCGACGGCCCTCCGCTGAGGATCAGGCCGGCCGGCTGGCGCTCCTTCAGTTCGGACCACGGCGTCGTCCCGGGCACGAGCTCGCAGTAGACCTTGGCCTCTCGCACACGGCGGGCGATCAGCTGGCTGAACTGCGAGCCGAAATCCAGTATCAGCACGGTTTGCGGGCGCATCGGGGGCGTGGTCTCTTGACGTGGCCGCGCAGCGGTGGCGGTCCGGCTCAGCTCAGCCTTTCCCCATACCCACGTGCTGCGACTGCTGGAGGGACTTGCCCTCGGAGGTGATCGACGGCGCGATCACCATCTCGACGTGCTGGAACTCGGCGATGTCGTGCGCCCCGCAGACGCCAAGCGCCGACCGCAAGGCGCCGGCGAAGTTCTGGCTGCCATCGTCTACGCGCGCGGGGCCGAGGAGGATCTCCTTCAGCGTCGCCTTGGTGCCGACGTGGATCCGCGTGCCGCGCGGAAGGTTGGGATCGGGCGTCGCCATGCCCCAGTTGTAGCCCTTGGAAGCCGACTCCTCTGCGCCCGCGAGCGGAGTGCCGATCATGACGGCGTCGGCGCCCGACGCGAACGCCTTGCACACGTCGGCTCCGATACGCATGCCGCCGTCCGTGATGACAGCGACCCGCCGACCGCCCCTGCGCATGTGCTCGTCACGGGCGGCGGCGACGTCGGCGGTGGCGGTGACCTGGGGCACGCCCACGCCGAGGACTCCGCGCGTGGTGCACGCGGCGCCAGGGCCGACCCCGACCAGGATGCCCGCGATGCCCGTGTCCATCAGCTCCAGCGCGGTCTCGTAGTGGACGCAGTTGCCGACGATCACCGGGATGTCGCAGCGGCGGACGAGATCTTCGAACGCAAGCTGGTGATAGGACCTGGACGAATGGCGTGCGGTGAGCACGGTGCCCTGGACTACGAGCACATCCGCGCCGGCCGCCTGCACGAGCTCGGCGCGCTCCTCGGCTCGAGCGGGCACGGTGGAGACTGCACAGGGCACCCCAGCGGCTTTGATCGTCCGTATGCGTTCGGTGATGAGGTGAGGCTTGATCGGCTCGCGGTACACCTCTTTGAGAACGGCGTTGACAGTCGTCTTGTCGGCCGCGGCGATCCGTTCGATGATCGGCCTCGAGTCGGCGTACCGGGTGTGCACGCCATCGAGGTTCAGCACGGCCACGCCGCCGAGCTTGCCCATCGCGATTGCAAAGTCGACATCGACGACCCCGTCCATCGCCGCGCCCCAGACCGGAATGTCCAGCCGGAACTGCTCGCCCATCGCAAAGGAGATGTCGACCTCGTCTGGATTGAGCGTGACGCCACCGGGGACGAGCGCGACCTCGTCGAAACCGTACGCGCGCCGCGCGCGCCGCCCGATCCCGATCTCGAGGCCAGACTGCTCCCCGGTCAACGCCTCACGGGTTGCGAGCCGGCTCTGATTCAGGGTGTGCTTACTCCAATGGCGGCGGGGTTCGATGAATTATAAGAGATAGCGGCCTCCCCATTCATGGGGAGACCCAAGCAACCCATATCCTTTAATGGATGTACAGGACCCTCGAATACTTGCGGGGCATCTCTGACGCCGACGTGCGCCGCCTCCGCGCCTCCGGGATCCGGCATACGAACCAGCTCCTGCACCGGACGTCACTGGAAATCGACCGGCAGCGCCTGTCCAAGCGGACTGGAATCTCAACCGAGCGTCTGCTCGGTTTCGCTCACCAGTGCACGCTCATGGAGGTGTCGGGGATGGAGCGCCACCTTCAGACCATCCGCCGTTTCGGCGTCGAGACCATGAAGGACCTG
>DASWBB010000038.1:0-11303 GCA_036390875.1 Candidatus Dormiibacterota bacterium
AATGGTCGCGGGTATGCGTCGAACGTGAAGTTGTCGAATGCGGGCGGCGATTTGAAGAAGCCGACAGTCTGGTAGGAATCGCCCAGGGCCAGCGCTCCATCGTTGAGATTTCCTGGCGCCAGGGCGGGACCGCCCCAGCTACCGGCATCCAGTCTCTTGATCATCGCCTCGATGGCCATGATCGTCTCGGCAACTGAGAAGGCGCAGTGCCCGGCGCGATGGACGAAGAGCTGTCTCAGCAGGACCTGCTTGCCGGCGGCGCGCACGGCGTCGCTGTAGGCGGTTTCCTCCTGCGGCACTACAAGGCCATCGCCGATCGTGTGCATCGTGAGCACCGGTACGGTCAGGTTGCCGTCGAAGCTGATGAACCGATCGAGGTAGGCCGCCGCGCTCGGGTCGGCTGTGATCCGCGGGCCGGAGTTGAGCGCGGCGAGGTCGGCGGCGAGGTCGAGCCCGGCTGCGCTGTAAAGCGCCTTCACCTCCGCGCTGTTGGACGAGATCGCCAGCTGGTGAGCATAGTCGACGCCTGTATTCCACGATGGATTGCCACCTGCCCTTTGCTCCAGCTCAGCGCGGTACTGGAACTCGAAGGGAAAGTCGACCTGCGACTCCCAGCGCGCCTGCGCCGCTTCTTGCCCCGCGTAGTCGGTTGGCGCCGGCGGCGGCCCGGTCGGGTCGAACCAGCCAGGCAGGTCGCCCAGGGCGGCGATCAGCGCGATCCTGGCCTGACCCTGCGGTGTAGGCGCCGCCAGGTTGAAGACCTGGGTCGCGAGGTCGGCGTTCGCCTGCGGATTTGTGATGTGAACGAGCTGCAGCTGCGAATTCGGCGCCAGGAGCGTCTTGAACGCGTAAGCGCCGTCAAGCCCGGTGTTCCATGTCGCCACACCGCCCGCGAGCACACCGCAAAGTGGGATCGCGCCGGCGAAGCGGTCGGGGTAGGTCTGGACCAGGCCGGCGGTGATGATTCCACCCAGCGATGCGCCCCACGCGATCACCCGCTTCGGTTTGGAAAAGCGCTGGTTGAAAAGGTCGAGGAGCGCGATCTGGTCCTTGAAGGCATCCTCGATCGCCCATCCGGTCGACCTGTACGAGGAACCCGCCATGGCGTAGCCGTGGTCGAGCAGCCACGACGCGACGAGGGGAAAGGGCGAATCGGTCGCGAGGTTGATACGCCCGGGGGCGACGTACCCGTGGCTGTAGAGGAAGAGCGTCCCGTTCCACGTCGCCGGCACATCGATCTTGTATTGGGCGGCGCCGATGCTGCCGGACACAGACGTTGTGGTCGGCGATGGACTCGGAGTGGGGCTGTGCGCCGGGGGCGCGCCGGTCGACGGCGTGCATGCGACGACCAGGACCAACGCGACACCGAGGAATGCGCCTCTCATGCAGGTGAAAACCCCGGCCGCGGCGCCGTGACTCAGATGTTCGAGCGGGATTGCCCGCCGTCCACGGCAATGCACGCACCGTTGAGGAGGCTTGCTTGCTCCGAGCAGACAAAGGCGACCACGCTCGCCACCTCTTCGACCGCGCCAAACCGTCCGAGCGGCATCTCGGCGCGCACGAACTTGCCAATCCCTTCGGGGTCCGCCTGCTGCCTTCGATACCAACCGCCACCCTCCCACAGGATGGAACCGGGGGCGATGCAGTTGACGGTCACGCCCTGCGCCGCCACCTCGCGCGCCAGCGAAGTGGTGAAGCTGATCTCCGCGGCCTTGGCCGCGTTGTATGCCGGAGCTCCGCCGGCCTCGCGTCCATATACGGATGCGATGACGACGACGCGGCCCCAGCCGCGCTCGAGCATTCCCGGCAGGACGAGCTGGGTCATCCGCGCGCTGACTCCCAGGTTGCCGGCGAAGGCGGTTTCGAACTCGGCCGGGCCTGTGTCCGCCCACGAGCTGCCCGCCCGTACGCCGAGATTGTTGATGAGGATGTCCACCGGCCCGAGCGAGTGCTGGGTTTCGCTGACGGCGAGCCGGCATCCCGCTTCTGTGAGCAGGTCCGCGACCACCCCCAGGCCGCCGAGAGACTGCGCGGTGCGCTTGACGTCCGCTTCCGTGCGCGCGGCGACCGCCACCCGCACGCCCTCCGCGGCGAGAGCGTGCGCGATGCCGAGGCCGATGCCCTTGGTGCCCGCGGTGACGAGCGCGACCTTGCCGCCGATTCCCAGGTCCATCCTCAGCATCGTAGTTTGCGAGCGCGGCTAGACTTGGGCCATCGCCATCCCGTCACTGCCCTCGGGCGCGCTGAACCTCGAAGGCCCGCCGGTCACGCCGCGACCCTCCGCGACCGTGCTGCTCATGCGGGGCAAGAAACCATGGGAGCTGCTGCTCATGCGCCGCCCGCGCGACGCGGACTTCGCCGCCGGGGCGTATGTGTTCCCGGGCGGAGTCGCCCACTCTGAGGATTCCCAATGGGGAGATGAGATCGCCGCCGCCGCCGTCCGCGAGCTTTTCGAGGAGGTGGGGATCTTGCTCGCCCGGGACGGCGGTCGCTTCGCGCGAGACCGAGACAGCGATCGGATCCGGGCGTTGGTAGCCGGCGGCACGTCGTTTTCGGACGCGCTGCGGTCGATTGGACTGCACCCGGCTCTGGACCGTTTGGTGCTGCTGACCCGGTGGGTGACGCCTGCGGTGTTGAGCCGGCGCTACGACGCGCGGTTCTTCCTCGCTCGCCTGCCCGCCGGCCAATCAGTGCGGGCCGAGCCGGCAGAGGTCACCGACTGGGTTTGGGTCACGCCCGACCGGGCGCTGCGCGATCCGGCGATCAGCCTCGTTTACGCGACCCGGCAGGTGCTGGAGTCGGTGAGCGGCGACGAGGACGTGAACGGCTTGATGGCGCGGGCGCGGCGTCAGAAGAAGGTGCCGGTCGTCGAGCCGCGCATGACGCAGACCGAATCAGGCTGGGAGATCTCGCACTAGCCTGGCTTCGATCACCTGAGCACGAGCCCGGCGGTCACGTTCGTCATCGTGCCCGTTATGCCGGCCGCTCGGTCCGACGCGAGGAACGCTGCCGCCTCTGCGACGTTCGCCAGCGTCACGTTGCGGCGCAACGCGGTCATACCCGCCAGCATCTCCTTCACACGCTGGACGTCGGGCACGTTCTCGTTGACGGCTCCAAGTTTTTCCTGCGTCAAGGTCTCGGCGACGCCTGCGGTCCAGATGCCGCAGACGCGAACGCCATGCGGTCCCAGCTCAGCCGCCAGGTAGCGCATCAACGACTCCGTCGCCGCATCTGCCGGTCCAGTGCTGCCCATGCCGGGCATCGCACCGTCGCCCGAAGCGCTGTTGAGATGGAGGATCACGCCCGACTTCTGCTCGATCATGCGCCTGGCCGCTGCTCGGGCGGTGATGAAGTTGCTGCGCAGCCCGTTGACCACGGCACGCAGGAGATCGTCCGTCTCCATTTCGACCAGTGGAGTGCCCTGTGCGTCCCCGCGCGTGATGAGGTTGAACGAAATGTCGACCCGGCCGGTTTTCGAGACCACGCTCTTGACGTGAACGTCCACGGCCCGTTCGTCCAGTGCGTCGAGCTCGGCCGCCTCCGCCGACCCGCCGGCAGATCTGATGTCCTTCGCCACCGCGTCGAGCTTGGCGCGCGTGCGTCCAACCAGAAACACGCTCGCGCCCTCTCGAGCGAAGGCCCGAGCGACGCCCGCGCCGATACCCCCGCCGCCGCCGTAGATGATCGCGGTCTTGCCCTTGAGGAGCTGCTCCACGTCCGCCTCCTTTCTTCCTACGACCCTCGAAGGAGGGCTCTCACAACCTGGGTCGAACCTGAAGCCTGGTTCTCGACATCTGGCCGAGAAGCGGTTGGCGTTTCAGCGCCAGAGCTCGCGCCAGCGGTGGTAGTGGATGACCTCAACGCCACCTTGCCGCAGCACGTCGAGGCCGGCGGGGTCGCGATACGCCTCTCTGTAGTAGACGCGCGCGACGTTGGTGTTGATGATCATCTTGGCGCACATCACGCAGGGCGAGGCGCTGACGAACATCACCTTGCCGGGCAGCTGGGCGCCCGCCTTGATCAGGGCGTTTTGCTCCGAATGGATGCAGCCGCAGCTTCCGGGCTGGTCGGAGTCGCAGCGGTTGGGGAGGCCTTTGGCGTTGCCGTTGTAGCCGATGCCGAGGACCTGGGTCAGGTCGCCGGTGGTGATGACGCTCCCGACCTGCAGGCGTGCGCACGTCGAGCGCTTGGCGAGCTCCTCGGCCATGCGCATGTAGACCTCTTCGAGGGGGATGCGGTCGGGCACCGGCTCGGGCTGTTGGAGGGGTTCTTCGACTGCCATCTGGCTCAGGTTAACAGGCTTGTCTATACCCACTTTGCGGACTACAATGCCCCACATGTCGGTGTTCGAACTGTTGTTCGCGCTCCTCCTGGTATGTGTGCTGATCGGGGTCGCCGGTGTGGCGGTCCTGGCCTGGAGCCTGGTTCGGCGAGCCGACGGCCAGGCCGCCGTGGTCGCCGAGCTCCGGTCGCGCCTGGAGACAGGCGGCCTCACACAGGAGTCCCAGGCCTCGGAGATGCGGGAGCGGCTGGCCCAGACCCAATCGGTCGTCGAACGGCTTGGTTCGGCGCTGGTCGCGCGGCAGTCGATCGAGGACGAGGCCCGCTCAAGCCTCAAGCGGCTGGAGAGTGTCATCGCCGGGAGCTCCACCCGGGGCGCGGCAGGCGAGAACATCCTCGAGGAAGTCTTGAAGCACCTGCCGCCCGAGATGCTGCAGCGCAACGTCTGGGTCGGGGGCAAGGTGGTGGAGCTGGCCCTGCAGCTGCCGGGCGGAAAGCTGCTCCCGATCGACTCCAAGTGGGTGTCCAGCGGCGCCCTCGAGCAGCTCGCCGAGCCCGGGCTGGACGCACAGCGTCGCGCGCAGCTGACCGCGCAGGTCGAACGCGAGGTGGAGCGGCGTGTGCGCGAGGTGAGCCAGTACATCGATCCGGCCTCGACCTCGACATTCGCCCTGGCGGTCATCCCAGACGCCGCCTACGACGTTTGCCGCGGCGCCATCGTGGGCGCGCACCGCCGGCACGTCATGGTCGTCGGGTACGCGATGGCGCTGCCGTACCTGCTCACCCTCTACCAGCTCCACCTGCAGTTCGCCCGCACCGTGGACATGGAGAAGCTGCAGTCCGCCCTCATCGACGTGGAACGGCACCTCGACACGCTCGAAGCCATCCTCGACAACAAGCTTCAGAGGGCGCTGACGATGCTCCAGAACACGTACTCCGAGGGCAAGCAGGTGTCGGCCCGGATCCGGTCCGCCGCCCAGAGCGTTCAGACGTCCGAAAGCGGCGCTCCCGCGGTTTCCACAGAGCCCCTCAGCCTGGCCCTTCTCGACTCAGTTCAGTAGGTCGGTTTTGCCCGGTTTCCCACAGCCAATCCGCATCCTGTGCCCAAAGCCTCCTCAGGGATTTCCACAGGTAATCCACCCATATGTGGTGCCTGAGTCCCTATCGACACCAAATATCTTGTGTTTGGGGCTTGACAAGCCTAAAACCGCCTCGTATATTCAGCGGCGTTACATCGAGGCCCTGGGGCATAAGTGGCGGGCATGCTCCGGGGCCTCTTGCATCCCCAGAAGTACAAGTTCAACGACCCACTCCACGTCGTACCAGATCAGCGCTTTGAAAGCTCCGGCAACGGGGATGATTAAGGAGGCGTCTTCTAGAAATGGCCAAGAACGCAGCTGACCTCGCCCACGCCACCCGCAAGAACGGGAATCACAAGAACGGCACCGCCAAACCAGGGCTTCGGTTTGGGCGCTATTTCACGCCGGCGGGCAGCCATGCGTATGACCTGATCGAGTGGGAGCGCCGCACGGCCGCCATCATCGGCGAGAAAGGCCAGGTCATCTTCGAGCAGAAGGACGTCGAGGTCCCCCGCTCGTGGTCGCAGCTGGCCATCAACGTCGTCGCCCAGAAGTATTTCCGTGGCGGCCTGGGCACCCCCGAGCGCGAGACCAGCGTCCGCCAGCTGATCGACCGCGTGGTCGACACCCTGGCCCGGTGGGGTCGCGAAGGCAATTACTTCGCCACCGACGAGGACGCCGAGAACTGGGCCGAGGAGCTGCGCTACCTCCTGGTCACCCAGCACGCTTCCTTCAACAGCCCGGTCTGGTTCAACCTGGGCGTGCCCAACCGCGCCCAGCAGGGGTCGGCCTGTTTCATCAACTCGGTCGAGGACTCGATGGAGTCGATCCTCGACCTGGTCAAGACCGAGGGAATGCTGTTCAAGTTCGGCAGCGGGACCGGCACCAACCTGTCCGTGCTGAGATCCTCGAAGGAGCAGCTCTCGGGCGGCGGCACCGCCTCCGGACCGGTTTCGTTCATGAGGGGCTACGACTCGTTCGCGGGGTCGATCAAGTCCGGCGGCACCACGCGCCGGGCGGCGAAGATGGTCATCCTCAACGCCGACCACCCCGACGTCCTCGACTTCATCCGCTGCAAGGCGGACGAGGAGAAGAAGGCCTGGGCGCTGATCGAAGCCGGTTACAACGTCGGCTTCAACGTCCCCGGTGGAGCGTACGACTCGGTTCAGTTTCAGAACGCCAACCACTCCGTCCGCGCCAGCGACGACTTCATGAAAGCGGTCGTTGAAGACAAGCAGTGGACGACGAAGGCGGTCGTCGGCGGCCGGGTCGTCGACACCTATAAGGCACGGGACCTCTGGAAGGAGATCGCCGAGGCGGCCTGGGTGTGCGGGGACCCCGGTGTGCAGTTCGACACCACCATCCAGGACTGGAACGTCGTCCCGAACACCGGCCGCATCAACGCCACCAACCCGTGCTCGGAGTTCGTGTTCCTCGACGACACCGCCTGCAACCTGCTCTCCCTGAACCTGATGAAGTTCCAGACCGAAAGCGGAACCTTCGACGTCGACCGGTTCCGCCGCGCCGTGGACATCTGCTTCACAGGCCAGGAGATCATCGTCTCCAACGCCTCCTACCCCACTCCGGCGATCGCCAAGAACTCGGAGGCGCTGCGCCCGCTCGGCCTCGGCTACGCCAACCTCGGCGCCCTGCTCATGTCGATGGGTCTGGCTTACGACTCCGATGAAGGCCGGCGCTTTGCGGGCGCCATCACCGCGATCATGACCGGCCGCGGATTCGCCCAGTCGGCGCGCATGGCGCAGGTCAAAGGCCCGTTCAGCGAGTTCGCCAAGAATCGCGAGCCGATGCTCCGCGTCATGGAGAAGCACCGCCAGGCAGCGCATCAGCTGAGCACCTCACCGGAATCGGCCGACGTGGTCGATGCCGCTCGAGCGACCTGGGACGACGCCGTCAAGCTCGGCCGCCTGCACGGCTACCGCAACGCGCAGGCCACGGTGCTCGCACCCACGGGAACCATCGGCTTGATGATGGACTGCGACACCACGGGCATCGAGCCCGACCTCGCGTTGGTGAAGTACAAGAAGCTCGTCGGCGGCGGCTTGCTCAAGATCGTCAACGGCACCGTGCCGGCCGCCCTCCGCAAGCTCGGATACGACAGCAAAGAGGTGAAGGACATCGTCGAGTACATCGACGAGAACGACACCATCGAAGGCGCCCCACAGCTGCTGGAGGAGCACCTGAAGGTTTTCGACTGCGCGTTCAAGCCGGTCAAGGGCATGCGCTCGATCGCGCCCATGGGCCACGTTCGGATGATGGCTGCTGTCCAGCCCTTCATCTCCGGCTCGATGTCCAAGACCGTGAACCTCCCCACCGAGGCCACCGTCGAAGACATCCAGCAGACGTACCTGGAGTCCTGGAAGCTGGGCCTCAAGTGCATCGCCATCTACCGCGACGGCTGCAAGCGCTCCCAGCCACTGTCGACCTCGCTCGACAAGGACAAGAAGAAGGCGGCGCCGGACCAGGTCGAATACCGCGCGATGCGGCGCAAGCTGCCCGACGAGCGCAAGGCCGTCACGCACAAGTTCGACATCCAGGGCCACGAGGGCTACCTGACGGTCGGCATGTTCGAGGATGGCCAGCCAGGCGAGCTGTTCGTGACGATGGCCAAAGAAGGCTCGACCATCTCGGGCCTGATGGACGCGTTTGCGACCCAGACGTCCTACGCCCTGCAGTTCGGCGTGCCGCTGAAGTTCATGGTCGACAAGTTCAGCCACATGCGGTTCGAGCCTTCCGGGTTCACGAAGAACAAGGAGATCCCGATCGCCAAGTCAATCGTGGACTACATCTTCCGGTGGATGGCCAGCCACTTCATG
The DNA here is from genome assembly GCA_036390875.1 of Candidatus Dormiibacterota bacterium. Taxonomy (GTDB): domain Bacteria; phylum Chloroflexota; class Dormibacteria; order Dormibacterales; family Dormibacteraceae; genus UBA10449. Next base: position 8,195 of record DASWBB010000038.1, read on the forward strand.
TCAGTTGAAGACCAGGACGAGGCCGGCGTTGTTCGCCGAGACGCGCCCCCTGTGGTTGCGCAAGCACCCGCCGCTGCGCCGGCCTCCGAGACCATGCCGTCGAACGAGCTGAAGGTGATCGCCACGCCCGCGAATGGAATCCAGAAGATCGCCTTCATCAACACGGACGCACCGGCGTGCCCCGACTGCGGCGCGATCACCGTCCGGTCAGGCTCGTGCTACAAGTGCCTGAACTGCGGAGCGACGACCGGCTGCAGCTGACGCGCGCTGAAATCAGCCTCGGATAGCGTCCCGGAGGGCCGACAGCGATTGGCGTTGCCGGCCGTCGGCGTCGAAGTTCTCCGGCGCCAGCCAGGCTTCGAAGGCGGCGCGGACCCGGGGCCATTCGCCGTCCAGGATCGAGAACCAGGCGCTGTCGCGGTTTCGGCCCTTGACGACCATGTGCTGCCGGAAGACGCCCTCGAACGTGAAGCCGAAACGCAGCGCCGCGCGGCGAGAGGGCTCGTTGATCGCATCGCATTTCCACTCCAACCTTCGATACCCGAGGTCGTCGAACGTGTGGCGCGCCATCAGGTAGATGGCCTCGGTCGCCTGGCGCGTGCGTTGGAGCGCGGGCGAGAACCAGATGTGTCCGATCTCGATCACGCCATGCTCCGGCGCCATGCGCATGAAGGCTGCCATCCCCTGGGGCGTGTTGGTGCCGGCGTCGACGACGCACACGAAGTACGGATCCGACGAGGCGGCGCGCTCGTCGAGCCACGACCGAAAGGCTTCGAAGCTCGGGAAGGGTCCGTAGGGCAGGTAGCGGAAGAGCTGCTCGGCGGCTCCGCCGTCGTGAGACCCCTGAAACAGGGGCAGCCCGTGCCGGTTCGCGTCAAGAGGCTCGAGCCGAACGGTCGCGCCGGTCAGCGGTTCGCGCGGGGGAACCCTGACGGGAGCCCAGTCTAGGCTCACGGCGCGATCTCGAATAAAGTGCCCATCAGTGGTTGTTATCGTTCTTGGCCTGGAGAGTCGCGAGTGAAAGGGAGACTGAAATGAAGATCGCCATCATAGGGGCGGGGAACGTCGGTAAGGCTCTCGCCAAGTCGAGCATCAGCGCAGGGCATCAGGTCACCCTCAGCGCCGCCGCCCCCGAAAGCGCCGTGGAAGCAGCCAGGGCGACTGGCGCCCAGGCTGCTCGGTCCAACGTCGAGGCGGTCGAGGGCGCGGAGCTGGTGATCGTCGCGGTCCCCTACGACAGGCTGGGCGAGGTGTTCCGCGGGTTGGGGCCGGCGGTCGACGGCAAGATCGTGGTCGACGCCACCAACCACGTCAACGCCCAAAACCCCGGAGAGGTGCTGGGCGTTCCATCCAACGCCGAAGAGATCCAGAAGCGGCACCCCAACGTGCGTGTGGTCAAAGCCTTCAATTACGCCTTTGCCTCCCGGATGGCCGAACCGAGCGTGGATGACATCCGCCTCGACGGTTTCGTCGCCGGCGACGACCAGGCAGCCAAAGACAAGGCGCTGGAGCTGGTCGCGTCGATCGGGTTTCGTCCCCTCGACGCCGGCCCCCTGGTCATGGCTCGGGTACTGGAAGGCATGGCCCTTTTGAGCGTCATGCTTCAGATCCGCCACGGCTGGCCGTGGCAGAACGGCTGGAAACTTGTCGGCCCACCCGACGGTTAGAGGTCTGAATTCGGGGGAACAGTAATGAGCATGAAGGCCGGAATCGAAACCCAGATCGTCAACGCCGTCACTCCCCGGGAGCGCGCGCCGCACCCGGTCGCCTCGGGGACGAGAATCGGCCACGTCCACCTCAAGACGGCGGACATCGACCGCGTTCACCACTTCTATGTCGAGATCCTGGGGTTTGACGTGATCTTTCGCATGCGGGATGCCCTGTTCCTGTCCGCAGGGGGCTACCACCATCACTTCGGCTTCAACACGTGGGAGTCGAAAGGCGGCTCTCCCCCACCTCCTGGCACAACCGGGCTCTATCACGTCGCGATCCTCTACCCGACGCGGGCCGCGCTGGGCGACGCGTTGCGACGCCTGGCTGAAGCCGGGTGGCCGCTGGACGGTGTCAACGACCACGGTACCCATGAGGCGCTGTACCTGAGGGATCCCGACGGCAACGGCCTCGAGCTGGCCTGGGACCGCCCGGAGGACGAGTGGCCGAAGGACGCGAACGGACACCTTTCCTTCAGCGGCAAGAGACTGGACCTGGACGGCCTGCTGCGAGAGGGGCTGGAGGGAGACCAAGCCCGAGTAGCGCCGGTCGAGGGCAGTCCTTAGGCGACGTCGTCGATCAGCGCCGCCCAGCGCTCATCGATCCGACGGACCTTGTAAATCGCGAACGCGCCCGCCCACGCGACCACGAACGCGCCCACGATCACGTATCCCGCCTTGCCTATGAAGTCGAAGTTGGCGATGGCGTCATATGCACCGCCATGGAGGCCAAGAGTGTGAATGAGGATCTGCCCCAGCTCCATCACTCCCACGAAAAGAGCCACGAACACCGACAGCGAGGTGACGGTCAGGTTGTAGAAGACCTTGCGGATCGGGCTCGCGAACGCCCACGAGTAGGCCTTGGACATGAATGCGCCGTCGGTCGTGTCCATGAGCGACATGCCCGCCGCAAATATCAGCGGCAGGGAGATGACCGCGGTGAAAGGAAGCCCTTGCGCCGCCGCGCCCGCTGAGATCGCAAGCAGCGCCACCTCGGACGCAGTGTCGAAACCGAGGCCGAAGAGAAAACCGATCGGATACATGTGCCAGCTGTGCTCGACGAGCCTGAACATGCGGCCGAACACCCTTGTCATGAGGCCGCCGGCGACGAGCTCCGTTTCCAGTCCCTGGCGGTTGTACTCGCCGCGCCGCATCTTCCTGTAGACGCGAATGATGTCCAGGAGGATGACCAGGTTCATGATCCCGATCAAAACCAGAAAGCCTCCGGAGACCATCGTGCCCACGGCGCCGCCCACGCTCTTGAGCTCGCCATGGCCGTTCACGACTCCCTGCACGATCGACTTCACAGCGAGGCCCAGCGCGACCGCGATCAGGAAGACAACCGTCGAATGACCAAGCGAGAAGAAGAAGCCGACCCCTACCGGCTTGCCCCCCTGCTG
>DASWBB010000039.1:0-2355 GCA_036390875.1 Candidatus Dormiibacterota bacterium
GATCAAGCCCAGCAAAGCGGCCGTCAGACGGATCCGAGAAAGGCTCCGCACCGAGCTGCGGTCCCTGCGCGGGACCAACGCGCCCACGGTGATCAAGAAACTCAACCCGATCATCCGGGGATGGGCGGCCTACTACCGGACACAGGTATCAGCCGAGATCTTCGGCTCGTTGGATCAATACCTCTGGGAGCTCACCTTCAAGTGGGCCAGGTTCAGCCACGCGAACAAGCCGACCCGCTGGGTCGTTGGCCGGTACTACGAGCGGTTCAACAAGACCCGGCAGGACCGGTGGGTGTTCGGCGACCGCAACAGCGGCGCCTACCTGCACAAGTTCGCGTGGACCAGCATCGTCCGACACCAGATCGTCGACGGCGCGGCATCACCCGATGATCCCGCCCTCGCCGACTACTGGGCAAAACGTCGGCGCAAGGCGCCCCTGCCGATCGACAAGACCAGCCGGTGGCTCATCAAAGCCCAGGACGGTCGCTGCCCGATCTGCCAGGACGCGCTCGTGCCCGACGATGACCGGCCACAAACCCCACGCGAGTGGGAGACATGGCTGGCGACCACCCGAAAGACGATCACGAAGGTCATCATCCGGGAGGACGGCGCGCCGGACGAGCGTGAACCCCGTCTCATACACGTCGACTGCCGCAACCGCAGTCGCCTGGCACTTCTGCCCGCCTACGAGCCTGAGGGGCTTGCTTGAGCCGGGTGCTCGGAAACGGGCACGCCCTGGTTCTGAGGGGGGCCCGGCACAGCAATGTGTCGGGCCTACCCGTCCCAAGCACGAGCGAGCTGTGGGCGGGGTCGCGTCTCAGAAGTGCTGTAAATAGCGCCGGTGCCGTCAAGGCCACGGCGTAGGTTCCCTCAAGTCCAGCAAGACGATGAAGGAGGCCTACGCCGTGAGACGTACCGTACCGCCGTCGGCGGAGATAGAAGCCCGGATCGAGCACATGTTGTCCGTGGGGGTGGGTGAGAACCCGCGCGAGACGTTGTCGGAGCTGGCGAAGCTCGGCGCGCGTCTGATTATCCAGCGGGCTGTGGAGGATGAGTTCGACGCGTGGCTGGGCCGCGCTCGCTATGAGCGCCGGCCGCTCGATCAGCGTGAAGATCGCGACGAGGAGAGCGGGCTGCGGAACGGGTTCCGCCCGCGGAAGCTGCAGACCGCGGAGGGCGAGCTTGAGATCGAGATCCCGCAGGTCCGCCAGGCGGCTGAGACGTTCGCGTCCAAGCTGTTCCCACGGACGCCGAAGTTGTTGCGAACCGAGCCGTTGAAGGCGTTGGTGATCGGCGCGTTCGTTAGGGGCCTGTCGATGCGTGATGTCGAGTCGTTGTGCGAGGAGGCGGGGTTGGGGAAGCTGTCGAAGGCGACGGTGTCGCGGATGTGTGAGGAGCTCAAGGAACGCTTTGAGCGGTTCCGACGCCGGGACCTCTATGAGATCCGGCTGGTCGCCTTGTTCTTGGATGCGACGTTCATCGCCGTGCGGCCGGACGGGCCCAAGGAGGGCGTCCAGGTCGCGTGGGGGTTCACCGATGAGGGCGAGCGGGTGCTGTTGGCGGTGAGTTTGGGGATGCGCGAGTCGTTCGAGGACTGGCAGACCCTTGGGCGTGATCTCATCAGCCGCGGGTTGGGGGCGCCGATGCTGATCGTCGCCGACGGCGCTCCCGGGCTGGTCAAGGCGATCGAGCAGTGCTGGCCGGCGTCTGACCGACAGCGCTGCTGTGTTCACCGCGCTCGGAACTTGTACGCCAAGGTCCCCGACCGCGACCGCGAGCGGGTCAAGCACGCCTATTGGCAGGCGCTCGATGACGCGGTCAGCGAACCGGACGCCAAACGTCGGCTCCAGGCGCTCATCGACGAGCTCGACAAGGGCGGGTTCACCGCCGCCGCGCGCTGCCTCGCTGAGGACCTCGACGCGCTCGTCGTGCACCTCCGGTATCCCGTCCGGCACCGCCGCCGATGGAGATCGACGAACCTGCTCGAACGCTCGCTCGGGGAGGTCAAGCGCCGCACGAAGGTGATGGGCCGCTTCCCCGGCGAGACCAGCTGCCTCACCTTGGTCTGGGCCGTGCTCGACCTGCTGATCACCCACCAGACCAACGGCATCCACTTCACCGCGCTCGACCGCCAACACCTCAAACGAGCGCGCTACCACGGCACCGAGCAAACCATCCCCGAGGAGGTGACGGCCGCCTAAACTGACCATCACCGGGAACCTAACCCGCGGCAAATCTACAGCAGCAAAGAGACGCCACCACGGATACGCTCTGCTGCCGCTTCGATCGAGAGGCAGTAGCGAACATCTGGCTGCCGCTTTGAGGCCGAGCGGCACTTCCGGTGTCAGGCGAAAG
>DASWBB010000040.1:0-12886 GCA_036390875.1 Candidatus Dormiibacterota bacterium
TGTGGTTCCCGGCAGCGGTTTCCTCGTCCGATGGCTGCTCGCAAACGGCCTGGTCGACCAGCTCGACCTGCTCATCTATCCCGTCATCATCGGCCAGGGGACGCGGCTGTTCTCGGATTCGGGGCCGGACATCGCGCTCGAACTGGTCAGCTCGCGGACCACTTCGCGAGGCATCACCATCCAGACGTATCGGACCGCCGGCCGCCCGGAGTACGCAAAAGCGACGGCCGACCCGAACATATGAAGACCTCTGCACTGACCCAGGCCGGCCTTGACCGGCTCCACCAGGCGATGGCGGCCCGGGTCGAGAATCGCAGCCTGCCCGGCATCGTGACATTGGTCACCCACGGCGACGACGTCTACGTGATCGGCGCCATGGCGTTCGGCGGCGACGGGCCGATGCGTCAGCGCCATCCTCTCCAAGCTCGGTCTCTCCGAGGAAAAGGAAATCGACCGCCGGGTGGCCGCCGTCCTCGCCTACCTGAGGGAGGCCGACACCCTCGCGTAGAGGCGGGCTTGGACCAAACAGCGCGATGGCAGTCTTGGGCTTATCTTTCGCTGCGTCTGGCGCTTTGAACCAGGTCAGACTCGTAAGCAACGACTACCATCTGCACCCTGTCGCGCAGGTCGAGCTTCATAAGAATCCGCCCGACGTGGGTCTTGACCGTGGCTTTGCTCAGACTCAGGCGGGATGCGATCTCCGAATTCGTGAGGCCCTGCGCCACAAGTTTCATCACATCGACTTCGCGCGGCGTCAGGTCTTCCAACCCGCGGACGGTCACCTTCGCCGCTGCGCGCTCCCGTGCGAACCGTCCGATCAAGCGCCTTATGACAGCCGGGGCCAAGAGGGCGTCTGATCCACGGGCGGCCTGCCGGATTGCATTGACAATGTCCTCGCCGGGGATGTCCTTCAAGAGAAAACCGATCGCGCCTGCTTCCAGAGCGTCATACAGGTGCTCGTCCAGATCGAAGGTCGTCAGCATTACCACGCGGGTCGCGGAACTCCGGTCAGCGACGATGGCCCTGGTCGCTTCAATGCCACCCAAGCCCGGCATCCGCACGTCCATCAGCATCACATCGGGTCGCTCATTTTGGGCCAGCGCCACCGCGTCCTCACCATTGGCGGCCTCCCCAACGACCTTCAGGTCGGGCTCACTCTCCACTATGGTTCGAAGACCGGAACGGACGAGCTCCTGGTCGTCCGCGATTGCGATGCGGATTGTCACGCCGGCAGGCGCGCACGAAGGGCGAACTCTCCGCTGCTAGATCGTCCCCACTGCAGGGAACCCCCGCTGCCTTCGACCCGCTCGCGCATGCCTGACAACCCCCGACCACGGGATTCGGGTTCTGGCCCTGGGCGAGTCCGCGTCCGGTTGACGATCTCGACTTCCAAATCACCGTCGACACAGCCAACACGCACCCGGGCCCTTCTGTCGAGGGAGTGCTTGAGCGCGTTGGTGAGGCCTTCTTGTACCACCCTGTATGCAGTCACGCCTACCTCGGGCGTCGCCGGATCGAACATGACATCAACATGGAGGCCGGCGCGACGTGCTCCCTCGATCAAGGGCTGCAGGTCGGTGGTCGAGGAGCCCAAAGAGCCAAGCGCAGCAAGCAGTTCGACCAGCCCTTCATTGGCGACCTGCCGGATGTTCACGAGCGCGACGATCGACCGCTCACGATCCCGCTCCCACATCCGCCTCGCCGCGCCCGCCTGCAGAACGACCACCGTGAGGCTGTGTCCCAGCACGTCGTGCAGCTCACGAGCCACTCGGGCACGCTCGTTCAGCACCTGAAGGCGATCGCTAGCTTGGCGTTCCAAAGCAAGTTCCCGGTTGGTGATCGCGAGCTCTCCGGCCAGCCGGCTCCGGTCGTGCAGGAGGCGTCCCCCAAGCCAGGCGATACAGGCGACCGCGCCGGGAGCTGGCGACCCGAATGCCGCCGCAAGACCCACTGCCACAACCGCCAGGCCCAGGCGAGCGCTGCGCCAATCGCGGATGAATCCAGTCCAGAAGGGAAGCAGGAGGCACAGGGCGATCGCAGGTGGGCTCTTGAAAGGTGGTGGGCCGGCCAGTCCAGCGATCGCAATCAGAGTGATCGTCGCAACAGTTGCAAAAACCAGTCCGTGGCTGCCCAGATAGTGGTAACCGGCCCCGACCAACGGCTTCATCGGATTTCGGCCGAAGCCAGATCGAGGACAAGTCCGCGCATCTGGCAGAGGGCTTGACGGGCGGCCGTTTCGACATGCGCTACAGCTTCCAGGCCACGCGGTCCCGAGTCGGTCTCTGCCACTTCGACCTCGGCGATGATGGCCTCCACGCTGGCGGCAACCATGCCGTGAAGGTGCCGTGCGAGCCGCAGACGCTCCTCTACGGTCGCTGCGAAAGCTTGGGATTCGCGTTCCTTTACGAGCGCCGCGTTCTGCTCGCGCAACCGTCCAATCAGGTGCGCGCGACCGCGAACCAGCCGCCCAACCAGAATCGGAAGAGCGGCCTCTACCCCAAATACCCATGCGAGTGATTCCGCGCTCGAGAAGCCGGATTGGGGGCCGAGAGCGTGCAAGGTCAAAGGTGTCAAAGCGACCATGCACGCGCCGGCAACGATCGTGAGGTTGCCGGCGTAGGCGCCTAGTGAGTAGGTGAGAAGAAAGACGGTCAGGAGTGGAACGACGTCCTGCGCCCAGCCGCCCGTGAGCCGGCACAGGATCGTCGAGGCACAGGCAACCGCGATGGAAACAAGAGGTAGGCTTCGTCGCCAAGCGATGGCCAGAAGGCCGAGCGATGTGATCGCCCGAACCCCGGAGCTTCCGTGCCCGGCGGCAGGCGTCAGAAGAACCTCGATTTCGGCCGCCGCGGTGATGAGCGCCGCAGTGAGCCAATCGGTCAGTTCGGGAGCATCTCGAAAGTCTCCCCAGACCGCCATTTGGACGTGAAGCCTAGTTCACTTTGCCGCCCCGCGCATCGGCCTGAAGGATGACCTCCCCGGGCTGACGACAACCCAACGCAGCCCTGTCTACGGTTCTCCCATGAATGCTGTCTGGGACGACACCAAACTAAGCCGGTCGGCGGCCGTCGCTGCAATGCTCGTGCTACTCGCGACACTCTTCTACTTCACGGCGATCACCCCGCCGCTGGGCCCTCCCGAGCCCACTTCGCGGGACATCGTGACCTGGACGCACGCACACGAGCCGCTTCTGCTGTTCCAGTTCGTGCCTGCCTTTACAGCGCTGATCTATGCCGTCCTGATCGGGCTGCTGGTTCAGCTGACTAGGCGCAGCGGACTGCTGCCCAACCTGGCTTGGCTGGCGATGGGAGCGAACTTCGCGGTCGCTCTGATCACATTCGGCCTCTACTTCGGATTGTGGAGTTACACGCAGCGGGGTGGATCAGACGACGGTGTCGTGGTCTTGCGTTCGGTCGCCTCCCTCTTCACGCACGGCCAGCTGATCCCGCTCGGTGTTGCGATTGGCGGCGTCGGGCTGCTCGGCCTCAGCTCGCGAGTGTGGCCCGTCTGGCTCAGCTGCCTGTGTCTGCTGGTCGGCCTCGAGCACCTAGTCAGCCCCATCGTGTTCGCGGCAGCGCCGTCGTTCTCGACGACGGGACATCAGATGACGCTGGGTGGATTCGCGCGAGTCGCGGACATCGTTCTCGAGTACGTGTGGCTCGTAGCCGTGACGCTTGTCTTGGCAATCAAGCCGGTCCGCGTTGACAGTTAACCTGGGGTCACGTTGGATCTTCCTGTGTCGGACGCCCACCGTTTCCGAATCGGTCTGAGCAGCAAACTCGAATCTGGGAGGGCGGTTCTAAAGTCGTCCCAATAGGGACCCTTACCCGCCACAACCTATACCTGGGATGTCGCCCAGTGGGCCCGCATGGCTGAATGGACCGCGAGGGATTCGACCATTTGGGCCTGAATGGCGGGTACGGACGGTGTCACTCGCCCGCCATGCGCTCCTGGGCGATCTCCTTGAGCCGGTCCCACGCCGGAGACGAGGAGCCGGTCGACGTTGCGATCAGCTGGACGATGCCCGGGTCCGCCGCCGGCTGCCTTCCTCTCGTGCGCCCATCCCCTCGCCTGACGAACCACCGCTGAGCGCGATCGGCCAGCGCATCAAGGCGAGGGTCGTCCGCCGGCCAGTCGAACGCAGCGTCGTATTCGAGATAGATGGCAACGAACTCCGGATCGTCAATCGCGGCGAGCTTGTCGGCAAACCAGATGGCGGCCGCTTTCGGCGAAGCCGACTGGAGCAGGATCCAGCCGTCGCGTTCCATCTGCACGCTGCGCCGGCTCACGCCGAATTCGCGCAGCCGGTCAAGGTAGTCGGCGACGTCTGCCGAGACGAACAGCCGGTCTCCGGCGCTAAGCCCTGCGATCCGCTCGCGAGCGCGGCGCAGTTCTTTGGCCCGTTCTTGAAGACTGCGGTCGACTTCGGTGATCGCCGCAGCGAACCGATCGGGGCTGGCGGCGAGCAGCTCCTTGACGCGTGCGAGAGGCACGCCGGCCTCGGCGAGCGTCTTGATCTTGACCAGGTCGATCGCATGCTGGGCGCTGTACCGCCGGTAGCCCGATGAGTCACGTGGCGGCTCCTCGAGCAAACCGCGCTTGTGGTAGTGGCGGACGGCCTTGATCGTCACGCCGGCATAGGCGGCAAGCTGCCCGATCGTGATCATCTGTTTCCGATCATGTCACCGGGTGCCGCGGCGGAAGGCGGCCTGGGACCAGAGGTAGCCGACCAGCGCAATGGCCGCGCACCAGGCTAGAGCCAGTGAGGCGCTGTTGCCGACCGGCGCGCCGGTGAGCAGCGCTCGCAGGCTGTCCACCACCGCGGTGAACGGCTGATTCGCGGCGAACCAGCGGACGCCGGCGGGCATTGATTCCGCCGGCACGAAAGTGCTGGACAGGAATGGCAGCAGGAACGACAGCGGCAGGGTCAAGCCGTTGGCGCCGGCGACGCTCTTCGTCACGAGCCCGATGGCCGCCGACAGCCAGGCCAGGGCGAACGAGAACGCCGCGACGATTCCGATCACAGCGAACCAGTCCACAACCGAAGCCTTGGGCCGGAATCCAAGCAAGAGAGCCACCCCGGTGACAGCGGCGGTGGCGACAAGCATGCGCAGGACGCTCACGCCGACATGTCCAGCCAGCAGCGCACCTCGGGTTACAGCCATCGTGCGGATCCGGTCGACAAAACCGCCCGTCATGTCCATGGTGACGTTGATCGCCGTAGGCCCGCAGCCTCCTGCCACCGTCATCACGAGGATGCCGGCCACCAGATAGTCGATATACGGTGCTCCTCGCGCGGCATTACCGAGCCCTTGTCCGATCGTCCCACCGAGGATGTAGTCGAACAACAGCAGCATCACGACCGGCACGAGGATGGCGCTCACGATCAGCAGGCGAAGCAGCCGCATGCTGTGCTTGATTTCCCGCCCCAGCATGGTCGCGGAGTCCTGGGCGGCGTTTGTCAAAGCGCTCATAGGGTCTTCTCCTTGGCTTGGCTGCCGGTCACGGCAAAGAACACGTCGTCGAGGTCCGGTGTGTGGATCGACAGGTCCTCCACGGCGACGTCGTCACCGAGGCGGGCGATCACGCTTCGCAGCGATCGGATGCCGCCCTCTTTCGGAATCCGCAGCACGAGGTCTTCGTCGTCGCGCGCCCCTTCGGGAAGCTCGAGTGCGGCCTTGTCAAGCGAGCCGACATCGGCGAAGCGCAGCCGGATGTGCGCGCCGGGGATGCGCCGCTTCAGCTCCTCAGGAGTGCCCTCCGCGACGATGCGGCCCCGGTCGAGCATGGCGATCCGGTCGGCGAGCTGGTCCGCCTCCTCCAGGTACTGGGTGGTCAGCAGGATGGTGACGCCCTCGGTGACCAGGTCGCGGACGAGCTGCCACATGATCTGGCGGCTTCGCGGGTCCAGGCCGGTGGTGGGCTCGTCGAGGAAGATCAGCCGTGGCCGGCCCATCAGGGTCATTGCGATGTCGAGGCGGCGCGTCATGCCGCCTGAGTAGGTGGCCGGAGTCTGCCTTGCAGCCTCGACGAGATCGAAGCGCTCGAGCAGCTGGGAGGCCCGCGCCCGTCGCTCGGTCGCCGGCAGGTGCAGCAGGCGACCCATGAGGAGCAGGTTCTCCTCGCCCGTCAGCAGGTTGTCAACTGCGGAGAACTGGCCTGTCACCCCGATGACCCCTCGCACCACCCCGGCTTCGCTGCGCAAGTCGTGCCCCATGACGGTGGCCGTGCCGGCGTCTGCCTGGATCAGGGTGGAAAGGATCCGTACGATCGTGGTCTTGCCCGCTCCGTTGGGCCCGAGCAGGGCGAGAACCTCGCCTTCCCGGATGGTGAGGTCGACGTCGTCGAGGACCACCTTCTCCCCATACGCCTTGCGCAAGCCGGTGACGGAAACCGCGGTCCGTGTCGCGTGGTCGGTCGGTGCGTTCATGGACCAAGGCTCGCACCTTGACCCTGGGTCAATGTCAAGCCCCCAGTTCAAATACCTGAGGTCGGCATACGACCAACCGGGCCCGAGTGGCCGAATTGCGGCATTTGTTATGGGGAGTGGCCGACGCTAGCCTCTTGTCTGACAACGACACAGACGCCCTGGCGGCGGCAGGCGAGCGTGACATCGAAGGGCGCGACCGCGACCTCGCCGCGGACGTCCGCGACCGGGAGGCCGAGCGGCGCGACCGAGAGGCGGAAGCCGGCCGCGACGATTCCGGGACCGATGAGCTGACAGGTGTGCGCCGCCGGGAGGCCGGCCTGGCTGCGCAGGACCGTGACGCCGCCGCCGGGCTGCGCGACCGCGAGGCCGAAGCGCGTGATGACGCGGCGGGCGATCTCGACCGAACCGCAGGTGATCGCGCGGCGAGCGACCGCCAGCATGCCGCGGACGAACGTGACCAGGCCGCCTCGCGCAGCGCCGGCGATGCCGACAACCGCGCCCAGGCGATCAACGACCGCAGGGTGGCGGCCGAGGATCGCGCCCAGGCGGCCAAGGACCGCGACGATTCCGGGTCCGACGAGCTCACCGGCGCGCGCCGCCGGGAGGCGGGGATGGCCGCCCAGGACCGCGACGTCGCGGCCGGGCTGCGTGACCGCGAGGCCGAAGCTCGTGACGACGCCGCCGGTGACCTCGACCGCACGGCGGGTGATCGCGCAGCGACGAATCGCCGCCGCGCTGCAGACGAAGGTGCCCAGGCCGCCCTGGGGCGAGCCGAGGCCGCGGATTACCGCGCCCAGGCCATCAACGACCGCAGGCTTGCAGCCGAGGATCGCGCCCAGGCCGCGAAGGACCGCGAAAGTTCCGGCCTGGCCGCGCGGGCGCGTGACCTCGCGGCCGAGCAGCGCGACCGAGAAGCTGAAGCGCGTGACGACGCGGCCGCGGACTTCGACCGTACCGCGGGGGATCGCGCGGCGAGCAATCGCCGGCGCGCCGCAGACGAAGGCGCCCGGGCCGACTCGGGCCGCGCTGATGCAGCAGACAGCCGCGTGCGAGCCATCAACGACCGCAGAGTTGCGGCAGATGATCGCGCCCAGGCGGCCAAGGACCGCGAGGATACCGGGACCGACGAGGTGACGGCAGTGCGCCGCCGCGAGGCCGGGCTGGCCGCGCGCGATCGGGACGTCGCGGCCGGCCTACGTGACCGAGAGGCCGAAGCGCGTGACGACGCGGCCGGAGATCGCGACCGCACTGCAGGGGACCGCGCCGCGAGCAACCGGCAGCGCGCTGCTGACGAAGGCGCCCGGGCCGACTCGGGGCGGGCTGAGGCTGCCGACAGCCGCGTCCGAGCGATCTATGACCGCAAGGTTGCAGCCGAAGATCGCGCCCACGCCGCCAAAGACCGCGAAGATTCCGGTACCGACGAGTTGACGGCCGTGCGGCGCCGGGAGGCCGAGGCCGCGGACAGCCGCGTGCGCGCAGTCAACGACCGCAAGGTGGCCGCCGACGACCGCGCGCAAGGCAGCCACGACCGACAGATTGCCGCTGAAGATCGTGCGCTGGCCGCCAAGGACCGTGAAGATTCCGGGACCGACGAGCTGACTGGAGTCAGCCGCCGCGGCGCCGGCCTGTCTGCCATCGGACGCGAGATCAATCGCGCCCAGCGCGACAGCGGAGAGCTTGTGGCTGCTTACGTCGACGTGGACGGGCTCAAGGCCACGAACGACACCAGAGGTCATGCCGCCGGCGACATGCTGCTGATCGCGGTGGCCGACTCCCTGAGAGCATGTTTGCGTTCCTACGACGTGATCACTCGCGTCGGTGGGGATGAGTTCGTTTGCGTGCTCCCAGGCATAGCTATCGATCACGCGCGCCAACGCTTTGATGCCGTGAGCGCGATGCTGGCCGCAGGCACCCCCGGCGCCTCGATCACCATCGGCCTGGCCAGGCTCCAGAAAGGCGAATCGGCGGACGACCTGATCCAGCGCGCCGACGACGAGGTTTCGAGCGCCCGCAAGCGCCGCTAAGAGGCGCGCCATTCGACTGAGGAGCACCGGCCGGCGGGACCGGGAACGGTTCCCGGTCCCACTCGGTGTTTCGGTTGCGCTTACGCCGCGGCGAGGCTGCGCTCGGCCTTTGGCTTGGTGGTCTTGACACCGACCACGAGCAGGTATCCGAGCATCGAGATTTCGGCGATTGCCGAAGGAAGGGTGACGAATGTGTTGATCTTTTCGCCCAAATCGGGGACCAGGAAGACCGCCAGGAGTCCCACCAGATAGCAGGCGCCTCCCACGACGAGGGCAGCGCCGAGGGCCTTGGGGAACATCGCCGACTTGTAGGCGAGATATCCCAGGGGCACGAGCCAGAGGCCGAAGAAGATCTGGGCGGCGAGGAAGCCGTAGTGGTGAATTTCGAGCAACAGCAGAACCAGAGCACTCGAACCTGCTGCGCCGAAGGCGGCGGCATAAGAGCTGTCGGTTGCGACGCGAACGCTCTCGAACTGGAAGACCTCGTTCAAGCACACGATGGCGGCGCCGATGGCAACCAGGACGACCATCGCCCTCGCTGCGTTCAGGTGCACATCCTTCAGCAGTAAGTAGAGAGTCATCGCCAGGAAGACCCACTCAGCACCCTGGAACAGGTCGGCGACGACGCCCATGCGGACAAGTCCGGCGTTCGCGGCCACGTTGGCGGCTGTGGTCGCGGCGTTGCCCGGTATGTACACCTTCGTGAGCACATACCCGAAGGCGAAGCCGCTGGTGATTCCGTTGATCAGATAGAGGACGCCGGCGATTCTGGCGAGGCGCTTCGGGGTTGTCATCTTGGTGGTTCTCCTTGAATCACGAACTTACGATGTAAGCTTATGGCGTAAGTATAGACATACAGCGTAAGCTCTGTCAAGGGGAATTTGAAAGTGGCTACCCAGACCGACCCGAACGCCAAGACCCGAGCCCCCCTGAGCCGGGAGCGGGTGCTGCGGGCCGCGCTCGCGCTGGCCGACACGGGCGGGATCGACTCTCTCTCGATGCGCAAGCTGGGTGAGGAGCTCGGAGTGGAGGCGATGTCGCTTTACAACCACGTCGCCAACAAGGACGACATCCTCGATGGCATCGTCGACCTGGTCTTCAGCGAGATCGCGTTGCCGGCCGGTCGAGGTGAGTGGAAGCGCGCCATGCGGCGACGAGCCATTTCGGCGCACGAAGCTCTGCTGCGCCACCCCTGGGCGCCCAGCCTGATGCAGTCGAGGACCACACCCGGTCCCGCGACCCTCCGCCATCACGACTCCGTGCTCGGGAACCTTCGCAACGCCGGCTTCACGCTCGTCATGGCCGCCCATGCGGTTTCGGTCATCGACGGCTATGTCTATGGGTTTTCGCTGCAGCAGATCAACCTTCCGCTCCAATCCCGCGACCAGGTCGCGGAGGTGGGACGAGACGTCCTCCGCCAGATGGCCGGTGCGTACCCGCACCTCGCCGAGATGATCACGAAGCACGCCATGAAGCCCGGCTATGACTACTCAAAGGAGTTCGAGTTCGGGCTGGATCTGATCCTCGACGGCCTCGAGAGGCTCCGCAAGTGAGAGCGGTCGTCTACGACAGATATGGGCCGCCCGACGTTCAGCGCATCGACAGGGAACGTGGTCCTGACCGTCATCGGCACCTAGCCGAAGCTGCGGGTCATCCCGCAGACGCCGAACCTGTCAGATCCAGCCGCGGCGCCGGAAGAAGTAGAGCTGGATGGCGATCGAGATCAGCATGGTGCCGAGCCCAACCGCAAAGGCCCAATAAGGCAATTCCAGGACCTGGGTGAGGTACGAGAAGTTCATGCCGTAGAAACCGGTAAGGAAGCTCAGCGGCAGGAACAGGCTCGCGATCACGGTCAGCGCCTTGGTGGTCTGATTGAGGCGGTTCGAGACCGTCGACAGGTACACGTCCATCGCGCTCGACAGCAAGTCGCGGAGCGAATCGACGGTCTCGTACTGGCGGACGATGTGGTCGTACACGTCGCGGTAGTAGAGCGTCATGTCCTGCTGCTGAAGGTGAATGCCGTGGGTGATCAACCGCTGAAAGACATCACGCTGCGCGCCCAGGTACCTGCGCAGCTCGGTCACCGAGTGCTTCAGGTGGTAGATGCGATCGAGTGAATCGGGCGCCGCTTTCTCGATGATCTCGTCCTCCATGCGGTCGACCGTCTCGTCGACACGCTCCAGGACCGGAAACGTCGCGTCGATCATCGCGTCGACTACGAGGTAGGTCAGGAAAGCGGGCTGGCCTTTGGTCAGGGCTGGGCTCTTCTCAATGCGAGCCTGCAATTCTGTGAGCGCCGGCGCCGGTTCCTCATGGACGGTGATCAGGTAGTTGGGGCCGACGAAAAGGTGATGCTCCAGGAAGCTGACGTCGTCGCCCTGCCAATCGGCCTGAAAGATGACCAGGAAGTTGTACTCGGGATACTCATCGATCTTGGGTCGCTGGTTCTGGTGCTGGATGTCCTCGATCGAGAGCGGGTGGGCCTTGAACGTTTCCTCCAGGAGCTTGTAGTCGCCCTCGTCGGGGCTCTCGATGTCCAGCCAGAGCCCTTCCTTATGCGCATCCGCGAAACATCTTGTGATCGCGGCGACATCGGTCTCGACCGTCTTGCCGCTCGTGGTCAGCAGCGTTCTCATCGGAGGTCATCCTAAGCGCCGCCCGCCCTGGCTACACGGTCACAATCACGATTGTCGACGCGGGCGGATCAACCTCAAGCACGAGGACCACGATCACCGTCACCTGACGGCTATCGTTGGGTCATGGGCCGCCCGTCCATCTATGAGTTCGCGGGCGGCGATGCCGCCTTTCTCGCGCTCGCCACGGCGCATCACGAGCGCTGCCTCCAGGAACCGGAGCTCAGCCATGCCTTCTCCCATGGCTTCAACCCAGCACACGTTGAGAATCTCGCCTTCTACTGGGCCGAGGTGTTTGGCGGCCCGGCGCGCTACTCGGAGCTGCTCGGCGGTCATTCGGGAATGCTCGAAATTCACGCTCGCACGGGGGCTGCGGACGACTGGGGGGAGCGATTCGTCACATGCTTCGTGCAGGCATTGGATGATGCCCGCCTACCAACGGATGCCGAGCTGAGAGCCGCCCTTCGCGCATACATGGAATGGGCGGCTGAAGAGGTCATGTCATACGCGCCCGCCGAGTCGCAGGTTCCGAAGGGGCTGCGCGTGCCCCGCTGGGGCTGGAACGGCCAGGAGTAATGACACCATTTAGCGCTGCAGGTCGTTAATAATCCCGTGGCGCGGATCAAGATGGTTCAACCGCCGGAGGCCGAAGGGCTGCTGGCCGAGCTCTACGCGACCGCCAAGGCGGAGAGCCCGATCGGGGTCGTGGCGGAGATCCTCAAGACCATGAGCCTCCGGCCCGACTTCCTCGCCGCCATCCAGGCCGCCTCGCGCATGCACTTCACCGACGGGGCGCTCACCCGGGCCCAGCACGAGATGATCGCGTCCTACGTTTCCGCCATCAACCGCTGCCGGTATTGACTCAGCGCGCACACATGGTTCCTGCAGTTGCAGGGCGCAGCGTTCGAGGGGGCGGCCGAAGCACTTCGCAACGGTGACCTCGATGCCGCAGGGTTGACGCCGCCGGAGCACTTGCTGCTGGAATTCGCCGGCACGATCGCGCGGGCGGCCTACCGCGTCACCGACGAGCAGGTGCAAGGACTTCGCGATGTGGGCTGGACGGACGAGCAGATCGCCGAGGCCGCCTACGTGGCCGCGCTGTTCAGCCTGTTCGTCCGTCTGGCCGACACGTTCGGCATCGAGCCCCCCGCGGTCTACGAACCGAACGGCATTCCGGCAGCCGTAACTCGCGACGCCTAGGGCGCTAGGGCCAGGCCGGTGTAGTCGACGAAGATGAGCTGGTAGCCGTTGCCGCCCTTCGAGCCGCCCAGCCCCCAGGTCTTGTCATACGGCGCACTCGAGCGCGAGACCACGTTGCCGGATGCGTCGCGGGTGGTGTAGCTGGCCGTTCCTCTCAACTCGATCCCGACCAACCGGGCGGCCTGGGTGGCGAACTTCGGAAGGAAGAGCTGAATGCTGATCGAGTCGAAGCTGTAGGTCTTCTGGACGAAGTTCCCAGCGCCGTCGCCGTTGATGACGTCGACGAATTCCTTCAGCCCGTCGTCGCTGGCGCCCAGCTCAGCCAGCTGCAAGTCATGGGTGCGCCGGGCCTCGGACTCGATGATGAGGTCGAGCACGGTGTCGTGGGCCATCTTGGCGGCCACCTGCGAGTTGATGGACGGGTCGAAGGAGGTCACGTTCGAGGCGACGCTCGGCGCCGGTATCGAAGGCAGGATCCACACGCGCGCCGACGCCGATGCCGGCCCGGCGTTGTTGGGCGGCGGCAGGGCGGCGCTTGCGCTGGAGGACGCCCAGCCGGCAATTCCGGGCCCCCCGCCCACCGTGAGCGTGATGATCGG
>DASWBB010000041.1:0-33492 GCA_036390875.1 Candidatus Dormiibacterota bacterium
GACAGAACGGTACGGCGCATGTTTTTCACCCCTTCAGTGTGTTGGCAGCGCCGTAACAATATCAGCAAAATCCCCCCTCGGCCAAAGCGGCCCTATGCGTCTACGCCTTTGGCCGGGTATGGCCGTTGAGGTGCACGACCCGGGCATCCCAATAGCTCAGCCGCTGCCGGAATCGCTCGGCCTGCGCGACCACGACCGGGACGTTCGTCAGCTCGACCTCGCGGCGACCCTCATCGGACTGCGTGGTCATCAACTGGCGGATGCGGGCCAGCACCTTCTCCTCCATGTCGAGGATCTCGGTGTAGATCTGCCTCCAGTAGAGTGCGTGCTCGAGCGTTGAGTTTTCTGGAAGGCCTTCGCCATCCATGGCCTGGGTCCAGTCCCCACCGCGCGTGGCCGCGTCGATGTCAGGGCGGGCTTTCTTGGGCTGGACCTTCTTCATGTAACAAGGAATACGGGGCCCGACGTAAAAAGTTCAGCAACATTGCGACGCCGCGAAGCAGCCGGCGTCAGTCGATGCGAAAGACCAGCGAGTAGCCCCTGCCCGGCTTGTTGACGAGGTCAACGGGGATCGCGAGGTCCGTGAGGATCTTTCGAAGCCGGCGCACGTAATTGCGCACCTCCTCTGGGAAAAGAGCGGGGTCGGCCCATGCCTGGCCGAGGATCTGGGTCGTGGTGAAGAAGCGGTGGGGATGGTCGAGGAGAAACTGCAGCAGCTGGAACTCGCGTTTGGTCAGCGCCACCTCCTGGCCCTGGTGCCTCACCATCCGGCCGGTCGGATCCAGGTCCAACCCGTGGAGCTCCCAGAGCCGCCGGTACCAGAGATCGAGGCGTTCCTCATATCCACTCATCTGCGCCTCGATGATCTCGAGGTCGACGGCGGCCGCCTTCTGGGCGGTGGGCTTCAGGTTGGCCAGGTCCCGGCGCACCCGCTCCAGGATCCCGCGCTTGAACTCCAGGAGATCCGCATAGATGCTCATCCAGTGGCGCGCGTCCTCCCACCGCGTGGTGAGAAGGTCTTCCCCCTCGAGCGGTCTGGGTGGATGCCGGCGGGTGGTCGTCTGACCGCCTGCCGCACTGGTCGAATTCCTTCCCCTCTTCGCCAAGTGCCGCAATCATTTCAGATCAAAACGGGAGGCGTCCAGCCCTTGGCGGCGCCCTGTCAGGTTGCCGGTGGCAGCTTGATTCGAACCGTCGTGCCGGAGCCGAGGGTGCTCTGAATGTCGACGGTGCCGCCGTGGGCCGTGATGATGTCGTGGGTGATGGCGAGGCCCAGGCCTGACCCGGTCGAACCAGGGCCCTTGACGAAGCGCTGAAACACTCTCGGGAGGATCTCCGGCGAGATGCCCTCGCCGGTGTCCTGGACGGTGATCCCCACCTGGTCGCCCTCCATGTGCACCTCGATCCGGATCGACCCCCCAGCCGGCGTGTGGCGGATCGCATTCGAGACCACGTTGGCGAGAGCGCTGCGAATGCGCGCGGGATCTACGTCGACCGGAGGGACGACCGAGTCGATGGCCGATGCCATGCTCACGCCGAAGGCTTCACTCTGCGTCTCGAACGACGCCAACACGTCTTGCACCAGCGCGCCGGGCTCGATGTGCTCCCGGTTCAGCACCAGGCTGCCTGCTTCCGTAAGCACGAGGGTCCGCAAGTCCTCCACCAGCACCTCGAGCGTGCGGGTCGCGTCGAGGATCGGCATCACATGGTCCGGATCCCCGGGGTAGACGCCATCCGCGATCGCTTCCGCCTGCCCGCGGATGATCGACAGCGGCGTGCGCAGCTCGTGCGCGACGTCGGCAAGAAAGCTGCGGCGCTGCTCGTCGCTGGCCTTGAGGCGAGCGGACATGGCGTTGAAGGCTCGCGCGACCGAGCTCAGCTCCTTCGGGCCGGTTTCCGAGAGGTGGGCCGAGTAGTCTCCCTTTTCGATCCTGCCCGCCGCCTCGATCAGGTTGTCCATGGGCTGCGAGAAGCGCCGGATCCCACGCTGGGCCACGACCGCGGATGCCCCGAGGAGCAGGAAAGTCATGACCAGCACCACCTCGGCCGTGCTCTGGCTGAGCGCAGTCGGACCCAGGATCCAGCTCAGCACGGTGATCACCAGGGCCGTCACGAGCGCGCCGACGACTGCGACCAGCCCGATCACACCGAGGATCACGCAACCCATCCGCCAGAAAAAGGGCAGGCCTCCACGGCGCCAACGACGCGGTGGCGGCCACGGCTGGTTTTCCGGCCACCACGGCGGCCGGCGGCGGGGAGGCGGTCCCCATACGGTTCTCATCGGTCGGGTGGCTCGGCGAAACGGTAACCGACTCCGAACACGGTCAGCACGTATTTGGGCCTGCCGGGGAGCGGCTCGATCTTCCGCCTGATGTTCTTGATGTGCGCATCGATCGCCCGTTCGTATGACTCGAAGGCCACGCCCTTCACGGCGTCGAGCAGTTGAGCGCGGGTGAAGATGCGACCTGGCTGCCTCGCCATCGTGGCCAGGATTTGAAACTCGGTCTTGGTGAGATCCGCGCGGCGGCCGGCAATCCTCACGTCCATACGCGGAACGTCGAGCTCCACGTCTGAGCCGACCCGGATCACATCCGCTGGACGCCGCATCCCTTCTGCCCGCCGCAACACCGCACGCACGCGAGCGACCAGCTCCTTGGGGCTGAAGGGCTTCGTCATGTAGTCGTCCGCGCCCAGCTCGAGGCCGACCAGCTTGTCCGATTCCTCGGTCCGCGCGGTCAGCATGATGATCGGGACCTCACCGTCGCGCCGGAGGGCGCGGGTCACGTCGAGGCCGTCTCGCCCGGGCAGGGCAAGGTCGAGGATGATCAGGTCCGGGCGTCCCGTGCGCGCCGTCCGCAGGGCGGTCGGGCCGTCTGCGGCGACGAGCACGGTGAATCCACCGTGCTCGAGGTAGTCGCGGACGAGCTGGACGATGCGCGGCTCATCGTCCACGACCAGGATGGTCGTCACCGCGTCCATCGTAGAGATCGGAACAGCACCGAGGGCACGCTGCCCCCGGTGCCGTCGGCTCCTTAAGTCAGACGGTCTTGGTGTCTGACGGTGGCGCGGGCGCCGGCTCGCCGTGCGCGCGCTTGTGCCATTCCTGCATCCGCTCGTCGATGGCGGGCGGGACGCCGCCCTTGCCGCCGCCGTAGCCGCCCCAGCCGCCCCGGTAGGCCCAGCCCCCGTGGCCCCAGCCGCGGCCGAATCGCAGCGCTCGGAACAGCACGAACAGCAGGAACAGGAAGAACAGGAACCAGATGAAACCGAAGAATCCGAAGCCGTCGAAATGCGGACCGTAGTAGTAGTACGGTGCCGCCGCCGTCGCGCCGGCCGGCAGCTGCGTCGCCGCACCCGCCGCCCAGCCCGCCTGGTACGCGATGGTGCCGACGATCGCGAGCAGGATGCCCGTCAGCGCCACCCACAGAAAACCGAAACCGCGTCTCATTGCCGTTGCTCCTTTGTCACGAGTGGTTTGATGCCCCTCATCCTTCGACGAGGTTGTGAATGCGATGTGAAGCAGCGACGAGCGCGCCGTGGAGACTTCAGAAGCCCGACTCGTCAAGCTCGACGAGCTCGGCTGTGCGCTTCCACAGGTTGTGTTGGGCCTCGAGATCCAGGGCCGCCTTCGGCGGGTCGATGCGGCGGGTGCCCTTGAAGAACCAGCCGGTGGTGCTCTGAAACGCCGGCGATGTGGCCAGCTCGGCCAGGTCCTCGGCGGCGTGATTCGGCGACCCGGACACGATTCGCGTCAGCAATCGAACCGGCCGTGGCGCTTCTCGCATCAGGTCGGAGCGGACCAGCCCGGGGTGGTACGCGGTGGCGCGCACGTCCCATCTCTTCGCGCGACGCGCCAGCTCGAACGTGAACAGGAGGTTGGCCGCTTTGGTGGCGCCGAACGTCCTCAACGGGCTGAAGCGTTCCTTCGAGACGAGCTGCTCGATGTCGACCCTGGTGGAAGATGGCGCTGTGACCGTGATGACGCGCCCGGCGCCGGTCAGGCGGTCACGCAGCAGGTTGGTCAGGAGGAACGGGGCCAGGTGGTTGGTGGCGAGCATCAGCTCGAAACCGTCATCGGTCGTCTGGTACTCGGATGTGAAAACGGCGGCCACGTTCAAAAGCGCGTCCACGTGCGTCACCGCGCGGGAAATCTGGCGCGCCGCCAGGCGCACCGAGGCGAGCGACGACAGGTCGACCTCCACGCTGGAGACCCGTTGGTCGCGGTTCAGCCTCTCGACGAGCGTGTCCAGCCGGTCTGACGGTCGGCCCAGCAACAGGAGCTGCGCGCCGCGGCGCGCGAGCACCGACGCCGTCGCGGCGCCGATCGCGCCGGTGGCGCCGGTGATCACGACCACCGGGTGCAGCCCTGCCATTCGTTCAGTCTCCATCCATCAAGCTGAGCATCGCAAGTCACCATGCCAGCTCTGATCGATGCACACCGCGGCGAATGCGGCGTCACGGGCCTGCCGGCAGCCGAGCGCTACAGCCGCGCCATCTCCCTGGGCGTCGACTACGTCGAGATCGACGTGCGCCGGACCGCGGATGGTGTGCGTGTCAACTACCACGACGAGCGCACATCGTCTGGTCGCGCCGTAAGCGAGCTCACATACGCCGCGCTGAAGCAAGAGCTCGAGGCGGATCTCCTGAAGGTCGATGACGTGATGGAGCTGGTCGACGGCCGGGTGGGGCTGCACGTCGACGTCAAGGAAACAGGCGACGAGGCAGCCACCGTCCGACTCGTCCAGGCGCGCTGTGCGCACAGTCCGGTCGTCTTCACCGGCGCTGACGATTCGATTCGCGCGATCAAAGAAACCTTTCCCACGGTGCGCGCAGGTCTGACATTGGGTGAGGACCTCGAAGGCGCACCGCCCTGGCGCTACCTCCGCGTGCGTTTGAGCGAGCTTTTTCCAGGCGTGCGGCTGCGACGCAGCCATGCGGACTTCACGGCCGTTCACCAGCGCCTCGCCGGTATTCGAGTGCTCCAGTACTGCGCTCGCGTGCACATGCCGGCATGGGTGTGGACGGTCGACGACGAGGTCAACATCGCTCGGTTCATCCACGACCCACGCGTCGCGGTCCTGATCACCAACAGACCCGACATCGCGCTGAGGATCAGGAGAGCTTGATGTCCGTCTGACAACACACCAAGCCGAAGTCCGGCGACCACCGAAGCACGAGGGGAGGCGATGAAGTGCCCACGTTGAAGCAGACGACAAGTGGACCGTACGTGGCGCCGTGGTTGAACTCGTGGCGCGACCAGGGCGTGCACGCCGGCGAGTCGAAGATCGGTCGGGAGGTCTGTCGCTTCGAGTCGATCAGCAAGAGGTCTTCGGGTGCTGCGTGGGTGGAATCGCTCGCGTTGCGGAATGTGATCTGCATGGTCACGCGATTCCCCTGCGCGTCGAGGTTCGCCACCCAGAGCGTGTAGCCGTGCAGGTTGGCGCAGGGAGCGGGCGTGCATTCCAGCGCCGGCACAGGACTGCTCGTCGTCGGTGCCTGGAACGGGACCTGCAGCGACCCGTAAGCGGCCACGGCGACCAGGATCACCACGGCCAGCCCGGCGGCGATCGCGCCATACGTGAGCAGGCGCCTGTTCCGCGGCGATTTCATTCCTGTGGTGGCCGCTACAGCACCGCCTCCGCCAGCCGCTCGACCTGCTCGACCGCGGGTGCGGTGATGAACAGGACCAGCTCGTCGCAGCCAATCGCCTCGTACGCCTTGATGCGCTCTTTCGCCTCGCCGGCCGTCTTGATCGCGCCCTGCCAGACACGCGGTCCCCACTCTCCGTAGTAGTCGAGCAGGTTGGCCTCAGCCTCGGAATGGCTCTCCTCGCCGAAAGCGAAATACGCCAGGGCCCGGAACTCCGGCTTGCCGCCTCGGCCGGCAGTCTTCCAGGCGACGTTGACTCGCTCCATCATCGCGCTCAGGCTCTCGGGCGTCCCGCCGCCCTGGGTATAGCCGATCCCACATTTGACGACGCGCGTGACCACGGCGTCGGCACCGCCACCAAAGATCAAAGGCACGGACGTGCCGTTGACGGGTCGTGGTGTAACTGGCTGCCTGGTGCCGGGCACCGGCTCGCCCCGCCATGCGCTTTGCATCAGCTCGAGCGCCTCGTCCAGCCGTCGCCCTCGTGTCTTGAACTCGGTGCCGGTGACCGCGAAGTCATCCGGGCGGGCGCCGGTGCCGATGCCGAGCACGAACCGGCCGCCGGACACCTGGTCAAGCGATGCCGCCTGTTTCGCCAGCAGCACGGGGTCCCGTGTCGCCGCCAGCAGGATGTTGGTGCAGAGCCCAATTCTCTCGGTCGCGCCGGCGGCGGCGGCAAGCGTCACCAGCTCCTCGTAGTTGGGATACGCGACGCGTCCGATCGTCGCGAGGGATGAGAACCCGAGGGCTTCCGCTCGGCGGGCGATCTCGACCAGCAAACGTCCGCGGGTCAGGCTCTTGTCAACGTTGGGGAGACCGAGGCCGATCTTCACGATCAACCCTCAGATTACGTGACCGAGACCCCTGCCTCCACACGCTGGTCAGTCAAGACCCTGCCGTCCTTCAGCCGAATGTTTCTTCGCGCCTGGGAAGCCACGTCGAGGTCGTGCGTGACGACGATGATCGTCACCTGGTCCTGCTTGTTCAGGACCTTGAGAAGCGTCACCAATTGTTCTGCGGTCTCGGTGTCGACCGCGCCGGTCGGCTCGTCGAGGAGGATGAGGGATGGCCGGTTGATCATCGAGCGCGCGATGGCGACGCGCTGCTGCTGTCCACCGGACAGCTCGCTCGGGCGATGGCGGAGGCGGTCGGTGAGATCCACACGCTCCAGCAGCTCTAGCGCATGCGCCCGGCCGCCATCCGTCTTCTTCACGTAACGAAGCGGCAGCATCACGTTCTCGAGCACGTTGAGCCCGGGCAGCAGGTTGTACTCCTGGAACACGAAGCCGACCTTCAGCGCCCGCATGTGCGCCCGATCGCTGTCGCTGAGCTTGCCGGTGTCGACGTCGTCGATGATCAACCGTCCTGAGGTGGGCCGGAGAAGCAGCCCGATCAGGTCGAGCATCGTCGTCTTGCCGCTGCCGGACCGTCCGACGACGGCCACGAACTCGCCGTTGGCGATGTCCAGCGTGACTCCGTCGAGGGCGTGGATGACCTCGCTGCCGCGTTTGTAGTGCTTGCGCAGCTGCTCGAGCTTGATTGTTGCCACGGGTTACTCGTTCCTCAACGCGGTGACCGGGTCGAGCCTGGCCGCGCGCCAGGCGGGGAGGATGCCCGCGGCGGCCCCGAGCGCGATCGCGAATCCCAAGGAGAGGGCAGTCAGCCGGATCGTGATCAGAAACAGCGTCGACTGGCCAGGCGGAGTGGTGGCGTTGGCTATGACTGTGATCAGCACCCCGATGCCATAACCGATCACACCACCTAAGGCGCCGATGAAGGTCGCCTCCAGCAGAAACTCGCCCATGATGTTGCGGGTGGTGGCGCCGACCGCCTTCTTGAGCCCGATCTCTCGCACCCGCTCGGCTACGGCCATGAACATGGTGTTGACGACCGAGAGGCCACCGATGACGAGCGCCAGGAGAGCGGCGGCGGTGGTGATCGCCGTGAAGATGGCGCCTCCTGACTTGAAGCTGTTGACGATGACGCTCGGCCTTATCGCTTTGACTCCGGTGACCTGGGCATTGATGCGGTCGGCGATCGCATCGAGCTGGCTGATCGACGAGCCACGCGTTCCGTAGACGTCGATCGCCTCGGTGATCTGCGAGGTGTCGATCTGGCTCCGGATGGCGATCGGAAGGCTGTCCTTGAGCAGCATCTGCCCGTCGGCGATGTTGATGTACGCGAACGTATCGGGCGCTGTACGCGTCACGTTGAGGAGGCCCACCACGTTGAAGGTGTGATTGACGAAGTCAGGCTTGGCGTCCGAGGGCTTGACCGGCAGGTCGATCGTGTCCCCGACCTTCTTCTTGAACTCCTTGCTGATCGTGTCGCCAAGCACGACTTCTCCCGCGGTTCCGGTCAGGTAGTGGCCCTGTGCTGTGCTGAGCTTGAGCTGGCCCCAGTCGTTTTCGGCGGGGTCGCCGGCGAGGATCTCGTCGGGTGGTCCGAAGTTGACGGTGGAGACGGTTCCCGGCTTGGCCAGGAAGCCGTAGCCCGGAAAGGCCGCGGCCACCCCCTCCACTTGCTTGATCTCGTCGATCTTCGAGAGCGGGAGCAGCGACGCGGACTCGCCGTCGGGAGGCCCGACCTGGATGCTGGAGCTGTAGTACTGGACGCCGCCATCCAGGAGCGCGTTGAAGTTTTCGGCGATCGCGCCCATGGTGGTCAGGGCGAGGATCCCGATGACGATGCCCGAGATCGTGAGGACGCTGCGCAGCTTGCGACGCGCGATGTTGCGAAGCATCTCCATGGCGGACAAGGAGAATAACCCGACTGGTTACGCGGCTGGTTTAACGGCTGGTAAAGGCGTGCCTGAGGGCTCCTGGATGCAGCACTTTCCATAGAATTGCCGGACATGAGAGGTTCGGATGGCCAGCGTGCTGCTTCGCGGCTTCGCCCTCGGCTTGGCCATCGCGGCTTCGCCCGGCCCGATCTTCTTCCTCTGCCTTAGGCGCACCCTCGTCAAAGGCTGGCTCAACGGCCTCTTCTCCGGCTTTGGCGTCGCCACCGCGGACGGCTTCTACGCGGCAGTCGGTGTGTTCGGCGTCGGCGCGATCACGACGTTGCTCACCGGAGAGCGTCGCTGGCTTGCCCTCGCCGGCGGCGCCCTCCTCATCGTGCTTGGCGCCCGCACAGTCCTCGACCGGCCGAAGGCGACGGAGGCGGCGCCTACGAACGGCGTGGGCCTCGCGTGGGCCTATGTCTCGACGCTCGGCCTGACCATCACCAACCCCGCCACCATCATCTCCTTCGCGGCGCTCGCGGCGACGTTGGGAGCAGGCATCAGCGGCGGCCTTCTCCGGCCGGCTCTACTCGTGGTGGGCGTCTTGCTGGGATCGGTCACCTGGTGGTGCGTGCTCGCCGCCCTCGCGGCCGGCCTTCGGGCGCGAATCACGCCGCGCGTCGTGCGTGGAATCAGCACTGTCAGCGGTCTGGCCATCGTCGCCCTGGGCCTGGCGGCCCTGGTAGCCGCGCTGAGTACATAAGAAGGAGGAGAAGGAAGCAAATGGGTTACCCGATTCACATCGTCGACGTGTTCACCGATCGTGCGCTCACCGGCAACCAGCTCGCGGTGGTGCTGGACGCCGGCGACATCGCACCGGATGTCATGCAGCGCGTGGCGAGAGAGATGAACTTCTCCGAGACGACGTTCGTCATGCCGGCCACAAAACCTGGATGTGCCGCGAAGGTCCGCATCTTCACCCCCGGAAGCGAGCTGCCGTTTGCCGGCCACCCGACCATCGGGACCGCATGGGTGCTGGCGACGCAGAGTTTGGTCCCGGGCGGAGCGCAAGAGTTCGCACTCGAGGAAGGCGTCGGCCCGGTCGCGGTGCGCGGGGAGCGCGGGCCGAACGGCTTCACCTTCTGGATGACCCACCCGCCGCTCACGTTCGGCGAGGTGATCAGCGACCGGCGGCGCATTGCGTCGGGGCTCGGGCTCGACGAGAGCTACCTCATGCCTGACGTTCCGCTCCAGGTGGCCACGACTGGACTTGATTTTCTGTACGTCGCCTTGAGGGATGAGCGCGCGGTCGACGCCGCGGTGTCGGAGAAAACCCGCCTTCGTGAGGCATTCACCGGCCGCTCACCCCTGCCGGTGTTCTTGTTTGCGCCGGCTGGCGCGAACCGGTTGTACAGCCGGATGTTCGCGCCGGGTGCCAACGGAATCGACGAGGACCCCGCCACCGGGTCGGCGAGCGGACCGCTGGGTGCCTTCGCAGTCAGGTACGGGCTGGTGCCGCGCTCGCAGAGCGTCTCGATCACCAGCGAACAGGGCACCAAGATGGGCCGCCAGAGCAACATCCACATCCGGCTCGAATACGGCGCGGACGAGAACATTCCGACCAAGATCGAGGTCGGCGGTTCGGTTATGCCGGTCGTCACCGGCACGCTCGTGGGAGCCTAGCCTCCCCGCCACGCGGGGAGGCTGCCTCCCGCGCCTACGGCGCGGGGACCCCAGCGGACAGCCGGCCGGGTGGGGCGAGGCGAGCTTACTTGGGGTCGAGCTTGATCGACGCCGAGTTGATGCAGTAGCGAAGGCCGGTCGGCTTCGGCCCGTCGTCGAAGACGTGACCCAGGTGCCCTCCGCAGCCGGCGCACGTGACCTCGGTCCTGGTCATGAAGAGGCTGCGGTCGACGTGTTCCTCGACGGGGGCGTCCTCAGCCGGCGCGTAGAAGCTTGGCCAGCCGCAATGGGCGTCGAACTTGGTCTCCGACTCGAAGAGCTTGGCGCCGCAACCCGCACACAGGTAGACGCCAGGGGTGTTGGTGTCCCAGTACTCGCCGGTGAAGGGCCGCTCGGTGCCCTTTTCGCGGAGCACGTGGAACTGCATAGGGGTCAGCTCGTTCCGCCACTCGGCTTCGGTCTTCTTTGTCTTCTGGCTCATCGACATATTCTTACCCACGTATGGGTTCGGTCACTCGTAAGCTCGTGGACTCGACGACGCCGCGCGGCAAGCACATCGTGGCCCGCCTAAAGAAAGAAGTCGTCGTGTGGCTCGCCACCACCAACCCCAACGGCATGCCGCTGGTCGTGCCGGTTTGGTTCTGGTTCGACGGCGACACATTCCTCATCTATTCGGTCCCCGGGCAGAAAGTGCGCAACATCGAGCGCAACCCGATGGTGGCGCTGCACCTGAACTCGAATCCCGAAGGAGGCGACGTTGTGCGGCTCGCCGGCAAGGCGCAGTTGTTGAGACGGCAGCCCCCGGCGTACAAGGTTCCCGCCTACATCCGCAAGTACCGGTCCCTGATCAAGGCCTATGGCTGGACGCCAGAGAGCTTCTCGGCTGACTACAGGGTTCCGATTCGTGTCCGCGTCACGAGGTTTTATGGAGGCGACTGAAATTCATCTCATGAATCACCCCCTGCGTTTTGGAATCAAGCTCTCAGGACAGGACACCACCATCGAGGCGCTGCGCGCCGTCTGGCGCATCGCCGACGAGGGAGGCTTCGACCACGTGTGGGATTTCGATCACCTGGCCTCGATCGGCGATGGAGGCCCCGGGCGCATCATCTATGAAGGCTGGACGCTGCAAGCGGCGATGGCAGAGGCGACCAAGCGCGTGCGCCTGGGGTGCCTCGTCACCGGCAACACGTATCGCCACCCGGTCCTGCTGGCCAAGATGGCGGTCACCGTCGACCACCTGTCCGGCGGCCGGCTCGAGTTCGGCATCGGGGCGGCCTGGGCCGAGATCGAGCACACGATGTACGGGATCGAGGGGCTCGATCACCGGGTCGGGCGGCTGAGCGAATCCCTGCAGGTGATCAAATCGGTCTGGACTCAGGAGCGCACAAACTTCGACGGTCGCTACTACCAGCTGACCGATGCCATCGCCAATCCCAAGCCCGTGCAGAGGCCGTACCCGCCGATCTGGATCGGCGCCTCCGGCCCGACCACGCTTAAGCTCGTCGCCCGCCACGCCGACGTCTGGAACATCGGCGGTGGGGAGCCCGACAAGGTTAAGGAGCTCACGGCGACGCTCGAAGAGGCTTGCGGTGCGGTCGGCCGGGATCCGTCAGAGATCCGACGATCGATCCAGTTCGACTGGGACGGCGCGGACCGGAGCCGGCTGCTCGAGCTGTGCGGCCGGCTCTTCGAGCTGGGCGTCACCGAGCAGGTCATTTACCTGCGCGGGCAGGAACCGGTGGCACTGGCCGGCAAGGTCGCCGAGGCGCTGCCCGACCTACGCAAAGTGGATCGTGTGGCGCGACAATGAGGATTGATTCAGTTCGTTGATAGAGGAGGGGACCATGGCCGATAGCGTCTACCGAGTGACCGAGCTGGTCGGGACCAGCAGCACGTCATGGGAAGCAGCCGCCAAGAGCGCGATCGAGACTGCCGCCAAGTCGCTGCGCGACCTGCGCGTCGCCGAGGTCGTACGCCAGGACGTCACCATCGACAAGGATAGGGTCGCCTCCTACCGGGTGAGGCTGAACGTCTCCTTCAAGTACGAGGGCTCGCCGGCGAAGAGCAAAGCCCGCCGCTAGGAACAGATCCAGGAGGCCGGCCCGCGGTGGACCGGCCTCTCTTTCTTTTTGGCTAAGGCGCGGTCGCGGCCTGGATCGAGCAGCCGGCGGCCTTCATCTCTTCCAGCGCCTGGATACCGGTCTCCACGTTCACCGGCGCGCAGAGGTTGACCAGGATCCGAACCTGGAAGTCGTGCTTGCGGGCGTCGAGCGCCGTGGCCCGCACGCAGTAGTCGGTGGCAAGGCCGCAGATGTCCATGTGGTCCACGCGGGCTTCCCTCAGGACGTCGAGGAGCGGGTGGCCGCGCGCGTCCATGGCTTCGAAGCCCGAGTAGGCCGCGGTGTGTTGGCCCTTGTCGACGACCACAGAGATGAACTTCTCCCGAACCAGGTTGAAGATCGGCGTGCAGAGCGCGGCGCCCGGAGTACCGATGATGCAGTGGGGCGGCCAGGTGGTGGCGAAGTCCGGGTGGTCGGAGAAGTGCCCGGCCGGGTCCTCGTGGTAGTCGCGCGTGGCGACCACGAAGTTGTACTCCTGCTTGAAGTGCCGGACGTGCCTGGACACCATGGCCGCCACTTGCCTGCCCCCAGTCACGGGCAAGGCGCCGCCCTCCACGAAG
This sequence comes from Candidatus Dormiibacterota bacterium, assembly GCA_036390875.1. GTDB lineage: Bacteria > Chloroflexota > Dormibacteria > Dormibacterales > Dormibacteraceae > UBA10449. The sequence goes on from DASWBB010000041.1 coordinate 12,738, forward strand.
TCGTTCTGGATGTCGATGACCAGCAGCGCGTTCCTCATCTTTGCTATCTCCCTAGACTGCGGCTATGGGCTCGATGATCGTAGCGGGCGCGCGCACCCCTGTCGGGAAGTTTGGTGGAGCGTTCAAGGATGTGCCTGCCGTCAGCCTGGGGGCTCATGCCATCCGCGCCGCCCTCGAACGCGCCGGCGTGGCGGGCAAGGACGTCGATTACGTGATCATGGGCCAGGTGCTCCAGGCGGGCGCGGGCCAGATCACCGCGAGACAGGCGGCCATCGAGGCCGGGATCCCGGCCGAGGTGCCGGCGCTGACCATCAATAAGGTATGCCTCTCGGGCCTCAACGCCATCGCCCTGGCGGACCAGCTCATCCGCGCGGGCGAGGTCGAAGTTGTGGTGGCGGGCGGAATGGAGTCGATGTCGGAGGCGCCGTACCTCGTCCCGAAAGCGCGCTTCGGCGCCCGCATGGGCAATGCCGAGATGATCGACTCGATGGTCCACGACGGTCTGTGGTCCACCTTTTTGAAGCAGCACATGGGCGAGAGCTCGGACGAGGTCAACCGGGAGCTGGAGATTGGCCGCGAGGAGCAGGACGTGTGGGCCGCTCGATCGCACCAGCGGGCGCAGCGCGCCTGGGACACCGGCGCGCTGGCGGAAGAGGTGGTCGCGGTCGAGCTCAGCTCCAGGCGGGGTCCCGCCACCAAGATCGAGCGAGACGAAGGGATCCGGCCCGACACCACCGCCGAGTCGCTCGGCAAGCTGGCGCCCGCCTTCAAGAGGGACGGCACCATCACGGCCGGCAATGCGTCTCAGATCTCCGACGGCGCCGCAGCCGTCGTCGTCATGTCCGAAGCTCGAGCCCGGAAGCTGGGAGCCGAACCTCTGGCGGAAGTGGTGGCGCACGGCATGAGCGCCGACCGCTATGCCTGGCTGCACACGGTCCCGGCGCTAGCTCTTGCCAGCGCGCTCAAGAAGGCTGGGCTGACGGCCGGTGAGCTGGACCTGGTCGAGATCAACGAAGCGTTTGCTGCCGTCGCCCTCAACGCCACCCGGATGCTCGAGCTGGACGAGGAACGGGTCAACGTGAACGGCGGCGCCGTCGCGATCGGCCACCCGATCGGGGCCAGTGGCGCTCGCCTGGTCCTCACGCTCGCCCACGAGCTGAAACGTCGTGGGTTGGGTTTGGGCGCTGCGACGCTCTGCGGCGGGGGCGGCCAGGGCGACGCCCTGATCATCAGACGCTAGGTTTGCCCCCACCCGGCGCTGCGCGCCGACCTCCCCACGCCGTGGGGAGGCCAGGTGTCGGCGAGAGGATTTGAACCTCCAAGCCCTTTCGGGCACCAGCTCCTAAGGCTGGCGCGTCTGCCGTTCCGCCACGCCGACATTCAGGCCAAAGATAGGCGAGGCCAGGCTACCGAATAGCGCCTACCGCCCTTAGTGGCTAAAGTTCAGCTTCGAATGGCATCGGAGCGCCGGAGCCGAAACGGCTCCCGGCCCAAACCCGACCCGGTCAAGAACGGTCTCGAGGTCGGCGGTTACCGCGTGGTTCGCGAAATCGAGACCGACAGTCTCGGCGTCATTTATGAGGCCGAGCATCCGCGCATGCACCGCAGAGTCGCGCTGCGCACCATCGAGCCGGCCGTGGCGCGGGACGTGAGCTTCTCACGGCGCTTCCTCCTCGAGCTCCGGTCGTACGTGGCGCTCGAACATCCGGCCATTCCGCGCCTCTATGAGCTCGCGTACGACGGCGAGTGTCCGTACCTGGTGACCGAGCTGATCACCGGCCAGACGCTGGATGAAGTGCTCGGTTCCGGCGTCCGTTATGACGCACTCGGCATCATCGGTTTGCTGCGGCCGATCGCGAGCGCTCTCGACTACGCCCACTCGCGAGCAACCGTCCACCGCGACGTCAAGCCCGCCAGCATCCTGCTGGCGGACGATGGTCGCACCATGCTGACCGGGTTCGGACTGGGGACTGTGGCCTCATTCAACACCGGTCCCAGCGCCGGCGGCCCGGTCGCTCCCGACTACGTGGCGCCGGAGCGCCTTGTGGGCCGAGAGGTGGATGGCCGCGCCGACGTCTACTCGCTGGCCGCGGTCATCTTCGAAGCCGTGACCGGGCGCCGCCCCTTCTCGTCGAAGAGCTGGATCGAGACGCTCAGCCGGCGCCTGTATGAACCGCCGCCGACGGTGCATGACGAGGCGCCAGATCTCCCGGCGCAATTCGCGTCCGTCCTGCAGCAGGCGATGGACCGCGAGCCTGCTCGCCGGCCCGCCACTGCCGGCGAGCTGCTCGACCGGCTCGAAGACGCCTTGAACCATCCACGCGGCGGTGAGGCGCCGGTGCACTGGCTGCGGCCGGCCATGCGCAGAGGCAGCATCGGGCTCAGCGCGGTGCTGGTGCTGCTGGTCGGCGTCGCCGAGACCGCGTGGCTGCTGGACGGTACCGGCCTGACGCTGCTCGTGAAGTTCACCCACAGGGTGTTCGGCCTGCATTAGGTTTCTATGAGAGGGAACCTGCCGGTTCCCTCTCATCGCCGGGCGCTTCGCGCGCGGCTGCTCTCCTTCCCGCTGAGGTGATTTCCGAAATGTCACTCCTCGCGAACACTGGCAGCCTGGAAGGGCGTTGATTGCGGCCGGGATAAACCCGGCCGCCCTTGCGACGATACCCGCCGGCCGCTCTGGCGGAGCGACTACAGGTTGGTGCGGCCGTCGATGATCACGACGCCGTTGCACGTGAAGAGGCGGTCGACGATGAAACCGATATTGATGTTCGAAGGGTCCTGGCCGACCACGGTCCCGATCTGCGACATGACCTGCTCCGCCGGAACCGCCATGCCGAATGCGGTAGCTCCGACCGCGGTGACCTGGAGCCCCTGGCCGTGCTTGACCAGGATCACCGTGCCCGTCCAGCTCGCGCCGTCGAATGTGCCGGTGCCCTTGAGGACCGCGCCGGCGAGCGAAGTGCCGACGACGGTCAGATTGAGGTTGGATACGCCCGCCACCTGGATGCTGCCGGCCAGATCCTGTGACGTCAGGCCCCGGCGCACCGCGCCGCGCGAGTCGATGTTCGCGCTCGCGCACGGCTCCAACGCCGCCACGCTCACGAACGGAGTCTCGCCCGCCGTGCCCAGACCGCTGACGCCGAGGACGACGATCGTGTAGATGCCGGCGAGCGCGTTGTTGATCACGACCACAACCGGCGAGGCGCCGGTTTTCGCGTATATCTGTGCGTCCGGCGCCTTGACCTGCAGCGTCATGACGCTGCCGGGGTACCCGAGGGCGGCTTTGAGCAACCCGTCGCCCGCGAAGCTGTACGTGAACTGCTGCTGCTCCCCGTTATGGATCGGAGGGCCGATGTAGTCCTGCTCGGTGCCGGGAGTGGTGCCCTGGCTGGTTTGGTCCGACGCCGCCGCCTCGGCCCCGAACGGGTCACCAGGCTCGGGCAAGATGGGCCCAGCCGGGCCGACATTGCCGGCGGGGTCGGCCGTCGCCTGCTGCGGAGCGACGAGGTGCACCGTGTTGATCCCGACGAAATCCATCTGACCCTCGAACAGCTTCACCAGCATCGAGCCGTCGGGTTTGATGAGCACCTCGAACTTGGTGCCTCGGACGGTGGCCGTCGCGGATTGTCCCGAGACCTTGAACGTCGCGCCGCCCACCAGGTGCTGGACGTTGGTGTACGTGCGTCCAGCCTTCTGTGCGAGAGAGGCGTCATGAAGGCTTCCAGCCTTTGAGAAGTGCGCGGAGGTCAGCGTGATCTCCGTGCTGTTCGCGAGACGGGTAAGGGTTCCATCCGGCAGCTGGATGGCGGCGCGGCCTTTCGCATCGGTCTTGATACCGTCGCCCGGCGACACGATCGAGCCCGTGCTCGCCTCCGCATAAGCGCCACCCTTGTGGGCGACGGAGGTGCTGGGCAGGAACACGGTCAGGGTGGCGACTGCGTCGGTCGACGCCGCGGCCGCGGAATTGAGCCAGACAGCCGCCCCGGCCACCAGCAGCACGAGGATCAGCAGCACGACGATCCAGCGGAGGCCCCGACGGCGCCTGGGGGCTGGTTTGACGGCTACCGCGGGCATGGCCGTAAACGGTAACGGCTTGGGCGGCAAACCGCGCCCACAAGGCGTTCAACGCGGTCCCCCGGACTTACCAAGGTCGAACGCGCTAGCGGTGGCCTTCGATCACCATCATGCCGCCGCCCGGTCCGTTGCACGAATACACGCGGTCGACGGTGAAATCGATCGAGACGCCCGACTGGCCGGTCGCCTGGGGCAGGCGGGAGACGACCTGGGTCGTGATGCTGATCCCGCGGACCGTCAGCTGGGTGAGCACCACACCGAGGTTTGGCGTGGCCGCGTAAAAGTCGATCGTCCACGAGACCGAGGTGCCGCCCAGGTTGGAGTAGTAATAGATGCGGGCCGAGGTCGGGGACGTGCCTTGAACCTGGAGGGTGATGCCCGTGGCGCCCGACTGCGAGAGCGCCTGCGCGATCTGCACGTTGCTCAGCGTCTGGCGCACCACGCCACCCGTATCGACGTTGCCTTCCGCGCAGGCCGCGTCGGTGGCGAAGGAGAGCGCGTAGGGCTCGCCACCCGCCGGGACATCGATGCCGCGCACAACGGCCGTGTAGCGGCCCGGCTGCCCGTTGGCGATGGTGATCGTGACCGGCGATGCGCCCTGCGCCGAGTGCGGCACTCCGCCGGGATCCGTCACCGTGACGCTCATCAGGCTCCCGGGGTAGCAGAACGCGACCCTCAGGCTCCCGCCGGGAGAGTCGTACTCCTGCTGCGCGGTCTGGCCTGTGGCGATGCTGTCTCCGGAAGACGTCTGCAGCGTCCCGGGATTGGTGCCGGTCGAGTCCGCGCGCGCGCACTGCACGGCCGGCGGATACGGGTCCTGGGTCTCGGGTTGGATGGGCCTCGGATTGGACAGCTTGCCGTTGGCATCGGCGTCCACCTCCTGGTTGGCCGTGAGAGTGATCGTGGTGGCCCCGGCGACTCTCACCGAGCCGTCGAAAACCTTGATCAGGTTCGTGGCGTTGGATCGGACCAGCACCTCGAACTGCGTGCCGCGCACTTCAGCGCTGACCGAGTGCCCGCCCACGTGGAAGGTGGCTCCGCCGACGAGGTGCTGGACGTTGCTGAGCGTGCGGCCGATCTTCTGTGCGATGCCCGCCGATTGCAATGTGCCGTCCTTGTTGAGCTGCGCCGCCGTGACTGTGGCGATGGTGTCTGGCGACATGCGTATGAACGAGCCGTCGGGAAACTGGATCGCAGCATGCCCGCCATGCCCGGTGCGCACCGAGCTCCCAGCGGTAAGCGGCTCGCCAGGGACCGCGGTCCGGTAGCCGGAGTCGTTGCGCCCGACATCGACGGGGGCGGTGAACACCACCAGGGCCGCCGGCGCCGGAACACCCGCCTGCACCTGGACCACGAAGAAATACCAACCGCCTGCCACCAGCAGCAGCACGACGACCACGAAAACCCCGAAGCAGCCGAGGCAACCGGCTCCACAGCCGGCACACCCACTCTTATTTCTTGGCGGGGTGGGCGTCAGACCAGGAGCGACTGGGGCCGCTGGTGGCTGCTGAACGGCCATTTGCGTACGACCTCTAAATCGGGGCGGTGGAAAAGTCGACGATCAGGCGCGAAGGACCGGTGAGCGTGAAGGTCCGCATGCAGGCGGCGTGGTCGAGGCCCAAGGCCCACGATACGGTGCCCTCGAAGTCCTGGGTCAGGCGTGCCTCCTTGATGATGCGGAGCTCCCCGGTGGACATGTCAGTCGACCCGCCATAAGTGTTGGCCTCGGCGGCAGTGTGAACCGTCACGAGCACTCCGTAAGTGCCGCTGAGCGTAATGGGCTGGCCGCTGGGGCTCATCTTGAACGTGGGGCTGGCCTGGCGCGTGGCCGTGTACGGGGGCACCGGGTTGTCGAACTGCAACACGAAGCGGTCGTAGTCCGCCTGCGGGCCGACACGCACGTCCGTGACGTTGGCCATCACGCCTGCTTTGCCGCCGCCCGAATCGGCGCAGGCGAAGCCCGGGAGCGTGATGCTCGGCGGCGTCGGGGGGGTCACGGGCGGCTGGGAGAACCGCGGGCCTGAGGCCATGGGGTCAAACGAGGGAACCGGTGTGGAGGTTGTGCTCGCGGCCGGGCTTGCCGGCGGGCTGAGCGAACAGCCGGACAGTGCCAGGCACAGCAGGGCGGCCAGGGTGAGTCGCACCGGCGAATGATATTGTCGAGCCTCGCCAAAGTGGGCGATTACGGCCGCGCCGAGGTGGCGGAATGGCAGACGCGTCGGTCTCAAAAACCGATGAGGGCAACCTCGTGCGGGTTCGACTCCCGCTCTCGGCACCAGTACATCCTCGGGTCGGCACTCAGAGCGTTACCAGCTGCCGCCGCCGCCGCCACCACCGCCCCCGCCCGAGAATCCACCCCCGCCGAACCCGCTCGAGGAACCCGAGCTCGGCGGCGTGAACGAGATCGCGCTCGAGATGTTCGCGTTCATCGACTCAAGGCTGTTCGCCAGCAATGCGGCCTGGAATGGGCCCGGGCCTACATACCAGTTGTTGCTCGCGCTGGTGTCGATGCCCTCGAACGCCTTCGCCCACATCGTGACGCAGCCGAACACGATCGCGTAAGGGAGAAGCTGCGTGAAGATCTCTGCCTTGGCCGCGAACTGCTGGCGGTATTTCTCGGCGGTCGTCATGTAGAGGCGAAAGCCCAGCGTGTGCTGGAGCAGGTCGCGCCCGGCGGCGGTGCGCTGCGGCATGAAGGGGAAGGAGATCGTGAGGGCGATACCCACAACCACGATCGCTGCTCCGATCAGTCCCCACCCGAAGGCGAGTCCGAGCCCCACGGCGATCGCGATGCCCCCCAGGACCACGGCGATCCCCAGACATCCCCACGCCGCGCGTGCCTGCTTGGGGTTGCTCGAAAACAGCTTCCGCGCCATGGCATCGCCGTAGACCTGGCTCTCGGCGATGTTCAAGGTGGGGGCGAACGTGCCCCTGAGGCTCGACAGTGCGACCTGCGTTCGGCCTGTGAAGAGACCGTCGATGATCGTTTTTTCGTACGGGGTCAGGTCCGACGCGGGCGATCCCTTCCACGTCAACATCCAATCGGGTTTGCCGGCCAGTTCCTGGATGGTCAGATGGCCACGGACTGCGAGGTCGACGATCGTGGCGGTGACATCCTTGGCGTCGGCACTCTCGTCGAGGATCAGCCCCAGCTCGGCCGGCCGCAGATTCTGCGGGGGCTCGAACTCCACCACGACCGGCTGATGGCTGAACAGCGGCTCCGCGTGCTCTCGAGGATCGCCGGTGAGGTAGTACTGCGTGAGGTACGCGCGGTCGCGCCCATGCACCCACCAGTTCCAGATCACGAAGCCGAGCCCGGCCACCAGCACGAGCGCCGATACCCCGACGGTCCCGGGATTGATGTCGAACGCATCCTGCGGGAACTGCCGCAGGCGCGGCTCCAGCATCGGGGGCGGGACTGTGACCGCCCCTTTGCTCAGGGCTACGACCGCCGACATCTCCTCGCCCGACCCGAGCTGCCGGGTCGACGAGAAGCTGACCAGGTCGGAGCCGTCGACGTGATTGCAGGTTTCCCTCGAACCCTGCGGGCCCTGGTAGCAGGCGGCCTTCTGAAAGGCCTCGCTGGGTAGGTGTACTGTCGCGCCGACTCCAAGCTTGGGCACCGGCCACAACGCGCCGTCGACGTTCCAGAAGACCTCGTCGTGGTCTGAGAACGAATTCATCGCGCCGGCCACCGTGTACGTGATCACGTAGCGCTGCTTGCCGCTCACCAGGACGCTCGGGTCGCCGATCTTGATCACCTCGTTGTCGCTCTCGCTTGTGACCGCGAACTCGACCGGCCTCGAGCCGTCGGTGACCGACATCACGCTGAGGTTGTAGTAACGGTCGTGGCTGTCGTCGTAGCGGTAGCGCAAGGGAATCGTCCTGAAGATCCCGTGCTTCTGCAGGTTGCCGAAGTCGACGCGGATGTCTTCCTTGATGGTCAGGGTCGAGTCCGCCGCGATGTTGATGTCGGACTGGAAGGACGTGATGACCCAGCCCTCATCAGCTTGCGCGGCCGCGCTTGAGCCGGCCACTGCCCACGCGGCGGCGATGGCCGCGATCGCCAGTCGAGCGGCGCGGATCCTCATTGGGCGTATTAACCCAGATTCGACGCCGGTGTTATGCCCCTTATTACGGCTGAGTCGGCAACGTAGTCGTTGCCAGTGGCAACCCAAATCGCGGCGGTCTCGGACTCGGGCGCCCAGATCGATCTCAAGAACGAGCCCGAGTACGCAATCCTCAAGCGCCGCATCCAGGAAGCCGGATTGCTCAAGAAGCGGCCTGCGTATTACGCCCTGAGCATCACCACCAACTCGGTGCTGTTGATCTTCTGCCTTGTGGCCCTGTTCACAGCCGGGTCGGTGTGGGGGCAGGCCCTCGCGGCGGCGGGGCTCGGTCTGGTCTGCGGCCAGCTCGGCTTCCAGCTGCACGACTCCGGACACCGCCAGATGTTCGTGTCGGGATGGAAGAACGCTCTGGTCGGCCTGGTCACCGCCGACCTGCTGCTCGGCATGAGCTACGGCTGGTGGGTCCAGAAGCACAACCGCCACCACGGCAACCCGAACGACGTCGACCTCGACCCGGATATCAAAGTCGGCGCCATCGCGTACACCGACGACCAGGCCAGGGCACGGCGCGGCGCCGGCCGGCTGGCCGCCATGTACCAGGCCTACCTGTTCTTCCCGCTGACGACTCTGCTGGCCTGGAGCATGCACGTGACCGGCCTCAGCTACCTGATCAAGGAAGACTCGCGCTACCGCCGTTTGGAGTTCGGGCTCCTGGCCGTTCACGCCGCGGTATACCTGACGGCGTTGGTCTACTTCCTGGGTCCCTGGTCCGCCCTGCTCGTGGTGCTGATCCACAAGGCCGTCGGCGGCGCCTACATGGCTTCGGTCTTCGCACCCAACCACAAGGGCATGGTCCAGACCGACAGCGCGACGCGGATGGACTTCGTACGCACCCAGGTCCTGACGGCCCGCAACGTCCGCGGTCATCCCCTCACCGATCTCTGGTACGGCTCGCTCAACTACCAGATCGAGCATCACCTCTTCCCAGGCATGCCCCGGCTGAACATGCGGCGGGCGCAGCCGATCATCCGGCAGTTCTGCCAGGAGCACGGGATCGAGTACTACGAGACCTCGTTCCTCGACTCGTACCGCGAGTTGCTCGGCTTCCTGAACGAGATCGGGGCTCCGCTTCGAGCCGAGCGAATCAGGGTATAGGTTTCCTTAGCGGCTCCTAACCGGACTTCGCACCGACCCCGGCGCCCTCTCCGTATAGTGCCTGCTGCCATCCAATGACTCTGACCAACCTGCGACATGACATTCGCAACGTGGCGATCATCGCCCACGTCGATCATGGCAAGACGACTCTCGTCGATGCACTCCTGAAACAGAGCCACACGTTCCGCGACAACCAGGACGTGGGCACGTTGATCATGGACTCCAACGACCTCGAGCGGGAGAAGGGCATCACCATCCTCGCCAAGAACACTTCCGTCCGCCATGGCGACGTGACCATCAACATCATCGACACGCCAGGGCACGCGGATTTCGGCGGCGAGGTGGAACGTGTCCTCAACATGGCCGACGGCTGTCTCTTGCTGGTGGACGCCGCGGAAGGCCCGATGCCCCAGACGCGCTTCGTGCTACGGAAAGCGTTCGAGGTTGGACTACGCATCGTCGTTGTAATCAACAAGGTCGACCGCAAGAACGCCGACCCCAAGGCCGCCCTGGAAAAGGTCCACGACCTGTTCCTCGAGCTTGCCGAGGATGCCGACCAGCTGGAGGCGCCGGTGATTTACGCGGTCGCCAAGGAAGGTCGCGCCGGCGTCAACGCCGACGACCTGGCGCCGGACCTCGAGCCGCTTTTCAAGACGATCATCGAGCACATCCCGGCTCCGGTCATCGAGCCAGGAGGCTTCCAGATGCTGGTCGCCAACCGGGCTTACGACGACTACACAGGCCCGATGGCGATCGGCCGAATCTCGCGAGGCAGCATCGCTCCGGGCGATGCGGTCGCGGTGCTCACGGCCGACGGGCAGGCCCGGCGGGTCAAGGTCGTGCAGGCGCTCCTGTACCGGGGCCTCGATCGGATTCCGGTGCCGACCGCGAGCGCCGGCGACATCGTGGTGCTCACGGGTCTCGACGAGGTTGCGATCGGCGACACCCTCGCCGACCCCGAATCGCCAGACCCGCTGCCGCGCATCGAGATCGACGAACCGACCGTGCGGATGACGTTCGGCGTCAACACCTCGCCGTTCACGGGTCGCGAGGGCAAGTTCTCGACCACCCGCCAGCTGCGCGCGCGCCTGTACAAGGAGCTCGACACCAACCTCGGCCTGCATGTCGAGGACACCGACGCGGCCGAGCGCTTCCTCGTCAGCGGCCGCGGCGAGCTCCATCTGGCCGTGCTCATCGAAACCATGCGCCGGGAGGGATATGAGTTCGAGGTTTCGCGCCCTGAGGCGATCGTCAAGAAGATCAACGGCCAGCGCATGGAGCCTGTCGAGCGCCTTACCGTCGACGTGCGCGAGGAGCACCTCGGCGCCGTGACCGAGTCGCTTGGAAAGCGGCGCGGGGAGATGATCGAGATCAGCTACGACTCTAGGGGCGGCGTGCGCCTCGAGTACTTGATCCCGACCCGCGGCTTGATCGGCTTCCGAAACAACTTCCTGACGTTGACCGCAGGCACCGGTCTCATGGGATCCATCGGGATCGGCTACCGCCCCTGGGCGGGCGATTTCCGGGAGCAGCGCAACGGCGCTCTCACCGCCTCGTCGGCCGGAACCACCCTGGCGTTTGGGCTCGCCGGCGCGCAGGAGCGCGGCACGACCTTCATCGAGGCGGGCGAGGCGGTGTACGAGGGGATGATCGTCGGCATCCAGAAGCGACCGGGCGACATCCGGGTCAATGTCTGCCGGGAGAAGAAGCAGTCCAACATCCGGTCGTCCACCTCCGACATCTCGGTGCGGCTGACTCCGGCCAGCAAGTTGAGCCTCGAGCAGTCGCTTGATTTCCTCGCCGAGGACGAGCTCCTGGAGGTGACCCCGCTGCACCTGCGGCTGCGCAAGCGGCACCTGACCGAGGTCGATCAATCCCGTGCTCGCAGGCTCACCGAGGCACCCACCGGCGGGCGCTAACCCAGAGCGTTTCTCCCCTCACCGCGGCGCTGCGCGCCGGGGAGCTCCCCCACGGCGGGGAGCCCAGGGATTAGGTCGTAGCTGGAAGGGGTATACTTCTGGCTAGCCGGTGCAGTACCGGCGCTCACCGCAGGCTCCGTTTCTCGAACAGGCCCGCCGAGTTGAGTTGGCCTTGAGTTCGAGAGATAGGAGATGGAAATGCCTACAGGCACCATCAAGAAGCTGGTCGCGGACCGTGGCTTTGGCTTTATCGCAGCCGAAGACGGTAAGGAATTCTTCTTCCACAGGAGTGGCACCGAAGGTGACTTCGACAGCCTCCGCGGTGGCGAGAAGGTGACCTTCGAGATCGAAGCGAGCCCCAAGGGCCCGCGCGCTCGCAGCGTCCGCACCGTCTAACCAGACGAAACAGCATTGGAACCCGGGTCGAAAGGCCCGGGTTTCTTTTTATCCGCCCAGGTAAGCGCGGCGGACCGCGGGGTTGTGCAGCAGCTCGTCGCCGCTGCCCGTGAGCAGGATGCGGCCTGTTTCCAGGACGTAGGCGCGGTCCGCGATCGCGAGCGCGCGCAGCGCGTTCTGCTCGACCAGGAGGATCGTGGTGCCGTCGGCGTGGATCTCCTTGATCGCGGCGAACACCTCGTCGACCATCTGAGGCGCGAGCCCCAGGGAAGGTTCGTCGAGGAGCAGCAGGCGCGGCTTGCCCAGCAGGCCGCGTGCGATCGCCAGCATCTGCGCCTCGCCGCCCGACAGCGTACCGGCGCGCATGTGCCTTCGCTCGCCGAGGATGGGGAACCGCTTCATGGCCGCGGCGATCTCAACCGCGGCGGCCGCACGGTCTCGGCGAGCCCAGGTCGCGAGCTCGAGGTTTTCGAGCACGGTCTGGCGGCCGAGGATTTCGCGGCCCTCGGGTACGTGCACGAGCCCGTGCCGGACGATGGCGGAAGCCTTCGCCGTGGTGAGGTCGAGACCGTCGAAGACCGCCGTTCCTGATGCCGGCCGGATCAGGCCGGAGAGGGCGCTGAGGATCGTGGTCTTGCCGGCGCCGTTGGCGCCTATCAGCGCAACCACCTCTCCGGCGGCCACGCGCAGCGACGCCGCCCGCACCGCGTTCACGGATCCGTAGCTCACCGAGAGCTCGTGCACCTCGAGGATCGAGCCGGCCGGCTCGGCGGACGGCCTCAAGCCGGCTTTTGCTTGCGCTTCCTCAGCCGCCACCGCTTCGACGCCGGTTGCGCCCGGCGCGCTAGACGCCTCACGCTCGCTGCCGGTGCCGAGGTACGCCTTGATGACGGCGGCATCGGTCGACACTGCCTCTGGCGTGCCGTCGGCGATCTTGCGGCCGAAGTTGAGCACTGCCACCCGATCGCAAACGCCCATCACCAGCTGCATGTCGTGATCGATCAGCAGGATCGTCAGGCCGTCCTTGTTGAGGCGCTCGATCAGCTCGCGGATGCCCTGCTTCTCCGAAGGGTTCATGCCGGCGGCCGGCTCGTCGAGGATGAGCAGACGCGGCTGGAGCGCCAGCGCACGGGCGATTTCCAGCCGCCGTTGGTCGCCATAAGGCAACGTGCCCGCTGGGCGTTTGCCGACCTCGCCGGGATCCAGGCCCGCTGTTTCCATCAGCCGGTGCGCCTCGTTGAAGCGTGCGCGCTGGTCGCGGCGGAAAAAAGGCAGCGTGCCCAGTTGCGCGATGGTGTCATCGCGGCGACGGGAGTGCATGCCCACGATCACGTTCTCGACGGCGCTCAAATCCTTGAACAGGCGGATGTTCTGGAAGGTTCGGGCGACGCCCAGCCCCGCGATGCGGTGGGCGGACAGTCCGGTCAGCTGGTCTGACTCCAGCCACGCTCCGCCGGACTGGAACGGGACGTATCCGGTGATGACGTTGACGAGCGTCGTCTTGCCCGCGCCATTGGGCCCGATGAGTCCCTGGATCGATCCTTTCTCGACCTCCAGCGTCACCCCGTCGACGGCACGCACTCCGCCGAAGTGACGCTGGACGTCAGCCAGTCGAAGGAGCACGCATTTGGGGTTGTGGCCACCACCGGGGCCTCACGAAGGCGAAGCCGCCGCGGCCGACGATTCCCTGCGGTCTGAAGATGATGATTGCGATCAGGACCGCGCCGCTGACGACGCCGATGTAGTCGCCCGCCTGCTGAAAGATGAATGGAAACGTTGTGATGAAGAGGGCGCCCACGACGGGCCCCAGCACGTTGCCGCTCCCTCCCAGCACCGCGAACGTCAGCACTTGAACCGTCCTCGGCACGCCGTATTCGTTGGGGTCGAGGATGAAAGACAGGTGCGATTCGGCGGCGCCCGCATACCCCGCAAGGAGGGCGCTGATGACGAACGCTATGAGCTTGTAGCGGGCGACGTCGATGCCCTGGCTGTGGGCGGCGAGCTCATCCTGGCGGATGGCTGTCCACGCATAGCCGAGCCGGCCCTTTGTGAGCCTCCACAGCAGGAACAGCACCACCGCCAGCGAGATGAGCACGATGTAGACGCCGCCGACCGGGTCGGCGTCGATGTTCTTGAGGCCGAGCCCCTCCCCGGTGATCGGCAGGTTGAGGATCACGCCGAGGCTCATGACCTCAATGAATCCGATCGTGGCGATGGCGAGGAATACCCCTCGCAGCCGCAGGACGGGCAATCCGATGAGAACCCCGACCACGCCCGCGAGCGCGGTGGCCGCCGCGAAGTCGAGCGCGAGCGGCGTGTGCCAGTAGAGGTCCATCAGGACCGACGTGTATGAGCCGATGGCCATGAATCCGGGCGCGGCGAGCGAGAGCTGACCCGAGTACAGCACCACGAAGAGCGACGAGGCGAGGATGCTGTTGATCCCGATCTGCGAGATCAGCAGCGTGTGCGAGCTCCAGAAGGCGACCGGGTCGGTGAAGAGCTGGATCAGGAAGTCCATCTAGACCTTCTCGCGGAGCTGGGCTCCGAAGAACCCCTGAGGGCGAAGCACCAGCATCAGGAAGAGCGCCGCGAACGCGACCCCGGCGCGGACGTTGCTGCCCAGGAGCACCACCGCCAGCACCTCGATCAAGCCGAGCAGGTAGCCGCCCAGCACGGCGCCGGGGATGCTGCCCATCCCGCCCAGCACGATCACGGCCAGGCCTCGCACTTCGACGCTGTCGCGGCCGATGTAGGGGCTGATGCCGCCGAGCGCGACGCCGAACAGGATGCCCGCGAGGCCGCCGAGCGCAGAGGAGATGATCAGCGTCAGCGCGATCATGCGGTCGACGTCGATGCCCATCAGCCGGGCGGCGCGCGGATTTTCGGCGACCGCGCGAAGCCCGCGGCCCACCTGCGTGAAACGCATTACGTAGCCGAGCACCAGCATCAGGGCGATGGAGATCGGAATGACGGCCACCTTGCTGCCCTCGAGCGTCAGGCCGGCCACGTGCCAGGTCGGGTTGGGAAAAGAGCTTGGCGGCATGATCACCGGGTTGGCGCCGTCCACCCACAGCCACGCAAACAGCGTTCCGGGCCTGCCTTGCTCGATCCCCGCGATGATGATGAGCGCCAGGCCGATGGTCGATATCAGCGCCGCGATGGGCGGCGCCCGCCGCCTACGCAGCGGCCGCAAGCAGACGTATTCGATCACCAGGCCCATGAGCGCGGCCACCACGATGCCGAGCACGCACGCGAGCCAGAACGACTGCCCATGGTTGACCACGAGGGTGTAGGTGACGGCGGCCGCCAGCGTGAACACCGCGCTGTGCGCCAGGTTGAGGATGTCGAGCACGCCGAAAACCAGCGTGTAGCCGACCGCGAACAACGCGTAGATCGACCCGATGAAGATCGCGTTGAGGATCTGCTGCCCCAAGGCGAATCAACAATAAGAGGTGGGGCGGGGGACCTCGCGATCCCCCGCTGCGGTCATTAGCTTGGCTTGATCTCGTGGACCAGGGTGAACCCGCCCGCCCCGTCCATCTTGATGATCCAGACGGTCTGCTTGACGTCGTGAGTGGAGGTGAACTGGAACGGACCCAACGGGGACTGGATGTTCACCGTTTCCATCGCCGCGCGCAGCTTGTCGCGGTCGCCGGCGAGGTCTGAGAACGTCAGGTTGGCGCGCTTGGCGGCGTCCGCGAGGATGTTGATGGCCGTATAGCCCTGAGCGGCGAACTGGTCCGGGTCGTGGCCGAACGCGGTCTTGAATGCGCTCACGAATTCGGCGTTGGAGGGGAAGGAGTTGCCCAGGTACCAGGCGCTGGCGCTGCGCGCACCCATGCCGTCGGCGCCGGCGTTCTTGGAAACGGTGGCGGTGTTGAAGCCGTTGCCGCCGAGGAACTGGCCCTGCCAGCCCTGCTTGCGGGCTTCGTGCATGATGTTGGCGGGAATGCCACCCAGCGATGTGATGAAGATCACGTCCGGGTGCAGCTGCACCGCCTGAGTCACGTACGGGGAAAGGTCGGCCTCAGCCTTGTTGAACTTGATCGTCTTCAGCAGATTGATGTTGTACTTGGCGACGGTGGCCTCGACGATCTTGCCGCCGTCGCTCGAGAACTTGTCGTCCTGCGCCACGAGGAGAACGCCCGTGCTGGGGTGCGCGTCATTCGCGTAGGACTGGATGTTGTCGGGGATAGCGGTCTCCTCGCCGAGGCTGTCGCGGAATACGTAGCGGCAGGCGACCGTGCTCGGGAAGTTGCAGTTGGGGACGATGTTGATCCCGGTCGTGCTCACGGCCAGGATCGGCGTGCCGAGCCTTTCGGCCAGCGGGTGCACTGCCACCGCCGAGTTGGAAAGGGTGGGCCCGAGGAGCGCCAGGTCCTGGTCCGACTGGATCATCGTCTGTGCGACCTGAGCCGATTGAGTCTGCAGTGAGGCATCGTCACTCACGGTCAGAGAGATCTGGGCGCCGTTGACCCCGCCGGCCTTGTTGATCTGGGTGACCGCGAGGTTCATGCCGTCCCGGCTCTGCGGTCCGTAAACGCCGCCCGCCCCGGTGATCGACAGGATCGCCCCGAGCTTGATCGTCTTGCCCGCATACGAGTTGCCGGCCCCGCCGCCGCCGCCGGTGGAACCGCAAGCCGCGGCGACGATGGCCGCCACCAACACTGAAACGAGGCGTGTTCGTCTCATATCAAGCGATCCCCCGATAACGTTCTTCGTCCGACGCTTAAAGCTACCACTCATTACTTCAGCCGTTTTAGAAGCTTCGGCACGTCGAGCTTGGGATGGGGATACTGCGGGTTCATCTCCTTCAGGGTCTCGATGAGGATCCTGCTCACCGCCCAGTTGCGGTAATCCTTGTCGTTGGCTGGGACGACGTACCACGGCGCCCAGCTGGTCGAGCAGCGTGTGATGGCGATGCTGTAAGCGCTCTGGTAGTCGTCCCAGTAGGCCCGCTCTTCGATGTCGTGCTCGTTGAACTTCCACTGCTTGTCAGGGTCCTTGAGTCGCTCGATGAACCGCTTGCGCTGCTCCTCGTACGAGATGTGCAGGCAGATCTTGACGATCTTTATGCGCTGGCTGGTGACCTGCTTCTCGAAGCGGTTGATGAGGTCGTAGCGGCGCTCGATCACATTGAGCGGAGCCAGGTCGTGGACGCGTACGACCAGCACGTCCTCGTACTGAGATCGGTTGAAGATGCCGACGAAGCCGGCCTCGGGCAGGCGCCGGCGGATCCGCCAGAGAAACCCGTGCCGCTTCTCCTCGGGCGTAGGCTGCTTGAACGGGGTGATCTGGACCGACTGCGGGTTCAGCTCACCGATCACGTGCGTGATCGTGCCGTCCTTCCCACTCGTGTCCATGCCCTGGAGCACGATCAGCAGTGCGCGCTTGTGCTCCGCGTAGAGCTCCTCCTGGAGCGTGAACAGCCTGACCTTGTGCCTGGCGAGGTCCTTTTTCAGCTGCTTGGCACTCTTCAGGCCAGGGGTGGAGGCGGGGTCGACGTCCGCCAGCCGGGAGCGCCCGTCTTCGGGTGTGGCGCGGAGCAGGTCTCGGATCTGTCTCGGCACGTACCGAGTGTAACGACCTAGGCCAGCTCCACCGGCACGACCTCGACGGTCACGAGCTTGTCGGAGCGCAGGATGGTCAGTGGCAGCCGAGTTCCGATCTGCGCCTCGACCATCTGGCGCTGAAGGTCGCCCGCTTTGGCCACGGCCACCTCGCCAACCGAGACGATGATGTCGCCTCCGCGCAGGGACGCTGCGGCGGCCGGGCTGCCGGCGACCACCTCCTGCACCTCGACACCTGCCTTCCGTCCGAGGCGCTGGGCCACCGCCGGAGCCAGTGGGCGGGTTCCACCTGCGATGCCGAGATAGGCTCGGCGGACGCGGCCGTTTCTCATCAGAGCGGAGAGGATTGCCTGCGTGGTCTTGTTGATGGGCACCGCCAGCCCGAGCCCCATTCCCGCCACAGCCGTGTTGACCCCAACCAGCCGCGCCTGCCAGTCGGCGAGCGCGCCTCCCGAGTTGCCGGGGTTGAGGGCGGCATCCGTCTGGATGACGTCCTCGATAAAGCGTCGGTGGCCGTTGCCGTCGGCGGTCGCCAGCGAGCGGCCTAACCCGCTGACGACCCCCGAAGTGACGGAGCCCGAAAAGCCCAGCGGGTTTCCGATCGCCACCACGAGCTGGCCCACCTTCAGCTCGTCGGCATTGCCGATCTGGATCGGCTGGAGCGTGGAGGCCCTCGCTCTCGCGATCGCCAGGTCGGACAGGGCGTCGGCGCCGACGACGTCGAGCTCGTACTCGGACCCGTCGAGGAACGAGGCCGTGGCCGCGCCTGCCTGCGCGACGACGTGGGCCGAGGTGACCAGAAACCCGTCGACCGTGATCACGACGCCCGAGCCGGCTCCGCCGTCGAACGACCGGCTGCTGCGCCGGACCCGGAGGCTGGCGACCGAGGGCAGGACCTTCTGCGCCACCGTCGTCACCGTCGCCGAGTAGGCGTCCAGCGCCTCGCGCTCGGTCGCCACCACCGCGGTCTCGTCTGCCATGGTGCTTACAACATTACACAGGTTTCGCGCGGCGTGTGGAGCGGGGGCGACGCGGGGGTTTGGCGGTTCGGGCCGCCGCCTGGCGCAGCGCCTCGAACTCGACCTTGAAGCCCTCGACGATGCGCTCGGGGTCGGGCACGAGGCCGGCGTCGGTGGCGATGCCCAGCATCACGCCGCCCGCGTAGCTGAGGATGCTGATGCCCAGGCCCATATGCCCGGATTGCGGGACCCAGAACATCATCTTGTCGATCTTTCGGCCCGCCATGTACAGAGGCTGGCGGGGCCCCGGCACGTTGGTCAGCACCGCGGTCGCCTTGCTGCCGAAGAAGCGCAGGCCGACCTGCTCGACCTCGACTGGGGCCAGTCCCATGAGGCTCAGGACCCCGAACGAGACCAGCGCCTCAGGCGAACCCTTGAGCTCGTCCATCTCCTTCTTGATCGCACGCAGCCGCCGAGCCGGGTCGGCGATCCCGATCGGGAGCGTCAGGAACACGAGGCCGAACGCGTTGCCCAGCTTGTGGGCCTGGTCGGCGGGCCGGAGGTTGACAGGCACCGAGGCTCGAATGGCAATCCCGGCGGTGCGCTGGCCGCGCTTTTCCATGTAGCGCTGCAGCGCCCCCGTGGCCGTGGCTACGAGCACGTCGTTGACCGTTGCCCCGAACGCCTTGCCGATGGCCTTGAAGTCGTCGAGGGGAACGGGCTCCGACCACGCGGCTCGCTTGCCCCGGCCGAGCTTTCCCTTGAAGACTGTGGGCGGGTCGGGCGGCAGCAGGACCAGCCGACCGAGGCGGTACGCGCCCTGCGCCCCGGTACGCGCGATGTTCAAGGTTCGACCTGGGTTCGTGATCAGCTCCTGGCCGCCCACCAGCCCACGACCGACGGCGGCCGGCAGCCAATCGAGCGGAAGCCTGAACGCTGGAGCTGCCTCCGTTTTCGGCGCCCGTATCGGCCTGGGGTTCGGCGTCTCGTCCGTCAGCGACAGCATCACGCGCACGAGCGCGATGCCGTCGGCGATCGAGTGGTGCACGCGTGTCAGGACCACCGAGCCCCCGCCGTAACCTTCGATCACGTGCATGTGCCACAGCGGCTTGCTGAAATCGAGCGGCACGCTCATCAACTCGCTGACCATCTCGCGGAGCTCGGCATCACCACCCGGCGCAGGCAGCGCGACGTGGCTCAGGTGGCTCTCGATCTCGAAGTGCTCGTCGACCTCCCAGTGCGGCAGGTTGCCGCGGGAGCGGGGTCGTACCACCCGCTGGTGAAATCGAGCGAATGGCTTGAGGCGGCGGTCGAGCAGCAGCCGCAGGCGTTTGCGGTCCACCGGTCCGGCGAGGGCGAGCACCCCCGTGACCATCATCAGGTTGGTGGGGTCTTCCATCCCCAACCACGCGGCGTCGATGCTCGCCATCGGAACGCGCTTGGGCATCGCGCGTTGATCCTACTGCGGGCTGGGCGCCGGGAAAACCAGCTCGGAACGTGCTGCGCGATAGAACCAATAGGTGATCAGGAAGATGGCGGCGTCCACAACGAAGTTGGCGAGGAACGGGTAGGCAAAGCCACCGAGCAGGAAGAGGGCGAGGGAGGTGAGGGAGCTGGAGGCTTTGGCGAGCATGAGGAACTGCACCGGCTGGGCCTGGATGCGCGTGCCCCGCTGCGCGATCCAGGACAGGGCCGCCACCATGATCATGTAGGGCACGGCCAGCGTCAGCCAGAAATCCTGGCCGCCGTTGAGAGCGGTGACCTCGTGCATTCCGAGCGACTTCGCCGTGGAGTTCAGAATCCGGACGGTCAGATAAGGCAAGACGAAAAAGTCGACGGCCCCCAGCAGGAAGATCACCGTCCAGATCCGAAGCAGGAGCCGTAGGCGCGCGGTAGCGATGCGGCCATAATCGCACGGCATGCCTCTGACTGCCGCCCGGCGGGCGACTCTGACGGCGCTGGCCGACTCGATCCTGCCGCATGGCGGCGCGCTCGAGCCCGGCGCCGCCGACGTGAACGTTGCCGGCCAGCTGGACTCGTACCTGGACCGATGCGCACCCGGAACGCGCAGCATCGTCAACCTCATGCTGACCGCGTTCAATCTCTCGTCCGTCGCGAGCCGGCACGCACGGCCGTTCCGGCGGCTGGGGCCGGCTGCGCGCGAGGCATACCTGCTCGATTGCGAGAAATCCAAGATCGGCCAGCGTCGCGAAACGCTCATCGCGCTCAAAGCGCTGGTCCTCATGTTCTTTTGCTCCGACGACCGCATCAAGCCGCTGATCGGCTACGACGGGCAGCCGTACAAGAAGGTAGAGCGCGACCCGAGCGCGGTCGAGCTGAAGGTCGGGCAACCTGACCAGGGCTTCTACGACACCGCGGACGTGGTCGTCGTCGGCAGCGGCGCCGGTGGCGCCGTGGCCGCCAAGGAGCTGGCCGAGTCGGGCCTGAAGGTCATCGTCCTGGAAGAGGGCGAGCATTTCGACCGACGCGATTTCACGGGCTCGCCGTCAGAGCGCCTCCGGCGGTTCTACCGCAGCAACGGCTTGACCTTCACCAACGGTGGGCCCACCATCTCGCTGCCCATCGGGCGCGGGGTGGGCGGGTCGACGCTG
>DASWBB010000042.1:0-7673 GCA_036390875.1 Candidatus Dormiibacterota bacterium
CGAGCGCGTCCGGGAGCCGCTTCAAGGGGGAGAAGAACCGGAAGTACACGCTGCGCTCCGACATCGCCGCCACGGCGTCGATCAACAGCGGCTCGTCTTCCGGCACGATCGGCCGGACGTGGACCCTGGTCCCGTCGCTCAACTCCAGCACGCGCGGCTCGAAACCCGGCGAAGGCATCGCCTCAACAAGGTAAGGGAATACAGCGATAGCGCTTTACCCGCCCAGACGGAGTAACTCGTCCGGCCCGTAACCGTTGTCTCTGCAGGCGATGTCTGCTGCGCTCACGCTGACGCGATTCGTGGCTCTGGTCAGCCTCGCCGCCGGCCTGGCTGGTTGCGGACAGGTGGGTTACCCCGGCGCCCTGCGGCCGGCTCATACGCAGTCCTACCCGACTGAACCTGCTTCGCCGCTGCCTGCCGGCGTCGACGCCATGACTGGACTGCAGCAGAGGCCGATGAGGCCGCCATCCCTGCCACCGAATGAGCCCTGTTCGGCTTCCTCAATAACCGAATTAGGCTCGCAGAGGCCGAACTACGGAGCGGGGGTCGGGCCCGCCTACATGTCGGGCCAGGACATCTGGTACTCGTTCGGACAGGTGACCATCCTCATGGTGGACTCCAAATATTCCGGACCGCTGCTGGTGCGGGCGTTCCAGTTGGGGGGTGACGGAAAGTCGACGGTCACCCTGGCGGACTTTCCCTCGCCTGATCCGTCAACAGGGCTGCCCGTGATCAAGCAGGAGCCCCGGGTGGCCGTGGTTTCCGCACTCCACACGACGGGAGGCGGCTTGTATTTGGGCGCGGTGGCGCCGACTTCCTTCTGGAGAGAGTGGTATGGACTGCTCAGCACCGACAGCCCTGGATGCTTTGGGCTTCAGGTGGATGGAGACGTGTTTACCGAGTTCATCGTGTTCGAAGTCAACCCTGGAGCACCGATACCCGGCTGAGCCGCCACGATCTCGCCGACCGTAGGCGCCCCCTGTTGCCGCGCCCTACGATCCGCACTCATGGACGGCAGCAGGCGCTGGCGCAACCTCGGCATCGCCTCTGGCGCGCTCGCGGCGACGATGTTTGCCGGTTTCGACATCTTCCAGTGGGCGGCGGCCTACGGCTCGGACCACTTCCACAACGACTTCACGTTCTACTACGCCGCGGCGAGGATCGGGGTCACCCATGGCTGGCAATCGATCTACGACCTCAACCTGCAGCAATCCGAGCTCGACGCCATCGGCTCGCGGATACGGATCGCCGAGCTGGCGCGATACATCAGCCCGCCGCCGGTGGCGTGGCTCGCGCTCCCGTTCACCCTGCTTCCTTATCCGATCGCCTATCTGTCGTGGAGCGCGCTGCTGCTGGCCGCGCTCGCGGGCACCTGGTACCTGGCCGCGCCGGGAGCAGGGCGCTTGCGGCTCATCCATCTCCTGGCGGCGCTGGCATGGCTTCCGGTCATCTACGCGCTCCAGCTGGGCCAGCCCGGCCTCTTCGTGGCGTTGGGCGTGGCCGGTTCGTACGCGCTGCTCCGCTCGAACCGGCCGTTCCTGTCCGGCCTGGCGCTGGGGGTGATCGTTCTCAAACCGCAGCTGGGATTCCTGCTCCCGATCGCATTGGTCGCCGGCGGGCGGTTTCGCGCCGTCGCCGGCGCGGCCGTCGCTCTCGGCCTGCTGCTGATCGCGTCGGGACTCAACGTCGGGCCCGACGGCATGGCGGCCTACGCGGAGCGGTTGAGCTTCGCCGCAGACGTCCCGGTCAATCGCCAGCTGACGATCGCTCTCGTCATCGGCGGCCTTGGGGCGGCGCGATTGGTGCAAGGGGCCATCGCCGTGTGGGCGCTCGCGCTCGTCTTCCGCTTGCGCAGGCAATCGGTGGAGTGGATTTACGTGCTCGCGATCCTCGGCGGTTTGCTCGCCACCCCTTACCTCCACCTCGACGACCTCGTGATGCTCGGCCTTGCGGTCTGGCTTTATCTGCGCATTCCCGGCCGGCCGAGGTGGTCATGGGCTTTCGTGCTCGCCCTTGTCATCGCCGCCGAAGGGATTCCAGAATGGGGGCCGCTGCCACTGATCTTCGGCGAGATCGCTGCGCTGCTTGTCTTCTCGGGCCCCGCGCTGGAACGGCGGCCCGACGCCGTCGCCGTCAGCTCCCGTGACGACCCGCGCCTTCACTGAAACGGCGGGCGCCCGCCTGTGTCTCGCCGGACTCGACCACCTTGATGCCTCCCTGATACTCGGCGCGCATCGCGTCATCGAGGCCTGACGCCCACTGCCCGAGCACGCTGCGGCGGTCCGCCCGCAGCGCGCCCTGGGGCAGCTCGGCCAGCATGTGCGCGAGCGCCAGGGCCTCGGCCAGCGCGGTGCCTGGCGGCGCCAGCCTCTCGACCAGCCCGATGCCGAGGGCCTCGACCGCGGATACCGGTCGGCCCGTGAGGATGAGGTCCATCGCCCGGCCCTGTCCGATCATGCGGGGCAGGCGGATGGTGCCGAGGTCGATCAGCGGGACGCCGAAACGCCGGTTGAACACACCCAGCGTCGCATCCCTCGCGGCGACCCTGAGGTCGCACCACAGCGCCAGCTCCAGTCCGCCTGCCACCGCGTAGCCTTCGATCGCCGCGATCACGGGCTTGTCGATTGTCATCCGGGTCGGTCCCATCGGGCCTGGCCCGGTCCCTTCGAGCCGGTTGCCTTCCCCTCGCGCCAGCGCCTTCAGGTCGAAGCCGGATGAGAAGTTGCCGCCTGCTCCGGTGAGCACGGCCACCGCCAGCTCATCGTCCGCCGCATAACGCTCGAAACATTCGACCAGCCGCCCGGCGGTGTCAGGGTCGACCGCATTGCGGACCTCGGGCCGGTCGATGGTCATGACCACCACCTGGCCGTCGGGCTCGTACCGAACGGTCGTCGGGCTACTCCGCATCCATGAATGGATAGCGGTGATCGGTCGGCGGAACGTACGTCTCCTTGATCGTGCGCGGGCTCGTCCAGCGGATGAGGTTGAGCATCGAGCCGGCCTTGTCGTTGGTGCCAGAGGCGCGACCGCCTCCGAACGGCTGCAGTCCGACGACCGCGCCGGTCGGCTTGTCGTTGATGTAGAAGTTGCCCGCGGCGTTGACCAGGGTCTCTGACGCCGCCCGAATCGCGTCCCGGTCGCGCGCGAAGATGGCGCCGGTCAGTCCATAGGGGCTCGTGCGGTCGACCAGCTCGAGCGTGTCCTCGAACTTCCCGTCCGCATATGGATACACGGTGAGGATGGGGCCGAACAATTCCTCCTTCAAGAGCTTGAAGTCCGGGTCGGTGGTTTCGATGACCGTCGGCCGGACGAACCACCCCACCTTGTCGTCACCTTTGCCGCCCGCGACGATCTTCGCGGACGCTGACTTGCGCGCGAACTCGATGGCGCCGATGTGCTTGGAGTAAGCGTCGCCATTGATCACGGCGCCCATGAAGTTGTGGAAATCGGCGACATCTCCCTGCGGGATGGCCTCGACCTCGTCGGCCATCTCCGACCGCAGCCGCTTCCACATCGCTTGCGGGATATAGGCCCGAGATGCGGCCGAGCACTTCTGCCCCTGGTACTCGAACGCCCCGCGGATCAGCGCGGTGCGGAGCGCATCCGAATCGGCCGATTCGTGCGCGACCACGAAGTCCTTGCCGCCGGTCTCGCCGACCAGTCGAGGGTACGTTCGATAGTGGTCGATGTTCTGGCCGACCGTCTGCCACATGCCGTGGAATACCTCGGTCGATCCGGTGAAGTGGATGCCCGCGAGGTCCTTGTGTCCAAGGACCTTCTCGGAGATCTTCGATGCGCTCCCGCTCACCATGTTGATGACGCCGGGGGGCAGGCCCGCCTCATTGAGGATCTCCATCAAGAAGTGACTCGCGAGCAGCGTCTGGGTCGCGGGTTTGAAGACGACCGTGTTGCCCATGAGCGCTGCCGCGGTGGGCAGGTTCGCGCCGATGGAAGTGAAGTTGAACGGGCTGACCGCGAAGATGAACCCCTCCAGCGGCCGGTACTCGAGGCGGTTCCATGCCGTGCCGTCGTTGAAGGGCTGCTGGGCCAGCAGCTGGTCGCCGAAGTACGCGTTGTACCGCCAGAAGTCGATGGACTCGACGGCGGCGTCGATCTCCGCCTGGTGGACGGTCTTCGACTGGCCCAGCATCGTCGCGGCGTTGACGGTGTCCCGCCAAGGACCCGCCAGGAGTGAAGCCGCCCGCAACAGCACCGCGGCCCGCTCCTGGTACGAGGTTGCGGCCCATGCGCGCCGCGCTTTCAGGGCCGCGTCGATGGCGTCGTTGAAATCCTTGTCCGAGCCCACGGCGTACTCGGCGATGGTCAGCTCGTGCCGGTGAGGTGAGCGGACGTCGCCCCTCGAAGCGCCCCAGCGCCGCTCGCCCCCGATCTGCATCGGGACCTCGGTGCGGGCATCGGTCAGCTCGGCCAGCCGCGCTTTCAGGCTTTTGCGGTGAGCGTCGCCGGGCGCATAGGCGCGCACCGGTTCGTTGACAGGGGTCGGGACCTTGAAATGTCCGTCGGCGGTCATGAGATCTCCTGGTGTGAATCGGCTGGCGCCAGCATCGATGATAGTGCCGCCGGCTGGAGCCCAAAAGTAACCTCAGCTCGTATCGCCCTAGGAGCCGTCGGACTCTTGGAGGCACTGCGGTGATCGGCCAATCTCCAGCCCAGGTTTCGTCCACGTCAGAGCGCGTCCGCCGTACCGTGGCGCTCTTGTCGCGCCGGGGTTTCGCCCTCGGCCCGGATCGCCTGGCTGCACTCTGCCTTGGCGGCGCCGTCTCGGAAGGTGACGTGCGGTGGGCGGTGGCCGCCACCTCCGACCTGACCCTCGAGCACGGCCTGGTCGTCATTCGGTCCGATCGCGCTCGCGCCGCGGCCATCGCATCGAGGGCCGCCGATCACGGCTCTGACGCTCCGCACTACCTGTCGATGACCGTGCGCTTCGTACGCATGTTGGTCTCGCTTGCGCCCTTCATCAGAAGTGTCTCGATCGCGGGCTCGTTGGCCACCGGCGGCTTCCGCGCTTCCGACGACGTCGATCTCAACCTGATCGTTGACGACGGCCATCGCCACCTGGCTTATGTGGCCGTCAACGTCCTCGGTCTGCTCCATGCGCTGCGCCATCGGTCCAAGCCGGTGGACGATCTGACACGCCGCCCGCTCGCGCCCCGGCTGATGACGGCAAACCTGATCCTCGAGCGCTCGCAGTGCCACCCGCTCCTCCGCCAGGACGAAGACATGGCGTTCGAGATGGCGATGTCACAACCCGTGTTCGGCCTCGACGTCTTCGACGAGGTCGTGGAGGCCAACCCGGCCTTGCTCGACCACTTTCCTCAGCTCGAGAACCGGTCGCGTGCGCTGGTCATCGACGCCACCGCACGCCCGCACCTGCCGGCGTGGATGTTCCCCTCAGTTCTCGACCATGCCGCGCGGCGGGTCGGGGCGGCCGCCTGGCACTACATGCAATGGACGCGCCGCGGCAAGCCCGAAGCGCTGGCTCGGGTCGCATACGTGCGCGCCACCATGCGCCCCTATTCGCTGTTCGACGAGCCGGACGCCAAGTGATCACGACGATCACACTGGCCGTCCTGGCGACCAGCAGCTTCGCGCTCCTGTGTTTCGGGGCGAACCTGCTTTATCTGACCTGGAGCTCCACCCGGCTGCGCCCGGCCACGCGCGCATCGATCGCGATTGGCGCCGAACCCGACGTCTGTGTCCAGGTCCCGATCTACAACGAGCGCTACGTCGCCGAGCGGGTCATCGATGCCGTGTGCGCGATCGAGTGGCCCCTCAACCGGCTTGAGGTCCAGCTTCTCGACGATTCGGACGACGAGACGTTCGCCATCGTGGGCCGGCGCGCGGCGCACTGGCGGCGCAAGGGTGTCCGCGTCGCCCACGTGAGGCGAGACACTCGCGAAGGCTTCAAGGCGGGCGCGCTCGCGCACGGTCTGAGCCTGACCGCGGCACCATTCATCGCGATCTTCGACGCCGACTTCGTCCCCCCGCGCGACTTCCTGCGGCGCACGCTGGGCGTTTTCGACGACCCTCGCATCGGATTCGCGCAGGCACGTTGGGGTCACCTCGACGAGGGCTACTCGTGGTTCACGCGTTTACAGGCTCTCGCGATCGACTTCCACTTCCTCGTCGAACAGTCCGTGCGTTCGGCCGAGGGCTACTTCACCAACTTCACGGGCACCGCGGGGGTATGGCGGCGGCTCGCAATCGACGACGCCGGGGGCTGGAGCGCACGCACCCTCACAGAGGACCTGGACCTGAGCTACCGTGCGCAGCTCCGCGGCTGGCGCGCCGCGTACATCGAGGACCTCGTGGTGCCCGAGGAGCTTCCGGTGTCGATCGATGCTTACCGGCGCCAGCAGTCGCGCTGGGCGACGGGAAGCTTCCAGTCGGCCTTCAACCTGCTGGTCCCGGTCCTGCGCAGCCGGAACCGGCTCGGCGTCAAGTTCCAGGCCTTCGTGCACCTCGTCGCGTATGGCGTCGGGCCGGTGATGCTCGTCCAGCTCGCCTGCTACCCGGTGTTGCTGATCACCGCTCCACATCACCCGTTCGGACTCCCCTGGCAGTTGGGGAATGCCTCCGTCGTCGTCGTCGCCATCGGGATCTCACCGTGGATCGGTTTCATGGTCGCCCAGTCCAGGCGCGGCCGGCCGTGGTGGTCGGGCGCGCCTGCGCTGTTGTGCCAGGTGGTCGGGGCCGGAATGTCGCTCAACACGCTGATCGCGCTGGCTCGCGCGACGCGCCGCGGGGGCGAATTCGTGCGCACGCCGAAGTACCGGATCGTCGAGCGCGGCCAGGAGTGGCGCGACCAGGCCTACGTCCGGGTCGGCGACCCTCGTGCGCTCGCCGAAGGACTGCTCGGGTTGGCGGCTCTTGCCATCGTGCCGGCGGCGCTGGCCGCGAGCCAGCTCCTGGTCGCGATTTACTCCAGCCTGTTCGCTGTCGGGTTTCTCTCCGTCGCCGCGCTCAGCGGCGTCGAGCTGGTCGAGGTTTTCGCCCTGCGCCGCCTCGGCCGCCGCGCGCTGGCGGCCGTGCGCGCGGCCGCGCCGGCGGTGGGCTTGCTTGGACTGTGCGCCGTGCTGCTGCTAGTCGCGGCGCAGATGCCGGAACCGTTCGAGGACGGCTACGGGCACTGGCTCATCGCCGCAAACCTCGCCTCCACCGGGCAGCTGCACGACCCACTGTTCGGCATGGAGGACACGTGGCTGCCGGGTTACCACCTGCTCGCCGGCGCGATCCTGCGTGTGTTCGGGCTGTGGCAGTTGGGCGCGCTGAAGACACTGGGCGCTTTGCTTGGCGTCGCGACCCTCGCGTGCGTCTACTGCCTGGCCCCCAACGTCAGGCAGGGCCGCCTGGCAGTGATCATGCTCGTGCTCAACCCCGTCTTCCTGTTCACATCAGGATCGACGGTCGTCGAGCCTCTGCTCACCGCCCTGCTGGTCGCGGCCGCGCTCGCCGCGGTCAAGGGCCGGATGCGGCTCGCGGCGCTGTTTGCAGCGCTGGCTGCGGTCACGGGGACCAAGGCCTGGATCTGGATCGGCGCCGCGATCGCGTTCATCGTCATCGAGCAGGTCCATGCGCGCGCGACCAGGCGCGCCACTCGAGCCGTGCCCGCGGCCGCGTGGGCACTGCCCGCGGTCGCGCTGCTCGTCTTC
>DASWBB010000043.1:0-2538 GCA_036390875.1 Candidatus Dormiibacterota bacterium
GACCGTCATGCCGGACTTGCCGACCTGGCGTGACTTGGGCAACCAGCCGCTGTCGCAGACGGGGCGGGAGGCTCCAACTTCGGCGCCCAGGGCCTTCGCCAGCTCCTCCGCCAGCTCGAGGTTCTCCGGTCCGCCGATGCCTCGGCCAACGCTCACCAGGCGCTCCGCCTTGGTGATGTCGACGCCTTCGGCACTCGGCGCCGAAGCGCTGACGAAGCGCGTGTGTAGCGAAGAGAGTGCCGCGGGAGGGTCCATCGTGACCTGCTGGCCTTTGCCGCCCGCCTTGCCCGCCGACTCAGGAAAGGATCCCGCGACGACCGCGAAAATCGCCGGCGCATCGGCACGAGTGGTCGCAATGATCTTGCCGCCGTACAGCTGGCTGTGCGCGATCACGGCCCCGCCATCCGACTCAAGCCCCACGCAATAAGAGACAAGCGGAAATCCGGTCGCCGCCGCGGCCCCGGCTGCAAGGTCGATCCCGACCGACGTGTTACCGACCAGGACCGCCTGCGGACTCCGTGCCCGGATGGCTTCGGTCAGCATTGCGAGATGGGCTTCAGGAACGTAGGGCGAGAGTGCCGGGTGCTCGACCTGGATCAAGGTGTCGGCCGCGCCAAGCTGCGCTGGATCTCCACCCGCGGCAACCAAAGCTTCAACTTCTCCGCCTAGGCCCTGAGCGAGCGTGCGCGCGGCGCCGAGCAGCTCGAAGGCGATCGGCGCTATCTGACCTTCATTCGTCTCGACGTAGACGAGTACGTTGCCCATGACTAGCCCCTCACCAGCCCGCGCTCGGTCAGAAGCGCGGCGATCCTGTCTGCGACTTCGGCTGCGGAACCGGACAGCATCTCCGCCCCTTTCCCGGTCTCGGGCTTCGCCACTTCAATGACGGCGACGCCAGCCGGCGCCGCGGCGGCGACGCCCGCGACAGATTCGAGCGCTCCGGATGCCATGGCCTGCCGCAGCTTGGTCACTGGAACGTAGCGGGGCGGCTTTGGCGCAGCCTGGACGCCGATCACCGCCGGCAGGTCGACCTCGAGGGTCGCGGTGCGGCCGCCCGCGTACTCCTGGTGCGCACGGATCTTGTCGCCGGCGATCTCGACGCCGCTCACCACGCTCACGTGAGGCCAGCCCAGCGCGGCCGCCAGGTATGGCCCGGTCTGCCCAAAGAGATCGTCAGCCGCCTGGACACCAGTCAGCACCAGGTCGGGTGCGAGCTGCTTGATCGCTTCCGAGATCGCGGACGCGGCGCGGCGCGAATCCATCACTTCGCCGCCGGCGTCGACCTTCATCGCGCCGTCCGCGCCGCGGGCCTTCGCCGCATACAGCACCTGATCGATCCCTTCGGCCGCCAGCGCCACGGCAGTCACCTTGGCGCCGCCCGACTCCTTCAGCAGGATGGCCTGTTCCAACGCGTGGTCGTCGAACTCGTTGAGCTTCATCTTTACCAACGAGCGGTCGATGTCCTTGCCGCCGGAGTCGATGTCGAGCTCCTCGACCAGGTCCGGAACCTGCTTCACCACCACAGCTATGTGCATGTCGTGACTCCTAGTGCAGCGCCTCGTCCACGAGCTCGATCACATCGCGGACGAGCAGCTTGCCTTCATTCCCGGTTGACTTGACCGCGTCCTCGAAGCGGGACACCTCGTAGGGGCAGCAAACGACGAGCATCTCAGCGCCGGTTTCGATCGCCTCTTTGACGCGCCGCTCGCTGAGGCGCTCGCGGATGTGGTTGCCCGTGAAGCTGTCGAGCCACATGCCGCCTCCCCCGCCACCACAGCAGTAGCCGTTCTCCTTGCAGCGGAACATCTCGATGAACTCGAGGCCCGGGATCTGCTTGATCATCTCGCGGGGCGCGTCGTACTCCCCGTTGTGCCGGCCCAGGTAGCACGGATCGTGGAAGGTGACCTTGTAGTCGAGCTTGCGCTTCCACGGCAGTTTGCTCATGAGTGGCGCCAGGAACTGCGTGTAGTGCTGGATCGGATATTCCGCGCCGAGCTTCGGATATTCGTTGCGGAACGCGTTGTAGGCGTGCGGGTCCGACGTGACCATGCGCTTGAACTCGTACTTGCTGAGCGCGGCGATGTTCTGCTCCGCGATCATCTCGAACAGCCCCTTCTCGCCCGCCAGGCGCTGGCTGTCACAGGAGCACTTCTCCTCGTGGCCGAGGATGCCCCAGTCGACGTCGAGCGCGGCCATGGTGCGCGCAAAGGCGCGGGCGGCGTCCTTGCCGCGAGGGTGGTACGACCAGTAGCACTCGACGTAGAACAGGACGTCGACCGGCCGCTTCTC
The DNA here is from genome assembly GCA_036390875.1 of Candidatus Dormiibacterota bacterium. Classification (GTDB taxonomy): domain Bacteria; phylum Chloroflexota; class Dormibacteria; order Dormibacterales; family Dormibacteraceae; genus UBA10449. Next base: position 2,290 of record DASWBB010000043.1, read on the forward strand.
CTTGGGCAGGATGGTCACCGCCGCACCGGCATCGGCGACCCAATCCGCGCGCTTGCGCGCCGGCTCGCCGAGCGGGTTGCCGTGGTTGAAGGTGTTCTCGAACGCCTTCTGAAGCTCGGGCGGCACGTTGCCCTCGGCGACCGCGACCTCGCGGACCGCGGGCATGATGCTGATCATGTTGACCTCCTTCGGGCACACCCGAAGGCAGTTCATGCAGGTCGTGCAGAGCCACAGGTCGGGGCTCGTCAA
>DASWBB010000044.1:0-7165 GCA_036390875.1 Candidatus Dormiibacterota bacterium
GAGGAGCCGGGCAAGATCCTGCATGAGGTCCGGACCGGCGAAGCGGTCGACCGAGGGTTTTGGCCGCACATCTTCTTCGGCAACGTCGACGCAGCCGCGCTTTTTGTATGTGTTCTGGCCGAAATGCTGGATTGGACCGGCGATCAGGGCTTGTTTGAGGATCTGTGGCCGGCAGCGGAGGCCGCTCTGGATTGGTGTGCGCATTACGGCGACAGCGATGGTGACGGCTACATCGATTGCTACCCAGGACGTGGGCGCAACCAGAGCTGGAAAGACTCTGATGATTCCCTGACCCATGTCGATGGGAGTGACGCCTCGGGAAATGCTGCGCTCTGCGAAGTCCAGGGCTATCTCTATCAGGCCCTCCTGACTACGGCGTGGAAACGGCCCGCGCTAAAAGCTCGAGCGGCAGAGCTGAAGCGGCGGTTCAACAGGGATTTCTGGATCGAGCGCGAGCGTTTCATCGCCCAAGCGCTCGACCGAACCAAAAAGCGCGTCGAGGCCATCAGCTCGAACCCCGGCCACTGCCTGTGGTCAGGAATTCTTTCTGCGCCAACCGCTCGCGCGGTTGGGACAAGGCTGGTGTCGCCCGAACTCTTTTCAGGCTGGGGCATTCGCACGCTCTCGAGCCGCGCGATCAACTTTGACCCGCGCAACGGAGCCAACGGCTGTGTAGTCCCGTTCGACAATGCGATGGCGGCCGCCGGACTTCGCCGAGCGGGCTTCGTCAATGAAGCGAAGCTCGTCGCCTGCTCGGTCCTCGAGGCAGGCGCAGCTTTTCCGGCTCGCCGTGTGCCTGAGTTCTTCTGTGGCACGGATCGCGTCTCGGGCCATCCGCCGGAAGAACACCCCAACAGCTGCAGCCCGCAGAGCTGGTCCGCCGCGGCGCCGTTTTCGCTGATGGCGACGCTGCTGGGCCTGCAGGCAGACGCGGCCCGCGGTCTGCTGACCATCGCGCCATGCCGTACCTCACTCTGGACGCGGATCGAAGTCACCGGACTGCACTTCGCCGGGCATCGCATCGACTTCGCCGTCGAGGGCGACCGGGTCAAGCTCGGCTCCGTGCCGCGCGGTATCAGGATCGTGAGCTCTTGAGCCTGGCGACCGCGCAAGACATTGTCGTGATGACCACCCACGACATCGGCCGCCATCTTCATTGCTACGGCGTCGAAAGCGTGGTGAGCCCGAACCTCGACTCGCTGGCGGCTGGCGGCGTCAGGTTCGGACGAGCCTTCGCCACCGCTCCGCAGTGCAGCCCAAGCCGCGCCAGCCTGGCCACCGGACACTATCCCCATAACAACGGAGTGATGGGGCTGGCACATCATGGTTTCGATTGGGAGCTGTCGCCCAGCACGCCTCATGCGGCGGCGATCCTCCGAGGCGCCGGCTTTGCAACCCATCTCTTTGGGAGTCAGCACGTCACGCAGCACCCGGAGCATCTCGGCTTCGATCAGATGCATCCGACCCAGGCGGTGGAGCAGGTTCTGGCGAGCGAGTCGCCTGAGCGCCGGCTTTACGTCGAGATCAACTTCGATGAGACCCACCGGCCATATCCGGCGCCGGGCCCGACACCAGCCGGCCTGGTGATTCCCGCCTATCTTCCCGCAGGCCGTGAAGCCGTGGAAGAGATGACGGCCCTGGAGGGCGCGATCACGCTGATGGATGCAGGGGCCGGCCGCGTCCTGGCCGCGCTGGACCGGGCCGGGCGCGCCGATCGGGCGCTGGTTGTCTTCACGACCGACCACGGCCTTGCGATGCCGCGGGCCAAGTGCACGCTTTACGATCCCGGGCTCGAGGTGGCGCTGATCGTGCGCTGGCCCGACGGCGGCATCGGCAGCGGGGTGGTGCCTGCAGATCTGGTCAGCAACATCGACGTCCTGCCGACCCTCCTGGAGGGTGCCGGCGTCGCCATTCCCGCCGGCAACCAGGGACGCTCATTCCTGCCCTTGCTCCGCGGCGACGCGTACGAGCCTCGCGAGGCGATCTTCGCGGAGAAGACCTTTCACAGCTACTACGACCCGATGCGCTGCGTCCGCACCAGACGCCACAAGTACATCCGGAACTTCGAGACCAGTTTCGCCGTCGAAGTTCCGGCTGACATCCAGCAAGGCCCGATCTTCCGAGCGAACCCAAGCCTCTACTCGACCGACCGGCCGAGCGTCGTCGAGCTGTACGACCTCGAGGCCGATCCGCTGGAGGAGCACAACCTGGCGGGAAGCCCGAGCCTGCAGGCCGTCGAGGCAGAGCTCAGCGCCGAGCTTTGGCGTTGGATGCGCGAGACCGACGATCCCTTGCTGAACGGCCCGGTCGCGTCTCCCCGGTATCGCCAGGCGATGCAGCCCTGAGCCGCTGCGGTTAGGCCAGGTACCAGTTTCGCGGGGCGTTGCCCTCCCGCCTGGACGGCACGTCGTTGGCCGGCGCAGCGCCGCCGCACCACGCGACGCAGTTGGCGATCACGCGCTGGATCTCGGGCTGGTGATACACGGGAAAGACCTGGTCGCCTGGGCTGAAGTAAACGACGCGGCCGGCCCCGCGCCGGTAGCAGCAACCGCTGCGAAAAACCTCGCCGCCCTCAAACGAGCTGATGAAGACGAGCTCATCGGGCGGCGGGATGTCGAAGAACTCGCCATACATCTCCTGGTGGGGGATGACGATCGGCTGCGGGACGCCGGCGGCGATCGGATGACCGGGACTGACGGTCCAGACAACCTCCCGCTCGCCACCTTCGTCGGATCGCCACCTCAGGGTGCAGCTCGTCCCCATCAGGCGCCGGAAGATCTTCGAGTAATGGCCGGAGTGCAGGACGACGATCCCCATTCCGTTCAGGACGCGAGAATGCACGCGGTCGACCACCTCGTCCGCGACCCTGTCGTGCGCGGCGTGACCCCACCACGTCAAGACGTCGGTGTCAGCGAGCGCTTCAGCGCTCAGGCCGTGCTCCGGCTCGTCGAACGTCGCGAAGCGAATGCTCACACCCTCGCCCAGCTCCCGGCGCAGGCCGTCTGCGATCGCACCATGCATCCCATCGGGGTAGATCCGCCGAACCGCTGCGTCTCGTTGATCGTGAACGTTCTCGTTCCAGATCGTCACCCGAAGTGGACGTCCGGCCGCCATCAGATCGCCAGCGCTTCCCCGGATCGAGAGATGGCCACGACCTCACGCCGCGTGGCGGATTCAACCGCGGCCGCCATCAAGGCAAGGCTGCCCAGGTTGTCGCGACCCGACGAGTCGGGCTCGCGGTGGGTTTGGACCGCGTCCGCAAACTCTGTCAGCGTTCCCCAACCGCCGGTCCAACGCATCGTAGGGAGCGTCGCGGTGCGCGCCTTGCCGTGCCGTGGCCGAACCACCACCCTGTCCTGCAGCACGCCTTCATCTTCGCGTCCCGTCCAGAAGACTTCGCCGTTCTGGAACTCGAGCCTCCAGTCGCCGGCCCACGGGGTGATCGACCCGGCGCTGACCCAGGTCCCGCGATAGCTGACCACCACGCCGCCCTCGAAGACGATCGATGCCACCGCGACCGATGGACCGCCGAACGTGGCCCACTCAGGGTTCCAGGCCTCGCAGTAGACGCGCTGCGGCTCCCGGTCGAGGATGAGTCGCAGCAGGTCGAAATGGTGGATCGACATGTCGACGAGCAAGGGCTGCTCTTCGATCTGGTGGCGGCCTTGGCCCGGCGAGTAGCGGCGAAAGTCGATCGACACCTCGTGCAGGCTGCCGAGCGCCGACTCATGGACGAGTGATGCCACCGCTCGTGGGCCTGGAAAGAACCGGTAGTTCTGGCTCACCATCAGCACCAAGCCCTTGTCCGCGGCCATGTCGACCAGCCGCCGACCGGCGTCGACGCTCGGGGCGAACGGTTTCTCGACCAAGACATGCAGACCCGAATTGAGCGCCGCCTCGATGACGGGCACGTGACTCGGGAGAGCTGTGGTGATGAGCGCCGCCTCCGGCTGCGTCGCGGCGATCGCTTCTTTCAGTGATTCGAAGCACCGTTCCGCCGGAACCTCGTTGTTCTCTTCACGAAGCAAGTCGAGCGCGTGTGGGTCGGAGTCGACGTACGCGACGAGATCGACTGCCTTGATGTCGGGAACCACCCGCCGAGCCCAGTTACGGCCATGCGGACCGAGACCGACCTGGAGCACTCGAAGAGGATTCACGGCACCAAATGATGCCGGAGCGTTGTCTGGTTTCATCCGGCTTATCCGACGACGTTCATTTGCCGCCGCTGGAAGCGCGAGCCACGAGGTGGACCGGAAGCAGGACTTTATGCGGCGCGACCGAGCCGGTCGCGATCATGCTGAGCAGCAGTCGCATCGCTTCCGCGCCGGTCTCGTAAAACGGCACATGGACGGTTGTCAGCGGAGGCACGGTATGGGCGGCCATCTCGATGTCGTCGCAGCCCACGACCGCGCAGTCATCGGGAACACGTTTGCCGAGGTTCCGAAGGGCGCTGAGCACGCCGATCGCCATGGTGTCGTTCTGAGCGAAGATCGCAGTCATCTCCGGCCGGCGTTCGAAGAGCCGCCTGGTCGCGGCCATGGCGGCTTCGATCTCCCATTGGCCGTCGTCGACCAGGCCGGCGTCGAAGGGCAATCCGGATTCCTCGAGAGCGCGTCGGTAGCCGCGCAACCGGCTCTGGGTGACGCGCCGCCCGCGGGTGCCGATGACGGTCGCGATGTGACGATGGCCCTTGCTGATCAGATGCCGTGTGGCGAGCAAACCGGTCAACTCGTGGTCGGAGCCAACCGTTGAGACGCCTCCACCGGGGACGTGGTGAAGGCTGACGGCGGGCACGGTCCGCTGGAGAACGTGCGCGGCGGCATGGTCCTCCTCCATTTGCGGCGCGGCGAGGAGGATGCCGTCGACCCGCCTCTCCATCAGCGCCGGCAGCGCGTATTCGCCGCTCGAACCCTCCTCGACGCTGGTGATGACGACGGCGTAGCCCTGACGTCGAGCCTCCCGTTCGGCGCCGACGATGAACCGGCTCAGGTTGTGGTCGCTGAAATCACTGGCGATGAGCCCGACCGCCCGCGTGCTCCGCATCACGAGGCTACGGGCCTGCAGATTGGGCACGTAACCCAGATCGCTGGCCACTCGAAGGATCCGCGCCCGGGTCACGGCCGAAACCGAGCCCTTGCCGTTCAAGACCTTGCTCGTCGTCTGGAAGCTGACCCCCGAACGGGCGGCAACGTCCTTGACGGAAACGTGTCTCGCCGGCCGGCCTAGCCTCACGCTGCGGTTATTATGGGGCGCTAAGCGAACGTTCGCCTACTTGTGGGTATCAGGAGGTTGAATGGAGCCCAGACCGGAGTACCCGCGACCGAACCTTCGACGATCTCGATGGCTCAACCTCAACGGCGAATGGGAGTTCGGCACGGGCTCGAAGGCACGTTTTGACCGCCGGATAATCGTCCCGTTCTGCCCTGAATCCGAGCTCTCCGGGATCGCCGAGCTCCCGGGCGACGTGGTCTGGTACCGGCGGCGGTTCGATGCGCCGCCAGGTGAGCGCCTGGTGCTGCACTTCGGTGCGGTCGACTACCGCGCCACCGTGTGGGTCAACGATGTGGAGGTCGCCCGTCATGAAGGTGGCCACGTTCCGTTCACGGTCGAAATCACCGACGTCTCACGCCCTCGCGACAACACGCTCGTGGTGCGCGCCGAGGACCCGCTTGCCGATCAGACCGTCCCGCGCGGCAAGCAATACTGGATGGAGAATCCAGAGGGAATCTTCTATACGCCGACGACGGGCATCTGGCAGACGGTGTGGCTCGAGCCACTAGCCGCGAGGCACATCGAGGCTCTTCGACTCATGCCGGACCTTGCCGCCGGCGCCGTCGACTTCGAGCTGACAGGGGAGGGCCGAGCGGAGTTGGTCGCGACGCTCGACGGCCACGTCGCCGGCCGATGGGCTGGGCCGGCGGGCCGCGGTCGAATCACGCTCGAGCAAGCGGTGCCCTGGAGTCCCGAATCCCCCCGTCTCTATGACCTGCAAGCACGGTTGCTCGATCAAGACGGCAAGGTCGTCGATCAAGTCGAAAGCTATTTCGGGCTGCGCACGGTGGAGATGAGAGACGGCCGCTTCTGGCTCAACGGCCAGCCCTACGTCCAGCGACTTGTTCTCGACCAGGGTTACTTCCCGGGCGGTCTCCTAACCCCCGCCAACGACGCAGACTTCCGGCGCGACATCGACCTGGCGCGAGCGCTCGGCTTCAACGGGGCGCGCAAGCACCAGAAGGTTGAGGATCCGCGATGGCTGTACTGGGCTGACACGCTGGGCTTCCTCGTCTGGTCGGAGATGCCGAGCTTCCATCAGCACTCGGCGGAGGCGGAACGCCGGTTGGCAGCCGAGTGGACGGAGGTGGTGAGACGTGATCGCGACCATCCGTCGGTGGTGACCTGGGTCGTCGCCAACGAGAGCTTCGGTCTGGGTGATCTCGATGCGTCAGCTCGCTCGAGCTTTCTCGTCCACCTTTACGAGCTCACGCATGAGCTAGATGGCACGCGCCCCGTGGTCTCGAACGACGGCTGGGAGCATGCGCTCACCGACCTGTGCACGATTCACGACTACTTGCCGCCCGCCGCCCTCGCTCGGCGCTATCGCACCCTGGATCTGGCATTGGAGCATCCCAACGATCACCCGCCCGTCTATGCCCCCGGCTACGGCTACCGCGGCGAGCCGCTCCTGGTCACCGAGTTTGGCGGCATTCGGATCTCCGCGCCCGGCGGTTGGGGCTGGCTGGAGGTCAAGGACCGCGAAGAGTTTCTGCATGTATATCGCCAGCTGATCGACGCGCTGATGGATGCCGGTCCGGTCCAGGGCTTCTGCTACACGCAGCTGACCGATGTCGAGCAGGAGCAAAACGGACTTCTCACTTCTGATCGGATGCCAAAGCTCGATCCGGACCTGATCCGGCCGATCACGCAGACCCCGAAACGGCCCTAGTCGAGCAGCCCGCCTTGCCAATGACCTCGGCCGATGCTACATTCGGGCCGCGAACGTTCGCCGGTGGTGGAGGGATCGCGAATGGCATCAGTCACGTTCGACCACGTCGTCAAGCGCTACACGGCCGACCTCACGGTGGTCAAAGACTTCAACGTCGAGATCGCCGACAAGGAGTTCATGGTCCTGGTCGGTCCGTCGGGGTGCGGGAAGTCGACGGCGCTG
>DASWBB010000045.1:0-4757 GCA_036390875.1 Candidatus Dormiibacterota bacterium
GATCGCGATTCCGTGCCTGCTCGCGGTGCTGCTCACCACTTTGATGGCGCGCCCGGTCGCCACATTCGAGCACCTCGGCTCGCCAATTCCGGTGCTCATCCTCGGCTTTTCGATCGCGCTGATCTGGCAGGTCGCGATCCCTCGCGGGATCCTGCAGGGCTTGCAGAGGTTCACATCGCTTTCGCTCAACCTTTCGCTCGAGCTGATCGTGCGGACGGTGCTGGTGTTCATCCTGCTCAAGGCCGGATACGCAGTGTCGGGCGCGATGGCGGCCGTGTTCGTCGGCCTCGCCTTCGCGTTCGTGCTCGGCCTGGTGACGCTGCGCGATCACTTCCGGCGCACCGCAACACGCGTGCGCCTGCGCGTCATGGCGGGTTTTTCGCTGACCGCAGCCGCCGGGATCATCGGGATCCAGATCCTCTATAACCAGGACGTCATCCTCGCCGAGCACTACCTCCCGAGCCACGACGGCGGGATTTACGGGGGCCTGAACAAGATCGGGACGATTCTGTTTTTCCTGACCCTGAGCGTCAGCCAGGTGCTGTTTCCGCGGGTCGTCGAGGCCGTGGCCAAGGAGCAGCATCCCGGCCGGATCCTGCTTTCGTCCGCCGGCATCCTGGCCGCGCTGGGCGCGGGCGCGCTCCTCGTATTCGCGGTCCTGCCGGGGCTGGTGGTGGGCGTGCTGTTCGGCCCGACCTTCCAGGACGCGGAGCCATATGTGTTCGCCGTGGGCGTGATCGGGCTGGCGCTGTCGCTCGACAACTTGCTCGTGCAGTTCTTCATGGCCGTCCACGACCGGGTCTTTGTGCCGATCCTGTTCGCCGCCTGCGTCGCCGAGGCGCTCCTCATCTTCCTGTTCCATGCGCGGGTGGGCCAGGTCGTCCTGGACGTCCTGGGCGTGCTGCTGGGCCTGCTGGTGCTCCTCAGCGTGCGGTGCTACCTGCTCCTCCCCACATTGCACGCGGACAGCGTCGCCGAGCCCGAGATCGCGCTCTCCCCTTCCAGCTAGGGGCCATGCCCAGGCTTCAGGTATCCTTTTGCGGTTGTGCGAATCGTAGTCAAGGATCCCGAGGAGTTCGAACAGGCGCTTCGGGAGTTCCGCCGCAAGGTCCAGGAGCAGGGGCTCGTGCGCGAGATGCGCCGGCGAGCTCACTACGTACCGCCCGCGGAAGCTCGCAAGATCAAGAGCCTTCGCGCTCGGCGGCGCCGAACCCGGTAGCCGGTATAATTCCGATCGTTCGGTGACTATGGCGGAGGGGAAACACCCGTTCCCATTCCGAACACGGTAGTTAAGCCCTCCAGCGCCGATGGTACTGTCGGGGTAACCCGATGGGAGAGTAGGTCGTTGCCGAGCGTTCTTATAAGTCCCGCAGCTCGCAAGGGCGGCGGGACTTAGTTTTTGTAAAAAGGCCACGCCCGAGGGGGGTCGGGCGCAGCCTTGGAGTAGGGGACGCGTCTAGATGTTCGGCCCGGTCGTCAGGGTCACGTTCTTGGTGTGCGAGCCGCCGTTCTGATCGACCCAAGTGATCGCCACGCTCGCGCCGGGCTTGTAGGCGTGGAGCGCGTCGCCGAGGGTCGCCGACGAGTCGACCGCCATGCCGCCGACAGCGGTGATCACGGACAGCCGGGTGATGCCCGCCTGCTCGGCCGGCGAGCCCGCCTGCACCGCCCACACCAGCGGGCCGGCGGTGGCGCTGATGCCGACCTGCGCGGCGATCGCCGGGGTGAGGTCACGGATCGAAACTCCGAGGTAGCCGACCGGGCCGATGAAAACGCCGGCGGTGGCCTGCCCGGAGCGGACCTGGTTGACGACCACTAGCGCGCTGTTGGTGCTGATCGCGTAGCCGACCGTCGAGGAGCTCGAGCGGAAGCCCTGGGCTTCGCCGGCCGTGATCATCCCGATGACCTGGCCAGACGAGTTCACGAGCGCACCGCCAGAGTCGCCGGGGCTGATGACGGCGTCTGCCTGGATCATGCCGCTCGGGCTCTCGGATATGCCGTTGCCCTCGCTGGCTGTGATGGTCTGGTCGACCGCCGTGACCTGGCCCTGCGTGACCGAGGGTGCGCCGCCCCTGCCCAGCGCGTTGCCGATGGCGACGACCTGGTCGCCCGGCTTGACGCTCGACGAATCGGCGAGCGTGACGGTGGGAAGTCCCGAGACGCCTTCGATCTGGATCAGCGCGACGTCCGCCGCCGGCGAGACACCGATGACGTGCGCCGTGTAGCTGCCTGCATGGCCGGCGATGGTGACCGAGATGCTGGTCGAACCGTTGACGACGTGGTTGTTGGTGAGCACCTCACCGGAGGACGTGATGATCATCCCGGTGCCGGCCGCGGCTCCGTTGCCGTTCGAAGTCTGAATGACGGTGTTGATGTCGACAATTGCGGGATCGACCATCGCGGCGATCGCCTGCGCGTTGAGTGTCCCGTTCTGGGTTGGGTTGACAGGCGAGATGGGAGCGGTCGACGTGGGCGGCTCGCTGGTCTTCGGCAAGGTCGCACTCTGGGTCGCGTGCGACGAGTGAAGGTACTGGGACATGGCGAAGCCGATGCCGATGCCTCCGCCCGCGGCGAGGACGGTCGCGACGATGGTGCCGATGGCCACCCAGCGTCCCCACGTCGGGCGCGCAGCGGGTGACGGCGGCGTGTACGGTGGCGGCGGTGTCAGCCAGCCTTCGGGCGCGGGAGGCGGCGCCGGTACCGGCTGCTCCTGCGGAACTGTTTCGCTTGACTGCGGATCTATCTCTGACATCGGGTCAACTCCATTCTGCTCTCGGTAGGTTGACCATCACGATGCCAGTCGAATGTTCGAGGAGTATCAGAGGATCCTTAGAGTTCCCTGAGAGTGATTTCGGCGAGATCAACCGTCGTGGTTTGCCGCAGTATCGCGGCAATCGACGAGTTGTCGAAGGCTTCTCGGGCGACCGCGGCCAACTGCTCTTTGGCGGCCTCACCGGCCACCATCACCCGGCAGGAGATTCCCGTGGACGCGTTCCCTTCCTCATTGAAGCCTCCATCTACCGCCACGCTCGCGTCGTGGACGCGGATGCCCCTGTCCTGTGCGATTCGATGGATATTGTTGAAGACGCACCCGGCCAGAGCCATGTGCAGCAGATGGCCGCCGGAAAGCTCATCCACCTTCAGCTCCGCGCGACCCGAACGGTGATGCCGGACGATCAGAGAGTTGGGTTCAGCCGATTCGGCCGCTGTGGCATTCGAGACAGTTCGAATCTCAGCCTGATATGCCATTTCGACACCTCCTGGTCAAGCTGCGGTCAGGGCAAGAGGTCGAATTCACGTAGCACTTCATTCGTATGTTCGCCCAACTTCGGCGCCGGTTTCGGACGCAAAGCGCGGGCCGCCCCGAAGCGCAGCGGCGAGCCCGCGGTGGGATAAACGCCGAGCTCGGGGTGATCGATGTCGACGAACATCGGATTCTCCGCCGTCGCCCGCGGGTCACCGGCAACCAGCTCCTTGAAAGTCTGGTAGGGGCCCCACATCACCTTCTCCGCGTCGAATGCGGACGCGACGCCGGCGAGGTTGCGCACCGCGATCCACGCTTGCAGCAATTCGCAGATCTCGTGGCGCCCCCTCCAACGATCGCCCTCGTTGTTGAAGTAAAGCCCCAGCCGGGACTCCAGGTTGCGAAACTCTCCGCTCAACCCCGTGGCCTCGACGAGGCTGCGCCACTGCCGCGGCGTGAGGGCGAGCACCACCACGTGCCGCCCGTCGCGGGTGACGAAGTCGCGGCCGAAGGTCCCGTACACGTGGTTGCCGAAACGGCCGCGGGGCTCGCTCTCGAGCACGGCCTCGCCGATCAAACCCAGATGCCCCGCCACCGCGAGCCCCACGTCGGAGAGGCTGAGCTCGACCAGCTGGCCTTCGCCGGTCAGGCGCCGGTGGCGCTCGGCGGCGAGGATGGCGGTCGACGTGAGGAAGCCGGTCATGGCGTCCCACGCCGGCAGCACGTGGTTCACGGGACCTTCGGCCCTTTCGGGTCCGGTGATGAACGGAAAGCCGAGGGCGGCGTTGACGGTGTAATCCACCGCCTGGCTGCCGTCGCGGTTGCCTGTGATCGCGACCATGATCAGGTCGCCGCGGCGCTTCTTGAGCTCGTCATACGAGTTCCAGCCGGACACCGGGAGGTTGGTGAGGAAGATGCCGCCGCCCTCTCCAGGCGCGGTGATGAGCCTGGCGACCTTCACCTGGCCCGGCTCGTGGCGCGTGTCGATCGTCACCGAGCGCTTGCCCTGGTTGAGGCCGGCCCAGTACAGGCTGCGGCCGCGATGCAGCGGCCAGCGGCCGATGTCGACCCCGCCGCCGGGTGGGTCGACGCGGATGACGTCCGCGCCCATCGCCGCCAGCGTGGCGCCGCCGAGCGGCGCGGCGACGAAGGCAGAGATCTCGACTATGCGAAGACCGGAGAGAATTCCTGCGCTCACTGGACACGTCATGCTAACTGGGGCGTGCGCACCAACCTGACCGTCGACGACCTGGGCGACCTGCTGTCCCTCGCGATCGTGGGGACGCTCGCCACCTACCGCAAGAGCGGCGACGTGCTGCTGTCGCCGGTGTGGTTCGAATGGGCGGACGGCGGGTTCAACATCGTGGTGGGACGCAACGACGTCAAGGCGCAGCACCTCCGGCGCGATGCGCGAGCGAGCGTGGCCGTGTACGAGAATGCCGAGCCGCTGCGCGGCCTGGAGTTGCGCGGCACGGCCAGGCTCTTCACCGAAAGCCTGCACGAGCTGCGCGAG
>DASWBB010000046.1:0-11125 GCA_036390875.1 Candidatus Dormiibacterota bacterium
GGGATACACCCCACCCGCGGCTCTGTCCGCCGCCGTTGCGGCGAAGCTGGCACTGACGGTGTACGACCGGGCCGGCCTCGCACTGCTGAAGACCGCCGCCACCGAGATCCCGGTCCACGTCAAGGTCGATAGCGGCATGCACCGACTTGGCGCTCAGCCCGACGACGCCATTCGCTTGGCGACCGAGGTCCACGCCGATCCCCACCTGCGCCTCGAAGGGTTCTGGACTCATTTCGCCGACGCCGATCACGATCTCGCCTTCACGGCCCAGCAACTTCGCGTCTTTCTCGATGCCCGTGCGGCTCTGATTCGCGCGGGTGTCACCGGCTTCATCAGCCACGCGGCGAACTCAGCGGCGACGTTACGCCTGCCAGAGGCGCGGCTCGACCTGGTTCGTGCCGGGTTGATTCTCTATGGCGTTCGGCCCGTACGGGACTGGCGTGACCTGCCCACGCTTCGGCCGGCGCTGACGTGGCAGACGATCGTCACGAACGTGGTTGCTGTGCCAGTCGGAGAGAGCGTCGGATACGGCCGCCGGTTTACAGCAAGCCAGCCGGCACGGGTCGCGACCATCGCGGCGGGCTACGCGGACGGACTACAGTGGCGCGCTGCCGAGCGCGGTTGCGCCATCGTCCGCGGTCAGCGGGTCCAATTCGCGGGGTCGATCAGCATGGACCAGGCCGCGCTCGACGTCACCGCCGTTCCGAATATCCAGGTCGGGGATGTCGTGACCCTGATCGGCCATGACGGCGATGCCGTGCTCACGGCCGACGATCTGGCCGATGCGGGGGGCACCATCTCGTACGAGGTCCTCTGCGGGATCTCCAACCGAGTCCCGCGCCGATACAACCTATAATTAGTCTCGCCCTAGGGGAGCGGAATGCTGAGAAAGTCGGGTCCGCCGACTGACCCTAGAACCTGATCAGGTAATACCTGCGGAGGAAACGGGCTCGAGCATTCCGTCACCGCTGGGAGCAGCACATATGGGAGCGGCCGAACAACGTCATCAGCGACTGGAGCGCATGCGCCTCTACCTGATCACCGGTGATCAGGGGAATGAGGTCGAGACCGCGCGCATCGTGGAAGCCGCGCTCGAGGGTGGTGCGAACGTGATCCAGCTCCGCAAGAAGACCATGCCCAAGGGCGAGCAGTACGCGATCGCGCTTGCGCTGCGCCGGCTGACGCTGCTGCACGACGCGCTCTTGATCATCAACGACCACCCGGACATCGCGATCGCCGCGGACGCCGACGGCGTCCACCTTGGCCAGGACGACCTGTCGCCGTCCGTCGTGCGAGAGCTTCCCGGGTTTCACGGCCGGCTGATCGGACGCTCGACCCACAGCCTCGAGCAGGCGAGGGCCGCGATCGAGGATGGGGCTGACTACTTCGCGGTGGGGCCGGTGTTTCCCACGCCAACCAAGGCTGGCCGGCCGCCGGTCGGGACCGGCCTGGTCTCGGCGGTCGCGGCGATCGCGGATCGCCCATTCGTCGCCGTCGGCGGGATCGACCACGAGAATGCGGCTGCCGTGGTCGGGGCTGGTGCCCGGGCGCTCGCGGTGGTGCGCGCCGTCTACGACGCCGTCGATCCGTCCGAATCGGCCCGCCGCCTGCACGAGCTGATCGTCACCAGGCTCCAGGTGGCTCGCCGATGAGCGACGTCACGGTCACCCTCAACGGCAAGCCGCGCACGGTCGAGGACGGCGTGAGCCTGCTCGAGCTGCTCAAGGAGCTAGATGTGGCGCCCTCCCGGGTCGTGATCGAGCACAACCGCGAGATCCGGCGGAAAGACGATTTCGCGAAGACCGTCGTCCACGCCGGTGACGAGCTGGAGCTCGTGTATTTCGTCGGCGGCGGATCGAATGCGGACGACGCCTTTGTCGTCGGCGGTCGGACGATACGCTCGCGCTTGATCCACGGCACCGGAAAATACCCCTCGAACGAGGTCCTCGCGCGCTGCCTCGAGGCGGCGCAACCCGACATGATCACGGTCGCCATCCGTCGCTTGAACCTCGACGGGGGCCGTTCCGAGCTTGAGGGCATCGACCTGCGCCGCTACACGCTGCTCCCCAATACCGCGGGCGCCACCACGGCCGACGCGGCTGTTCGCCTGGCGCGCATGGCCCGGGCCGCGGGGATGTCGGACTTCATCAAAGTCGAAGTGGTGGGCGACGAGGACACGTTGCTTCCTGACCCGCAAGGGACGCTGGAGGCGACCCGCCAGCTGGTCAATGAAGGCTTCATTGTGATGGCTTACACCAGCGATGACGTCGTGCAGGCGATCCGGCTCTATGAAGCCGGCGCCGCCGCTGTCATGCCCGGCGCGGCGCCCATCGGCACCACCCTCGGGCTGCAAAACGTCACGAACCTACAGCTGATCATCAGCAAGGTCAAAGTCCCGGTCATCGTCGACGCCGGCCTGGGCGTGCCCTCCGAAGCCGCGCGATGTCTGGAGCTGGGCGCGGCCGCCGTCCTCGTCAACACCGCGATCGCGCGCGCCCAGGATCCGCCCGAGATGGCGCGGGCCTTTGCCGAGGCGGTCGTCGCCGGGCGCCGCGCGTTCCTGGCCGGTCGGGCGAACATCGGGCTCAAGGCCGTCGCCAGCAGCCCGGTCGAGGGCATTCCCGTTTAGCACACGCCTCGCGTACCGGCCGCGGACGCTCGCCGAGCTCGGCGAACGCGGGATCTTGCGGTCGATCGGTCGCTACCTGGATGCACCGTCGGCCAGCCTCCTGGTCGCGGCGCCCGGCGATGACGCGGCCGTCTGGCGAGGAGACCCGTTCGTGGTCGCGACCACCGACACGATGGTGGAGGAGATCGACTTTCGACTCGAGTGGCCCGGCTTTGATTTCAAGACCCTGGGGCGGCGGCTGATCGCGATCAACCTCAGCGACCTCGCGGCGATGGGCGCAGAGCCGCGTCACGCCCTCGTCTCACTGTCGCTGCGTGGGACCCTTCCGGTCGCGGACGTTGGTCGCCTCTATCGCGGCATCGCGGAGCAGGCCCATCGGTTCGGCGCGACGGTGGCGGGTGGCGACCTGAGCGGGACGCTCGGGCCGCTGACCCTGACGGCAACCGTGATTGGCCGGCTGAGCTCCGCCCGCGCAATACTGCGGCGAGCGGGCGCCCGGCCGGGTTGGCTGATCGCGGTCACCGGCCAACTGGGTGGCGCGGCCGCCGGCCTACGCCTGCTCGAATCCGGCGCGCCAGCAGCTTCGAAAGACGAGCGGGCGTGGGTACGCGCGCAGCTCGACCCGACGCCGCGGATCGCTGCCGGGCGCGCCCTCGTCGAATCGGGCATCCGGGTCGGCGGTGACATCAGCGACGGCCTCTCCCGTGAAGTCGAGCGCCTGGTGGAGGACACGCGGCTGGGGGCGACCATCGACGTCGAGCGCCTGCCGCTGGCTCGAGGCCTGCACCGCAAGCAGTGGCCGCTCGCGGTGAGAGACTCCGAGGATTTCGAACTGATCTGCGCGGCGCCGGCGGCGCGCATGCGGATCGCCCGGCGGGCCCTCGAACGCATCCAGGTGCCCCTGACGCTGGTGGGGGAGATCGACGGGCGGCCCGGGATTCGCTATCGCAACGGCCCCCGGATCGAAATCCTGAAGAAGGCCGGCTATGAGCACTTCCGTTGAGACCGCATCGGTCGAGGAGACCCGGGCGCTGGGCCGGCGGCTCGGCGCGGCGCTCGAGGCGGGCGACGTGATCGGTCTGGAGGGCGACCTCGGGACCGGAAAGACGGAGCTGGTCAAAGGCATCGCGGCGGCGCTGGGTGTGAGGGGCGGTGTGCACAGTCCGACGTTTGTGCTCCACCACCAGTACCGCGGACGGCTGCCGGTCGAGCACTACGATCTGTATCGACTCGAGGGACTTGCCTGGGTGGACACCGGGCTCGATGAGCCGGCGCCCGACGCCGTCACCCTGATCGAATGGCCGGAGCGGGCCGGTGTATTGGAGCGCTGGGCAACCATCCTGATTCGGCTCACGGGTGGTCGCGACAATCGGAGGCGGCTGACGCTGGTGCGTGGACCGGATCGAGTTCGTTCTGTATTCGAGCATGCGTCTGGCGATTGACACCTCCGGCGTCGAGCAGGCGATGGTCGTGCTGGACGGACGGCGGGTACTGGCCGCGGAGGATTGGGTCCGGCGCCGGGACGACCTGCCCGTGCTGGCGCGGCTCGAGGCATTGGTGAAGAAGGCCGGCGGGGGACCGGATGACCTGGAGGCGGTGGCGGCGGCGCGTGGCCCGGGGTCGTTCACCGGCCTGCGGGTCGGTCTCTCGCTGGCGGCGGGGCTGGCCTACGCCCGCCATATTCCCCTCCATCTCGTCGACAGCCTCCCGATCCTGGCCCGTCGAGCGGAAGGCGACCCAGCCACCGTTGCCCTGCGCGACGCCGGCCGCGCCGAGGTGTTCGCCTGGCGTGAGGGAGAGCCGGTGCGGCGCATGCCGGCGGCTGAGCTCGCTACCTGGCTCCCCAATGCGGCCCGGGTCATCGTCGAGCCGGCCGGGATGCTGGCGACCTGGTCCCCCGGCCAGGCTCATCTCGAGATCCCGCCGGCTCAGCGGCGACGCCTGAGCGCCGCGCTTGCCGATTCCGCCAATTGGACCTTCGATTCGCAAAAACCACTGCGATATGATGAAGTGCAGGCGCTCTACGTCCAGCCCGCGGCCGCGGAGGAGCGCACCAGGAAGGCCCCATGATGCAGCTAAAGTCCCGAGTACTCGTCGACGCCATGCGCGAGGATGACATCCCGCAAGTGCAGGCGATCGAGCGCGAGATTTTTCCGACGCCCTGGCCGCGCAATGCCTATTACCGGGAGCTCCATCACAACCGGTCGGCTTACTATCTCGTGCTCCGGCGCGACGAGGACATCGTCGGCTATGCCGGGCTCTGGAAGATGAGCGACGAGGCGCACATCACGACCGTTGGCGTGCGCGCCAACCAGCAGGGGAAAGGGTACGGGCACGCCCTGATGGCGGCCCTCATCCAGCGCGCCTATCAACTGGGGTCCCGCTGGCTGACCCTCGAGGTGCGGCCGTCCAATGACGTCGCGGTTCGTCTCTACGAAAAGTTCGGCTTCAAGGTGATTGGCCGGCGCCGCGGCTATTACACCGACAACAACGAGGACGCGATCGTGATGTGGTCGGATTCGATCCAATCGCCGACCTTCAAGAAGCGGTTCAAGGACATCATGCAGACGCTCGAAATCGAAGGGCTCGACAGCAGCACGCCGGAGTAGTCACCAACACCCGGCGCGTCCTGGCGATCGAGACATCCTGTGATGAAACCGCCGCATCGGTGGTTGCGGACGGCCCACGGCTGCTCTCGAACGTCATCCGATCGCAAGATGCGCTGCACGCCCCGTATGGTGGGGTCGTCCCCGAGCTGGCCGCCCGGGCCCACCTGCAGACGTTGGTCCCGGTGATCGAGCGCGCCCTGGAAGACGCCGGCACGCGCTGGGAGCAGATCGACGCGGTGGGGGTCACGCGCGGACCAGGGCTGATCGGCTGCCTGCTGGTCGGTGTCAACATGGCGCAGGCGATCGCGTATGCACGAGGACTCCCGGTGATCGGCGTCAGCCACCTGGCCGCCCACGTCTACGCGGGCCTGCTCGAGGACGAACAGCTCGGCCCGCCGGTGCTGGGGCTGGTGGTGTCCGGCGGCCACAGCGACCTGATTCGATGGCAGCCGAATGGCGAGATCGCCGTGATCGGCAGAACGCGTGACGACGCCGCGGGCGAGGCCTTCGACAAGGGCGCACGCATCCTCGGGCTGCCCTTTCCCGGCGGCCCGGCGATCGACAAGCTGGCGGCACGCGGCGACCCGCGGGCGGTGGCGTTCCCGCGGCCACGGGCGCCGGGGCTGGACTTCAGCTTCAGCGGTGTCAAGACGGCTCTCCTCTACGAAGTCCGCAAGCGCAAGACCCTCGGCGACCAGGAGCGGGCCGACCTGGCCGCCAGCTACCAGGAGGCGATCGTCGATGCGCTCCTGCAGCGGGTGGAAGCCGCGCAGGCAAGAGACCCCGCTCCGACGATCGTCCTCGGCGGCGGGGTCGCGCGCAACCGCCGGCTCCGCGAGGCGGCCCAGGCCAGGCTTGGCCATCTCGCCCGCCTGATCATCCCGGCGCCCGAGCTCTGCACCGACAACGCCGCCATGATCGGCGTCGCCGCGCTCATCGAGTGGGACCGGCGAGGCCCGGATCCGGCGCCGTTCGACGCGGACCCAAGCCTTGGCTTTGCGTAACCGAGTTGACCGGGGAGCGTTTTGGTGGTATCCCGTCGATAGGATCCACAGGGTCGATTAGAGGAGGGACACGTATGCGGCTTCGAGCCATCGCCATCATCGCCGCGCTTGTCGGCTTGGTTTCGGGCACGGTCTCGGCCAGCGCGTCGGCCGAACACTTTAACCCGCCAAAGCACTACTACCTCGCGCTCGGCGATTCGCTCGCCTACGGCTACCAGCAGGCCAAGTTTCTTGGCGAGGCGATCACCGGACACATCGACCCCGCGACCTTTCCGGGCTACGCCGGGGTCTTCGCCAGCGACCTTCGAGCCGTCCGGCCCGACATCCACATGGTGAACTACGGCTGCCCGGGGGAGACGACGGCCTCGTTCTTTACGGCTTGCCAATTCAGCGCCGTCGAGCATTTCCCCCTGCACGATCCTTATGGCGGATCGCAGGAGGCCGCGGCTCTCGCCTTCCTGCACGCCCATCCGGGCCAGGTCAGTCCGATCACACTGGATAACGGTGCGAATGATGTGACGCCTTGCAATTCACTTCCCGATCCCACCATTTGCTTTTTGACGTCCATTGCGGCTGTCGGTGCCAATTTGGACAAGGCGCTCGGTGAGCTCCGCGCGGCCGCACCCAATGCCGAGATCATCGTGATGAAGTACTACGACCCGTTTGCCTTCGACCAACCCAGCTCCATTGGAATCACCACACTGCTGAACCAGGCCATCGCAACCGCCGCGGCACGCCACGGGGCCCGGCTGGCTGATGCCTTGACGCCCTTCAACCTGACACCGCCCGAGCCAGCCACGCTGTGTGGGCTTGGGCCGTTCTGCCCGCTCAGCGACGTTCACCCGAACGATACCGGTTACGGGGTGATCGCCCAGCAGTTCTGGGCGGCATCCGGCTACGGCCGCCTCGGCGGCTAAGCGCAGCGAGGGCAAGGGGTCCGGCTGATCGCCGGGCCCCTTGTAGGCTGGCCTCGGTTCCGGTATCATTAGCACTCGGGCCAATTGAGTGCTAAACCGGTATATCGTCACCACCTAAGGAGGGTTCCATGAAGCTACGTCCACTGGGCGACCGCGTCGTCATCAAGCCCGTCGAGCGCGAGGAAAAGACCAAGAGCGGCATCGTGCTGCCCGACACCGCCAAGGAGAAGCCACAGGAAGGCATGGTCGAGGCCGTCGGCAACGGCCGGTTCATCGAGACCACCGGCAAGCGGGAGCCGCTTGACGTCAAGGTCGGCGACCGCGTCGTCTATGCGAAGTACTCTGGGAGTGAGATCAAGCTCGACGAGATCGAATATCTGATCCTGTCCGAGAAGGACATCCTGGCCGTCGTCGCGAACGGCAAGGGCTAACACACCAGCCACCGAACGAGAGCCAGCCTTCGGGCTGGCTTTTTCTTTACTTCGCGGGCTTTGCCCGCGGGATCATGGGCAGCCCCAGCATCGCCTCGGTCATCTCGGCGTACTGGTCCTGGCTGCGCCAGTCATAGTGCGGGTTGCGCCAGCGGATATATCCGCGGTAGTCGACCAGGAACAATGACCGGTGGGCCACACCGCGCTCCTCGTTCAGCACGCCGTATTTCCGCGTCACCGACTTGTCCCAGTCGGCGAGCAGCGGGTAGGGGAGATCGCCCAGACTCTTCGCGTAAGCCTTGTGCGCCCAGATATGGTCGACGCTGATGGCCAGCACCTGCGTCTCGGCTTTGACGAAGTGTTCGTGATCACCTCGCAAGGAGGTGAGCTCATTGGTTCAGCCGGGACTGAAGTCGAAGACATAGAACGCGAGCAGCACGTGCTTGCTGCCGCGGAACGATGCGAGGCTGACCGGGTCGCCGTCTGGGGTTCCGGGAAGGGTGAAGTCCGGCGCCTGGTCGCCCACGCCGGGCATGGACGGCATGGTGCTGGACATCGACCTATTGTAGTGCCGTGATTTTCCGCGACCGGCTCGACGCCGGTGAGCGCCTGGCTGCCGCGCTTCATCATCACCGCGACGCGCCGGGGACGGTTGTCCTGGGGATCCCGCGTGGGGGCGTGGTCGTCGCGCGGGCGATAGCGGTCGCCCTGCACCTGCCGCTCGGGATCTGTCCCGTGCGCAAGCTCGGCGCCCCCGAAAACCCGGAGCTGGCGATCGGCGCGGTCGACGATCAGGGTGTCGTCGTCCTCGATCACAAATTGAGCCGGCACCTCGGACTCGCGGACGACGATCTGTTGGACGCCGCCGTGCGGCAACGCGAGGAATTAGGCCAGTGGCTGGCTGGAATTGGTTCGAATGCGGTCCCGCCGTTGGAGGGGCGGACCGCCATCCTGACCGACGACGGCGTTGCGACCGGCTACACCGCCCAGGCGGGGATCCAATCGGCGCGTCGCCGAGGGGCGCGGCGCGTGGTGCTCGCCGTGCCGGTCGCGCCACCAGATACGGCGGCCGTGCTCGCCCCGCTGGTCGATGAGTTCGTCTGCCTGGTGACGCCGGAGCCGTTCTACGCCGTCGGCAACTTCTTTGAAGAGTGGCCACAGGTCACCGACGACGAGGTGCGAGCGCTGTTGCTGACCGGTAACACGTTGTAGCGGAGGTTTTACACGGGCAAGGACGGCATCCCACCGCCGGTTACAGCGGTGTGAAGCTCTTCGCCAAGGGCAAGGTGGAGAAGGGCGCCCAGCAGCCCGCAGCGCCCACGTTCAGCCCCATCGATCGCGCCGGCATGCTTGGCCTCCTCGACCAGGTGGTCAATGGTTCCCAGACGGGTGTGCTCGAGTTGCACGAGCCCCAGGGGAACTGGGTATACGCCTTCCAGGCCGGTGCCCTGACCCACGCCAGCGGCGGCCGGGTCCGAGGCGCGCGGCAGGCCTTCGACCTGCTCTGGGAATTCCAGAGCGGCGAGTGCTCGTTCAGGCCAGGGGCCGATCCGAGCCTGGCCGGCAACCTCTATATCGACAAGGGTCGCCTCCAGGACCTGCTGCGACGAAGCCAGGCCGCCTTGCAGGGGCCTTCGACCCCCTACATTCCCCCCGGTCAACAGCGCCCGATCGCACCCGCCACCTGGCAGCCCCCGGCGGCTGCTCCGGCCTGGGGTGCCGGCGGTTATCCGCAGCAGCCGGCTTACCCTCAGGCGCCGCAACCGGGCTATCCCCAAGCGCCGCCGCCGGGTTATCCTCCCCAACAGCCGCAGCAGCAGGGTTACCCCCAGCCGCAGCAGCCGGGGTATCCGCAGCCGCCGCAACCGGGCTATCCGCAGCCACAGCCACCTCAGGCTTACCCGCAGCCGCAACAGGCTGGCTATCCCCAGCAACCCCCTCCGGGCTACCCGCCCGCCGCCTATCCGGGTGCGCCGTATCCCGGCGCCCAACCGCAGGGCCAGCCCTACCCCCCACAGGCACCCTATCCGGCCTATCCGCAGGCGCCGCCGCAGGCGATGCCACCGCAGCAGCCGCTGGCGGCGCAGCCACCCGTTGCCCCGCCCGCACCGGCTCGGCCCGTGACACCACCCAGCTTCTCCGTGCCGCCGATGGCCATCCCGAAGAAGCGCGAAGCGCCCCTGCCCACGTACCAGCCACCGGCTGCCGCGCCGATGCCGGCCGCCGCCGAGCTGCCCAAGCCGACCGCGCCCAAGGATGACCTTGCTGCGCTGCGGGCCAGCCTGGTCGCGCAGGCACCGCCCGTGGCGCACGCTCCGAGTGCACCGGCCTGGGGTGTCCGCGGTGGGGAACCCGTAGCCCCGCCGGTCGCTCCCGGACGCAAGGGCGCCGGCAAAGGCAAGGACAAGAGCAAGAACAAGGGGAAGGACAAAACCCCAACGGTCGCCGTGGTCCAGGGAAAGGCGGCCCCCAAGGCCGACTCCAAGCTCATGGCGGCGATCAAAATCCAGTTGATCAAGTTCCTCCTCTGGGCTTGCGAGCGCCGCTACTCGCCCGATGACCACTGGACCTTGAAAGATGCGTTCGAGATCTCGACCATGGAGTTGCGTGATCAGTTCTTTAGCGCGTTCTCGCAGTCGTTGAAGTCGTCCAAGAAAACTCGCGAGGACAACTTCGACGACACCGACGACATGGCCGCCGGCCGGATGCGCGGCCGTGGCCGCCGCCATTAGGGCGCCTGCGCGTTTTAGTTTCTGATCTAACGCTTGCCGGGTAGACTTCCCCTTGATTTGGCAAGTTTCCCCGCGGCCGCCGAGCGCGGCGTCGATCTTCTTGCCGGCCTGAATCCGCCGCAGCGCGCCGCCGTAACCGCAGACGACGGTCCGTTACTGATTTTCGCCGGGGCGGGTAGCGGCAAGACGCGCGTGCTGACCCACCGCATCGCCTGGCTGATCCAGCAGGGCCGGGCGGAGCCAGGCGAAATCCTGGCGGTGACGTTTACGAACAAGGCCGCGCGTGAGATGCGCGGTCGGGTCGAGAGTCTGGTGAACCTGAGCGCGGGCGCAATCTGGATGGGGACGTTCCATGCGATTGGTGTGCGCATCCTGCGCCGGGACGGGAGTGCTGACGGCATCGATCGGCACTTCATCATCTACGACGAAGGGGATCGACTCGCCGTCATCAAGCGAGTCATGACCGAGCTGCGACTCGATGAGAAGCGCTATCCACCAAGCGGCATGGTGGCGCTGATTTCACGCGCCAAAGATGAGGTGATCAGCGCCGAGGATCAGTTGAAGGCGGCCGGCACCCACAACGAGGAGCTGGCGGCTCGGATCCGGCTGCGCTACGACGCCTTCCTGCAGCAGAACAACGCCCTGGACTTCGACGATCTGCTGATGCGGACCGTCTGGCTTTTCGATCGGCATCCGGAGGTGCTCGAGAAATACCAGAAACGGTTCAAGTACATCATGGTCGACGAGTACCAGGACACCAACCGCGCGCAGTACCTCATGGTCCGGCACCTCGCGAGCAAGCA
>DASWBB010000047.1:0-2712 GCA_036390875.1 Candidatus Dormiibacterota bacterium
CTTCGAGCGCTGCCGGACCGGCTCGGTGTTGACGAGCAGGTACTCGCCGTCGGTGTCGATCCAGGTCGGCAGCGCCTGCGGCTGGCCGTTCGGCATCAGCGTCACCACGGTCGCCAGGTTCTTCCCCTTGGCGAGCCGGACGGTGTTCTCATCGAGCGCCACGCAGCGTGTCCTTCCGTGTTTCACCTGGCCGGGCGGGTGGCTCGGCAGACAGCAGGATAGTGCAGCGCCCCCCGGGGCCGGTGGACCGGCGTGGCGTGTTCAGATCGAACAGTAGGTCGCCTACAGGAGGCGCGATTGCCCGGCAAAATGTCAGTGGTGGCGCGTAGCGTCTGGCACTGGCACCGCAGGCAGACGTCCGGCGGCTCAGATAGCAACGAACCCGACAGGGAGTTTCGATGGCAGCGAACAGCAGGCCGAGCGTTGAGCGGGCTGGTGACAGGGATAAGGCCCTCGAGACCGCGCTCGTCCAGATTGAGCGGCAGTTCGGCAAGGGCTCGATCATGCGGCTCGGCCAGGAAGGGCACGTGCCCGTGGAGGTCATCCCCACCGGGTCGATCGCACTGGACGTCGCGCTCGGCCTCGGTGGCCTCCCGCGCGGCCGGATCGTCGAGATATACGGCCCCGAGAGCAGCGGGAAGACCACGGTGGCGCTGCACGCGGTCGCCAACGCGCAGAAGGCGGGCGGCATCGCCGCGTTCATCGACGCCGAGCACGCGCTCGACCCCGATTACGCCAAGAAGCTGGGCGTCGACACCGACGCGCTGCTGGTCTCCCAGCCGGACACCGGCGAGCAGGCGCTGGAGATCGCCGACATGCTGATCCGGTCGGGCGCCATCGACATCATCGTCATCGACTCGGTGGCCGCGCTCGTCCCGCGCGCGGAGATCGAGGGCGAGATGGGCGACAGCCACGTGGGTCTCCAGGCCCGCCTCATGTCCCAGGCCCTCCGTAAGATCACCGGCGCGCTGAGCCACGCCAAGACCACCGCAATTTTTATCAATCAATTGCGGGAAAAGGTAGGTGTGATGTTCGGATGCGTGTCGTACTCGACGATGGTCACGCTGGCCGACGGCACGCAGGAAAAGATTGGCAAGATCGTCAATCAGAGAATGGAGGTAGAAGTCCTTTCCTACGATGCGGAAACGGACCGTGTCATCCCCCGCAAGATTGTCAATTGGTACAACAACGGCAAGGCAGAGCGGTTCCTCCAGTTCACCGTGGCTAAGTCGGGAAAGAACGGGCGAGCGCAGTTTGCTGCGACGGAGAACCATCTCATCCGCACGGCCGGCGGCTGGCGCCCAGCCGGCGAGCTAATTCCTGGGGACCGCGTCATCGTCGCCGAGCAGCAGCTGCTGAGCGCGCAGCAGATCCAGGTCGTTCTCGGGTCGCTCATGGGGGACGGGAACCTTTCCCCAAACCGCCGCGACCGGTCCGGGGCCCGGTTCCGCATGGGGCATGGCGCAGCACAGGCGGCCTACCTGGACTGGAAGGTGTCGTTGCTGGAGAACATCCCGCACAGCGCCACGTCGAACGTCAAGGGTGCCGTTTTCGCCGACTTCACCCCCCTGCCCGAGCTGGGCGAGCTTCAGGAAGCCGTCTATTTCGGTGACGGCAAGAAGCATCTCAGCTGGGAGTATCTCAAGAGCCTCACGCCGCTCGCGCTCGCGGTCTGGTACATGGACGACGGTTGCTTCACCGTCCGCTCCAAGGGAGTCCAGGAGCGCACTAGGGGAGGCACCGGCCGGATCGAGATCTGTGTCGAAGCGATGGCCCCCGGGGCGCGGGCGCGGCTGGCCGACTACCTGCGGGACACGCACGGGCTCGACGTCAAGGTCGTCTCGCGCGGGGCGAGGAAGATGAATGTTCTCCAGTTCACCACTGCGTCCTCGGAGAAGTTCCAGCGGATTGTCGCGCCTTACGTTCACCCGTCAATGGAGCACAAGCTGCTGCCGCGATTCCGCGGCAAGCTGGCGGTGCAGCCGGAATTCGTTCCGCCAAAGCTCAGGCCGGTGCCCGCGCGGGTGCTGGACATTCACGTCAAGCCACCGACCCGCTCGATGAACCGCTTCGACATCGAGGTCGAAGGGTCACACAACTACTTCGTTGATGGCGTCATGGTCCACAACTCTCCCGAAACCACATCTGGCGGGAAGGCGCTCAAGTTCTACGCGTCGGTCCGGTTGGACGTCCGGCGCATCGAGACGCTCAAAGACGGCACCGACGCGGTGGGCAACCGGACGCGGGTCAAGGTCGTCAAGAACAAGATGAGCCCTCCTTTCCGCAGCGCGGAGTTCGACATCCTGTATGGCGTCGGCATCAGCCGCGAGGGCAGCCTCATCGACCTCGGCGTGGAGCAGGGCATCGTCCGCAAGGCCGGGGCCTGGTACACCTACGAGGGCGACCAGCTCGGCCAGGGCAAGGAGAACGCGCGGACGTTCCTCAAGGACAACCCCGACCTGGCCAACGAGATCGAGAAGAAGATCAAGGAGAAGCTCGGCGTCGGCCCGCGGCTCGACGCCGACCCCAACGCCGCGGCCAACGCCGCGCC
The DNA here is from genome assembly GCA_036390875.1 of Candidatus Dormiibacterota bacterium. GTDB lineage: Bacteria > Chloroflexota > Dormibacteria > Dormibacterales > Dormibacteraceae > UBA10449. The sequence continues at coordinate 2,552 of DASWBB010000047.1, forward strand.
AGGTGCCGCGCCAGGTGCTGGATCGGGCGCCGGGGCGGGCAGGCCTGCCCCGGCTGGGGCCACCGCGGGGGCGGCAGCTAAGACCGCCGCTGGCGCCGGCCGGGCGCCGGGCGCGTCAGGCGCAGCCCGGCTCCAGAGCGTGAGCGGCAGCGGAGGCACAG
>DASWBB010000048.1:0-7992 GCA_036390875.1 Candidatus Dormiibacterota bacterium
TAAACGAAGGTGAGCCCCAGGAAGAGGCGCAGCGGCACGGTCGCGTATACGAGCCAGCGGTCGGGTGCCGTGGGACCTGGGCGCTGATAGGCAGCTCGGGCATTCTTCTTGGCCACTGTGCGACCTTACCCGCAAACGCGAAGCCAGGTTTCTTGGGTCTGGGGGTGGGGCTGGATGATCGGCTTCGCTTTCAGCCGTTCAGCGGATCGCGGGGCGGTTCTGTGACCATGTCCTGACGCGACGTGGCCCGCGCCGGCTTCCTCAAACCGGGCAGTCGAGCCGCCCTCAGAATCGAGGGGTGATCGAATCGGCGCCGGCGGTCAGGTTCCCTTCCTGTCGTCGGGGTGGCCGGTGTTGCCGAAAGCGATGCGATCCCGAACCACCGGCGCGCGACCGAGGAGGCGCGCGCGCTGCACGGCGTCCTCGCCGAAGCGGTCACGGATCGCGTCCATGGCCACCTCCAAACGCTCGTTGCGCGGCCGAGACGGCCCCGCGAAGAGATCGAGCTGGCCATCGTCGTCGCTGAGGCCGGACAGACCGACACCGAGCGTTCCGACCAGGCGCCGAACGTCACGACCGGCCATCAGCGCCAGCGCGGCTCTGTAGATCTCCTCTCCGGTTGAGATCGGGGTGGGCAGGGTCGACTGTTTCGAAAGCCGATCGACGTCCGGACGGTAGACCACTCCCACCGACACGACCCGGCCACGCCGGCCCGCCGCGCGGAGCCTGCGGCCGACCATTTCGGACAATCTCATGAGGAGCTCCTCCAGCTCACCCTGCGAGCTGGTCGCTCGCGCCAGCACGTGCGAGTGGCTGTAGCTCTTGCGCGCAGGGCCCTCGAACGCGCCGACCTCGAAGCCCCGAAGCCGCCGCAGCCAGCCGTCGGCGACAGCCCGCTGCATCCCCGCGAAGCGCAGCTGGTCGGGGGTGGCGCGCAGGAATCCGAGCGGTGTGCGGATGCCGGCCCGCAGGAGGCGGCGCGCCGTCGCCTCGGCGATGCCGGACAGGTCGGTGAGCTGGAGGCGCTCGAACGTAGGGACCAGGTTGGTGTGGTCGATCCGCTCCAGGCCGTCACGCTTGTTGAGGTTGGACGCCTGTTTCGCCATCCAGATCGAGGTGGAGATGCCGACCGAGCTCGTAATGCACTCGCCGGCCTCCCGCCGCAGCGCGGCCTTGATCGCGACGCCTACCCCTTCCGGCCCCAGCTTGACGAGGTCCGGCGTGCCGGCCAGGTTCATGGACGCCTCATCGATCGACATCCGGAGGACATCGGGGCTGTGCCGCTGCATGATCTCGATGAGCAGGTCCGACACCTTGCGGTAGAGGGGTGGGTTCGGTTCGGCCACGGCGATCGGAGGGAAGATCGCCCTGGCTTCGAACACGCGCATGCCGGTCCGGATGCCGAGGTCGCGCGCCTCCCGCGAGGCGGACACGATGGTGGCGGCGTCGGTGGCGTACGCGGCGATGGCAAGGGGCCGACCTCGCAACCGGGGGTCGTTCTGCTGCTCGATCGAGGCGAAGGCGCAGTTCAGATCGACCACGAGCGTCGCGGGGGCGGCCCGGTTGAGGCCCAGATCCGAGACGGCTGCCATGTCGAACAGATGTTTGCACAAATTTGGTGTGCGCGCGGACCTCGCGCTCCATCTATCTGCCGCGCGGAGTTAGGGTTGGAAGCGAATGACGGGCAAGGTGACGGATTCGCTGCCTGCCGGAACCCTCATCAGCGGGCCGGACATCACGCGGGACGAGCTCCAGCTGGCGGTTCGCAACCACTCGATGCCGCTCGAAGCTCTCCACTATGAGATCACCCCGATCGGCCTGCATTACCTGCTGATCCATTTCGACATTCCAGCCGTGGACGTGAACGACTGGGCGCTCACGGTGGGCGGCCAGGTGCGGCATCCGCTCAAGCTCACGCTCGAACAGCTCCAGGCCCGGCCCTCGACGACGCTCGCGGTCACGCTCGAGTGCGCAGGCAACGGGCGGGCCCGGCTCTCGCCCCGCCCGCTCAGCCAGCCCTGGCTGATGGAAGCGGTCGGAACGGCCGAATGGACCGGGACGCGACTGGGCCCGCTGCTGGACGAGGCCGGGCTGATGGACCCAAGCGGCGATGTGGTGTTCACCGGGCTCGATCGCGGAATTCAAGGCGACATCGAGCAGCAGTACGAGCGAAGCCTGCCGCTGGCCGAATGCCGGCGGGACGAAGTCCTTCTCGCGTACGCCATCAACGGGCAGCCGCTGCCACCGCAGCATGGTTTTCCGCTTCGGCTGATCGTCCCCGGCTGGTACGGCATGACGCATGTCAAATGGCTGCGCGCGATCACGGTGCTCGGGAGCAGCTTCGGCGGCTACCAGCAGGCAACGGCCTACCGCTTCCGCCGCTCTGACGATGACCCCGGCGAGCCGGTCACCCGCATGCTCCCGCGAGCCCTGATGGTCCCGCCGGGGATTCCGGATTTCATGTCGCGCGTGCGTTTCCTGGCCCCGTCGCGCCAGCTGCTTTCGGGTCGCGCGTGGTCGGGCCGCGCGCCGGTGACCAAGGTCGAGGTCAGCGTGGACGGAGGTGGAACCTGGGCTGCGGCAGACCTGGGCGACCCGCCGTCGGCGTACGCATGGCGCCCATGGAGCTATGCGTGGGATGCCAGCAGGCCAGGCGAGTATGAGCTCAGCGTGCGCGCGAGCGACGGCGCCGGCAACGTTCAACCGACAGACCCCAACTGGAATCGCGAAGGCGTGCAGAACAACGCCGTACAGCGCGTGCGCGTCATCGTCACGCAACGCAACGACCAGGTCCAAACGCCCGCCGATCGAGCGACCTGACCGGCGTCCGAGCAACCGCCGTCATTGGTCTTGGTCCGGGGGCATGGGCCGGCTCGACCCTCGCGACGCGCCGGACCCACAGGAGGCAGCCAGGTCTGGTCGAGGAGCCGATGAGCGTTCGGGATCGATAACGCCCCAACAGCGTTGCCTTATCCTGCTTCCATCGACGCGCATTGGATGGCAGTCGCGCGGGGTGACGAGCCGGCCGACCTCGTGCTGGCCGGCGGCAAGGTGCTCTCGGTATTCACCAAGGAATGGCTCGAGGTCGACGTCGCCATCAAGGACGGCCACGTCGTCGGGCTTGGGCGTTACCAGGGCCGCGACCGTCAGGACGTCTCCGGCGCCTACCTTGTGCCCGGCTTCATCGACGCGCACATGCACATCGAGTCTTCCAAGCTGACGGTCGACGAGTTCGCACGGGCCGTCCTGGCTCACGGCACCACGGCGGTCGTGGCCGATCCGCACGAGATCGCCAACGTCCTCGGCACCGACGGGATCCACTGGCTGCTCGACTGCTGCACCGACCTGCCCCTCGATGTCTACGTGATGGCGTCGTCGTGTGTGCCGGCGTCACGCTTCGAGTCGCCTAGGCGGCCGTTCACCACGGGCGACATCGAGAGCCTCCTTCGCCGCCATCGAACCATCGGCGTGGCCGAGATGATGAACTTCCCGGGAGTCATCGCCGGCGACGAGGCGGAGGTCTCGAAGCTCACCACCGGGTTGACCGGCCACGTGGACGGCCACGCTCCCGGCGTCCGAGGCCTGGCCCTCAACGCGTACATCGCCGCGGGGATCCGGTCGGATCACGAGGCGACCACCTACGAGGAGGCGCTGGAGAAGCGGCGCCTCGGGATGTGGGTGATGCTCCGCGAGGCTTCGATCGCGCGCAACCTGCGCGACCTCCTTCCGCTCGTGAAGCGGTACGGCACCGACTGGTGCATGTTCTGCACCGACGACCGGGAGCCGGGCTTCATCGTCGAGGAAGGCCATATCAACCAGATGGTTCGTGTCGCGGCGGCCGATGGCATCAGCGCCGAGGATGCGATCGTCATGGCCACGATCAATCCGGCGACTTATCACCGGCTGTGGCACCTGGGAGCGATCGCGCCCGGCTATCAGGCCGACATCCTGGTCCTGGACGATCTCGTTTCGTTTGCGCCGCGGCTGGTGTTCAAGCGCGGTGCGCCTCCACGTTTCAACAAGCTCACCGTGCCGGAATGGGTGCGGCAGACCATCCATCTCGCCCCAGTGAAAGCAGAGTCGTTTCGCATTCCCATCGGCCCCAAGCGCATCAGGGTCATCAGGGTCATACCTGGCCAGCTCCTGACCGGGAACGAGACGGCGGAGCCGGCAGTTCGCGACAGCAGCATCGTCGCCGACCCTTCAAGAGACCTCGTCAAGATCGCGGTCCTCGAACGGCACCACGCCACCGGTCGCATTGGCCTGGGATTCGCTACCAACGTCGGGTTGAAGCGCGGTGCCTTCGCATCGACGGTCGCGCATGACGCGCACAACATCGTCGTCCTCGGCGTCGACGACGCCGACATGGCCGCATGCGCGTGCCGGCTCGCCGACATCGGCGGCGGCATCGTGGTCGCCGAAGGAGGTCGCGTCGTGGAGGAGCTGCCCCTGCCGGTCGCGGGCCTCATGAGCGACCAGCCCCTCGCGATCGTGCACCAAAGACTCAGTTCGATGGAGCGGCGGTTGGCGGCGATGGGCGTGTCGATGACCGCGCCTTTCATGACCTTGAGCTTCCTCGCGCTGTCGGTCATCCCCGAGCTGAAGATCACCGACCGCGGGCTGGTCGACGTGGCCCAGTTCCAGGTGGTGCCCCTGGGCATTGATTGAAGACTTCAACGCCCTGCCTGAGACGGAGGCCGAAGAGCGCCTCTACACATGCCTCGCCAATCGGCGCTGGGCGGCGGAGGTGGCGTTGGGCCGGCCGTATCCCGATAGGCAGTCGTTTCTCACCGCTGCCGGGAACGCGTTGAACGGACTGACCGATGACGACTGGGTGGCGGCGCTCGAGTCTCACCCGCGGATCGGCGAGCGGGGCGGCGATGCGCCGGAGAGGTCCGAGCGCGAGCAGGGCCGCGCCATGCAGTCCACGGCCGCCACCCTGGCCGAGCTCGCAGCCCACAATCGGCGGTATGAGGAGAAATTTGGGCACGTCTTTCTCATCAAGGCGAGCGGCCGCAGCGGGGAGGAGATCCTGTCCGAGCTCCGGCGGCGCATGAGGAACGATCCGGCAACGGAGCTCGCCGAGGCGCGCCGCGAGCTCGCGCAGATTGCCGCAGCGCGAATGTCGGAGCTGGTTTCATGACCATCTCCACCCATGTGCTCGACACCGCCCAGGGACGTCCGGCCGCCGGACTCGCGGTGACGCTCCGCCGGCGCCTACCGGATGGGTCGTGGTCGGTGCTGGGTCGGGCCGTCACCGATGCCGACGGCCGTGTCAGAGAGGTTTCTCCTGGGCCCCTGACCGGCGGCGATTACCGCCTCGAGTTCGCCACCGCCGACTACTTCAAGGCCTCAGGCACCACCGTGTTCTATCCGGAAGTGTTCGTGACGTTCGCTGCCGCCGAAGGGGACGGTCACCTTCACGTGCCGCTGCTTCTGAGCCCGTTCGGCTACTCAACCTACAAAGGGCAATGACGATAGTCCTCGGCGACAACCAGTACGGCAAGGCCGAGACCCACATGGTCCGCGTCACCCGAGATGGCGCCACCCATGAGATCAAAGACGTCACGGTCACCATCGCGCTTGCCGGCGACTTCAAAGCCAGCCACATCGATGGCGACAACAGCACCGTCGTGCCCACCGACACGCAGAAGAACACGGTGTTTGCGTTCGCGAAAGAGGCGCCGGTGGGTGAGATCGAGGAGTTCGGCCTCCGCCTGGGTCGCCATTTCGCCAGCGACTTCGCGTCGGTACGTCGCGCTCGGGTGTCGATCGAAGAGCATCCATGGACTCGCATCGAGGTGGCCGGCCGACCGCACCCTCACGCGTTCATGCGTCCGGAGGCGGAGAAGCGGCTGGCCACGGTGACGTGCACGAAAGACGAGGCCTGGGTGGTGGCCGGGCTGAGCGACCTCGTCCTCTTGAAGTCCACCGGATCCGAGTTCTGGGGCTACCCGAAAGATCGCTACACGACTCTCGAAGAGACGCATGACCGCGTGCTGGCGACGGCGGTGGCCGCGCGCTGGCGGTATGGGCGGCTCGACGCCGATTGGGCCGCGGCTTTCGCGATGGCGCGTTCGGCCTTGATCGAGGCGTTCGCGTCCAAGCACAGCCTTGCCCTGCAGCAAACCCTGTACGCGATGGGCTCCGCCGTGCTCGAGTCCCGGCCTGACATCGCCGAGGTCCGACTGTCGCTGCAGAACAAACATCATTTCGTCGTCGATCTCTCGCCGTTCGAGCTGGAGAACCACAACGAGGTCTTCTATGCGTCCGATCGCCCCTATGGGCTGATCGAAGGGACGGTGACCCGCGACGACGCGCCGGACCCCGGCCAGGCCTGGTAGCCGGCATGGAGTTTCTGCAACCTGCGAGCTGGCCGGAGGCGCTCGCGATGAAGGCGGCCCATCCGGAGGCGCTGCCGATCGCCGGGGGCACCGACGTGATGGTCGAGATCAACTTCGACCGCGCGCGGCCGGCGGCGATCATCGATCTGACTCGGATCGCCGACCTCGACGAGTGGGGGATGGACGGCGGCTTTCTTCGTATCGGAGCAGGAGTGACATACACCAGGTTGATAGACGAGCTCGGCGAGCGTTTGCCCGGCCTGGCGATGGCCTCGCGCACGGTGGGCTCGCCACAGATCAGGAATCGCGGGACGGTCGGCGGAAACCTCGGCTCCGCCTCGCCCGCGGGCGACGCGCACCCTCCGCTGCTCGCCTCTGATGCACTCGTGGAGCTGGCGTCGACGTCCGGCAGCCGCCGCCTCCCGTCGCGCGAGTTCTACATCGGGCCCAAGCGCAACGCGATGCGCAAGGACGAGTTGATCGCGGCCTTCCTCATCGAGCCCGCGAAAGGTCCGCAGCAGTTCTCCAAGGTCGGCACGCGCAACGCCATGGTGATCGCCGTGTGCTCCCTGGCCATTGCAATCGACGCGGAGCGTCGCAAGGTCGGCACTGGGATCGGTTCGGCAGCGCCCACTCCGCTCAGGGCGGGCGAGGCGGAGACCTTCATGGAGGCGGTGCTCGACGAGGGCGGGCTGTGGGAGCGGCCCACGGTTGTCGCACCGAGCGCGCTCACGCGCTTCGGCGAGCTCGTCGCTGCCGCGGCGCGGCCGATCGACGACGTGCGCGGCACGGCCGCGTACCGCACGCATGCGCTGGCGGTGCTGGCCCGCCGGAGCTTCTCCTGGGCATGGGACGAGTACCGGCGGGCCGCCTCGGCATGAGGCTCAGCTGCACCGTCAACGGCCACCGCCTCACCGCCGACGACGTCTGGGAAGGGGAGAGCCTGCTGTACGTGCTGCGCGACAGACTGGGCCTGCCCGGCTCGAAGAATGCCTGCGAGCAGGGCGAGTGCGGCTCCTGCTCGGTGTACCTCGACGGGACGCTGGTGTGCGCGTGTCTGGTGCTCGCCGGGCAGGCCGAGGGTCGCGACCTGGTGACGGTCGAGGGGATCGGCTCGGTCGAAGCGCTGCATCCGGTGCAGGCGGCGTTCGTGGAGGCGGGTGCGGTCCAATGCGGTTTCTGCACCCCGGGCCTGATCGTCGCCACGCACGATCTCCTGCGCCGGGTGCCGAATCCGACGACGGTCCAGGTCCGGGAAGCCCTCGCGGGCAACATCTGCCGCTGCACGGGCTACGCCAAGATCATCGATGCGGTGCACCTGGCGGCCGGCAGGCTGGCCTCGACATGACGGCCAAGCCCGCGCTGGCGCCATCTTTGGTCGTGACCGGCCGTGTTGGCGACGCGGTCGAGCGCCCCGACGCCGCCCTCAAGACCCGGGGCGATTTCCCGTACTCGTCGGACCTGCATGTGGACGGCATGCTGTGGGGCGCCACCGTGCGCAGCCCGCATCCCTACGCGCGCATCGTCTCCATCGACGCCGGCGAAGCGCGATCGATGCCCGGCGTGGAAGCCGTCCTCACACATGAGGACGTGCCGGGCCGCAAGGTCTACGGCCTCGAGATCCCGGACCAGCCGGTGCTGGCGATGG
>DASWBB010000049.1:0-15455 GCA_036390875.1 Candidatus Dormiibacterota bacterium
TCGTATCAGGTCGAGCGCATCGGTTTGCTTGAGCTCGGGCAAGCTGTCCAGCACGAGGACGTCCGGTTGCGAACCGAGCAGGCGCACCCAAGCCGACCGCCAGTCATTGACCACGTCAACGTGCCAGCCAACCGACCCGAGTGTCTCTCGGTACAGGTCCGCGAAAGCGGCATCATCAACGGCCAGGAGCACCCGGCCCGCGCTTCGAGACCTGGCTCCCTCCCTGGCGCCGACAGTCTCAGGCCGGTGGCGGTCGCTCATCTCTGGCCCAAACGCGGATCAGAAGCTTCATCGGCTCTTGTCAACGTCCTCCAAGAACATGCGACAGACACCTCGAGCGTATGTGGTGTTGCGCCATGCGGTCACCGTACAGATGGCAGATTGTTCGGTCATGCAATTGCGGTATTGACATGGCTGGCCGCCTCAGCTTCGAGAGCGGATGATGGCCGGCAGGGCCTGGCCTTCGAGAATCGAATCGGCCATGAGCGACGCGCGCGTCTGCATGTACAAACGCCACCGCGGCCGTCAGAGTTCGACGGCCTCACCTCCGAGCTGGAACCCTTGTTCGGTGATTTCATAGCGGCGCACCACGGGTTGGTGGTGCATCGCCCGCGTCTTGAGCAAGGTGACCGTGCGCGCAAGGCGTGGACCGTCGCGCATGTATTGAAGGAGAACGACGTTGTCGGCGAGGTGGGAGAGTGAGAGGCCTTGCTCGGAGATGCGCAGAAGCTGGAACAGCTCCGGCACCTCGACGATCATCATCAGGCTGATCCCGCGACGCGTGCACCTCTGGACCAGCGAGAACATCCACTCACGAAATCGGACCGGATCGCCGGCTGTAGACATCAGGTCGACCAAGCTGTCGATGACGATGCGCCTGGCTCCCGTGGCGTCGACGAGGTCAAGGAGCTCATAGACCCACTCGTCGATGTACATGTCGACGAGGCTACGGCTCAGGACGTGGACGCCCTTGTCTTTGACCGACCATCCGAAGCTGCGCACGATTCTGCCGAGCTGGGTCTCGTTCTCCTGGAAAGTGGCCATGATGCCCGGTTCGCCGGCTCGCGCGCCGGCGAATATGAAGTGCAGGCCCATCAGGGTCTTGCCGACACCCGAAGGACCCGCCACCAGCGTCGAAGCTCCGGCCCAGTACCCCTCGCCGAGCATGTCGTCGAGGGCGGCGACGCCTGTGGAAACGCGCTCGGCGCTGAGCTCATAGATGGAGCGGTCCTGCGCGTCGGCCAGGCGCGGAAAAACGTCGAGCCCGGCAGCCGAGATGCGGTACGTGTGCTCGCCCGAAAGAAAGCCGCTCCCGCGCAGCTTCAGCACTTGCAGCACCCGGACCTCGCGCTCGGCAGTGCGCTTGAGGTCCAGCGCGATGATGGCGTCGGCAACCGCGAACTCCGCCGACGCCTGGGCTTCCATGCGCCCGTATTCGCCCACCCAGATGGCTGTGGTGGCGGTGGCCGTGAACCGGCTCGACAGGCCGTACAGGAACTGACGGAAGTCGCCTTCGCTCTTCCCAAAGGCATGGAAGGCCTTGAAGCTGTCGATCACGACGATGCCTGGCCGGAACTCCTTGAGGTACCCCTCGACCGCCGCCACGACGCCGGGCAGGCCGTTCTTGACGAGAATTCCGCCGAGGTCCTCGTAGACGACCCGGCCGTCGCGCACCGCCCCGGAGTCAAAGAACTCGAGTGACTGCCCGTAGCGAACGATCTTGTCGAAAGGCTCCGACACCGTGGACAGGTAGAGCCCGGGCCGCTCGGCGGTGGCGTTGCGGAAGACGCATTGCTGGGAGAGGATTGTTTTCCCGCTGCCCGGGACGCCGATGATCATGTTGATCGCGTTCGGGGGCAGCCCCCCATTGAGGACCAGGTCCAGGCGGGGCAGACCGCTCGAAAGCCGGTCGTTCAACTGGTGATGCGGGGCCGGACCGCAGGACGAGCGAGAGCGCTGGTGCCGAGCAGGTCTCGGACGGCGGAGACCAGGCGGAGCGAATCGAGCGGCTTGTGCAGGAACGCGGCGGCACCGACGAGCATCGCTTCGTTCGCGCTGTCGAGGGCCGACACCGCCAGGACCTGAGTGCCGGGCTTGGCGGCAAACTCTCCACAGAGTCGAAAGCCGGCGCCGCCCGAGATCAGCAGATCGATGACCACCAGCTCGGGGGAACGCTCGTTGAACATCAACCTCGCCTGGGTGGCATCCATCGCGGTGCAAACGTCGTAGCCCTCGGTCCGGAGGAAGTACTCGGCCAGTTCGGCCGCGTACGGGTCCCGCTCGGCGATCAGGATCAGCGGCTGTTGCGGGCGTATCGGCTCACTCATGGCCGGGACCCGACCGCCACCCAGCGCTTGGGCCAGGAGACGGTGGGCGTCGGCGGCGCTGGCCCCGCCATCGATCTGGGCTTTGATGAAACGGAGATGCTCGATCTGGCTGCGAGAGTACAGCCGCTGGGAGCCATGGCTCCGCTCGGGGGTGACCACGCCGTAGCGGTCCTGCCACGCGCGGAGCGTGGACGTAGGCACGTCGAGCATCCGCGCCACGGCGCCGATGCTGTAGACCGCCTCGTTCTCCTGATCGCTCACTTCCGAATCATCTCAGAGATCTTGCCCCAAAGGCCAGAATTGATGCAGAATTTGTGCAGAAGCACGAGTGTAGAATTGTTGCAGATATTGTTACGGCGACCCTGCTACGGTCCTGCTATAGATTCTGGCCGAAGCCCAATTCACCAAGTGGAGTTGAGTAGCTGTTGAGGAAGTGCGGTTGGATCGGCGTTGGCGACGTCCGGTCGCGGGGTTGCGCATGAGCCTGGTCCGGAGCGCTGGGGGTGGCGAGCTGCAGCCGATGGCGGGGTGGCACGAGGGGGAGCCCCTGTACACGGACAAGCAATTTGTGATCCGGCACACGGTGCCGCCCAACGGCCTCACGTTTGCCGGCGTTCTCGACCTTTTCAACGCCGATTCGGTAGCCGGCGCGGTGGCGCCCCTGCTGAGCGGCGAGGGCGACCTGCACATCGATTTGAGCAAGGTTGAGTTTTGCGACGTGAGCGGGATCCGCGCCCTCGTATCGACCGCCCAGAGCGGCCGGCGTCGCCTGGTCTTGCACGGCCTGCCTCGGGCTCTGCACAGGGTGATGATGCTGGTGGGTTGGGGGGACCTCCCAAGCCTGCAGCTCTGCGACTGCGGAATGGAGAGGAAGTGAGCGACAGGTCGCCGCCACGCACGGGCTACCAGCACGATGCCCTTCTCTATGCGGGTATACCGGACTTCGTCAGCCGGACGGTGCCATTCGTCCGCGGCGGCATCGAGGCGGGGGAGCCGGTCCTGGTGGCGACGAGCGCCGAAAAGATCGACCTCCTGCGCGCGGACCTTGGAGCCGACGCCGCAGCCGTGGTGTTTGCTGACATGGCGGTCGTCGGCGCCAATCCAGCGCGGATCATCCCGTTCTGGCAAGAGTTCGTCGATCAGCACACGGCGGAGGGTCGTTCGATCAGAGGCATAGGCGAGCCGATCTGGCCCGGTCGCAGCGCGGACGAGCTGGTCGAGTGCCAGCGTCACGAGTCGCTCCTCAATGTGGCACTGAGCCCGGCGACTCCCATGTGGCTCCTGTGCCCCTATGACATCGATGCCCTGGATCCGGCGGTGGTGGAGGAAGCGCTGCACAGCCACCCCTTCGTCACGGAATGCACCACCCAGCGAGAGAGTGGCGCCTTCCGCGGCGTCGACGCCTCGGCGGCTCCGTTCGACGCTCCACTTGCCCCGGTGCCTTCCGGTTGTCACGAGTTCTCATTCGGGCCGGGCAGCTTGAGCGTTGTTCGAGACCTTGTGTCTGCATCCGCAAGCGGCGCCGGCCTCGACGCTGCGCGGGCGCAAGACTTGGTTCAGGTCGCGCACGAGGTGGCCGCCAACAGCGTGCGCCATGGCGGGGGCAGGGGCGCACTGCGGATCTGGCGCGACGCGGGCGCGCTCATATGCGAGATCCGCGACCAGGGTCGAATCGACCAGCCGCTGGTCGGACGGGAGCGACCGGGCGTCGCCGTTGAAGCTCCGCGGGGTCTTTGGCTGGCGAACCAGGTATGCGACCTGGTGCAGATCCGCTGCCTGCAGGCGGGCTCGGTGGTCCGCCTCCACATGCGCAGCTACACATAGTGGCGGTGACTGAACGCCCGATTCGGGTCATGATCGTCGAGGACCACCAGATGGTCACCGATGGACTCGCCGCTTTGATGGAAGGCGAGCCCGACATGATCGTGGTCGGCACAGCGGGCTCGCTGGCGGAGTCCGTTGAGCGGGCCGTGGAGCAGGCGCCGGACGTGCTCTTGCTCGATTACCGTCTGCCCGATGGCACCGGCGCCGAGGCCGGCGCCCGCATCCGCGAGTTGCGCCCGGATGCGAAGCTCATCTTCCTGTCGCGCGACGACAGCGATACCGTTCGCATCGCGGCGATGGAAGCGGGAGCCAGCGCGTTCGTACACAAATCGCGCGCAGCCGCCGAGGTCATGGAAACCATCCGGGCGGTTGCGAGCGGCCGCAACCTCTTCACGCCGCAGGTGATCGCGACTCTGCTCAGTCAGCGCAAGGCGACTTCCGAGCAAGTGCAGAGACTGACCCCGCGCGAGCGTGAGGTGCTCCGCATGGTTGCAACCGGCCAATCGAGCCGAGCGATCGCGGCCCGGATGGGCATCAGCTACGCCACGGTGCGCACGCACATTCGCAGCCTGGGTCACAAGCTGGACGTCCATTCCAAGCTCGAGGCCACCGTCAAGGCCCGCGAGCTCGGCCTGGTCGACTAGCCAGGGTCAAGGCCCGAGCAGATATCCCATCCGCCGGGGGACGCCCGCGACCGCGGCCGCCAGTCGGTTCGGCTTCGAGCCGCGTTCCTCGGCGGTGTCCTTGGCGATGATCGCTCTGCGCACCATGGCCGCGCCGAGCGCGCGCAGCGGCTGCGGCGGAAAGGTTCGAGCCCTGGCGTTGACCATGGGCAGCCGCACTGCGTCATTGTCGGCTCCCGTGACGAGATCGGCGAGCACGCGGCCCGCGAGGTGCGAAGGCGCGACCCCGTTCCCGGTGTACCCGAGCGCGTAATGGATGTTCGGCTCCAGGCTGCCGAACGCCGGCAGGTGCGTGGGCGACACATCGATCGGCCCACCCCACGCGTCGACGATCGGAACGTCGGCGAAGGTAGGAAAGAGTAGACGCAGACCTTGAGCCGCCTCTACCACGGCGCGGAAGTCGTGGGTGAACGACTCGCCGATCGCAGTGCCGGCCCGGCCGCCGCCGCCGCCAAAAGCGATCCGGCCGTCACTGGTGGTTCTGAAGTAGCGCACCGAGGTGCGCAGGTCGCTTACGAGCTCTCCGCCGGTCCAGTGGATCGCGTCGAGACGCTCCGGCGCCGGCGCCGTGAGGACGATGTAGCTGCTCCATGCGACCAGCCGCCGCCGGAGCTCCGGCCATCGCGTCGCCCACGCGTTGACTGCGATCACGGCGTGTCCGGCGCGCACGGTGCCGTTCGGCGTGACCACAAGGGCAGGGGGACCGGGCTCCAATCGGTTGGCGGTGGTGCCCTCGTGAATCGTCACCCCGCGCTGGAGCAAGACACGGCGCAGGCCTCGGACCAGGCGCGCCGGCTGCACCGAGGCGCCATCGCGCATGAACGCACCGCCCCGGAACGAAGCCGAATCGCATCTGGCCCGGACCTCTGCCGCGGTGAGCTGTCGCAACTCGTCGGGGGCGCCGACTTCGCGCGCCAGGCGAACCATGTGCTCGCCCACCGCGAGGTGCTGCGCCGCCGTCGCCGCGTACACGTAGCCGGCCTTCTTGAACCACGCGTCGACCCGATGAGCTGCGCAGAACTCGCCGATGGAGTCGATGCTGGACGAGATCGCCCGGCACGCGCGCACGGCAGCTTCGGCTCCGAAAAGAGCCACCAGGTTGTCGAGCTCGTCCCACCATCCGCTCGCAAACCCGCCGTTGCGCCCGCTCGGGCCGCCGCCACAGATGTCCTGCTCCAGGACCACGACCCCGAGGTTGGGATTCGCTTCGGTCAGGAAGTAGGCGGTCCACAGCCCGGTGAACCCGCCGCCGACGATGACGACGTCGGCGTTGACGTCCGTGGTGAGGGATGGGCAATCGGATCCGGGCTCCGCGGCCAGCGCCTCGCGCAGCCACCAGCTTCGCTGTGTTCCGGGCGTCAGCGCGTTACCGGCGAGGTTGAGCCTGGCGATCGACGTGTCAGCTGCCATCGGGCACAAGTGTCGCAACACGGGGCTGTGCGAGACTGAAAGTGGTGGCGTCCTCGACCTTGTTTGCATTGCTCGAGCAAGGCGCATCCGACCACCCGGCGCTCATCGTTCCCAACCGAGTCTCCCTCGGCTATGGGCGCCTGCGCGAGCTCGCGGACGAGGCGGCTCATGCGCTGGCGGCTCAGGGCGTCGGCACGGGCGATCGGGTCGCGATGGTGTTCCCAAACGGTCCGGAAGCCATCCTGCTGTTTCTCGCCGCCTCGATGGTTGCGACCGCTTGCCCGCTCAACCCCGCATATAAAGAGGAGGAGTTTCGCTTCTACCTCGCAGATGTCGGCGCGCGCTTCCTGCTCGTGCCGCCCCGCGAGGCAGAGGCGGCCCGAAAGGCAATGCCTGCCGGCGGCAAGGTGATCGAAGCCGGCCTGGATGGCGACGGCCGCCTCAACCTGAACGGCGCCGGCGGCAAGCCGCGCGACTCGTTCGACCTGTCGGCGGCGAGGGACGTCGGACTGGTGCTGCACACCAGCGGGACGACGAGCCGGCCGAAGAAGGTCCCTTTGCTCAACTCGAACCTGACCGCCTCGGTGGCGAACATCAAAGCCACCTACGAGCTTGGTCCTGAAGACGTTTCTCTTTGCATCATGCCGCTCTTCCATGTGCACGGCCTGCTCGCCTCCGCGCTCGCGACGTTTGGTGCAGGCGGCACTGTGGTCGTGCCCGAACGCTTCAGCCCCCTGGGCTTCTGGCCGCTGATGCAGGCTCATCGCCCCACCTGGTTCACAGCCTCGCCGACGCCGCATCAGCTCGTCCTCGCCCGGCTGCAGGAGGATCGACCCGCGGGCACTGAGCGTCTGCGGTTCGTCCGCTCGTGCAGCTCCGCGCTCTCGCCGGCACTGATGGCCCTGATGGAGAAGCGCTTCGGCGTCCCTGTCCTGGAGGCGTACGGCATGACGGAGGCGAGTCACCAGATGTCGTCGAACCCCTTGCCGCCCGCTCCTCGCTACGCAGGTTCTGTCGGCCCCGGCACCGGCGTCGAGATCGCCATCTTCGACGACGCGGGCGCTGCCCTACCGACCGGCGCCGCCGGTGAGGTTGTCATCCGCGGGCCCAACGTGATGCACGGGTACGAGAACAACCCACAGGCCAACGCCGAAGCGTTCGTTGACGGGTGGTTTCGAACCGGCGACCAGGGCACGCTCGATGACGCCGGCTACCTGCGGCTCATCAGCCGCATCAAAGAGCTCATCAACCGTGGCGGCGAAAAGATCGCGCCTCGCGAGATCGACGAGGTGCTCGAGGGCCACCCCGCGGTGAAGGAGGCTGTCGCCTTCGGGGTCCCCCATCCCACCTGGGGCGAGGAGGTCGCGGCGGCAGTCGTGCTGGCCGCGCCCGCGACCGAGAAAGAGCTGCAGGCTTACTGCCGCGAGCGGCTGGCGGACTTCAAGGTGCCCAGGCGGCTGCACGTCGTCGAGTCGATCCCGCGCACGCCGACGGGCAAGGTCCAGCGCCGGTTCGTGGCCGAACAGCTCACTCACGCGTGAAGATAGCGGTCCTCGGCGCGGGCGCGATCGGTGGATTCCTGGGGGCCCGCCTTGCGCGTGCCGGCGTTGATGTCGTCCTCATCGCCCGCGGCCCTCACCTGAAAGCGATGAAAGACTCAGGTCTTCGCGTCATCGAGGCCGGCGGGGACTGGACCGTGCACGTGGAGGCGACCGACGATTTCGCCGCGATGCGGGACGCGGACGCGGTCTTCGTCACCCTCAAGGCGCACAGCCTGCCCCCGGTGGCGGAGCGAATGGCGGCCAACCTCGGCGAAGGCACTGCGGTGGTCAGTGCCCAGAACGGGATCCCGTGGTGGTACTTCCAGCGCCATGGCGGCGAGCTCGAGGGCATCCACCTCGAGACCGTCGACCCCGGCGGCGTGGTCGCGCGCGCCATCGATCCCGAGCGGGTCATCGGGTGCGTCGTGTACCCCGCCACCAGCCTCGTGAGTCCAGGGATCGTGCGCCACACGGAAGGCGAGCGCTTCTCGCTCGGCGAGCTCGACGGCAGCCGGAGCCCGCGCTGCGTCGAGCTCTCGCAGGCGCTTGTGACCGCGGGTTTGAAGGCTCCGGTCCAGCCGAAGATCCGCTCCGAGCTGTGGCTCAAGCTGCTGGGCAACGCCGTCTTCAATCCGCTGAGCGCCCTCACGCGAGCAACCCTCGGCGAGGTGGCCGAGTCCCCGCTGGTGGCGGATGTGGTGCGCGCGGCCATGCTGGAGGTCGACAGCGTGGCGCGCCGGGTGGGGATCGAGATCTCGTTGTCCATCGACCAGCGCATCAAGGGCGCCGCGCGCGTGGGCGACCACAAGACCTCCATGCTGCACGACCTCGAAGCGGGCCGCCCGATGGAGATCGACGCCCTGACCGGTTCGGTCGTGGAGCTGGGCGACCGGTTGGGCCTCCCGGTCCCGCATCTCCGAACGCTCTACTCCTCGGTCAAGCTCCTGCAGTCGACGCTAATCGGGTAGCCACCGCGGCGGCCGGCTCTTGTGGCCGATCGCCCAACGTAGCGTCTCGATGACTTCTTCGAGGTGGTCGCGCATCGCCGAGTCCGCGGCCTCCGGGTCGTGGGCGACGATGGCGCTGAAGATCAGCTCGTGCTCGCGCAGGGAGCGTGCCGGCCTTCCCGGGCGCAACATCGTCTGGTACTGGAACCGCAGGCTTTGTGACTTGAGCGTGCCCACCAGCCGGCCCGCGGTCGGGTTGCGCGCCGTGGCCCATATGAGCTGATGGAACTTCGGGTTCAGCTCCGAGTAGCCGATCGCGTCCCCGCTGCTCAAACGCTTGCGCATGTCGACCAGCACGTGCCGCAGCTCTCTGATGTCGGTCGCCGTCGCTTTGGCCGCGGCCTGGCGCGCCAGCAGCCGTTCGAGGGCGGCGCGGACCTCTTCGATCTGGAGCGCCTCCAGGTCCGAAACCAGGCGCACGCGCGCGCCGCGATTGTGCTCGCGGGTCACCAGGCCTTCCTGGTCGAGCCTCACGAGCGCCGCGCGAACGGCGGTGCGGCCGGCGCCCAGCATCCGGGAGAGGTTCGCTTCGACCAGACGTTCGTTGGGCTGGAAGCGGCCGGCGATGATTCCCTCTCTGAGGCGCCGATAGACATCGGGGCCGACCTCGGGAGCCGGCGCGGGCCGGCCAAGCTCGCTCCTTGCCATCGGCTAGATTATCGCTAATAATGTCGACAATCCCCCGTGTGGGTGATCAATTCTGTGAGCCTTACGGCCAGGGAGCGAGGAACGATTTTGAGCAGGTTCATGCCGTCACGATTCGTATTCGCCGTCGGCGCGATTGTGATCCTGGCCGCGTGCGGCAGCAGCACCTCGAGCGGCAACGGGCTCGGCACCGGGGCGTTGGTGGTTGGGGTCATCGCGCCCTTCACCGGCGCTGACGCGGGCCTCGGCCCGGCGTACTACGCCGCGTGCCTGCCGGCGGCGCTCTCCATCAACAACAACGGTGGCGTCGGCGGCCGGCAGGTCAGCTGCTCGAAGTTCGACACTCGCGGCGAGCCGGCCGATGCCGTGCCGGCGGCCAACCAGATGATCGCGAGCACCACGGGTCTGATGGCCGTGGTCGGCTGCACGTCCGACGAGGCGTCCTCGGTGGTGCCCATCATCGACCGAGCCAAGATCCCGATGTTCTGCATGACGGGGCAGTCGGAGTTCAACAAGACCACCGCCAAGTACTTCCACCGGCTGGTGCCGGCGGACGTGTATGACGCGTACGCGATGGTGGGCAGCGCCCTCTATGGACCCGGCCATACGCCCTACAAGAGGGCCGCGCTGGTGTTCGGCAACGACATCGGCTCGCAGGCGTTCGTCCAGCCCGCGACCAATGCCTTCACCAAGCTCGGCGGCACCATCGCGATCAACCAGCCGATCTCGCTCACGGCCTCGTCGTACCGGACGGAGGTCGCCGCCATGCTGGCCACGCATCCGGACGTGATCTTCACCGAGGCGCTCGGCGCCGCCGGTACGTACTTGAAGGAAGTGAAGACCCAAAACGGCGGGCAGATGATCCCGTTCCTCGGCACCTCGGCCACCATCGACCCGGTGTGGTTCCAGCAGGTCCGCGACGCCATCGGCATCACCGACTTTCTCAAGTACTACGGAGGTGTTGACCTCGGATACACGTTCTCCGGAGCTGCGTACACCGAGTTCCTGACCAACCTGAATGCGTCGGCGTCCCAGTTTGCGGACGCGCCCAAGTACAAGCAGCGTGGATCGACGCTACACCTGTACGACGGCATCATCATGACCGCGCTCGCCATGGTCGCGACGAACAGCTCCGACCCGAGCGTCTACAACGCCAAGATCATCGACATCGCCAACGGCTCGACCGGCGCGACGGTCGTCAACACATATAAGGATGGAGTCGCGGCGATCAAAGCCGGGAAGTCCATCCGCTTCGAGGGGGCCGGGGGACAGAACAACTTCAACCAGTGGAACAACTCGCAGTCCGGCTACATCCTGGTCGCCTACGACAAGGACGGCAACGAGGTGCAGGTGGGTCAGCTGACCCCGGACCAGACTTCGACGATCATCGCGGCAGGGGGCAGCTAGTCACCACCAAAACTCGAGGGAGCCGAGCGCCGTGGACCTTTTCGTAGCGGCGCTCGGCTTCGGCCTGGTGAGCATGTCGGTGATCGCGATCGCGGCGGTCGGATTCACGATGCAGTTCGGGATCACGAACATGATCAACCTCGCCTACGGCGAGGTGATGATCTCGTCTGCGTACCTGGCGTACTACTTGAACCGGGCCGGCATCAGCATCTGGGCCGGGATGGTCGCCGGCGCGCTGTTTGGCGCCGTCTTCTCGTTCCTGCTGAACCGGATCCTCTATGCCCCGTTCCTCCGCAAGGGCACCTCTCATCTCGGCATGGTCATCGTCTCCCTGGCCGTTTCGGCCATGATCGCCAACCTGCTGATCCCGATCGTCGGGTACTACCCGAGGTCCTATCAGGAGGACCCTGGCGGCCTGATCCGCCTGGGCGGCATCGCGCTCACAAGGGATCAACTCATCGTCATCGGCGTCGCCATCGTGCTGATGCTCGCCATCCATGCCCTGCTCGCATACACGCGGCTGGGCAAGGCGATGCGCGCAACCGCCGCCAACCCGACCCTGGCGCGCAACTGCGGCATTCCCACCCAACGGGTCATCGACGCCGTGTGGCTCATCACCGGGGCGCTGTGCGGGCTGGCCGGCGTGGTGGCCGCGTTGAACTCCGACTCCTTCGCGATCGCCAACGGCGCCGCCTTCCTGATCACCATCCTGGCGGCGGCGGTCCTGGGCGGGGCGGGGCAGCCCTACGGCGCCATGCTCGGGGCAGTGCTCATCGGGCTGATCACAGAGCTGAGCGCCGCAGCCTGGTCGCCCCAGTACAAGGAGGTCGTGGCGTTCGGCATCCTCGTCCTGGTCATGATCCTCCGCCCGCAGGGCCTGCTGGCCAAGCGCGGCGCGCTGGCGGCGGCTGGATGAACACGTACTACGCCGCCAACCTGCTCGTCTACGCGGGGATCGACATCATCGCCTGCCTGGCGCTCAACCTCCAGTTCGGCGTGTCCGGCATCGTCAACTTCAGCTTCATCGTGTTCCAGGCAGTCGGCGCTTACGCGGCGGCTGTGCTTTCGATGCCGCCCGATACCGCCAACGGTGGCTTTCAGCACTACATCGGCGGGTACTCGCTCACCTTCCCGATCCCGTGGATCGGCGGCGCCGTCGCGGGCGGCCTGCTCGCGATCCCTGTCGGCTTCGTGGTCCTCAGAAAGCTGCGCAGCGACTACCAGGCGATCGCCCTGCTGGTGCTGTCCGTGATCGCGAACACGGTGATCACGAACGCCGACAAGTTCTTGGGCGGCGCGGCCGGCATTGCATTGGTGCCGCCGCCTTTGTCGGAACGTATCGACCCCAACACGGAGTCGTACCAGTACCTCTACGTCGGGATCACGGCCGTTTGCGTCGTGCTCACTCTCTTCCTTGTCAATCGGATCGTCAACTCCCCGTACGGCCGCTCTCTGCGGGCGATGCGCGAGCGCGAGCTCGCGGCGACCGCCATCGGCAAGAACCCGGTGGAGCTGAAGATGACGATCTTCATCGTCGGCGGTGTGATCGCCGGGCTCTCCGGAGCCATCCTGGTCGGATTCATCCAGGTATGGGCGCCTTCGGTGTGGCTCTACCCGGAAACGATCGTCCTGTTCGCCGCCATCATCGTGGGGGGCAGGGGCAGCAACATCGGCGCCATCCTGGGCGCGCTGCTCGTGCCGGTCGGATTCGAAGAGGTCACGCGCTTCCTCAACAACGACCCGGCCATCGCCAACCTCGGACCTCCGGGCCTGATCCCGGCCCTCCAGTGGGTGGCGATCGGGCTGCTGATCATCGGGTTCCTGTGGTTCCGCCCGGATGGCGTGCACCCGGAGGCGCGCCGTGTGTTCGAGGGCGCGCCCGCGCTCGAAGACTAGGAATGCTCGCCGAACCCCAGCCGCTCGCCACCGCCGAACGGCCGATGCTGGCCGCGAGCGACATCCACCGGCATTTCGAGGGCATGCACGCAGTTGACGGCGTCTCCATCGACGTGCCCGTGGGGAAGATCACCGGCCTGATCGGTCCCAACGGTGCGGGCAAGTCGACGTTCCTTGCCGTGCTCGCCGGCACGCTGCCCGCCACCAGCGGCGCCATCCTCTTCGATGGCCAGGATGTCACGAGCTGGCCCGCCTACCGGCGTGCACGACACGGTCTCGTGCGCACGTTCCAGCTGCCCTCGGAGTTCGCGCGCCTGACTGTGCTCGAGAACCTGCTCGTCGCCGCGCCCAAGAATCGCGGCGACTCCCTGTTCGGGGCGCTACGGGGCAGGGGCTACTGGATCGAGGACGAGCGGCGCCTCGTCCAGCAGGCGCGTGCGCTGCTGAAGCGGTTCGGCATGAGCGCGAAGGAGTCCGATTACGCCGGGACGATGAGTGGCGGACAGAAGCGACTGATAGAGATCATGCGGGCGCTCATGCTCGGGCCGCGCCTGCTCCTCCTGGACGAGCCGATGTCCGGAGTGCATCCGAAGATCGTCCTGGAGATCCAGCACTACCTGGAGGACCTGCGCAGGGAGGGCCTGACCATCTTGATGGTCGAGCACGAGCTCCACATGGTGGAGCGCCTGTGCGACACGGTGGTCGTCATGGCCCAGGGCAAAGTCATCGGCAGCGGGACCATGTCGAGCTTGAGGCGGCAGCGGGAGATTGTTGACGCTTACCTTGTCGGATAGCCTGGCGCACGTGGAGGCGCGGCCCGCCCCGAGCCTGCAGGCGCAGGGCATCACGGCGGGATATGGCGGCGTGCCGGTGATCCGGGACGTAACGATCTCGGTCGGACCCGGCGAGGTCGTGGCCATCATCGGGCCCAACGGAGCGGGCAAGAGCACGCTTCTCAAAAGCCTGGTCGGGATCCTGAAATTGGACAGCGGTCGCATCCTGCTCGGGGCCGACGACGTGACCGGGCACGCGCCCGAAGACCTGGCTCGCCGCGGCGTGGGCTATGTCCCCCAGGTCAACGACATCTTCGAGCCGCTCACGGTTTTGGAGAACCTCGAGATGGGCGGCTACCTGCTGGATGCCAAGCAGGTCAGGGCCCGCGCGCTGGAGGTCGGCGCCGTATTTCCGCAGCTGCCTCCGATGCTCAAGCGCCGCGCCGACAAGCTGAGCGGAGGCGAGCGGAAGATGCTCGCCATCGCGCGCGTTCTCATGCTCGACCCCAGGGTCCTCATCCTGGACGAGCCGACCGCCAACCTTTCGCCGAAGCTGGCCGACACCCTGCTCAGCGAGCATGTGAAGCGGCTCGCCGGCCTGGGCAAAGCGGTGCTGCTGGTCGAGCAGCGCGCGCGGGCGGCTCTGCGGATCGCCGACTGGACCAGCGTTCTGGTGTCGGGCTCGGTTCGCCTGGAAGGCCGGCCGGCCGACCTCGTCAAGCGACAGGACTTCGAGGAGCTCTTCCTGGGTGCGGGTACCGACCTGGCGACGACGGACGAATCAAGACTGGAGGAAACATGAAGCTGCTGATGTTCCGGCACAAAGCCGAGGCACGCCTGGGTGCATTGCGCCCAGGGCACGAAGACGAGGTCGTCGACCTCAGCCAGGTCGCGCACGACCTGCTCGCGTTGATCGATGCGGGTGAAGCCGGCCTCGAGCGGGCGCGCGAGTCGGCTTCCGGTGCAGGGCGCGGGCTGCCGCTCGGCGACCTCACTTTGCTGCCTCCGCTGGATGCGCCCCGCGGCAACATCATCGCGATGGGTCGCAACTACCAGAAGCACGCCGAGGAGACCGCGGAGCACGGCGACGTCAAGCCGCCGACGATCTTCACCAAGGCGATCACCAGCATCACCGGTCCGTACGACGACATCGCGATCGATCCGTCCTTCAGCGACGAGATGGACTGGGAGGTGGAGCTTGGCGTCGTGATCGGCAAGCGCGGGGCCAACATCGCGCGCGGAGATGCCATGGATCATGTGTTCGGCTACTTCGTGCTGAACGATGTCAGCGCGCGTGACGTCCAGAACGGGTGGGGCGGCCAGTACTTCAAAGGCAAGAGCCTCGATCGCTCATGCCCGACCGGACCCTGGGTGGTGACCAAAGACGACGCGCCTGACCCGCGCAGCCTCGAGTTGAGGCTGACCCTCAATGGTGTGGTCAAACAGGACGGCAACACCAGGGACATGATCCACCCCGTCGACGCCATCATCGAGTGGGCATCGAAGGGGATGACGCTGCTGCCCGGGGCCATGATCGCCACCGGCACGCCGGATGGTGTGGGTTTCGCTCGCAAGCCGCCCGAATACCTGCACCCAGGCGACGTGATGGAGACCGAGGTCGTCGGGATCGGGCTCCTGCGCAACCGCATCGTCGCCGCGAAGGTGGGCGCGCTGGCCGATCACTCCCACCGCAGCGCCTAGCGAGGAGCGGCGGGCAGTTTGAGCTCAGTGGAAGGCCTTGAACTCCGGCCAGAGCTCATCCATCGGCTTGACCGGATCGCTGCAGACCGAGATCGGCGCTCCGAACTCTTCGTTGTGCAGCCCGTATGAGTTTGTGATCGTCGCCACCACGCGACATCCGCCGAACCACCTGGACAGGAAGGCGGGGTCGATGCCCACCGCCACCACCAGCCCGTTGGACAGGTGCGCAGGCTTCCAGAAG
>DASWBB010000050.1:0-1958 GCA_036390875.1 Candidatus Dormiibacterota bacterium
GGTTGACCCAGGCCCAGTAGGTGCCGAGGCCGATCGGCGTGCCGATGAAGAGAACAGCCATGAGTTCGCTGTTGAGGGGCACTGTCGGCAAAGCCACCAGCACGATGATCAGGCCGATGAACCATCCGCCGAGGCCGAGCACCAGCAGGTAGACGGAGCGCAGCATCGCGCTCGCCTTGCGCCCGAAGCCGCCGCGCTTGTGCGCCCGGCGCCACATCAGTAGCAGTGACAGGATCGTGAGGAGTCCGAAGCCGATCATCGCGCCGGCGATGGCTTTGCCGGGTCCGGTCTGTGTGGAGCCGGGCGTGATGTTAACCGCTTGAGCTTTGTACAGCGAGGCGTCGACCTTGCCTGTGTCGAAGAAGGTGTTCATCAGGTGATTGCTCGCCTTGGTCTGCTCGGTCCAGATGGAGGTTGTGTGGCCGAGGCCGGCGAGGATGACCTGGTGGCCGTTGGGCAGGTAGGGGAGGAGCTCCTTGGTCGCAACCTCGGGCGGGGTGGCGAAGTCGAGACTGCCGCCGATCAGGAGCGTCTGCACCTTCGATGTCTGGACATGGGTGTACTCGTTGTCGGTCGGGTTGGCCGGCCATGCGTGCAGGAGGCCTCCGCCGCCGAAGAGGAACTCCGTTCCGGGGTTGCCGATAATCGAGCCGCGGTCGGGTTCGCTTGACGAGAAGTAACGCTCGCCAGCTTGGTTGTCAGCCATTGCGACAGCTGCGAGGTCGCCCCAGACAAACACCGACGGGAAAGCGATCTGGGCGAGGAGCGATTCGAACCAGAGCCCGCTCGAGTCACCGTGGGCGGCCGAGAGCCAGGCGTCCAGGGTCATCGGTCCGGAGAGCGGCGAGGCATTCGCCGTCGTCTCCTGGAGTCCGAAGAAGCTGGCGATCCGTGCGTTGCCCTTCTTGATCGGAAAGAACAACCAGCGGTTCGGCATGTGCGCGACGGTCCGCTTCAGCGACGCGGCGAGATCGCCGGTGCGCTTGTGGCACGTCGCGTCTTGCGCACAGAGGCGGGCGTAGCGGCCGATCTGCTCGTCCGTCGTCTTCGGGTTCCAGAGGAAGTTGCCGGGTGGGTTGACGCCGATCATCACCGAACGGTGGATGGCGGTCGGGTAGCGCCAGGAGTAGATCATCGCGGTGCGGGTGCCCGCGCTCTCGCTCAACAGGTCGATCTGGTGGTAGCCGAGGGCTTTCCGTGCCGCCTCGAGGTCGTCGACCCGTTCGGGGAGTGTGTAGCCGGCGAGATCGACGCCGTTTGCCTCGAGCCGCTTCGCGCACGAGCGGAACGCGTTCGAGTAGGCATCGAGGGACTTCTGGCCGAGGAAGTCGGCGGAGTGATTGAGGGCCGACTCGACTTCCGGGCAGTCGAGCCGGACGGAGCCGTCGACGCCGCGGTAGCCGACGAGGACGACGTCGTGGTTGGCGGTGAACCGACTGGCGTCTGCGAACGACATGTTCGTGACGCCGGGGCCGCCTTGCAGACGGAAGATCGGGGCGCCCGGGTGTGTCGAATGCGCACGGATCCGGATGACCGGCAGCGCGATCAGCCGCGAGTGCGGGTCGGCGCGGTTCTCGGGCACCACGAGCGTTCCGCAGTCGGCGGCGTAGGCGCCCTTTTCGGTGTTGTAGGTACAGTTCTTGAGCGTCAGCTGGCCTGCATGCGCGCCGGCAGGCACGGAGACGGCCGTAGAACTGCCGGCGAAGTGGAGGTAGCCGAGCCCGAGCGTGAGGACGGCGATCAGGGTCAGGCCGGTGATCCGGCCGCGACTGAAGCGTCTGGTCGAGAGATGCATGGTTCGTTCTTTCCCGTTGGTCGTCATCACTGCTCCTCAGGTTGGTGAAAGTTGCCTGGGGATCAGTGTGGGACCGCCGCCTGCGCCTGTCATCGCCCGCAGGGCGCGTCTGCGCTCCTCCTCAGCGCAGATCTTTGCCGCTCGCGCGTCTGTCGAAAGACAG
>DASWBB010000051.1:0-28540 GCA_036390875.1 Candidatus Dormiibacterota bacterium
AGCTCGATCACAACAGCGGTCCGTGCAAGGAAACGACTCCGCTCGATTTCCACAGCCCGTATGGGTGCAGCAAGGGCACCGCCGACCAGTACGTCCGCGACTATGCGCGGTGCTTCCACATGAACACGGTGGTGCTCCGCCAGAGCTGCATCTATGGCGCCCATCAGTACGGGACCGAGGATCAGGGCTGGGTCGCGCATTTCGTGCATTCGATCCTCGCCGACCGCCCGCTGACCATCTATGGCGACGGCACCCAGGTTCGGGACCTGCTGGATGCGCGAGACCTCAGCGCGCTCTACGAGACCGTGATCGAGAAGATCGACAAGACGCGTGGCGAGGTCTACAACGTCGGCGGCGGAGTGCCCAACCAGCGCTCGCTGCTCGCTGTCATCGACCAGATCGGCGAGCTGGTCAACAAGAAGCCCGTGTATTCATTCTCGGACTGGCGCGAGGGCGACCAGACCTACTACGTGAGCGACATCTCCAAAGCGAAGAAGGACCTCGGCTGGGAGCCACGTATCGAGTTCGATCGCGGCCTCAAAGACCTCGCCGCGTGGGCCGCCTCTCTCGACTGATCGAGAGGTCGATCAGCCCTCGTCCTCGCTCCATCTGAAGACGCTCGCCACCCGAACGCGACCAGCGTGCCAGGCCAGACCGGTCGCGCGGCCCAGGTGACCGAACCAGCGCGGCCGGATCACCCACAGTCCCAGCCCCAACAGGCTCAACGCCGAGAGCAGCCATGCGCCGTGAACGCTCGCGGTCGGCCCATAGGTGAAGACAAGCTGCGCACCGGCAGGCACGGAATCGAGTTGGACCAGCATCATGTCCAGCTCTCCATCCGTGATCGGGACCTCGCGCGTGCCGGCGGCCACACCTGGCGAGCTCGGCCAGCGCAACTCCGCGGACCAGCCGGGGGCGAACGATTCTTTGAAGAGAACCCACGTCGGTCCTTGGGCTCGCGCCAGGTCGATCTGGGCCTGCTCACCGTCCAACCAGGTCGGCATTCGATCGGTCTGCGGTGGCACTTCGGCTGTGAACTCGCCGAGCAGCCAGGCGAACAGGTCGGAGACGAATTGATCTTCGGTCGTAGAGCCGGCGCCGGCGTCATGGGCGATGAGGTTCATGCCGCTCCACACGACGCGGCCACGCCCGATGCTGGCTCGGGCCACGACGACGCGCCCGCCGACGCTGACGAGGCTCTCCGCTCCAGGCCTCACCGAGCCTGCACTCGACGCGCCCCAGCCGGCGCCGGCGGAACCGTAAGCCATCGATCCCCACCCGAGTGCCTCCGAGCCCGAGACGATGACCGGCGCCGTCGGGTCGAGGGCACCCCAGCGCAGCTCGCCGATCGGCAGTATCGAAGGCGCCGGTGAGCCCAGGTTCCAGTCCGGGTCGACGTACTGCCAGCCTGTCTCGACATACAGCGCCCCGCCGTTGCGGACGTACTCGTCGAGCAATCCCCAGGCTCGAGATTGGTCGTGGTAGCGGTAACCGAGAAGGATCAGGGCCGGGTAGCGAGCGAGCTCCGCGGTCGTGTAGTCGTCGACGTACGGCGACTGTCCACGCGCCAGCCAGCCTGAGGTGAATGGGATCATCCCAGTGGTGGCGCGTTCGAAGAGATCGTTGTATGGATGCGAGCTGCTCCGCTGATCGCTGCCGACCACCAGCACCGCGTTGCCTGACGGCCATTCGGTGGCCAGGCCTGATGGCGACGGATTGACGAATGTCAACGGCGAGGTGCTCACCTGCTGCCAACCCAAAGCCTGGTAGTCCGCGCCCTCACCTTCCTGGGTCGAGCCGAGCACGACAGCATCGATCCCCAGCGCAGATGACATCTCGGCCTTCACGGTCGTGCCGCGGTGATTGAGCATGCTGTCCAGCATCCAGTTGTCCAGCTCCGGTGATGCAGGCAGCTGGAAGTTGTAGGTGTACGCCTGGCTGCCGCCGGTCAGGTCCCGAAAGTTCATCAGCAGCAGCGGTACGTGGGCGTCCAACACCGCGCGCTGCGGCGGCGAGTTGAACAAGCCGCGATATGCAGTCAGCCCCGAACCGCTGGAGCAGGATCCGATCAAGCACCCGACCTGCGGCGGTCGCCACTGGGCGGGGTCGAGCAGCTGCGAGGCCAGGTCCGTTGGAGGCGCATTGCCAGGCGGGTAGTGCGCCCAGATGTCATTGACATCGGGCTGGAAGTCGCCGTAAGCGAGCGCATTCGGACTGCCATCGACCCAGCTGGCGTAGTGGGCGACTCCGACGAGCTCGAGCGCCAATGCGGCGCCAATCAAGACGGTGGCGCCGACCCGGCGGCCGCGGCCGCCGGCACGCAAGAGGGCCGCCAGCCACACACCCACCTGCGAAGGCGCCTCGCTCACCCCAAGGCCGGCCAGCACCGGCACGAGAAACTGGACCAGCATCACACCCGCCCGGGTATGGACGAGATTTGGCAAGACGGGTAGTCCCCAAGTCAGTGCGTCGAGCGTGGTGGTGGTCATGGCCAGCAGGCCAAACCCCACGAGCGCCACAAGTGTGCGCGCCTTCGCGTTCCAGATCGCGCAGACGATGCCCGCAACGGCCGGCAGTGATACAGCCGGGCTCAGCGCCATCCGGTCGAAGAGCACGTTGGGTCGAAGTGGGTGCAACGCCAGTATCTGGTCGAGACCGAAGGCCTGGAACAGGGCCGGGTCGAAGGCGCGCGGCGGCACTCGCGTGGCGATGAACGAGAGATACTGCTGCTGCGGCAGCGACCAGAACGCGGTCAGAAGAAACGTGCCTCCCAGAAGAAGAGGGGCCGCAATCAGCAGCCACCGCACTCGTCTGCCGACGCCGCCGCCCCTGATCGCGACGACGTAGAGGACGATGGCGGCGACGGCGGCTCCGAGCAGGAATGGCGATACGAAACCCATGAGCGCGACCAGGCCCATTACGCCAACCGCCGCCACGCGGTACTTCCATCCCCGCCGGCCTGCCTCCCACTCGTCGAAGAAGATGTCGAGGGCGATCAGCGAGGGCATGAACAGAACCGTGCCCGCCTGGTTGGAGAAGAAGCCCCACTCGATGAGGAAAGTCCATGTGAATGGGCTGAGCAGGTACGCCACCCCGGCGACGAGGCCGGCGAGCGGCCGGTGGAGGCGCCACGCGCAGAACACGTAGATGCCGAGAGCGCCCAGCGGGTTGGTTGCGAACTCGACCACCTGCATGCCGCTCGCGACGTCTATGGCACCGAGCCGCGATATCGCCACCGCCAGCCAGTGGGCGGCCAGCGGATAGCCCTCTCGGTACGCGATGCCGTGGTCGTCCCACCGGTACCACCAGCCCAGGTTGGGGAAGGTTGCATCCACCCACTGGGCCAGGTGGAGGTGGTAGAGGATGTCGTTGCCGACGGGACCGGAGTACAGGATCTGCCAGCTCAACACGTAGGCGACCGCGAAGATGACGGTCGCTGCCACAACTCCACGCACCGCGCCCAGCGCGACTGCGGCTCTTCGTCTCACCCGCGGCGGACGCACGTGAAGTGGCCGCATCCCCCGGGCAGGGCGCGCAGCGCACGCGCCTCCGCCCAGGCCAGGCAGGCCACTGTCGCGGTCGCCGCCTTCAGCGCCGCACCCAGGATCCCGCCGCGCGACGCCGCCATGTCCTCGACCGAGCCGCTGACAGGGCCCCGCCAGTCCAGCCACGTGAAGTACGCGATGTCCAGGGCCTGCAGCAGGAAGTGGTAGCTCCACCGCGTGGCTGTAACCGGCAGGCCGCAAAACGACGCGAGGCCTGAGAAGCGCTGAGCGGAAAAGATCTGGATGTGGCCGCCGTGCCGAACCTTGGCGGTCCACCGTGTGCCGCAGCCGACGAGGCGATAGAGGGTCCGGGGCTGACCCTCGAGCGGAAGCACGATGTGGAACCCTCCGCCCGGCTTGAGGACGCGGGCCACCTCCCGAAGCACGGGCTCGGGTTTCTCCACGTGCTCGAGCACATCGAAGATCCACACGAAATCGAACTCCCCAGCGCCAAAGGGGAGCTGCTCCGCCTGCGCAGGGCGAAATTCCACGCCTTCGGGTGATGCCTGCGCCACTGCCAGCGCCGAGCGGCTGACGTCGCACCCCACCACCTCGAGGTCCGGTCTTTCGCGTTTGACCGCCTTGGCCACCGAACCGGCGCCGCAACCAACGTCGAGGACCTTTCCGTGAACCGGCTTCAGGTCGGCGAGCAGGTAGCGCAGCTTGAGGCCGTTCATGAACCACGGCCGCGCGCGCAAGGGCGCCGCGCCCCAACGCTTGGCCTCGTAATCGAAAGACGCCGTGGACGTCAGAGGCTCGTTGCCCGTGCCGCCTCCTCGCACGTCGTTCGTGTCGGGTTGGGCGCGGACACGCCGTAGATAAGCCAGCCGGTGTTGTCCATCGTCCCCAGCTGCGCGAACCATGCCGGGTTGTATTCGCGCATGAGCGCGTAGTTCGCATTGTCGGAGGGCATGGCCATCAGCCGCGTGTCGGTTTTGTAGAGCCAGCATTCGAGGAGGGTGTTCACGGCGTCCGGGTGCTCGTCGTACTTGTAGCCGGCAGGCAGGTACGCGAACGGATCGTACATTTCGCTGACCAGGTGCTTGCCTTCGACTCCCCCGAAACGAGCCAGGCCGTAGGTCACATCCGGGCGGTCAGGCGGCACCGCGAGCGAGTGGCCCTGGTATGGCGGCGTGTTGTACCAGGCGCCCAGCTGGCGGCTGGCCGCGAGCGTTGCGTGCCATTCGTTCTCGGTCGGACCGAAGACCTGGGCGATCGGTATCCAGCTCAGCTGTGAGACGAGCAGCATTCCCACCACGGCTGTCCAACCAAGTGGAGCCGCCATTCTGCCCGCGCGCCGGCCCGCCCATGCAAAAAGGGCAATGACCACGAGCACGCCGGCGAACACATAAGGAAAGGCGAACACGCGGGTGATCGGCATCCACCAGACCCAGCTGGCGAGATACGACGTGAAGCCGAGCATGCCGGCAACGAACACCCAGTAGCCGAACCCAAAGGTCAGCAGCATGTACGAGGGCGGTCGCTTCCAGAGCGCCAGCCCAAGCCCGACCAGCGCCACCACCAGCGCGATCCCGAGGAACGGACGGACGCCGGCCTGCGACGCGGTCACGGGCGTCGACTCCCATTTGCCGACTGCGTTGGCAAAAAAATTCCACCACAAGGGATAGACGGCGTTGCCCGTCTGGTCGAGCAGGACTTTCATGTAGAGCAGCATCACGGCCGCGAAGCCGGCCACGAGCGGTCCGCGCTGTCGCCAGTCTTGACGCCTGAGAAACGCTGCGATCACCAGGCCCAGGCTGAACAGCCAGGCTTCGGCGCGCGCCATCGTCGCCAGCCCGAAGGCAAGCCCCGACCAGAACCCGCGCTGCCGGCCCCACGCCCAGATCCCATACAGGCACAGCGCGACACCCAACGGTTCGAGCATCCCCGACGTGTCGTTCATGACGCTGGTCGGGAGAAGGCTGGCGACGAGTGCGCTGCCGAGGGCGACATGGGTCCCCCAGTACCGCCGGCAGATGTGGAAGAGAAGCACGACCACAGCGATGCCGAAGACCATGCTGACCAGGCGGTTCAAGACGATGTCGATCGATCCGGTGACGTCGAAAACCGCGACCATCAGAAGCGGGTGGAGCACGCCCCAGAAGTAGTCGAGGCCTTTCAAGTCCCACAAGCGCGGACCGCCTGGCGCCGAGAGCCCGATCTCCTTGGTCAGATATGCAATCTGCCAGTGGTGCCAAACGTCGTTGTACGCGCCGAGGCCGGGGTTTTCGGGATCGGTGAAAACGAAAAGATAGAGAAGGCGCGGGATCGCGGCGATGAGCGCGACGGCCCCGCTCACGAGCCACGGGCTGACCCGCGCGGCGGGGGCCGCTTTCGGCGCCGGCGCGGGTTCGGGCTCGTCCAGCCGGAGATCCTCCTCTTCCTCGGTGGGGAGGATCCTCGGCAGAAGTCTCATGCCGTTTGCGCCTCCGCGGCCACCTGATCGTGCGAGCGTGCGACCTCGAGGATCGAACCCTCCAGGGTGTCCAGATGCCGCTCCCAGTCGAATCGGCGCGCCCACTCGAACGCACGCTCGCCGGTGACCTGGTTGGCGGCCGGGTCGTCGAGCAACCCAGCGATCCCGCCGGCGTAATCGGCCACCTCAAGGGGCTCGGCGAGGTGACCCGTACCCGGTCCGACGGTGACCGTCGGGCCGGCCTGGTTCCACGCCACCACCGGCACGCCTTTGGCCATCGCTTCGATGACGCCCATCCCGAAGTCCTCCTCGGGCGCGGGGTAGACGTAAACCGCTGCGCCTTCGTAGAGCTTCTGCAGCTCCTCTTCGGTGACAGGGCCGAGGAATAAAACCGCGTCGGTCAGCTTGAGGTCGGCGGCGAGCCTCTTGAGCGTCGCGGTGTGCGAGGTGGAGGGTCCGGGGACAACGAGCTGGACCTTCGGGTGCCGCCTGCGCACTTCTTCCATGGCGCGGATCGCGAGGTCGAACCGCTTCTGCGGATAGTGCCGGTTGGTGAGCAGCACATAAGGGCGTCTGATCGGATAGCCGTTGATCGTGAGCCCGCCCGAGAATCGAGACTTGACCGCCAGCGGAAAACCCGACGACGCCACGTGGCACCCCGCCGGACAGTCGACCGCTTGACGCTTGTAGATGCCGCGGATGATGTCGCCGATATAGTCGCCGTTGACCAGCAGCTGGTCTGCTTCCTGCACCGAGCGGCGGTCCGCCCACGCCACGAATTTCGTTGCACGCAAGACGACCGCGGCAAGAAGGCGATAGTCGGCGTTGGCCACCCAGCCGGTCTCACGGTCGATGCTGCGCGGGTAAACCAGCCGGTTGGGCTGATTGAGGTAGACGACGTACGGCACATCGATCAGCCGCGCCGCCCACCAGGCGATCCATGCGCTCGGCTGGTTGCACCCGACGATCACGTCGACGCCGCGAAAGCGCCATGCGTACAGCGGCATGAGCAGCGACGCTGCAGCCATCTGCACGGCCTCTCGGAAAGGGAACCACCGCGGCAGCTGGGGCAGGAACGTACGCACGCGCACCTCGCCGATCAGATCGGGGTAGCAGCGCGAGGCATCGACTGTGGGCGCGTAGCACTCCACGGCCAACCCACGCCGGCGCAGGCCGAGCACCTCCTCGATCACGATGCGCTCGCCGCCGCCCGAGTACGTGAATCCGCAGTGGAACACCGCGACGCGCCGCGGCCCGGCTGCCCGCGCGCGGCGCCGCCCGCCGACCAGGAGGAAGCCGAGGAACCCCAGCACCAGGGCGTAGCCGGCAGTGATCGCGTGGTAAAGCACGATTGCGCCGGCGGCCACCGCCGCGCTGAGGCCGAGCCCTCCTCCCAGCACCAGCGAGCCCGCGACCTCGAGGCTGCCCACGTATCCAGGACCGGCCGGCACTGCGAAAGCGAGCAACAGAGCGGGGTAAGCGGCCATCGCCTTGACCGTCGGCACCGGGACGCCGACGGCCAGGAAAAGCAAGCTGAAGTTGAAGGCGTCGATGAGCAGGGCGAGGGCGGTCAGGCCGGCCAGCCGCGCGGCGAGCGCCGGCGTCCACAGGCCCTTGGCCCCGGCTCGAAACGCGAATGCCTGTCCGGCCAGGCCCGCCGCGAGGCGCTCCGGCAGCAATCTGCGCGCCAACGGCGAGCGGGCTACGCGCGGACCAAGCAGAGCCGTGCCAAGCACGGCTGACAGCAGAGCGACCGCGAGCGCAGCCGCGCCCAGGAGACCGCGTGGTGCGGCCACCACGCCGGCCGCCGCGAGAACCTCCAATGCGGCGAGCACGACCGCCACTCCCGCGAGGTCACAGGCCTTGTCGATGACGACCGTGGCCAGCGCCGACCCGGGCGGCACGCGATGACGCCGCCACAGCCACCAGCCACGCATGGCATCGCCGGAGCGGATCGGAATGACGTAGTTGAGCAAGCTCGCTGCGGCGTTCATGGCGAACGCGCGCACCATGCCCACCGGGGCCAGCGGGCGCAGGAGCACGAGCCAGCGCCGCGCCCTGATGAGGCTGGTGACGAGGAACAGCGCGAGCATCAGGACCACCGCCGCCCAGCTGTGCACCCTCGCGTGGCTGAGGATCTCGCTCGGCGAAACGGTGCGCAGCCACAGGACGACCAGGACAAACGCAAACGCTGTCTGAAGGACTCCGCGAACCCACTTGTTCATGAGGTCACCACGTCGGCTTCATTCGAAGCAGGAGTCACCAGAATCCAGCGGTGCACAGCGATCCAGAAAAGGAAGAGCCAGGCGATCACGAGGATGGTGCCGCCGTAGTCGTGAAAGATCAATGCGGGCAGGTGTCCCCACGTCGCTTCGAGCGCGGCCACCAGGGCTACGCGCGCGAGGTTCAGAAGCATCGTCCCACAGACCCCGATGACGATCACCTGCAGCCTCAACGCAATCGGCTGCCGGCCTCGCAAGCCCGAGAAGAAGGTCATGCCAAGCAGGAGCAGGCTCTGCCAGCCGATGCAGTTCCAGGAGATGAAGAGCGTATGCATCGATCCGGCTCCGTCCCAGACCACGATGTCGCTGCCCGCGGCGGCCGCGCGGACTCCAATGAGCCCCAGCAGGCTGACCACCATTCGTGCCTCGACCGGCACGATCGCCTGCAGCGGGTTGTTGACGCCGAGCTGCAGCGCCCACGAGGTGAGGAAGTCGTCGAAGGTGGTGACCAGCGGCAGGAGCATCAAGAGCGCGCAGCTCATCGCCAGCAAAGTCATGTTGACGGCGTCCCGATCGTTCCGCCTCATTTCCAGGACCTCAGGAACGACAGCACGCGCCGGCGCTGGGTGAGAAGCGGGATCGCAAAAGCCACGCCGAGCCACCCGATCAAGGATTCAGGAACGACGCTCGTGGGCGGAGTCAGTCGAGTGTCCGCAAGACCGGCGACACCGTCAAACGTCATGAAGGGCCTGCCGCCGGTGGTGTGCGTGAGCACCACCTGCAGGCACAACGAACCACCGGCGGGGATGACCAGCGCCAGCTGGCTGGCGCTCGTGCTGACGGTGAACGGGCTGGTGGTCTGAGCTCCCCCCGAACCGTACGTGGTGGTCCAGGTGCTGGGCGCATTGGGGATGGTCGCGACAAACCCCACGCAGCTCGCGGTCGGTGAGACGCCGGCGCTCACCGTCACCGTGTCGTTGGTATTGCCGGTCCCCCCAGTCCAGTACATCGTGAAATCCCACACGCCCGGAGCCACGGTTTGCAGCGGTAGGTTGCTGAATGACCAGACGGTCGTGACACCCCCGGCGGTCGACTGGATGCTGCAGACGTTCGCCGCCGGCGTCTTCAGGCCGACGGTCTGGTCCATCGCCGTCGGAGCCGCGCATGGCGCGGCGCCGGTTCCGTGCAGGTACAGCGGGCTGACCGCAGCGTGAACGGTCTGCACTCGTGCCGAGCTCAATGCCAGCGCCCCGAATGCCAGCAACAACGCCGACGCCACGAACCATCCGATCCACCGCGCGGAGCGCAGCCCGCCTGATTCCGCGACCCTCCTTCCCCACCACGACCTGGGCCCGCGCGCCTCTGAAGGGCGATTGGTCGAGGCTCCGGAAGTGGGGCTCGATCGATCCACGGCCGCCATATGCGAACGTGCGTAGGCGCCGGCGCGCGGCCCAAGCAGCCAGCGCCGGAGCAGGTTCAGCCGGCGCAGGTGCTTGACCGGGTCCGTGATGATCCCGGTCTTCGGCGTGCGGAACCACGGCCCTTCTTCTTTCTCCAGCAGGCCCTTAATCGCGGCCCAGCCCTGGAACGGAACCAACGCAAAAGAAAGGACGAGGGCGCCGAGCACGCCCTGCAGGTCCCGCTTCGGAGCATCCTCCAGGATCAAACCGCCGAGGTTCATCAGCGGCAGCGCGAAGATGTTCGAAAAGACGAGCGCCCAGCCCAGCGCCGCGGTCCACCCAGGGATGTGCGCGTGGAAGAAGATTTCGGCGAGCAGCCAGCTGAGCGTCCCGACCACGAAGAGCGCCGCCTGCAGGTAGTAGGCGGCGTCGTACAGGAACTCGACCTTCTCCAACGGCCGGACAAACGCCGACAGCATGATCGGCAGAAACCACTTGCGCACGTTGAACGTGTGTCCTTCCGCCCAGCGCATGCGCTGGCGCGCGAGCCGCGCAAATGTGCTCACGCACTCAGCGGGAGTTTCGGCCCACGGCGTGTACGCGACCTTGTAGCCACGCGCGTAGAGCTTGAGCGTGAGCTCCCAGTCCTCGGTCAGGCTGGTGCCCCAACCGACCTCGCGCAGGATGTCCGCGCGGATCATGTAGGCGGTGCCCGCGATCATCTTCAGGGAGCCGACCGCATCCTGGAACGGCCGCTCGACCATGTAGCTGCCGGCGTACTCGGCGCGCACGGCCTCGGTCAGCCAGCTCTCCGACTTGTTGAGGACGTGCCACTGATAGCTCTGGACCGCGGCCACGTCCTCGCGCCGCGTGACTTGTTTGTCGCCGTTGGTCTGATAGAAGTTGGGAAGGAAGCGCTCGATCGAGTCGGGGAACGGCATCGAGTCGGCGTCGAAGATCACGACGTATTCGGTGCGCGGATCCATGGCCGCGAGAGCCTCGCGGAGCGCTCCGCCTTTGAATCCCAGCCGGCTGTTGCGGTGGCCGATCTTGAAGCGGGGCCTGCCCTGCCATTTCTGCAGGATCTGCAACGACTCGTCGTTCGAGTCGTCGACGACCACCACCTCGTACTCCGGGTAGTCAAGCTCTTCGAGGCACGTGAGCAGTCGCTCGATGACGCGCTTCTCGTTGTAGGCGGCCACGTGGATCGACACGAATGGGTGGTATCCGAGGTCGATGTGGTACCCGTTGCCGTTACCGTTGCCGTTCCCATTGCCGCCGCGAATACGGCTCAGGCCGGCTGCGTGCCCGTTGCCGTCCGCGTGTGAATGCCCGTTGCCGTTGCCGTTGCCGTTGCCGTTGCCGTTGCGGTTGCTCGACACGAGCGTCGTGAGCAGCACGATCGCGGTGCCCAGGTAGTACTTGATCGCGTAAGTGAAGAAGATCGCGCCGAGAAAGAGACCGGTGAACGCAAACGCGTACGCCAGGACGTCCGCCCCGGAGACTGCCTGCGATCGCCTGACCAGGTCGAAGAAGCCGCGCACCAGGAGCGCGAGCGGGATGATCGAGATGACGATCGCGAGCGCCACAATCGCGTTGAGGAGGATCGACCAGACCAGCTGACCCCCGTCGGGACGCGGTCGCGGATGTGAGGCCGGACTATCCGCTGCCATCAGTGCGTCATTCCGCCGTTTGCAGCCGCGCGCCGCGACTCGGCGATGTCGGAGCTCGTGAAACGCCGGTGACCGCCGGGCGTGACCACCGCGGGACGCACGCTGCCGTTGCGCACCGCTCGGTTCAAGGTCTGCTGGCTGACGCCCAGCAGACGTGCCGCCTCGCTCGAGCCTATGAGCCCGTCAATCGACAGGCGGCTTTCCAGTCCCTCGACGTCCTCAGGCAGGAAGCGGCGATGGCCGCCCGGCGTCACCAGGGCCGGCTTCAGCAGTCCCCGCGCGACCGCGCGCAGAACTGTCGCTCGGCTGATACCAAGGCGCTGTGCTAAATCGTTCGAACTGAGCAATGTGTGCAAGTCGTGTGCAGAAGCAACGCATCATAAGCATTCGGGGGTCGATGCCGGCAACAATTCGTGCCCTTGGTAATTCCAAAGTGTCGCAGTCGGTTTGTCGTCGAAATCTTGCATTGGCGGATTGATTCACGCTGGGTTCTCTGCCAAAATCATGTGCCGAGGCGTTCCGGTCAGGAGGACCTTCAGAAAGGAATGGGGGCCGGGACTCAACCTCAATATTTCGAACCTCACCCCCCGCAGCCAAGCTCGGAGCCGGTGTCGAGAAATCGCCCGGCCCGAGCCTTTTTTAGGCCTTGCGGTGCACCTCAGGCCTTGCGGTGCACCTCGGCCCACTCTTCGAGTGCTTCTCGCCAGTGCCGTAGCGCCTGGGTCCGGATCGATCCGAGGCACCCGTTGCGCGGTCGTGGCGCGGGCGCCCCGAGCTCGGCGCTGGACACGGGCTCGACCTTTCCCGACACCCCGAATCCGGCCAGGGTGGCGCGCGCCAGCTCATCCCAGGTCGAGCAGCCCCCGGCCACCACGTGGACCACGCCGTCCATGTCGGTCGACGCCAGGGCGATGGCTTCCGCCGCCAGGTCCGGGGCGTAGGTCGGGTTGACCGTCTGGTCGGACACAACCCGCAGCCGCTCTCCGGCAGCGGCACGTTCGAGGATGCGTTCCGGGAAGCTCAACCGCCCGCCGTCGCCGCCGCCTCCGAACAGCGCCGCGGTGCGGATGATCAGCGCCTGCGGCATGACCATCGACGTGAGCTTCTCGCCCTCGAGCTTCGACTTTCCGTACACGCCCAGCGGATCGACCTCATCCGTCTCGATGTATGGGCGGTCGAGGGCGCCGCTGAAAACGAAGTTGGTCGAGAAATGGATGAGGCGCACCGCGTTCTGCGCGCAGGCAAGCGCGACGTTGAACGCCCCCTGCGCGTTGACCTGATAAGCGGCATCCTGCTCGGCCTCGGCTCGATCGACCGCGTTGTACGCGGCGCAGTTGAAAACGACCTTGGCCTCATAGTGGGGCAGCGCCCCGTTCATAGCCGCCAGATCGGTTACCGACATCTGGGCCCTGGTCAAGCCGACTGCGTCCGGAAGCAGCTTCATGAGCTCGGATCCGAGCAGGCCCCCGGCCCCCAGCACCAGCGCCTTCACTACGAGGCTGGGGTGCCCTCGCGCTCCGGCGATGCGGTGGCCGCGCCCGTCGACCCGGGATTGGTCAAAAGCAGGGCCGTCATGTCCGCCTCCGCGACCGGCCGGCCGTACAGGAAGCCCTGGGCCATGTCGCAGCCCGCTTCGATCAAGACCGCCTCG
Organism: Candidatus Dormiibacterota bacterium; assembly: GCA_036390875.1. Lineage (GTDB taxonomy): Bacteria > Chloroflexota > Dormibacteria > Dormibacterales > Dormibacteraceae > UBA10449. Next base: position 12,908 of record DASWBB010000051.1, read on the forward strand.
GCCGTGCGCTCCTGCACTCCTTCCGCCACGACCCGCAAGCCCAGGTTGTGGCCGAGCCCGACCGCCGAGCGGACGATGGCGCCGGAATCCGGCTCGGTGCCCAGCCCGGCGACGAACGAGCGGTCGATCTTGATCTCGTGCAGCGGGAGCCGCATCAGATAAAGAAGGGACGAGTAGCCGGTCCCGAAGTCGTCGAGCGAAAGGCGCACGCCCATCTCGCTGAGCGTGTGGAGGGCCTTGGCCGCCGCCGCGGCCATGGCCACGCCTTCGGTGATCTCGAGGGTGAGCCGCCGCGGTTCCACCCTGGTCGCGGCCAGCGCCTGCGCCACCATCTCCTCCAGCGAGTGGTCCTCGATGATTCGAGGTGACACGTTGAGCGCCACCGAAACGTCGATTCCCGCTTCGAGCCAGCGGCAGAGCTGATTCAGGGCGGTGTCGAGGGCCCACGCGGTCAGCGGGTGGATGACGCCGGTCTCCTCGGTCATCGGGATGAATCGGTCGGGAGGCATCAAGCCCTCGCGTGGATGGTTCCACCGGACGAGCGCCTCGACCGAGTAGGTCGTGCCGGTCGCCAGCAAGACCTGTGGCTGGTAATGGAGCGTCATCTCGCCCTGCGGGATGGAACGGCGCAGCTCGCCGGCGAGGCCGGACCGGCGCAGGCTCTGGGCCTCCTGCTCGGGTGCGTACAGCGAGCAACCTCCGCCTGACCGCTTGGCGACGTACATCGCAACGTCGGCCCGGCGCAGAAGCGTGCCCGGGTCATCGCCGTGCACCGGGTAGAGCGCGATCCCGATGGAGGCGCCCGTCTCCACCATCTGATCGCCGATCGCGAACGGACCTTCCAGCGCGGCAAGGATCTTGCGGGCGGTGGAAACCACGTCATCGGGATGCTTGGCGTCCGTGGTGAGCACCGCGAACTCATCGCCGCCCAGTCGGGCGATCGTGTCGGTGGCGCGCAGCACACCGCGCAGGCGCGCAGTCACCTCCTGCAGCAGGCTGTCGCCCCGGTCGTGGCCGAGGGCGTCGTTGATGTCCTTGAACCGATCGAGGTCGAGGAGCAGCACGCCGAACATCCGCTGGTTGCGCCGGGCCGAGAGGAGGGCCTGCCGCAGGCGGTCGCCGAACAGGCTGCGGTTGGGCAGCCCGGTCAGCGCGTCGTGGAGAGCCTGGTATTCGAGCGCGTCGGTGTGTGCTTTGCGCTCGGAGATGTCGCGCATGGTGGCGATGAAGAGATGGCGCGCGCCCACGTGCATCGAGCTGACCACGAACTCGAGCGGGAACAGGCTGCCGTTCTTACGCTTGCCCATCGTGTCGTGCGCGCCGCTCGCCGGCAGATCGAGCTTGAGGCGCCGCTGTAGGTAGTTGACGAACGCGCTGCGGTGAGTGGTGGCCATGAGAATGTCGACCGGCTGCCCGACCAGCTCTTCCTCGGGGTAACCGAAAAGCTTGACGACGGCCGGGTTGGCCGACTCGATCACGCCCTTCTGGTCGAGCGTCGCGAGGCCGTCCGAAACGTTGTCCAGGACCGAGCGGGTTCTTTTCTCGCTGTCCTGCAGAGCTAGCTCGGCACGCTTGCGCTCGACAAACTCACCGATCTGCGACCCGATGTCGTTCATGACCGCCACCAGCCCATCGTCCAACGGCCGTGGCGCCCAGGTATGAAGCGAGATCATGCCGACGACGCGCCGTCCGCTTCGAACCGGGAAACCGACGATCCCTTTGAGACCCACGGCCAGGGCCGCGGCGGAGCGGCCTGAGCCGTCGGCCGCAACGTCGGTGATCGCTAGCGGAGCGCCCGACTCCCAGACCTTCCCCGCCAGGCCCTCGCCGCGGTGGAACGCGGCGTCTTTCGCGGTGGCCTCGTAGGCGGATGTGTCGCGGCCCGGGCGCTTCCATGACGTGACGAAGTGCATCGCCTCTCGCGCCAGATCGACCTCCCAGTACTCGGCGAGCTCCCAGTCCAGGGTCTCGCACAGCCCCTCGAGGACGCGAGGCGCCGCTCGGTCCCAACCGGGCGACGTGAGGAGGGCTTGCGTCACAGCGAATCGGGCGGACTGCAAGACCTCGGCACGCTTGCGATCGCGGATGTCGATGATCACGGTCTGGAAATAGAGCGGCTTCTCGCCGGCGTCCCGCACGAGCCGGACCGCGACGTCCGCCCACACCTGATGGCCGTCCTTCCGAAGGAACCTCTTCTCGAAGCGAAGGTTGGATGTTTCCCCGGCCATCATCTGGCGATGCGCCTCCTTGGTGGCCGCGACGTCGTCGGGGAATGTGACGTCGTAGACGGACATGCTCTTGAGCTCGTCCACGGTGTAGCCCAGCAGCTCGCAGTAGGCCGGGTTGACCGACATGATCGTGCCATCGAGGCCCGCGAACGACATGGCGGCCTGGGCCTGCTCGAAAAGAGTGCGAAAACGCATCTCGCTCTCGCGCTCGGCCTGCTCCGCCCGGTATCGCTCGGTGATGTCGCTGACCAGGGCGAGCAGGCGGTGCGGGCCTTCAGCGACGATGCGGTGGATGGCAACCTCCACCTGCAATCGATGACCGTCTTTCCTGATCAGTCCGGCCCGGTATCGGACCGGCGCCGCGTCGGTGTCGAACCGGATCGACAGGTTGGCCGCCAGCGCCTCACGCTCCTCCTCAGGGGCAAGCTCGATCAACGAAGGCATCGCGCGCAGCTCGTCCTGCATGTAGCCGGTGAGCTTCAGGTATGCGTCGTTGCTGGCGACGTACCGGCCGTCCTCGGTGATCACCAGGCCTTCGCCGAGGTCGCTGAGGGAAAGCAGGAGAGAAGCCTGGCGATCGACCTGCACGCTGAGGTCGCGGTCGACAGCGCGCCGCGTGAGGAAGGCGAGGAGACCCAGCCCGAGAAGCACCAGCGTCCATAGGGCGATCGCGCCGAACGACACCATGAGCGAGGTCACCGCGTAGATCCAGAGCGCGCCGACACCGGCGAGGGCGATGGCAAACATGTAGGCGAAATGCCGCGCGTGCAGGCCGAGCTCGAAGAACAGGAGGATGGCGGCGAAGACCGCGGCCGCCAGCGGGGGCAGGTCGTCGCCGAGCCACGGCCCCGCCACTCCCAGGACCAGCACCGTGAGCACGGCGCTCACCACCATCATCAGCAGCTGGACGCGGAGGTTGGAGTCCAATCGAGACGCGCGGACGCCGATGGCCATGACCGCGAACACCAGCCCCGCCCCGATGAGGACCAGCTCCTGCTGCACCGCGTTCGGCGGCAGGTGGGCCTCCCAGAGGCGGAACCCGACCGCCACGATGATGGCTGCCGCGGCGATGCCGTTGACGATGACCAGCCGCATCGACCGCGGCGGCTCTGCGCCAGGCCAGGTCCCGGAGATCAGGCTGAACGGGTTGCCCGCGGGCTTGCCCGCAGACTGGTTCCTCTCAGCCGACACTTACCAGCATGCGGGCCGCGCTCGGGGCGTAGGCCACATTCACCACGCGAACGATAACGTTCGAGACCGAAACCCGTTGCGCAGACCGCTACTTGGTCGACTTGGCCTTCGGGCGCTGCGGGACCGAGCGCTTGAGCGGCGGCCGCCGGGTGGCGTGAAGCGGGAGGGGCTGGTTGGCCTTGTCTTCGGCGCCCCGGTTGGGGCGGCCGGCGGCGGCGTGCTGGGTGCGCAGCTTCTGCAGGCGCTCCTTCTTGGCCACCAGGGCGGCCTTGAGGGCGTCGGAAAGCTGGTTGTCGTTCATGGGGACGACCCGGAGGCGTGCCTCCAGCTCGATCACCTCCACCTCGGCTCGGGTCAGTTCCAGGTCGATTGTTTTTGCCACTTTCTTCCCTTATACGGTACGGGGCTACAGCCCGATTCGGTTGCTACCCCGAAATAACTACCCCGGAAGCCGTCAGGTTATGCCTGGAAACTGGGAGTTGGCTGAGAGGTTAGCCGCACTGGACTCCGATCGTGACGGTCGCGACTGGGGCCGTGCAGTACGCGCCGGACGCGCACAGTCCCTGGTCTGTCAGCAACAGCGTCCAGACCGCACCATAGCCAGGGAGCAGGCGATTGGGGATTGAAACGACTACATAGCCGCCGCTGACCGACAGCCCATACCCAGGTGGGGGCTGCGTTGCGGTCGGTGTCCAGCAGCCCTGGTTGGGGTTCCGGCTTTCGCTCACCAACTGCACGGAGGGAGTGCCAATCCCGCCGGAGTACGGAAGTCGCACCGAACAACCGGTGATGTAATTTCCGCTGCAGGTACCGCTCGCGAGGGAGATGTGGTCGTACAGCCAGAATTTCGGCGTGACCGAAGCGGTCGCTCCCAGGCTGTCGGTGACCTGGGCTGTGAAGAGAAGGTAGCCGCTCGATCCCACGAAGGTGCCGGTCAGGGACAGGCCGGACAGGGATGTGCCGGCAGGAAGCTGGCCGGACGTCAGGGCGTAGGAGTACGGGCCCACGCCCCCACTCTGGTCGGCGAAGGAGCCGCACACGTTACAGCCGAGCTCCACCGAGCACTGGGTGGCGCAGTCCGGTCTTAGGCTCACCGACAGCGCGGCCGCAATCGAAAAGGAGCCGGAGATGGTAACCATGCTGTTGCCGGAATCGGCGGCCCGGATGGTGAAGCCGAAGGTGCCGGCAGTGGTCGGGGTTCCGGAAACGGTGCCGTCGGATCCAATCGAAAGCCCGCCCGGCAACGCGCCCGAGACGACCGACCAGGTGTACGGCTGGACGCCTCCGGTCGCCGACAACGCCACCGGGGCGTAAGCAACGCCCACCTCGCCGGTGTGGAAAGGCGCCGTCGCCGTGAGCGCCATCGGTGTGGTCGGCGTGGGCGAGGGAGACGGCGTCGGCGCCGGCGGGGGCTGCGCGGTGGAAACTGGGCGTGCGCAGGCGGCCGTGACCACCAGCAGCGTCGCGATGAGCGCGCTGCGCACCTTCCTCCCTTCCACCCTCTTACGCACGAATCGCGCAGCGAAGTCTATAACCGGATAGGCGAATTGCTACCCGTCTAAAGAGATCGCGTCACGCAATTTTTCGAAAAAGCCTTTCGAGACCTTTTCCGGCTTGCCGGTGAGCCCGCCGACCTTGCGCAGCAGAGCCTTCTGCTCCGCGGTCAGGTCTTTCGGGACGACGACCTGCACCAGCACGTACTGGTCGCCGCGCCGTCCACCGCGCACGTCCGGCATGCCCTTGCCGGCGAGCCGGAAAGACTGCCCGTGCTGGGTGCCCGACGGGATCGCGATCTCCACCGGGCCGTCCAGCGTGGGAATCTCGATCCGGTCGCCCAACGCCGCCTGCACCATGTTGACGCGGAGCTCGTAAATGACGTTCTGGTCTCGCCGCGCCAGGTGCGCGTGCGCCTTCACCCGCAGCACCACATACAGGTCGCCTGGGGGACCGCCGCGCGTGCCGGCCTCACCCTCGCCGCTGATCCGGATCTGCGAACCGGTGTCCACTCCCGCCGGAATCCGCACGGCGAGCCGGCGGGTGACGGACGTGCGGCCTTGCCCCCGGCACTGCGTGCACGGGCTCTTCAGGAGCCGGCCGGCCCCGCGGCAGGTGGGGCACGTGGTCTGCGTCACGATGGAGCCGAAGATCGACTGCTGGGAGCGCCGGATCTGCCCCGAGCCGCCACAGCCTGGGCAGGCGTCGGTTCCGGTGCCGGGCTCGGCGCCGCTGCCGGAGCAGCGATCGCAGGTGGCCAGGCGCGGGACATCGATCTGCTTCTCGAGGCCGGTGAACGCCTCCTCGAACGTGATCGTCATGTCGTAGCGGAGGTCGTCGCCCCGATCCGAACGCTGCCTCCGAGAGCGCCCGCCGCCACCGAAGAACGTGTCGAAGATGTCGGCAAACGGCATGTCCGAGAAGTCGACCGCCGGCCCCGCGCCCGCGACCGCGGCGTGTCCGAACATGTCGTAGCTGCGGCGCCGGCCGGCGTCCGAGAGCACCGCGTACGCCTCGCTCGCTTCCTTGAAGCGGACGGCGGCGACCGGGTCGTCGGGGTTGCGGTCCGGATGGGAGTCCATCGCTATCTTGCGAAAGGCGCGCTTCAAGTCTTCGGGCGAAGCCTGCCGGCCCACGCCGAGGACCTCGTAGTAGTCGCGCTTGACGGCCACCCCTAAATTGTGCGGTTAGGCCTGGTCGGCGGTGCCGTCTGGGTCGGAGTCCGCATCGGCGGGAAGAGCCGGCGGACGGGCCAGCTTGACCAGCGCGGGCCGCACCACGCGGTCGCGGATTCGGTAGCCGCGCCGCAGCTCCGCCACCACCGTGTCCTCGGGATGCTCGAGGGACTCTTCGTGACCGACCGCCTCGTGCAGCTTGGGGTCGAAACGAGCGCCGACCGCCTTGATCGCCTCGAGGCCATGAGCGCCAAAGGCATCCTCCAGCTTGCGCACGCTCAATTCGACGCCCTTCAGCCAGGAGGTGTCGATGCCCTTCGGCCTGTGTTCGAGTGCCTTGTGGAGGTCGTCGAGGCCGGGCAGCAGCCGGTTGATCAGCTCCGCGGATGCGTGCTGGATGGTGTCGACCTGGTCCTGGCGCGCGCGCTTCTTGAAGTTCTCGAAGTCGGCCGCCAGGCGTAGGTACCGGTCCTTGGCCTCGGCCGCGCTCGACTCGAGCTCCGCGATCTTGCCTTCGAGCGCCGCCACCTGCTTGGTGGCCGCGGCGTCCGCGGCTTCGGGCGGCCGCTCACCCTCGTGGGGTTCGTGCGCGTACTTACGAGTGGTCATCGCACCTGGATTGATACCGCAGTGGGCCCCGAGATCAAACCCCGAGCTCCGCCATGCGCTCGCTTGCGCTCAACGCCACCGCTCGCAATCGCGCCACTGTCTGGCTGTATGCCATCCTCGTCGGCCCGATCACTCCGAGCACGCCCTTGAGCTGGTTCGACGGGCCGTAGGTCGTGAGCACCACTGCGCATCCCTGCAGCTGGCTGGATGCGTTCTCGGAGCCGATCACGATCTGCATATCCGAGTTGCCGATGAGCTCCCGCAGCAACACCGTCAGGTAGCGGGTCTCCTCGAGCACCTCGAGAACCTGCTGCAGGCGCGAGGACTCGGCGAACTCGGGCTGGCGCAGGAGGTTGCGCACGCCATCGTGGACGACCAGGTTCTCAGCGCCCTGCTCGTACTGGGCGAGCGCGGCGACGATGCGGTCGAGGAGCTCCTTCTCGAGCCCGAGTGGAGTGCTGTCGTAGTGCCTGCGCACCTCCTCGCCGGACTTCCCTACGAGTGACTCGTTGAACCTCGAGGCGAGCAGGGTCAGCGCGGGCTGGGTGGCGTCGTCGGTGACCTGGACGACCTGCTGCCGCAGCAGGTTGCCTTCGAGCAGAAGAATCAACAGGACTTCCTTCGGCTCGAGGGAAACCAGGTCGACGTGCTTGATCCGGCCCTGGGAGCCGTGGGGCGCGCTGGCGACGGAAGCGTTCTGCGTCACCGATGCGGTCGTCATCGCCACCCTCTCGACCAGGCCCTGCACGTCAGCGGTCCCGTGCCGCAGCTCTTCGTTGATGTACATGCGCACCCGCTCTGGGACCTCTTCCAGGTCCATGAGGAAGTCGACGAAATATCGATAGCCGGAATCGGTCGGGATACGGCCTGACGAGGTGTGAGGCTGGGCCAGGTAACCGAGGTCCGCGAGCTCGGCGAGCTCGGTGCGGATCGTGGCCGAAGACAGGTTGACGAAGTACCGGCTCTGCAGGGATTGGGAGCCCACCGGCACGGCGCTGCTCGTGAACTCCTGCACCACCGCGCGCAGGATGGCCTGCTTTCTGTTTTCCATGCTATTTGGCACTCTCCCGACGAGAGTGCTGACTACAGTACCGCCAACGCGATCTGGTTGTGCAGATCCATGCCGCGCCTGGTCGGAGCCACGCGGCCGTCGACCTTTTCGATCAATCCGGCCAGCGCCAGCCGGCCGAGCTCATCCTCGAAGCCGTCGGGCGGCGCGACACCTTCGGCGGTGCGCAGGCCGAGCATCAGGGCCTCGGCGCCCGCCTTGCGTGCGGGCAGCTCCTCGCCGTCCGCCCTGGGCGCGGGGCAGGCCTCGATGTACTCGCGGGGTCGAGCGATGTTCCACCATCTCCAGGCGCGCGTTCCGTCGGTGGCGTACGAGTGGGCGCCGGCGCCGCCCCCGTACACCGGCCGGCAGCGCCAGTACGCAAGGTTGTGTCGCGATTCAAACCCGGGCCGGGCCCAGTTCGAGACTTCGTAACGGAAGAACCCGCCGGCTTCCAGCTCTGCGACGGCGGAGTCGAGCTGGTCCCACTGCAGGTCGGGGTCGAGCTCGGGCAGCTTGCCTTCGGCGCGACGGCGCCAGAGCAACGTCCCCTCCTCGAACGTGAGGCAGTAGGTGGACACGTGGTCCGGACCGAGCGCGAGCGCGCGCCGGAGCGTGTCGACCCATGACTCCCGGCTCTGGTGGGGCACCGCGTAGATGAGATCGATGCTCACGTTCGCGAAGCCCATGGAGCGGGCCAACGTGAATGCTTTCGTCGCCTGAGCGGCGTCGGTCTTGCGTTCGAGCACCGCGAGCGCGCGTGGCTCGAAGCCCTGGACGCCAAGGCTCAACCGGTTGACGCCACCCTCGAGCCATGCGGCGAGCCGTGGTTCGTCCGTGCTCGCGGGGTTGGCCTCGAGCGTGATCTCGCCATCCCGCGCGATGTCGAAGGTGCTCCGGATGAAGCGCAGCAATCGCGCGATCAGCTCCGCCGGCAGGAGGCTCGGCGTGCCGCCCCCCAGATAGACGGTCGACAGCCGCGAGAAATCACGCTCCTCGCGCGCGGCGGCCAGCTCTCGCTCGAGGGCGTCGACGTAGTCGGGCATCAGCCGGTCCATCCCGGCGTAAGCGTTGAAGTCGCAGTAGCCGCATTTGTGCTTGCAGAAGGGAAGGTGGATGTAGAGATGTGAAAACTCGCCTCCCCACCGCGTGGGGAGGTCGGGCTCCGCTTGCGGAGCCCGGGTGGGGAGTCGCACTTGCCCAGAAGTGTCCAAAGCAGTCAGACCCCTTTGATCGTGTAGCGCTGACCGCGGGCCGATTCCAGCTCCTTGCGCAGGTAGTCGTTGGCCTGGCGCTCGTTGGACACGAGCTCCTTGATGCGCTGGCCCATCCGGTCCTCGACCCTCGCGATCTGGCGCCCGATCTGTTCTGTGTTCGCGTTCTGGCTTTTGTAGCGCTCGCGCTTGCGCCACAGCCGCGCGTGCTCGTCGCGGAGGTCGGCGACCGAACGGCGCACGCGACAGTCGACGCACAGTCCGTCTTTGGTCTGCGAGCTCGGGACCTGCTTTCCGCAGTCGCGGCAAAAGATGAGGATTGCGCTCACTGGATGACCTTGAGGTCCGCCACGGTTGCCTGACTCAGCTCTCGCAGGCGATCGGGATCGATCTCGAACACCGAGTCCGGCCGCCCCGCCGCCGCCCACACCACCTGATGTCCGAGCAGGTCGCGGTCCATGTACACCGGCACGTCGGTCGCGTGCCCGAACGGCGGTACGCCGCCGATCGAGTAGCCGGTGGCCGACCTCGCCACCTCGGCGTCGGCTTTCGTCACAGGGGTGCCGGCGGCCGCTTCCAGGCGGCGTTCGTCCAGGCGGTTGGCGCCGCTGACCAGTGCGACCACGGGCCGGCCGGCGGCCATGAAAACCAACGACTTCACGATCTGGCCCACGTCACAACCGACCGCGTGCGCGGCATCGACGGCCGTGCGCGTGCCGGCCGGGAACTGCTTCACCGAAACCCCGATGCCCGAATCCGCGAGCCACGACTCGAATCTCGACACCATTAAGAGGATAGGAGCGCTTGCAAATGGCGGTCGCCAAACCGCATTCGAGGGGTCCCCGCGACCGGGGCCCCCGCGAAATCGCCAGATTTCGTGGGGTGGGCGATCTCACGGCGAAGCCTCGGAGTTCGTGGGTCTTAGGCTTGGTCGGGCATGAAGGCGATCGTCACCGGGGCCGCGGGTTTCATCGGCTCTCACCTGAGCGAGAGGCTGCTCGCCGACGGCCACGAGGTCGTGGGCATCGATTGCTTCACCGACTACTACCGCCGCGCCCGCAAGGAGCAGAACCTGGAGGCGGCCAGGAGCCACCGCAACTTTTCGTTCGAAGAGCTCGACCTCGTGGACGCCGACCTCACGGCCGCGCTGGAAGGCGCCGACGTGGTCTATCACCTGGCCGGCCAGCCGGGCGTGCGGCCGAGCTGGGGCCACCAGTTCGACCGCTACACGCGCGACAACATCATCGCCACCCAGCGCCTTCTCGAACAGCTGAAGGGAAGCCGTCTCAAACGGCTGGTCTTCGCGGGCAGCTCTTCGGTGTACGGCGACGCCGAGGCTTTTCCCACGCGCGAGTCGGCGCTTCCGCGGCCCGTTTCTCCATACGGGGTCACGAAGCTGGCCGCCGAGCACCTGGCGCACCTGTACACGCGGAACTTCGGCATCCCGGCGGTTTCGGTTCGCTACTTCACCGTCTACGGCCCGCGCCAGCGGCCCGACATGGCGTTCTCTCGCTTCATGCAGGCGCTGGTCGATGGGGAGCCGATCGAGGTCTTCGGCGACGGCGAGCAGACGCGCGAGTTCACCTACGTCTCAGACGCAATCGAGGGCACGATCAAGGCCGCCACCGCGGATGTCGTGGGCATGGTGTTCAACCTCGGCGGCGGCAGCCGCGTGACTGTGAACAAGGTCCTCGCCACCCTGCAGGAGATCAGCCACCTCGAGGTCCGCCGGGAGAGCCTCCCCGCCGCGCCCGGCGACCCTCGTCACACGGGGGCATCCATCAACCTTGCTCGCGAGCGGTTGGGATGGGAGCCCCGAGTCTCGCTGCGGGAAGGGCTGACGAAACAGTGGGAGTGGTTCCAGGCGACGTCCCCGAAGGGTTCCAGGGCCTCCCGCGCCTAGCGCAGACCGGCCAGAGCGAGCTTCCAGGCAAACGCCGTGGTACCCATCGGATCCTCACACTCTCTCGATGCCGCTTCGCCGTCGATGCTCGCCTTGCAGACCATGAGCACGCCATAGGAGCCCGATGTAAAGACGTAGTGGTATACCCCGGCCGCGGGCGTCCCTCCGATCGGGACGTAACCGCTGGCGATGCCATTTGAATCTGGCGTCCCGGGGCTGAAATCGCCGGCCCAAGAGGTCGCATCCGTTGCGGAGGCGAATGAGATCAGCGCGGTCTGTACCTCCATGTGGGTGTCGTTGTTGAGCGCGTAGTCGCCGTAGGCGAAAGTGACAACGCCAAGCTGGCGAAGCAGGGCTACGACCTGGTCCGGGATCGACACCAGAGTCAGCACGACGAGTGACTCGACCGGCAGCTGAGCCGAACCCAGGTAGGTGATTTGAAGGTTTGGCGGCGGCAGCATCGTTGCGGCGACGGGACTTGGCGCAGCGCGAGTCTTGCCCACGTTCTTGAGGCCGCTCACGAACTTGGATGCCACCTTGCCGAGCTGCTGGACGGTTGGGAGCGAGTCCTTTCGCGACCAGACGATCGTGACTATGATCTGGCCGACCCTGACGAAGGTCCTCGTCGCTACCGGCGCGGCGCCGCTCATTGGAACCCCGTAGTAGAGGACCTGGTCACCCACTTTCGGATTCGAAGGTGATGGTCCAAACGCGTTCGAGTATTCGGTCATCACAGACGTTGCCGAGGATGTCTTGTCATACACCGTATATCGCACGAGCAGCTCCTCGGCTGTACCGATGTGAAGGTATAGCTGGCTGACCGCGTACTGCACATTGAGCGGCGCAGTCGCCGAATCCAGCGGCGACACCTGGAACGACGGAGGGCCTTCCCACCAGTTGTTGTCCCCCAGCACGGCCCGCACGTCAGTCATGCTCGGCATCACCGCGTAGACATCGGCGGGCCTGGCATTGAAGGTGCTGCCTCCGATCCTTCCACACGAAACCAGCGCAATCGCGGCCAGTGTGATCAGTGCCAGGTAACGCGAAGCTCTAGTCAAGCTTGAGCACCGCCATGAACGCTTCCTGCGGAATCTCGATGGATCCCACCCGCTTCATTCGTCGCTTGCCTTCCTTCTGCTTTTCGAGCAGCTTTCGTTTTCGCGTCACGTCGCCCCCATAGCACTTGGCCAGGACGTCCTTTCGCATCGCCGAGATGGTCTCGCGAGCGACTACCTTACCGCCGATGGCCGCCTGGATTGGGACCTCGTACAGCTGGCGAGGAATGATCGACTTCAGCTTTTCGACCAGCTTCCGTCCCTGAGCCTGCGCCTTGCTGCGGTGCGTGATCAGGGATAGGGCGTCCACCGGCTCGCCGGCGACGAGCACGTCAAGCTTGACCAGGTCGCCTTCCCGGAACCCGATCATCTCGTAGTCCATCGACGAATAGCCCTTGGAGCGCGACTTCAACTGGTCGTAGAAGTCGTGGATGATCTCGCCCAACGGTATCTCGTATTCGAGCACGACTCGGTCCCCGGGCCGGTGCTCTAGCTTCTTGAACATTCCGCGCCGGTCCTGGCAGAGCTCCATCATCGGCCCGACGTATGTCGAGGGGGCGATGATCGACAGCTTCACGAAGGGCTCGGCGATGGCCTCGATCGCGGTGGGGTCCGGGAGCAGCGCGGGGTTGTCGACGTCGATGATGCCGCCTCGCTTCAACGTGACCTTGTACTCCACGGTCGGCGCGGTCGTGATCAGGTCGAGCTCGAACTCGCGCTCGAGCCGTTCTTGCACGATCTCGAGGTGCAGCAGGCCCAAAAACCCGCAGCGAAAGCCGAACCCGAGGGCTGCCGAATTTTCCGGTTCGAATGACAGTGCGCCGTCGTTGAGCTGCAGCTTCTCGAGCGCTTCCTTGAGGTCGGCGAACTGGTCCGAGTCGGTGGGGAAAAGACCCGCGAACACCATCGGCTTCACCTGGCGATAGCCAGGCAGCGGGCTCGAGGCTCCGCCCTCGGAGGTCGTGATCGTGTCGCCCACCCGGGCGTCGATCACGTTCTTGACCGCGGCGATTACGTAACCGACCTCACCCGCGGTCAGCTTCTCGGCGGGGCGCGGCCGCGGTGCGAACCACCCCACCTCGTCCACCTCGTGGACCTTCCCCGTGTTCATCATCCGGATCTTGGTACGCGGCTTGATCTCGCCATCCACCACGCGGACGTAGGTGATCACGCCGCGGTACGGGTCGTAGTGCGAGTCGAAGATAAGCGCGCGGAGCGGCGCGGAGGGATCGCCGCGGGGCGGCGGCACCTTCGCGATGACGGCCTCGAGGATGTCCTGCGTTCCGATCCCCTGCTTGGCAGACGCGAAGATCACGTCCTCGCGCGGGATGCCGGTGACGTCTGATATCTCCTCGGCCACGAGCTCCGGCTGCGCGGCGTCGAGGTCGATCTTGTTGACCACAGGGACGATGGTCAGCCCCGCCTCCACCGCCTGGTACAGGTTGGCGAGAGTCTGCGCCTCGATGCCCTGCGCGGCGTCGACGACGAGGATCGCGCCCTCGCACGCCGCGAGAGAGCGCGACACCTCGTAGGCGAAATCGACGTGGCCTGGGGTGTCGATGAGGTTGAGCTCATAGCTCTGGCCGTCGCGCGCGGGGTAGGTCATGCGGACCGCCTGCAGCTTGATCGTGATCCCGCGCTCGCGCTCGAGATCCATGGTGTCGAGCACCTGGTCCTGCATGTCGCGCTGGCTGATCGAGCCCGTGAACTCGAGCAGGCGATCGGCCAGCGTCGATTTCCCGTGATCGATGTGGGCGATGATGCAGAAGTTGCGCACGCGCGCCTGAACGGTGGTGGGCACCATCAAATCGTAGTGGTGTGGATCGAGGGACCCGACGTGGGAACATTCGCGGCGGGCGATGGTGCTGGCGATCGGCGTGATCCTGTTCGCGGCGGGCCTGGTCCTCATCCTCAACGTGGCCGGCGCCGGGGACCTGGTCATGCGACGCGTCACGTCGCAACCGCTGGGTGAGCTGGCGCCGGGCTTCGCCGCCTCCCGCGGGGGCTTCAAGACTTACGCGGCGCTTGTCCTCGCCATCGGTGTGTTCGCCGTGGGGCTGGGCGTCGCCGGATGGTCCGCTTTGATCGGCGCCGGCCTCATGGGTCTGGGCGGGATCGCCTTCGTGGTGGCTTCGGTGATCGCGATCGCCGGCGAGGTGAAGACCTATCGCGCCCTGAAGCGGTAGGGCGGATCAGAGCTGCCGGCGCCCCGCGAGGGCGACCGCCAGCCCGACCACCGCGGCCGTGTCGGCCCGCAGGTTGCGCGGCCCAAGACTCGCACTGGTCGCCACGAGCCCGAGCTCACGCTCGGACCACCCGCCCTCAGGACCCACGAGGAGGGTGAGATCGCGTGGCTCGCGCATGTCGGCCAGGTCGACGGGCGCTCCCCGCACCAAGAGCACCGGATGGTCGCTCGCCGATAGAACCTCATCGAGCGTTGACGGCCCATCGACCAGAGGGACTCGAAGGCGGCCCGCGAGCATGGCGGCCTCGCGGCAGATCGTGTTCCAGCGGTCGGTCTTGGCCCCCCTCGCCACGCTGCGGTCCGCCTGAATCACATGAAATCGATAGGCGCCGACCTCGGTACAGCGCGACAGCACGAGCTCCAATGCGGGCGCGGGCAGCTGCGCGATCGCGATCGTGATCCGCGCTTGCGGCTCGGGGTGGTGCTCGACCTGGGCCACGATCTCGCCCTCGACACGCTCGGGCGACACCTGGTCCAGACGGACGGTGAGCAGGAAGCCATCCGGGTCGACGACCTCGATCTCTTCTCCGACGCGCGCCCGCAGCGAGCGGGCCAGATGGCGCGCGTCGCCGCCGACGATTACGGCCCGCCGGCCCTCACGGCTGGCAAAGAACGACGGCAAGCTACCCGGACTGCATGCTGAAGGTTTCGTAGACCGCGATCTGTCCGCCGCTCTTCAGGATCGGGCAGCCCTTCGCCATCTTGGTCGCCTTGTCCAGCGTGGCCGCCTCGACGATCGTGTAGCCAGTCGCGCGCTGGCCGATCGGTCCCTTGGCCACCGTGCCATCGGTCTTGATCTTGTTCACGGCGCCTGAAAACGGGTTGCCCATGTCGGCGACCGCAGGGCCGAGCTTCGTGTACCAGTTGCCCCACTGCTTCAAGACCCTGGCCTGCGCGGCCGGCGTGTCGGGCATGCCACCGCCGTAGAAGACGAGCAGATACTTCGCCACCCTTCACTCCCTCCCGTTGGTTGCGGACGCGAACGTCGTCAGACTAGCGCCTCGTCGCGCAGGTTCGCGATCATCGCCAACGCTTTTTCGAGACGCGCTCGGTTCGCGTGGTCGTTGAGCCAGCGGCTCTGTCCCGATGGATGCGGCAGCGGGACCATGACCGGGTCCTTGCCAAACGTCTTTCCAACTCTCGACTCCAGCGTGCCGGGGCCGAGAAAGCGCGCGATCGCCATCTGCCCGACGAGGATGAGTACCCGTGGCTTGAGAAGCTCGAGCTCGGCATCGAGCCAGTGAGCGCAGTTGGCCACGGCCGCGGGCGGGGGCCGGAGATCTCCTGTGCCGGCTCGGTTGCGGCCCGGGAAGCAGCGCATCAGCGCCGCGATGTAGGTGAGGCGTCGGAACTCTTCGGCGCTCGCGAACCCGGCCCGCAGCATCCAGCGGTCGAGCTCCTTGCCCGCCCGACCCGAGAACGGCCGGCGCGATTCCCGTTCAGCCGGCCCGGGCGCCTGCCCGACCAGGAA
>DASWBB010000052.1:0-52612 GCA_036390875.1 Candidatus Dormiibacterota bacterium
CGCCAATCGACAACTTCCGCCGACGGAGACATCGGCTCAGCCTAGCCCGCTGCGAATGCCTACGACCGAGGCTTGTTCGCGGTCGCATCGACCAGCCGACAGCGCGATGCAAGCCTACTTACGAACGCCAGTGGTCTGGCAGTCCTCTACGCAGCGACAGTCACCTGAAGTAGCTGCGGGTGCTCCTTCTCATCCGGGATTGGCTCGCCAGAAGCCGCTAGGTCCTCCAGGTACAGGGCGATCGCTTCCTGAGCGTGAGCGATGCACTCCTCGACAGTTTCACCCTGCGTGATGCATCCAGGAAGAGCAGGCACAGTTACGGTGTACCCGCCTTCGGGGTCAGGATCGACAACAATCGAGTAAGTACGCATTCGGTCCTAATTACAACAGACCTCGAAACTGATCGGCGTCGATCCCTGCTTGGTCGAGGATCGAGAGAAGAGTCTTGGGCTTGAGAATCGTGCCAGCATGAACCGGAACGACGATGCGCCCGGGTCGGCTCTCGTGGCGGAGGATGACGTGGCTTCCACGCCTTCGTGCCTCACGCCAACCCTGCTTGCGAAGGGCTCGAAGAGCTTCGCCGCCAGTGCTCCTTGGTAGTCGAGCCATTGTTTAACTGGGTCGGATCCTATCATTAATAGTGATAGTGCATGAGGGGGGCCAAGGCCTACGATGGAGGCGAGAGATCAGAGGTCACGTTGCTGGTGCGGCGGAGAGGAGTTGAACCTCCACGTCCTTGCGGACACTAGCTCCTGAAACTAGCGCGTCTGCCATTCCGCCACCGCCGCGTTGGGGCGAGCGAGAAGTATACCCAGGCCTCAAACAGACCCTGATCCGCGACCTACACTGCGCGTCGAGTGACCCGAAGCGCGTGGATTGCAGCCGCGGTCTTGCTGACGGCGTGTGGTGGTTCGCCTGGCGCTGCCGAGGTGACGCCGAGCCGGCAAGCCTCAGGACCTCTGGGCGACACCTGGACCGGAGATGGAGCAAGTTGGCACCGCGCCGCCGGCACGGGACCGACGGCCCGGTACCAGGCTGCGCTCGCCTACGACTCCAAGCGCAATGTCTTCGTGCTTTTCGGCGGCCAGACTGCCAAAGGCACGTCGGACGAAACCTGGACGTGGGATGGCAAAGTCTGGAAAGAGATGTCGCCGGCGCACAAGCCTCCCCCGCGCCGCGCCGCCGGCATGGCCTACGACCCAGCACACCAGGTCGTCGTTCTCTTCGGCGGGCTCATTGCTGATCAGGCCGAGGGCCGCGACGCAAACGACACGTGGACATGGGACGGCACCGATTGGGCGCAGGTGGATACCGGACCCGCGCCGCCACCTAAGCGGGATGGGCTAAGGCTCACCATAGCCGGTGACCGAATCATCCTTTTTGGAGGTCACAACTTCAACGCGGCCTATTTCGGCGACGCCTGGTCATGGGACGGCAAGACGTGGTCGCGAGTCGACAGCGGTCCGGGGCCCCCGGGCCGCGGAGCCGCTGCTGTCGCCTGGGATCCAATCGATTCCTCGCTTTTCGTAGCTGGAGGGGTTGGCTTCAATGCCACTGGCGGACCTGGGGCCCTGGGCACGCTGCTTGGCGACGCGTGGACGCTCCTAGGAGGGCGGTGGACGCAATTGACCGGCTCTGGACCTGGGCGTGTCGCGAATGCCAATGCGATTTGGGACCGCGCCGGCTCGCGAGTGATCGTGTTGCTTGGGATGCGCTGTCCAGACCCTTCGGCAGCAGCATGGGCCTGGGACGGGAAGGCCTGGTCCCAACTCGCGAATACTCCCATCCCACCGCGTTGGGGGGCGACGCTGGCGCAGAACACCGACGGGAAAGCGCTGCTGTTCGGCGGCTCGAACGAAGCGGGCTGCTAGTTGGCGACGAACAGCGTGTGCCAGGCCGCCTCGACCAGCTCAGGCGTGAGCTGCGGCTGCACCCCTCGCGCCGATGAAACATCCACCAGGCGCTCGAGCAGGTCACGGGGATGGTTGCCGCGCAGCGGCCGGCCACCGTAGAGCTGGCGGATCATGTCGATCGCGGTCGGGTCAGGCGGGATCGTGAGCCGCTCGCGCTCCCGTTCGAAGATTCGCGCCCACATCTCCCACGTCGGGTCGGGCATCAGCACCTTGTATGCGAGCCGGCGCAGGTAGGCCTCATCGAGCAGCTCGGCTGGTTTGAGGTTGGTGGACAGGGCCAGTTGCGCCCAGAACGGCACCTCCACCTTCCGGCCGCTCGCCGACAGGTTCATGTAGTCGATCTCCTGCTCGAGCGGCACCAGCAGGCGGTCGAGGATCTGTTTCGGCGACACCCGCTGCCGCCCAAGGTCGTCGATGAGCAGCACTCCGCCGTTGGCCTTGACCTGCAGCGGCGCTCCGTACGTCCGGCTGCCCTCCTCCCACGTGGCGTCGAACATCTCGATCTGGAACTCTCCGCCCACCTGCACGAGCGGGCGCGCCACGCGCCGCCAGCGGCGGTCGGCCGGCTGGTTCGCCTCCAGGCGGTGGATGGCGCCGTCGAACACCGTCATCACCTCTCCGCCGCCGACATCGAGCGCCATCGGGACGACGATCGGGTTTCCGAGCAGGCGCGGGATCCGGCGCGCCAGTGTGGTCTTGCCGTTGCCCGGCGCCCCATAGATGAAGATCGAGGAGCGCGAGTTGACGGCGGCGCGCACCGCTTCGGTCACGCCCGGCGCCAGCTCGATTCCCGCCAGCGCCGAAGTGACTTTGGTGATGTCGAGCGTGCCGGGTTTGGCGGCATCCGCGAGCGCGAGCCGGTATTCGTGGAGCGAAACCGGCGCCGGCCCCGAGTAGCGCGTGCCCGCCCGCGCGATCTCTTCGCTTCGCACCCGGCCCTGCTTGCTCAGCGCATACGCCATCCGTTCGGGCAGAGGCCGGCCGAGCCACGGCCCTTGCTCGCTGGCGAGACCCAGGGCGTCGAGGAAGTTGGCGCTGGTCAGCGACTGGAGGACCGGCTCGATGGCGATGAATGGCAGCGCCAGCTGCTCGGCGACCTCGTAACCGGTCACGCGAGTTGTCGTCGACGCCAGGCGCAGGATCATGCCCTCGATCAACGCGCGGTTGATCTCCGGCGGCGGCGGCGTGCCGAGGGCCCGGTCGCTTGACGGCGTCTTCGTCGGTGGTGGCGCCGCTTGCGGCTCGTCGACGTGCTCGAGGATCGCCGCGAACAACTTCTTGCCGAACCGTGCGCGGTCCGCGTGGTCGGGAGGTTCGCCCTCGCGTCGGCGGCTGATCCAGTTCGGCACCTCTTTGAAGACCACGGTGTTGCCGATCAGCAGCTGCACCATGTCGGGCTCCGCGGTGGTGACCCGGACCGCGATCCGCACCAGGTAGCCCTGGCTCTTGAGGGCCGACCAGCTTCTCTCCCACGCGACCTCGTTGCGGCCGGACCACGTCTGGCGGACGGTGCGGTCGCGCGCCAGGTTCACGTCCTTGCGGTTCTGGTAGCGGCGGCGGACGAGCTCGGTCACGTCCTTGTCGACGTCCTCCGCCACAAGGGCTGCGAGGGGAAGCGCCCGATCGTCGACCGCCGGTCGGTTCTTGATCTCGAAGATCGTGTTGGCGGTCGGCGCCAGCGCCCGGATCACGCTCGCGTGGCGCGGGCAGAAGGGCGTGCGCTCGATGAACTGGATGTGGCGGCGGCACCACCAGCTCTTGCATTCCCGCCCGGTGAGGTCCTTGTATGCGCAGGCCCAGCCGCGGCGCTCGGCGCAATCGACGAAGGTGCAGACGCCCGGCGGCTTGGGGCCGTCGGTGCGTTGAGGGATCGCGACCTGCGGCTCGGCGACCTGCGAGGCGACCATCTCGCCCGTCATGGCCTCGGCCGGCGCCTGCGCGACGCCTGGTTTGGGCATGTAGTGGAAGGCGCCCGAGAACTCCTCGCAGGTCTGGAATCGCTGCGAGGGATCCTTGGCCGTGGCCTTCCAGATGATCTCCATGATCGGCGATGGGATGGCGGTCGACGCCCGCGGCCGGTCGAACACCTGCGAGTGCAGCACCGCCGGCAGGGCTCCGGTGAAAGGCGGCTCGCCGTGCAGCAGCTCATAAAGGATCATGCCCAGCGAGTACACGTCCGAGCACTTGTCCACCGCCTCGCCCTTGACCTGCTCGGGCGCCATGTATGCGGGCGTGCCGACCATGCTGCCGGTGGCGGTCAGGCGGTGCTTGTCGTCGATCAGCTTCGAGATGCCGAAGTCGAGGATCTTCGTCTTGCCGCGGTTGGAGATGAGGATGTTGTCCGGCTTCAGGTCGCGGTGGACGATCCCGAAGTCGTGCGCGACGCCGACGGCTGAAAGCAGCTGCTGGACGAGGTCGACGGACACGTCGACGCTGAAGCGACCGTACTCGTCCAGCCACGACCGCATCGACCGCCCGTCGACCCACTCCATGACGATGAACAGGACGGGGCCGTCCTCGTCGAAGTCGTACACCCGGACGATGCCCGGGTGGTTGAGGGAGGCGACCGTGGCGGCCTCCCGGTGGAAGCGCTGGCGGAAGCTGGTGTCGCTCGAATATTGCTCGGCGAGCACCTTGATCGCGACGGGGATGTCGAGGCGTGGGTGGGTCGAGCGATACACGACGCCCATGGCGCCGCGTCCGAGCTCGGCTTCGATCGGGTACCGCCCGAGTTGTGTAGTGGTCAACTTAGGTCTAGGGGGAACCCAGTATGCCGGACGGTACCCGCCAAACTTCCCAATAAGCGATCGTCGGCCGGCCGCCTTTCACCACCCCCAACCGGGGTGAAAACGACATCGGACATTCGATTCCGGTAACGCGGACCCCGCCGTCTACCTGCGCCGAATTGAGCGCCGGGCTTTTGGGGCCTGGGTCGGGGAACCTACTTTCTGACCGCCGGGGCGGCGCTCTCCTTGATCGGCGTTGCGCCGGCGCGAAGGACCTTCTTGTCGAACTTGCCCACGGATGTCTTGGGCACCTCGTCGATGAAGCGCACCTCGTCCGGCAGCCACCACTTCGCCACCTTGTCCCGCAGGAAGTCGATGACCTCTTCCTGCGTGACCTTGCCCTTGAACTCGGGCTTGGGGACCGCGTACGCGACCGGCCGCTCGTCCCACTTGGGATGAGCCATCCCGATCACGGCAGCTTCCAGGATCTTGGGGTGGGCCATGATGGCGTTCTCCAGCTCGACAGACGAGATCCATTCGCCGCCGGACTTGATCACGTCCTTGGTGCGGTCGACGATCTGGATGTACCCCTCGGGGGTGATCCTCGCGACATCGCCGGTGCGGAACCAGCCGTCTTCCGTGAGCTTGCCGGGGTCGTAACCGTTGTGATAGCCGCGTGCGATCCATGGCCCGCGGACCTGGATCTCGCCGAACGCCACGCCATCCCACGGCAGTTCCACGCCCGTGGCGGAGTCACAGATACGAATCTCGACGCCGGCTCCGGCGACGCCCTGAGTGAGCCGGGCGTCGAGCTCGTCTTCGGGCTTGGTGCCCGCTTTCGGACGCGCGACACTGCCAAGTGGAGAGGTTTCGGTCATGCCCCAGGCATGCAGCATGCGCAGACCGACCCCATCCATCGCTTCCATCAGCGCGCGCGGAATCGCCGAACCGCCGCAGATCACCGTGTGCACCTTGGGCAGCCGCTTGCCGCTCTCTTTCATGTACGCGACCGCATTGATCCAGATCGTCGGCACCCCCGCGAGGATGGTTGCGTCCTCCTGTTCGGCCATATCGACGATGGTCTTGGCGTCGCCCATGAAGCGGTCCGGAAGCAGCACTTTGCTCCCCGCCATGCCGCATGCGTAGGGCAGGCCCCAGCTGTTGGCGTGGAACATCGCCACGATCGGAAGCACGACGTCCTTCTCGGTGATGGCCAGGCTGTCGGCCCCGAGCACGCCCATGGTGTGCAGGAACTGGGAGCGATGCGAATAGACGACTCCCTTCGGGTTGCCGGTGGTGCCGGACGTGTAGCACATGGATGCGGCCATCCGCTCGCTGAGCTTGGGCCACGGGTATGCCTCGCTCTCGGCCGCCAGGAGGGTCTCGTAGTCGAGCAGCTCTCCCAGCCCATGGTCGGCGGCGACGGGTGCGCCGTCGGACATCAGCACGATGGTCTTGATGGTCGGGATCTTTCCGACCAGCGGCTTCAGGAGCGGAAGCAGCGTCTGGTCCACGAAAAGGACCTTGTCCTCGGCGTCATTGATGATGAATTCCAGGTGCTGTGGAAACAGGCGCAGGTTGATGGTGTGCAGGACCGCGCCCATGCAGGGCACGGCGTAATACAGCTCCAGGTGCCGGTAGTTGTTCCAGGCCAGCGTGGCGACCCGATCGCCCGGCTTGACCCCGAGTCGCTTGAGCGCGCCGGCAAGGCGGTTGACGCGGCGGACGAGGTCCCCGTAGGTGATGCGGTGGAGCCCCTGCTCCCGCTTGGTCACCACCTCCTTCTCCGAGTGCAGCCGCTCCATCCGCCAGAGCATGTGCTGCACGGAGAGCTCGTAGTCCTGCATCAAGCCTTCCACGGCCTAACCTCCAGCAAGAGTGGACAAGGGATGACGTCTCTAAGAGGTGGATGGTAAGCCCGAGCCGGGTAGGATGCACACCGATGGCTTCCTGGGGTCGCGCAGACCTCCACACCCACACGAACGCGAGCGACGGCTGGCCGACGCCTTTCCAGCTGGTCGATCATGCCGCGCGCCGAGCCCGTCTCGACGTGATCGCCGTCACCGACCACGACACGATCGAAGGCGCGCTGCGTGCCGCCGATCATGCCGCGAGGCGCTCGAGGCTGCAGGTCATCGTCGGGGAGGAGGTCTCGAGCCGCGACGGGCACATCGTCGGTCTCTTCCTCGAGCGCGCCGTCAAGCCGGGTCTGTCGGCAGCCGCCACCGTCCACGCGATCCACGAGCAGGGCGGCATCGCCGTCGCCGCCCACCCGTTCTGGCGCACACAGCGCCAGCGTCGCGGCGCGCCGGTGCACGGGGTGGGCTGGCTGGCCGCCGAGCTTGGATTCGACGCCATCGAGGTCGAGAACGCGACCCCTGGCTTTTACGTTTTCAACCAGCTGGCGCGGCGGTTGAACATGGGGCTCGGTGCCGCCGAGACGGGCGGCTCGGATGCGCATATCGTGGACGCCATCGGCCGCGCCTTCACGGAGTTTCCGGGCAAGACGCCCGCCGCCTTGCGCAAGGCGATCGAGATGGGGGAGACCAGAGCCCGACGGCGCCGCTACCGACCGGTTGGTTTGGTGCGTTACGCAGCCTGGGGGCTCAACCACCAGCGCTACGTGGTCGCCGTCTAAGACTTAGGTCGACGTCAGGGCCAGAGGCCGCGACTGCGGCGGAGCAGCAGCCAGATTCCCAGCAGGATCAATAGGGAAGGCCACAGGACGTCGCCCGGGAGCCAGTTCAGCAAGCCGAGGTTCTGCAGCAGGAAGTAGACGCCGATCACGACCAGGGCCAACGCCCAGAACGAGCCGCCTCCCCACCAGCCCCAGGGCCCGTACCCGCCCCACGGCCCGTACCAGCCGCCACCTCGCTGTGCGCGCCAGTAATCGCGCATCTGGTGGCGCCACGCCCGCCACTCGTCGCGAGAGGCGGTTGGGCCCGGCTGCGGGGGTGGCCCCGTGGGTGCAGTGGGCGGCGGCGTGCTGGCCACGGAAAGATCGTACGCCCCCGTTCTAATTACGATGGGCTGCGCCCGCTTAGCTCAATGGATAAAGCGCCTGAGAACGTGGTGAAAACTGGGGTTTCACCACGGGAGCCGGGGCCATGCATCAACTTACTTTGGTGTGGACAAAGCGGTCCCCGGTATAGAAGCAGCCCCAAGCGCAGCGCTTGAGGCTTCCTGAGAAACGAGCTACTTCGCCGTGATGTAGTGCAAGACCAAATCGTGAATGTACTTGGCCTTGTCGGGAGATCGGAACTGTGCCGCGTGGACATCGCCAGCGGAAGTGCGAACGTAAACCTCTGCGGTACTGAAAAAAGTGCCGAAAACACTCTTGTCGCTCAACAGTCCCACCTCGACAATTCGGCTGTAGGGCAGTGAGATGGTGGCGATCTTCTTGCGTCCGGTGCCCAGGTGAATGAAACCGGGATTCTGCACGATCAGCCTTCGATCCGTGACCGCCATGTACCCAGTTCCAAAGCCTTTCTCGTCGTAGACAGCGAAGAGTTGCTCGCCTTCTTGTAGGGCGCTTTGGATCAATTGGAGCTGATCCTGACGGTCGAAGGCCACCGTTCGTTCCGGTGTGGTTGTTTCCATGTACGTACCTTTCGGGGCTTCCTTGCCGGTGGTCATGTCACCGTGCCGCTAGGCTCCGTCACGTCTTGTACCAGCTACCAGAGCCAAACACAAGGCTTGTGAAACGCATCAAATTCCTAAATCTGTAGGCCCTTGGGAGACCCTATGGTGCGCGTGGCAGGAATCGAACCCGCAACCCCCAGTTCCGAAGACTGGTGCTCTATCCGTTGAGCTACACGCGCAGGTAGGACACTCTAAGGAACTCTGTCAGTTCTTAACTAGGGAAATTGCGCCCGACAGGAGTTAGGGGCTAAAGCGCTGTAAAGCTCAGGCTTGAGTTCAAGACACCCCAAACACAAGCTCTGACTTCGGATCAGGAGGTTGCGAGTTCGAGTCTTGCAGCGGGTACCAGGTCTTTCTAGAGCATCTCTTCGAGCAGGTGATCGAGCCGCTCGGCCTGGCTGTGGATGTCGGCGGCCAGCACGCGCACTCCTTCGTCGTAGGCGTGGTCAGCGTCCTTCACCTGCTCGCTCAGTTGCTGGATCCCGACCAGCGCGGTCCTGAAGTCCCTGTTCAGCGTCGTGCGGGCCGTCTGCATGTCGGTGAGCATCTCGAGGAATTCCCTGCGCTCGATGACCATGTTCACCGTCAGTAGGATGGCCAGGGCGGCGGTCATCGACGACATGAACAGATCGATGTCGTGCCCGGAGATGGACGCATAGACATCGCCCGCCGAGGCAAGGAGCAGCGTCATCCAGGGTAGGGCGAGCTGCCATAGATCAAGTTGAACTTGCTTGGTGGCCGCCTTGGGTGCGGCCGCTGGATAGATGGCCGCGAGCGCGATCAGCAGGAAGCCCGCAAACCATCCTGTGTCGATGACGTTGCCGACGGCTCCGAACGCGCCCTGGGCGTTGAGGTATGCGAAGGCGCTGTCAGCGATCGAGTAGGAGGCGACGCCGGCAAGGAGAAACGCCATCCTCCCAGCCTGCTGCTGGCTTGCGCGCCGGATGGCCAGGATGAGGATCGTCCCGATCAGGATGTCGCCGACCGGGTACGCAAGGTCAAGAATCTTGGTGCTGCTGCTGGACTGCCACACCGACTTCAGCCCGAAGGCCCACGCGGTCGACGTAAGGGCGATGGAGACGATGACGCCGTCGAACCAGACGCGCCAGCGCGCAGACGTGCCTTTGGCATCGCTCCAGAACGAGCGAATGCCGGCAAACGCAAATGGCACCGCGGCCAGGAATCCCACGTCTGCCAGCGATGGATACGGCACCGCTTGCCCAAGCCCGACCTCGTAGACCGACCAGACCGTTTCGCCCGCGGCCCACAGCCCGGCCGAGGTGCCCATCAGCGCCCAGCCCAGCCGGTCCCTTCCGCGCGCCTGGCGCGCAGCCCAGATGCAGGCGACGGACGCGATCCCGGCGGCGACCGCCTCTCCGATGTCGTCGATGGCCGTCACGCCATGCGGCCCGACGAGGACCAAGCGGATGTCCAGTGCGTAGACCACAGAAATGAGGGCGACCGCCCCCGCCAGGATGACGAAAGTCCTGCGTCGGCCGTCCAACGCCATCAGCGCCGCCATCAGTTCAGCGAAAGTTAAGCAGCCCGCACGGCGGATTCATCCGTCTAATCGGCCCTTCGGTAGAATCAACCGGCCGAAGCCGGGCGGCTGGCGGAACTGGTAGACGCGCACGTTTGAGGGGCGTGTGAGGTAACTCATCCGGGTTCGAGTCCCGGGTCGCCCACCACTCAGCCTCGGGAACGCCCAGGATGACCACCGCGGCAGCCTCGATGGTGAGCGCCTGGTGCCAAGGAACGATGCCGGAATGCAAGGTGACCATCGGCCCTGGTCATCGGGCCCGCGAGGTGGAAGCCTCTCTGGAGGAGGTTTAGAACATGAAAGCATTCAGGTTCGTCGCTTGGGGCCGCCCACCCGAGTTCGCGGAGGTCCCGATTCCAGAGCCAGGCCCTGGACAGGTCCTGGTCAAGGTCACCGCCGCAGGCGTTTGCCACTCCGACCTGCACATCTTCGACTGGCCGGCCGGCATGCTGCCCTGGAAGCTCCCGTTCACGCTCGGTCACGAGGTGGTCGGCAAGGTCGAGGCGCTCGGCCCCGGAGTCAAGGCTCCCGAGATCGGGACGGCGGTTGCCGTCTACGGACCGTGGGGTTGCGGCACCTGCCGCGCCTGCCGGATGGGGATGGAGAACTACTGCGAGCGCTCGGCCGAGATGCCCGGTGCGGGTGTCGGCCTTGGGTTTGACGGCGGTATGGCGGAGTACGTGCTGGTCCCCTCGCCGAGGCTGCTGATCCCCATTGGGGACATGGACCCCATCCAGGCCGCGCCCATGACTGACGCGGCGCTTACGCCGTACCACGCGATCAAAGCCGGCCTGCCTCTGCTCGTTCCGGGCAGCACCGCGGTGGTGATCGGGGTCGGCGGACTCGGCCACATGGCCGTCCAGATCCTTGACGCGATCTCCCCGGCGACGGTGATCGCCGTGGACAAGGACCAGCGCAAGCTCGACCTCGCAAAGCGAGTCGGCGCCGCTCAAATGGTGCCGGCGGGCGAGAAGGCGGCCGATGCAATCCGCAAGTTCGTCGGTCCGGTCGGCGCCAATGCGGTGTTCGACTTCGTCGGCAGCGACGAGACGATCGCGCTGGCGGCCAAGGTCGTTCGTCCGGCCGGCCGCGTCTTCGTAGTCGGGATCGCGGGCGGCAGCTTCGCGTTCAGCTTCTTCTCGATTCCCTACGAGGCGGCGATCTCGTCGACCTACTGGGGAAGCAGCGTCGAGCTCCAGGAAGTGCTGGCGCTCGCGGCAGGCGGCAAGGTCAAGGCTGCGGTCGAGACGTTCGCCCTTGACGATGTCGCCACGGCGTACTCGCGCCTGCGCGCGGGTGACATCGAGGGACGCGCGGTGATCCTGCCGGCATCGTCGAAGGTTCCGGTGGGCGCCGGGTTCGAAAAGGCCAGGGCCAACTGACCGCGGAAGCCAAAGGTCGCGGCGGGCGTACTTCGCTCGCCGCGACCGTATCCCGGTCGCTCATGCGCCGCGGTTTCGCTGCCACATTCATGGGAACTGCAGCCCACTCGTAATCGCGGGGCTTTCGATAACGCGAACCCGTACGGCCCACATTTGTGCACCTCGCGCTAAATGCGTCTCGGCCCGTGCGCTTGCCATCACACTTGAATGTGTGACGGAGGAGGGCAAGGAGCTCGACCCAGCGACCGAGTTCCGGCAGCTTTACGACCAGCAGTATCTCTCCGTCTACCGCTCCATTCGCGGTGTCGTCCTGGATCCGGCCGCGGCCGAGGACCTGACCCAGGAGACCTTCGTACGCGCCTACCGGGCCCGCCATCGCTACACGCCGACCGCGCCCCCCGGCGCCTGGCTTCGCCGGATCGGGATCAACCTCGCCATCTCGTACCTGCGCCGCCAGAAGCTGGCGCGGGTGCTGCCGGCCCGGCTCTACACGCCGCCTGACCGGCGGGACTACGACCGCGCCGAGGCTCGGGACGTCGTCACCAAGGCGCTCGCCACCCTCAGCCCGAAGCTGAGGGCCGCCATCGTCCTCCACTACTACGACGGGCTGACCCGGGAGGAGATCGCGGCCGTGCTCGGGGTGCCGGCCGGTACGGTGGCTTCCAGGATCGCCAAGGCGGTCGCGATCATGCGGAAATCGTTGGGGAGCGACCAAGACCTGGGACCGGAGCGTTCGACTAGTGAAGGTGCCCTACGTGGACGATAAACCCACACAGGGAGGGTTTCGTACACCCTCAGACGACGACCTTGGCCGGATGATCCGGACCACGGTCGAATCGTGGAGGCCGCAGCGCGGCCCGGACTGGTCCGGTGTCCTCATCCGGCTCGCCAACTCGGGTCCGCCGGCGTGGCTCCTCTACACGGCCGCCAGCGCGGCCCTGGTCGTGATCCTGCTGGCCGCCTTCCTGGTCGGCTCAGCGCTCCAGATCGGCGCCCTCGGGCCGCAGCCGGTGCCCTCGAACCTGCACTAGGAGAAGAAGGGGACCTCGAAGCCGAGGCCCCGCTCCCGCGCGGCCGGGATCACCACCGAGGCCGCGGCGAGGTCCCAGATCGCCAGCCCGTGCGACTCGAACAGCGTGATGCCCGGCTCGTCGGGCGCGTGCCAGTTGCCCACCAGCACCGAGCTGAGCTCGATCGCGCGGTCCCAGTCGAACTTGCCGGCCGCCTGGGCCCGGACGAGGTCGCCGCTCTCGAGCTGGGCGGTCGCCAGCTGGTCGACCACGACCGTGCGGGCGCGCTCGACCAGGTCGGCGGGGATCTCGGCCTTGTGGGGGAAGTTCGATCCGGCGGCCACCACGAGCGCATGCGGCTCCACCCAGCCGGCCTCGACCACCGGCTCGGCGCTGGTGGTCATCGTGATCACCACGTCCGCCCCGCGCACCGCGGCCTCGGCCGATTCCGCGGCGGTCGTCCTGACCCCCAGCTCCGCCTGCCGATCGTGCGCAAAGGCCGCTCTACGCCTTGGGTCGCGACCGAAAACGCGCAGCGCCTTGATCTCACAGACCCTGGACACCGCCAGCACCTGGGTGACGGCCTGCGTGCCGGTGCCGATGATCGCCACGGTGGCCGGCGCATTCGCCCTCAGCGCCTTCACCGCCACCGCGGTGGCGGCGCCAGTTCGGTACGCGCCCATGCGCTCGGCCTCGATCAGGGCCTGCAGCCTGCCGTCGAGCCCGAAGGTCGAAACCAGGAAACGCGCCCCGCCCTCGGCCACCGAGTAGGCCTTGACGCCGGTGCACCGCCCGCCGGGATAGGTCCCGAACATCACGTTGAGCAGGCCGCCGGGGGCGAACGCCCGCCGGCGGGGCACGTTCTGGGCGATTCCCTGGCCGAGCTCGCGCATCGCGCTCTCGACGGCGCCGATCACCGCATCCATGTCCAGGACCTGACTTACGTCCGCCTCACGCAGCACCAGGGTCATGGCGGGGAGAATACACAGCCATGGCCGCAAGCTCGTTGAACGTTGGGCTCATCGGGCTTGGCACCGTCGGGGGCCAGGTGGCCGAGCGTTTGCTGACCTGGCAGGCCCAGCTTGCCCGCCGGGCGGGAATCGAGCTTTGCCTGCGTCGCGTCCTAGTGCGAGACGTCAAGAAGCCGCGAGCCCTCACGGTCGCCCCTGGGCTGCTGACCGCGGATCCAGAAGATCTGCTGGACGACCCGACCATTCAGATCGTCGTCGAGGCGGCGGGTGGCGATGAACCGATGCATTCGTACCTCGAGCGCGCGATTCGCGCCGGCAAGCATGTCGTCACCGCCAACAAGGTCGTCATGGCCAAGCACGGGCCCGAGCTCCTTGACCTCGCCGCCGAGCGGAACGTCGACGTCTATTTCGAAGCGGCGGTAGGAGGCGGGATTCCGCTGATCAGCACGTTCCGGACCGACCTCCAGGCGAACCGCATCGAGCGTGTGTCCGCCGTCATCAACGGCACCACTAACTACGTGCTGGGCCGGATGGCGTCCGCGGGTCTTTCGCTCGGCGAGGCGGTGCGCGAGGCCCAAACCGCGGGGTTCGCCGAGGCGAACCCGACCGACGACATCGGCGGATTCGACGCCACCTACAAGCTGGCGATCCTCGGGTCGATCGCGTACGAGATCAAGATCCGTCCCGACGACGTTTTCCGCGAAGGCATCGAGGGCATCGAGCCAGTCGACTTTCGATACGCGCGCGAACTCGGATACGCGATCAAATTGATCGCACATACGCAGCGCCATCCCGGGCGAGTCGAAGCGAGGGTGCATCCGGCGATGGTCCCCCTCGATCACCCGCTGGCCCAGGTCGAGGGCGCCAACAATGCGGTGTTCGTCGAGGGCGACCTCGTGGGACAGGTGCTGCTCGTCGGTCAGGGCGCAGGGGGGAGGCCGACCGCCTCCGCGGTGGTCGGCGACCTCATCGACCTCGCGCGATCGATCCGCCGCGGCGTGCAGAGCCGGCCATCGTTCAGCTTCGACGACCGCATCGGCGTCATCCCGATGGGCGAGGTGAAGACGCGCGCGTACTTCCGGATTCGCGTCGACGACCGGACAGGTGTGCTGGCGGCCCTCGGCCAGGTGTTCGCGGAGGAAGGGGTCAGCATCTCGAGCCTCATACAGAAGGACGCGTGGGTGGAGGAGCAGACCGCGGAGCTGGTTGTCACCACCCATCCGGCTCCTGACGCCAGCCTGCAGAAGGCGCGCCAACGCATCACCGAGCTGGCGCCCGTGCACGCCGTGTCCTCGTTCCTCCGCGTCTTTTAACGTGTCCCGCGACACCTGATGCCTCGCGCGCGTCTTCATTAATGGGAGTCATTGCCCGCTACCGCGAGCACCTTCCGGTGGGGCCGTCCACCCCGGAGGTCGACCTCCACGAGGGCTCAACCCCGCTCGTGCCGAGCCGCAACATCGGCCGCGCCCTCGGCCTCGAGCGGCTCTTCTTCAAGTACGAGGGGCTGAACCCGACCGGTTCCTTCAAAGACCGCGGCATGGTGGTGGCGGTGGCGAAGGCTCTGGAAGCCGGCAGCCGGGTTCTGATGTGCGCGTCCACCGGCAACACCTCCGCCTCGATGGCCGCATACGCGGCGCGCACAGGGGTGCGCGCGATCGTCGTGGTTCCGTCCGGCGAGATCGCGATGAACAAGCTCTCGCAAGCCCTCATGTACGGGGCCAAGGTCGTGGCGCTGAAGGGCACCTTCGATACCGCTCTCGATGCCGTGCGCGAGCTGACGAGCCGCTACCCGGTGGCGCTGATGAACTCGGTCAACCCCAACCGCCTGGAGGGGCAGAAGACCGCGGCCTTCGAGATCGTCGACGCGCTCGGCGACGCTCCCGACTACCTTCTGCTTCCCGTCGGCAACGCCGGCAACATCACCGCCTACTGGAGGGGTTTTCGCGAGTACCACAAAGCCGGTCGCTCGACCCGCCTGCCTCGGATGGTCGGGGCCCAGGCCGAGGGCGCGGCTCCCATAGTCGCCGGCCATCCCATTGCCAATCCCAGGACCGTCGCTTCCGCGATCCGCATCGGCAATCCCGCTTCCTGGGAGGGCGCGACCAGCGCTCGCGACGAGTCGGGCGGACTCATCGCGGCCGTCACCGACACGGAGATCCTGTCGGCGCAGATCCGCCTCGCGAATACTGAAGGGTTGTTCGCCGAACCGGCCTCAGCGGCGCCGCTCGCGCTTCTCATCAGGCTCGTGATGGAGGGGAAGATCGAGAAGGACTCGACGACCGTCGTCGTGTTGACCGGGTCGGGCCTGAAAGATCCGGACGCCGCGCTGAAGAATGTCGAACCTCCGATCGAACTCGATGGTGATGCCCGTACACTCGCTAAGGTCTTGAAGCTGTGATCGAATCGCTGAATATGCGCAACGCCGGACGAGGGCCTGCGTAGATGCGCGTCCGCGTACCCGGATCCATCGCCAACATCGGCCCCGGCTTCGACTGCATGGCCATGGCCATCGACCTCTGGCTCGAGGTGGAGGCCGAGGCCGCGGACCATCCGTCATGGGACTTCGAAGGCGAAGGCGCCGAGTACCTCGCAGCGCACGACAACCCCTTCAGCCGCATCAACATGAAAGGGCGCGTCCGCAGCGAGATCCCGCTTGGGGTCGGACTGGGCAGCAGCGCCGCCGCCCGGCTCGCGGCGTCCGCGCTCAGCAGCCCTTGGGATGTGAAGAGCCACGTCATCGACGCCGGCGCCGACGAGGGCCACCTCGACAATGTCGCCGCCTCGGCGGCCGGCGGCTTCCGCATCGTCACCGAGCAGTTCGACGAGCGGCTGCCCAACCCAGGCTGGGGCCTCGCGCTTTTCGTGGCTCGCGCACCGGTCCCGACCGAGAAGGCTCGAGCCGTGCTGCCCGACTCGGTGCCAATGGACTCAGCCGTGTACACGGCGGCACGCACGGCCCTGCTCGTGCGCGCGATCACCGCCAAGCGGCCGACGCTGCTGGAGCACGCTCTTCGCGATCGCATCCATCAGCCGCACCGCCTCCACCTCTACCCATGGACGCAGGACGTCATGGATGCGGCGGACAGGGCGGGCGCGTATGGCTCGGCCATCTGCGGCGCAGGCCCGAGCGTCTTCGCTTTCTGTGCGACCTCACAGGCGGCGCGCATCGCCAAGGCCATGGCCGCGGCTGCGCCCCATCACGGTCGCCCCCTCGTCACCCGCGTCACCGACAAGGGGATGTTCAGGACTCTGTGATCGTTCAGAAGTACGGCGGGACCTCGGTGGGGACCGCCGCTCGCATCCGGCGTGTGAGCCGGCGCATCGCGAAGACGGTCAAGAGGGGAGAGCAGGTGGTAGCCGTCGTCTCGGCGATGGGACACACCACCGACCGCCTGATCGCGCTCGCACACAGCGTCAACCCCGAGCCGCCGGCGCGCGAGCTCGACATGCTCGTCGCCAACGGCGAGACGATCACCGCGCCGCTCGTCGCGATGTGCCTCCAGGGCATGGGCGTTCCGGCGGTCTCACTCTCCGGTCTGCAGGCCGGCGTCCAGACCAGCGCGCACCATTCGCGCGCTCGCATTCACACCATCAAACCCGACCGCATCCTCGAGCTGCTGCGCGAAGGCAAGGTTGCAGTCGTCGCCGGCTTCCAGGGAGTTACCGAAGACCTGGAGGTGACAACCCTCGGCCGAGGCGGGTCGGATACCACCGCGGTCGCGCTCGCCGCCGCGCTCAAGGCCGACGTCTGCGAGATTTTCACCGACGTCGACGGGATCTTCACCGCCGATCCCAGGATCGTGAAGTCGGCGCGCAAGCTGACCTATATCCGTTACGACGAGATGCTCGAGATGGCGGCGGTCGGAGCGCGGGTGATGCATCCGCGCGCGGTCGAGATCGGTGAGCTCTACGGCGTGCCGATTCACGTGCGGTCGAGCTTCCACGACGGCGTCGGTACGATGATCGTGGCCAAAGTTCCGATGGAAGACAGACAGCGCGTGCGCGGGATCGCGCAGGAATCAAACGTCGCCAAGATCACAGTGGTTGGCGTCGCCGATCGTCCTGGCGTGGCGGCCGCCATCTTCGAGCCCCTGGGCAAAGCGGGGATCTCGGTCGACGTCATCGTCCAGAACGTTGGCCGCTCGGGCCGCACCGACCTCACTTTTTCAGTCGCTGCTTCCGATTTGAAAGCCGCCGAAAAGCTGGTCAAGACGGCCGCGAAGACTGTCGGCGCGACCAGGGTGGCGTCAGCCGGCGGCGTCGCCAAGCTGTCGATAGTCGGTACGGGCATGCTCGGGATGCCGGGCATCGCCGGGCGCATGTTTCGAGCTCTGGCCGACGCCGGCATCAACATCGAGATGATCAGCACGTCCGAGATCCGCATCACCTGCCTCGTCGCCCGCGACCAGGTCGACAAGGGTGTGCGCGTCCTGCACAAAGCGTTCGAGCTCGACCGCGACTAAATGCCGGTAAACGTTGCGATCGTCGGCCCGGCCGGGTCGGGCAAGAGCACGCTGTTCAAAGCCCTCACCGCGGGGCGCGGAGCAGACGGGGTCGGGATGGTGGACGTTCCCGACGAGCGGCTCCAGCGGCTGGCCGAGGCGGTCAAGCCGCTGAAGGTCACTCCAGCCCAGGTCCGGGTCGAAGACACGCCGCCGGGCAGCCGGGCCCAGCGGGTCGCCTTTGCGCGGCAATCAGACGTGCTGGTCAAGGTCGCCCGATGCTTCGGCCCGGATCCGCAGCCGGCGGCCGAGCTCGAAGAGTTCGCGCTCGACCTCGTCCTGGCCGACCTCGCTTCGGTCGAGCGCCGGCTGGAGCTCGTGGCCAAAGAGGTGAGGGCCGGAAAGAAGGACGCGGTCGCCGAGAACGAGGTCCTCCAGCTCGCCAAGGCGCACCTCGATGCAGGCCAATCACTGCGCACGCTGGCTCTCGAGCGCGAGCAGCGAGAGCTCCTGAACGGAGTCTTTCCCGTCACCCTCAAGCCTGCCGTCTACGTCGCCAACGCCGCCGACGAGCTGCTCCCGGCCGGCGGCGAACCCGCCCTCAAGGTGGGCCGGCTGGCAGCGGCCGAAAAGGCGCCCGCGATCGTGCTGTCAGCGCGCCTGGAGGCGGAGCTCGGTGAGCTCGAGGAAAGCGAGCAGGCGGAGATGCGTGCGAGCTACGGCATCGACGAGTCGGGTCTCGGCCGGATCGCGCGCGCCGTTTGGGAGGCGGGTGGGCTGATCACATATTTCACCGCGGGTGAGCCCGAGGTGCGCGCGTGGCCGTGTGAACGCGACGCGCCGGCGCCGGTTGCCGCCGGCAAGATCCACACCGATTTCGTGCAGCACTTCATTCGCGCCGAGGTGACCTCCGTCGATGAGCTCGTAGCGGCCGGGTCTATGGAGTCGCTTCGTGCGGCCGGCAAGCTGCGTATCGAAGGACGCGAGTACAGAGTCAAGGACGGCGACGTCGTGTTTTTCCGAATCGGACGCTGAGCGGACGCTAGAAAAAGGACCGACCCCCGAAGAAGCCCACCCAGAGCAGGTTGGCCACGAACACCAGCACCGCCAGGACCAGGACCAACATCACCCACCGCATGGGCTGTTTAACGGTGCGTTATGAGCCCGACTTGCGTCTTTGCAGCGGGGCCGCCGCGGTTCATCATTTATCGCCGTGAGTGGGCGGGGGCCACTTCTGTTCAGCGCGGCGCACGTCTGGGTGCGGGTCGAGGGCAACGATGCCATCCTGGGTCTCAGCGACTACCTCCAGGACCAGATGGGCGAGATCACATCCCTCGCGCTCCCGGACCTCGGGGATGTGCTGCACGCCAAACGGCGCATGGGGCACGTGGAATCCGAGGAAGCGTCGTCGCCGATCGAGGCCCCCATCACCGGCGAGGTCATCGAAGTCAATGCCGAGGCGCTCGAGAACCCTGATGTCGTCAACACGGAGCCTTATGGCTCTGGGTGGCTGCTGCGCGTCCGCATGGAAGATCCAGGGGAGCTGGAAGACCTGATCAACGAAGAGGAGTACGCGGAGCTGACCACCGAGGTCTGAGTTTCCCCTCCCGCCCGCGCGCTTCGCGCGGGGCCGACCTCCCCACGAGTGGGGAGGCCGGGCAAATGCCTGTAAAGGCTTGACACTCCCCATATAGAGCGGTATAACTGCGCCCGGGACACAACATGTCGTAGCCCACGTCTTTGTCGGTTGAGTCCCCGGCCCAACAGCAGGCAGGCGGCAAACCTCCCAAACGTCGCACCCCACGCTTCGCAACGGCTCTCCCTGCCGCCTGCCTGTCTTGAAAGAAATTAGACTTCCACGTCTATGAGCAAGAAGGGCCGCAAGAAGGGTCGCAGGTACCGCCAACCGGTCCGCGTACCCGGCAGCGGAGCGATGGGTGCGACCGGCACGGCCGCGACACCGACCGCGATCCGCTCGGTATCGCAGGCCCGCGTCGGCGGAGACCAGGCCACTGTGCGGGCGGTGGAGATGTCATTGGGCGCCCGCAACCAGGTCGTGAGGGGCCCTCGCGGCCGCATGGTCGTCCAGTCGGGCGACCCGTCGATCCCGCTGGACCGCGTGCCGTACTTCACCAGAGACCTGGTGCGTCTGCTGGTGGTCGGCGCTGCGATGGTCGTGCTGCTCGTGGTCGGTTCGTTCGTGGTCCCACAGCTAGTCAAATAGCTAACCTGTCCCGCGATGGCTCAGCCCTCGACGCAGGCCCCGGCATCGCTCCGGGCTGACCACAAAGCCCGCGTCGTTCACCGCCTTCGTCGCGTTCATCGTGAACGGGGGGCCGACCACAAGCATCCGGTCAACCAGGCTCACTACGAGCAATCGACGTTCGGCGAGCGCCTGGCCGATCGGGTGGCGGCCGTCATCGGTTCGTGGCCATTCATCATCGGCCAGAGCTTCCTCATGGTCCTGTGGGTGTACCTGAACGTATGGGCGATCTTCATCGCCCATTGGGATCCTTACCCCTTCATCCTCTTGAACCTCGTCCTGTCTTTCCAGGCCACCTACGCAGGGCCGATCGTGCTGCTGGCCGGCAACCGGCAGTCGCAAAAGGACCGAATCACGCTCGAGCACGCGGCTGACGAGTCCGACAAGGGCGAGCAGCACATCACCAAGATCCTCATCGAGATCAAGAAGAACACCGAGCTCACGCTGCAGATCCTGCGCGAGCTTGAGGCGGAATCAGGCTGATGGCGTCCCAGGGATCGATCACGACCGCCAGGCAGAGGGTGGCGCGCCAGCACAAGCACCCCGTCAACCAGCTGTTCCACGACGAGGCCACCCTCGGTGAGCGCGTCGCCGACCGGGCCGCCTCGGGGATCGGCTCGTGGTGGTTCCTGGCCATCCAGAGCGTGTTGATCGCGGTGTGGATCGTCCTCAACTCGATCGAGTTCTTCACCCACAAGTGGGATATCTACCCGTTCATCCTGCTGAACCTGGCGTTCACGATCCAGGCGGCGTTCACGGGCCCGGTCCTTTTGCTGTCGGGCAACCGGCAGGCCCAGAAGGACCGCCTCCGGCTGGAGCACACCGCGGAGGTGGCCGAGGCGGCCGAGAAGGCGACCCTGGAGATCCTGTCTGAGATCGAACGCAACACCGAGGCCACGCTGAAGGTGCTCGAGCACTTGAAGAAGCGGCGGGCGGCCAGGGGCGCCGCCCAGGCCTAGGCCGGAGCCACGTTCCGCCGCCGGTACACTCAGGCCGTGCGGATCATCCTGTTCACGGGCAAAGGTGGCGTAGGGAAGACGTCAGTCGCCGCGGCTACAGCCGTCAGGTGCGCGAACTCGGGCTACCGGACCGTGGTCATGAGCACCGACCCGGCCCATTCGCTGGGCGACTCGTTCGACATCGAGCTGGGCACCGACATGACCCCGATCGCGAACAACCTCTGGGCCCACGAGGTCTCGTCGCTGCACGAGATGCAGCGGCACTGGGAGAAGCTGCACGAATACGCCGTCGAGGTGTTCGCGGCGCAGGGCCTCGATGAGATCGTCGCCGACGAGGTCGCCAACCCGCCTGGCATGGACGAGGTCGCGTCCCTGATGTGGATCAAGCACTACGCGCAGCGTGACGAGCACGACGTCCTCATCGTCGACTGCGCTCCCACGGGCGAGACGCTCCAGCTCCTCACGTTCCCCGACGCCGCCAAATGGTGGCTCGACAAGATCTATCCATGGTCGCGGCGCGCGATGCGCGTGGCCCGTCCGGTCCTGCAGCCGATCATGGGCATGCCATTGCCATCGGACGAGATCTACGCGTCGCTCAAAGACCTGCTGCTGGACCTGGGGGGCATGCGCAAGGTGCTCACCGACCCGGCCACCACCACCATGCGCATCGTCCTCAACCTGGAGAAGATGGTGATCAAGGAGGCGAAGCGAGCGTTCAGCTACCTGAGCCTCTTCGGCTACGCGACCGACGCGGTGATCGTCAACCGGAAACTCCCCGACGTCGTGCAGGACGAGCTGTTTCAGAAGTGGCAGCGAATCCACCAGCGCTATGAGGTCGAGGTCGAGCGGTCGTTTGCCGGTATCCCGATCTTCAACGTGCCCCTGTTCGACCGGGAGGTGGTGGGCGTCAAAATGCTTGAGCGGATGGCCAGGGCCACGTATGGAGAGCAGGACCCGGCGCAGATCTTCGTCACGTCGAGCCCGCAGCGGATTGACAAGGATGGAAACGATTACGTGCTGAGCCTCAAGGTGCCTTTCGTGGATAGCTCAGATGTGGACCTGAGCCGGCACAACGGCGAGCTCTACGTGACCATCGGCAACTACCGGCGCGAGATCTCGCTGCCCCGGGTGCTCTCGAAGCGCGACACTGCCGGCGCCTCCATCACGGACGGGGAGCTGCGCGTGCGATTCTCTCGCCCGCCCGTTGAGAGGAAATGAGCCGCGACGGCGAGAAGCTGATCGAGCTCGTCAACGAGCTCGCCTCCCGGGTGAGCCATCT
Source organism: Candidatus Dormiibacterota bacterium (assembly GCA_036390875.1). Lineage (GTDB taxonomy): Bacteria > Chloroflexota > Dormibacteria > Dormibacterales > Dormibacteraceae > UBA10449. Next base: position 22,128 of record DASWBB010000052.1, read on the forward strand.
GCTTTCGGACATGGTCCCGCCCGCCGCCCAGGTGCACCTGCTCAACGCGCAGCGCGAGCTGATCACGGCGATGATGCTCATCTACGAGCACCGCGTCACGACTGCTCCGCAGGGTCGCGCGCGACGGGCAGCGACCGGCGCACGCAAGGGCGCGCAACGCCGGCGCGCTCCGGCCCGCACCGGCAAAATCCCCATCGACTGAGTGATCCACTCCACAAATAAATGACCCCATTCACGGACTTCTTGATCCTGGCCGTGATGCTGGTGCCGGCCCTGTTGATCGCTATTCCGGTCCATGAGATGGGGCACGCGGCGGCGGCGTACTTCCAGGGCGATCGTTCCGTGCGCTACTTCGGCTACTTCACGCTGAACCCGCGCCGCTTCCTCGAACCGATCGGGATCATCGCCGTTTTCATGCTCCTGGTCGGGTGGGGCCGGAAGGTGCCGGTGCAACCAAACCGCATCAGCACGGTTCGGCAGCGCCTGGTCTTCGCTCTTGGAGGCCCCGCCGCGAATCTCGTCGTCGCCATCGTGCTCGGCCTCGTGTTGCGGACATTCTTTGCCCCTGTTGACATTCAAACTCTGCAAGCTCCGGCGAACCTCGGCATTCACGCCGCGCTGACTCCGATCGGCCTGTTCGCGACTCTTGTTTATGCGATCGTCTTCCTCAACCTCTCGGTGTTCGCCTTCAACCTGCTGCCGATCCCCGGCCTCGACGGCTGGGACGTGATCGAGACGATCTTTCGCTCTCGCAGCCCACGTTTCTTCTTCAACGTATCGGTCAGGCGGCGCGAGATTTGGGCCGGCGTTGCCATCGTCATCTTCGTCGGCTATTTCATCGGCATTCCCGTCCTCAGTATCGTGATGGAGCCATTCTTCAAGCCCGCGAGCCTAATCTCTGTAGGGCAATGCATCGGATACGGGGTCCCCAGATTCAACTACCTGAATCCCTGCCTGCTGTAGGCAGGCTGATCAACCAGCCGCCGTACGCGGCGCTGGTGGAAGAGTTCGGCCGCGCCCAGGTCGTCGAGGCGCTCCGCGAGCAGGTGGCCGCGGAGCGCAAAGAAGCGGTTGTCGATGACGATGAGCGCAGCCGGCGCGTCTCCGCACGGCTGCATGCCGCCGCCGCCCCTCGCCTCCGCCGCGTCATCAATGCCAGTGGGGTGATCCTCCACACGAACCTCGGCCGCGCCCCACTGTCGCGATCGGCGATCGAGGCGCTGGCGGTCGCGGGCGGTTACAGCAACCTCGAGCTCGACCTGGAGAAGGGCCGTCGCGGAGAGCGTGCGGACCTGCTTACGGGACTGCTCAAGAGGCTGTTCGATTGCCAGGCAGCGCTGGTCGTGAACAACAACGCGGCCGCTGTGCTGCTGGCGCTGACAGCTCTGTGCAAGGGCCGTGAGGTGGTCGTCTCGCGCGGGCAGCTGGTCGAGATCGGTGGTTCGTTCCGAATGCCCGACGTCATGCGCCTGTCGGGCTCGCGCATGGTCGAGGTCGGCACCACCAACCGCACGCGTGCAGCCGACTACGAGGATGCCATCACGCCCAAGACCGCGGCGCTCTTGCGCGTGCACACCTCCAACTACCGTGTCTCGGGCTTCACCGAGTCGGTTTCGCTGGCGGACATGGAAGCGGTCGCGCGCCGGCATGACGTGCTGCTCATCGACGACCTCGGGAGCGGCGCCATCGAGCCGATGGCCGACGAGCCCACCGTCGCGGAGTCGCTGCGCCTCGCGGATGTGGTCACGTTCTCGGGCGACAAGCTTCTTGGCGGGCCCCAGGCAGGCCTCCTCCTCGCGCGCAGCGCCCGAGGGGTAGAAGCCGTGCGCAAGCTGTCGCGGCATCCGCTGGCGCGCGCGGTTCGCATCGACAAGCTCACGCTCGCCGCGCTGGAGGCGACTTTGCGGCAGCGCCTGGCCGGGCGCCTCGAGGACGTGCCGGTGGAACGGATGCTGAGAATGCAGATCGAGGAGATCAGAAGGAGGGCCGGGCTCTGGTCGGTGAAGCTCGAGGAGCGGGGCGTCAGCTCGACCCTCGTCCCTGGAGACTCCGCCGCCGGCGGCGGCTCGCTGCCCGGACACGCGCTCCCGACAGTGCTCATCGCGCTCGCCGGCCCCGCCTCGCGGCTCGCGACCGCCTTGCGGCGCGGCGACCCGCCCGTCATCGCGCGAATCGAGAAGGACGCGTGCTGCCTCGACCCGCGCACCGTGCTGCGTGGCGAGGACGAGCAGCTCATCGATGCCGTGGAGGCGGCCGTCAAAACCGCTCGCAAGTGATCCTCGGCACCGCAGGGCACATCGATCACGGCAAGTCGACGCTCGTGACCGCGCTCTCCGGGATCGACCCCGACCGTCTGGCCGAGGAAAAGCGCCGCGGGATGACGATCGATCTAGGTTTCGCCCACATGCACCTCCCGAGCGGGCGCCAGATCGGAATCGTGGATGTTCCGGGCCACGCTCGCTTCATCCGCAACATGCTTGCGGGCGCGCATGGGATCGATGTCGTGCTGCTGGTCGTGGCCGCGGACGAAGGCGTCATGCCGCAGACCAGGGAACATCTGGAGATCATCGACTTGCTCGACGTCCGCCGTGGCGTCGTCGCGCTCACCAAGGTCGACCTCGTCGACGAAATGTGGTACGAGCTGGTCGAGGGCGAAGTCCGTGAGGCGCTCGCTCATACGGCGCTGGAAGGATCAGCGATTCGCGGGGTTTCAGCGGTCACCGGTCAGGGGCTGAGCGAGCTTGTCTCGACCCTCGACGCCGCCTTCGACATGGTCGAGCCCAAGGCTGATCTCGGGCGCCCGCGGGTCCCGATCGACCGCGTCTTCACGATGAGCGGCTTCGGCACCGTCGTCACCGGCACGCTGGTCGATGGCGGGATCGCGGTCGGTGACGAGCTTCAGGTGGAGCCCGGCGGCGCGACGGCCCGCGTTCGAGGGCTGCAGCAGCACAACCAGAAGGTCGAGACGGCGGTGCCTGGAAATCGCATCGCCGTCAATCTCATCGGCGTCGAGAAAAGTCAGGTCGAGCGGGGTGACGTGCTCGCCCGGCCAGGTGCGCTTCAGGCGACGAGGCGGGTGGATGCCCGCGTGCGCGTGCTCGCATCCGCGCCGCGAGGACTCCGGCATGGCGCCGAGCTCCTCCTGCACACGGGCACTGTCGAGGTCGGCTGCCGAGCGATCCTCATCGAGGGCGACACGATCGAACCAGGAGCGCAGGGGTGGAGCCAGCTCTACCTTGAACGCCCGATCGCGGCCGCCAACGACGACCGCTTCATCCTCCGGATCCCGAGCCCTTCGCGAACGGTCGCCGGCGGGCAGATCAAGGACGTGGCGCCGCGCAAGCATCCCCGCCACGATGCCGGCGTACGCGAGTCGCTGGAGCGAAGAGCGGCGGGCGACGTGTTGCAGGAGGAGCTGCGCAAGTACCCGCGCGGCGTGGCGCTGAGCGCCCTGCTGAAGGCCACCCTGGCGACAGATGCGGACGTGTCGCGCCTGCAGGCACGCCGCGTCGGCGAGTGGCTGTTCGCGCCGGAGGCGTGGTCGGCGGTGGCCGATCGTGCGGAGCGGGAGCTGGCCGCGTACCACGCCGAGCACCCGCTCCGCCGCGGCATGCCGCGCGAGGAGCTGAGGAGCAGGCTCGGGATCCAGCCGGGCCCGTTTCCGTTGGTCGTGAAGGCGCTCGCCGAGGAGCAGCGCATCGAGGAGAGAGACGGCGAGGTGGCGGCGCTTTCGCACCAGGTCGCCGACCAAACGTCGGGGGGCCCTGCCGCCCGATTGCTCGAGCTGCTCGGAGCCGAGCCTTTTGCTCCGCCCTCGCTCGCGGAGGCGATCACGACCGCGGGCGCCACGCCCGAGATCGTTCGCGCCCTGGTGCAGCGCGGTGACCTGGAGCGGCTGAGTGAGGACGTCGCATTTACGCGGGATGCGTATGAGCATGCCGTCGCAGAAGTGCGAGAGTTGATCGCAACCACGGGGTCGGTCAGCGTGGCCCAGCTGCGAGACCGCCTGGGTGCGAGCCGCCGTCCGATGCTGGCCCTGCTCGAACACCTCGACGCCGTCAAGGTCACCCGCCGGGTCGGCGACGTCCGCGTCCTGCGGTAGGCTTCGGGCCGTGCGCATAGCCGAACTGCTGGCGCGAGGCCGGCCGACCGTCTCCTTCGAGTTCATGGCGCCGCGCGATGAGGGCGAGGTAGAGGTGCTCGAAAAGACGGTCGCAGCCCTGGCCGGTCACGCCCCCGACTGGGTGTCGGTCACCTACCGCTTGCGCACGGGCGAGAAGACCCTGGAGCTCGTGACGCGGATCAAGCGGCACTACCACATCGAGGCGATGGCGCATCTGACCTGCGCCAACTCACGCGACGAGACGCGACGGATCCTCAACTGGATGGAACGCGAAGGCGTCGCCAACGTGCTGGCGCTGCGCGGGGATCCACCCGGACCGGGCGAGCCTTTTCAGCCCGCCGACCCCGAGCTGAAGCACGGCAGCGACCTGGTCGCGTTCGTTCGCGGCAACGGTTACCGGTTGGGCATAGGCGCCGCGTGCAGCGCGGAGAAGCACCCGGAGAGCCCCGACCTCGAACACGAGTTCCGATTCATGAAGCTGAAGGTTGAAGCCGGCGCGGATTTCCTGATCACCCAACTGTTCTTCGACAACCGGTTCTACTTCGACCTGGTGGCCCGCGCTCGGGCCGCGGGCATCAAAGTGCCCATCGTCCCAGGCCTCATGCCGCTGCCCAGCCGCCGATCGCTCGCCTTCGTCACGCAGATGTCGGGCGCCACGGTGCCCCCCGCGCTGCAAGGGGCGATCGATGCCGCGCCCGACGACGACGCGATCCGCAGACTCGGGGTGGACCACTGCATCAAGCAATGCGCTCAGCTCCTCGAGGCCGGCGTCCCGGGTCTCCACTTCTACACCTTCAACCGGGCCCGCGCCCCGATCGAGATCCTCGGCGCGCTCCGAGGCCAACAACTGCTCGCCTCCTGACGCTAGAGTCCACTAGCCATGCTCGCAGGGATAGATCTCGGAGGGACGCAAGTTCGCGTCGCGCTGGCTCGCTCGGACGGGCAGCTGGTCGCCAGCGTCAAGACCAAGACGCCGCAGCTCAAGACGCCGCAGGGCATGGTTGATTGGGCGGCGGCCGAGATCGAGCGCTTGCGCGGCAACCAGAAAGTGACGAGCATCGCCATCGGCGCGCCCGGACCCATCGACCTCAAGCGCGGCATCCTCGTCAATCCGCCGAACCTTCCGTGGCGGAACGTGCCCCTGGTCTCGATGCTCAGCCGCGCCTCCGGCGCCAGGGTGCATCTTGCGAACGACGCCGACATGGCGGGCCTGGGCGAGTTCCACCGCGGCGCCGGGCGCGGGACTCGCAACATGGTCTACATCACGTGGTCGACCGGGGTCGGGGGCGGCCTCATCATCGACGGTCGCTTGCATCGCGGCGCCCACTTCACGGCCGGCGAGGTCGGCCACATGATCATCGACCCCAACGGCCCGCTCGACAACTGCGGCCAGCACGGCTGCCTCGAAGTTTTCTGCGGAGGCGCCAACCTCGCCAAGGAAACCGGACATCCAGCGGCAGAGCTGTTCGCGGCCGCGGCGCGTGGCGACCGGCATGCGCGGATGGTGGTCGAGCGATCGGCGCGGTACATGGGACTGGCGTTGATCAGCCTCACCAACGTCATCGACCCGGAGATGTTCGTGATGGGAGGCGGCGTGACCCGTTCGTGGAAACTGGTGGCGCCGACGATGCTCGAGACGCTGCGCTCATCTCCGTTCATCAAGCCTGCCCGCCGGCCCCGCCTCCGACGAGCCCGACTGGGCGACCGCGCCGGACAGGTCGGAGCCGTGGAATGGGCGCGGATCAACCAGTAAGCCCGCAGACCCCCCAGCGCCCGCGGGGTCCCCAGAAGGACAGCGAGATTCGCCGGCTCCTGAAGCAGGCCGCCTCCGAGCTGGGAGCGCACGCGTGGATCGTCGGCGGCTACGTGCGCGATGTGCTCCTGGGTCGCCCGCACCCCGACATGGACGTGGTCGTCGAGGCCGGCAAGGGGTTGGATGTGGCGGGCCGATTCGCCGAGCTCGCAGGCGCAGGCGCACCGGTGATCTTCGAGCGATTCGGCACCGCGCAGGTCACCGTGCCCGGGCACCTGGTCGAGTTCGTATCGGCCCGAGCCGAGTCTTATGCAGCGGATTCGAGAAAGCCCGACGTGCGCGAGGCGACGCTCGATGAGGACCTACGCCGTCGCGACTTCACCGTCAACACGCTCTTGATGGACTTCGACGGCAACGTGCACGACCTACTCGGTCACGGCCGCGCCGATCTCGAGGCGCGTGTGTTGCGGACGCCGGCCGACCCGATGCAGACCTTCAGCGACGATCCGCTCCGGATGCTGCGGGCGATCCGATTCGCGGCCCAGCTGGGCTTCGAGCTCGCGCCGGAGCTCTTGCCGGCGATGCGCGAACTGAAGGATCGGCTCGCGTCCCCCGTGGTCTCGGTCGAGCGCGTGGCCGACGAGCTCCGGAAGATGCTCGTCTCCGAGCGGCCTGGCCTGGCGCTCGAGCTTCTCGACCAGGCGACATTGCTCGAGGCAATCCTCCCGGAGGTGGCGGCCTGCAAGGGCGTCCAGCAGAGTGGCTATCACACGCACGACGTGTTCGGTCACACCGTGCTCGCGGTCGCCGGCACGCCCCCCGATGTCATCGTCCGGCTGGGCGCCCTGTTCCATGACGTCGGCAAGCCTTCCACCGCCGGGCCGGACGGAACGTTCCTCGGCCATGAGGTCGTCGGGGCCGAGATGGTGGCGGGCGCTCTCGAGCGCCTGCGATTCCCCCAGAGGGAGGTCGACGCGGTCGTCTTGCTCGTCCGGCTCCATCTCCGGCCGGTGTTCTATGCGTCCGAGTGGACCGACGGCGCTGTGCGCCGCCTCGCTCGCGACGCCGGTCCCCACCTGAAGAGAGTCATGGCGCTGGCTCGGGCCGACATCGCCGCGTCCGCGTATCCGCACCCCGAAAAGCTCGACGAGCTCCAGCGGCGGATCGACCAGGTCCTGGCCGAGCAGCCGTCGCGAATGGCGGCGCCCGTGGATGGCGAGGACATCATGCGCGTCCGCCGGATCCCGCCCGGGCCGGAGGTCGGCCGCATCAAGCAGCGGTTGACCGAGCTCGTCATGGACGGGGTCATCGGCCCCACGCGCGATGCGGTGCTCGCCTACCTCGAGTCACACCCGGACCTTTGAGCCCGGCGAACTCGGAGGCTGCGCCTCGAGTTCGCGGGGACCCCTTGAAAAGTCGGCGCTCAATGCCGCGTTAGCTCACGGTCGAACGCGCACAACCACTTCCTAACTGGAGCCGCTATGCTGCGGAACGGAGCTGCGGGGAGGCTGGGGCAATGGAGGGGCGATGACCACAGAGACGAGTCTGGAGAAGTTGGAGGCGCCGGCTACCAACGGGGGCCGAGAAGCCTCGATCGGCGCCGAGCCGAAAGCCACGGTCCTGGCGCGGGACGACGTGCTGTCGGGCCACCTGCAGATCAAGGGCAGCGGCCAGGTCCTGGGCCGGTTCAGCGGCGAGGTCGACTGCGATGGCGACCTGTTCATCGGCCCGGAGGCCCACGTCGAGGCGGACATCAAGAGCTCGAAGGTGACAGTCGCCGGCCTGGTGCGCGGGAACATCGTCGCGACGAACAGGCTCAAGATCATGAACACAGGACGGCTCGAGGGTGACGCGCGGGTGGGGGCGCTGGTGGTCCTGGAAGGTGGCGTTCACCTGGGCGTGATCAGGGTCCATCCGGAAGGCGTGCCAGAGGCCAAGGACACGGCGATCGTGGAGTCCTCGGCGCGGGCCGGCTCGGTGGTGACCCTCAAGCCTGTCCCGAACCCGGTGGGCCGGGTCAGGAAGTTCTGGGGTGAGTTCTTCTAGGCCGGCATCCGGGAGATCGCGGGCGCCCAAGAAGCGTGTTCGGGCGTCGCCCAAGAAGTCGACGCGGACGAGCACCAAGCGCGCCGGCACCAGGCCGTCTCCGCCCGACGTCCGGCCGCGAACCCAGCCGTCGTCGGCCCGCCCCAAGCCGCCGCTGCCCGGCCCCGGATCGTCCCGGCTCACCATCAAGCCCGGGCTTCCGGGGGCGCTGCGGACTCAGCTCGTGCCCTCCACGAAGCCTCGGCCCTCCGGTTCGCGCCGCCTCAGCGAGGTCGAGCTCGACGAGGATGAGGTCCTGCTCGAGGGTTTCGTCGCCATCCTGGATGGTGCCACCGTGCGCATCACCGCGGTTCTGGAGCGAACCTGCGTCTACGCCGATCGACATGGCGATCGCCGGCTCGCCCGCAAAAAGGATCTCTGGGTGGAGGCAGACAAACTGCCGATCCGGCGCCGGGGCATCGGCTAAGCTACCGCCCGCGATGCCGCTCCACAGGACTTGTAAATGATCGAGCCGCGCGCCAACCGGAACCTGGCGCTCGAGCTGTTGCGGGTCACCGAGGCGGGAGCGCTCGCGGCCGCTCCGCTGCAGGGCCGAGGGAACAAGGACGCCGCCGATCAGCGGGCGGTGGAGGCGATCAGGAACGCGATGGCGATGGTCGACATGAAGGGCACGGTCGTCATCGGCGAGGGCGAGAAGGACGAGGCCCCCATGCTGTATTTCGGCGAGGAGATCGGCAACGGCCTCGAGCCCGAAGTCGACGTCGCGGTCGATCCCATCGAGGGCACGAGCCTGACCGCCTCCGGCCTGCCCGGCGCGATCTCGGTCGTTGCCCTCGCCGAACGCGGCTCGATGTTCACGACGCACGTCCCCTACATGCAAAAGCTGGTCGTCGGGCGCCGCGCGAGGGGAGTCATCGACCTCGAGATGCCCGTCGAATGGAACCTGAGGCGGATCGCCAAGGCCGAGGGCCTGCCGGTGCAAGAGTTGACGATCGTCGTGCTGGAACGCGAGCGCAATCAGCCGATCGTCGCCCAGATTCGTGACGTCGGCGCGCGCATCAAGCTGATCACCGCCGGCGACGTCGCCGGCGCGCTCGAGGCCGCGCTCGAGATGCGCTCGGGGATCCAATGCATGATGGGCTCCGGGGGCTCCACCGAGGGAGTGCTGGCCGCGTGTGCCATCAAAACCCTCGGCGGCGACATGCAGGCCAAGCTCTATTTCCGCGACGAAAAGGACCGCGAGCTTGCCACCAAGGAAGGGCACAGGCCCAACCAGGTTCTGCACCTGGACGACCTGTGCTCAGGCAACGACATCTTCTTCGCAGCCACCGGCATCACCACGGGCGAGCTGCTCAAGGGGGTGCGTTACGAGGACGTTTACGCGTACACGCAATCGATGGTTTTGCGCTCCGCTTCCGGCACGATGCGCATCGTGGATGCGTATCACCCGATCGAAAAGCTGAGAGCCAAGGGCCTGCTCCCGGAGCAGGTCGCGCTGCCCTGAGCGCCGGCGAGGCGGGGCAGTTCCTCGCCGCGGCGGTCAAAGCCTTCGGCAAGGCTCAATGGGAATGGATCGCAACCGCGCGCGTGCTGTCGCGTCAGCGTCGCTCCACCGCCGAGGTCGAGCAAGTCCTGGACGGCCTGCTCTCCGGCGCCGACCAGAGCATGGTGAACGCGTTCACGGGCGGGTTCAGGGTGTCGCAGACCAAGCTTGCGATCAGCAAGCTCGTGCCGGAGGAGGTCGCCGCCGTGGCCCTGGAGTCGGCACAGATCGTCGCCCTGGCGATCCTGGTGCGCGAGCAGCTCGACGCGGCGACCTTCGCGACCCTCTACCGGCCGTTTGCCACCGTCCTGCCCGGCCCCGGCTATCAGCCTCCGCCTCCGGTGGATCGGCAGATCGCGGCCTTCCTGGCGCGCCTCCCGACCCTCTCAGGGCCGAATGAAGCCGAGGCCGCGGCGGTGGCCAAGGTGCTCAGCGAGCCGCCGAAGCCGGCCGCCCCGCTCGTGGCAGGCGCGGCGGTGCCGGCAGCACCGGTAGCCGGGGTCGATCCCGCCGCGCACTACCAGACGGCCTGGAAGGGGGTCATCGAAGCGGCCCACAAGTCGGGGCGCACAATGGCATTCCGCGCGGCCCAGGACGGAGCCGAGATGGCCGCGCCGCATGACGGATCGGGGATCGTGGGCCATGCGGGCGTGGCCGCCGGCGGCATCTTCATGCGGGATGTGCTCGCGGTCGAGCAGGTCCTGCTCCTGTACGAGCCGTTTGCGGCCGCGTTCCCGTACGAAAGCCTTCAGTAAGGGTCTAGGCCGTTCTGACTCCGGCCGCTTTTTCGAGGCCCAATTCCTCGACGGCGACCTCCCGCATCTTGTACTTCTGGACCTTGCCAGTGACCGTCATCGGAAACGAATCGACGAACTTCCAGTGGCGCGGGATCTTGTATGACGCGATCTTGCCTTTGCACCAGGCGGCGAGCTCCTCACCGGTGGCCGCGGCGCCTTCACGCAGCTTGATCCACGCCATCACCTCTTCGCCGTACTTCTCGGACGGAATGCCGATGACCTGGACGTCGGCCACCGCCGGGTTCCCATACAGGAACTCCTCGACCTCGCGCGGGTAGACGTTCTCGCCGCCCCTGATGATCATGTCCTTGATCCGGCCGACGATATTGACGTAGCCGAGCTCGTCCATGGTGGCAAGGTCGCCGGTGTGCATCCAGCGTCCCGCGTCGATGGCCTGGCGCGTCGCCTCCTCGTTGTTCCAGTAGCCGAGCATCACGATGTAGCCCCGGCTGCACAGCTCGCCCGAGGCACCGCGCGGGACGATCGCCCCGGTCGCGGGGTCGACGATCTTGATCTCGACGTGTGGATGCACGCGACCAACCGTGGACACGCGCTTCTCGAGCGGATCATCTGTGGCGCACTGCGTCGAGACGGGCGAGGTCTCCGTCATGCCGTAAGCGATGGTCATCTCCGGGATGTGCATCGCGGTCTGGACCTTCTTCATCACCTCGACCGGGCACGGCGATCCGGCCATGATGCCGGTGCGGAGCGAGCTGAAGTCCATTTCCTTGAACCGCGGATGCTCGAGCTCGCCGATGAACATCGTGGGCACGCCGTACAGGGACGTGCACCGTTCCTTTTGCACCGTCTCCATGACCGTCAGCGGCTCGTAAGCCTCCGCGGGGACGACCATCGTGGCCCCGTGCGTGGTGCAGGCAAGGTTGCCGAGCACCATGCCGAAGCAGTGATAGAAGGGCACCGGGATGCACACACGGTCCATCTCGGTGTAGTGCAGGGCTTCGCCGATGAAGAAACCGTTGTTGAGGATGTTGTGGTGCGTGAGCGTGGCACCTTTGGGGAAGCCCGTGGTGCCGGACGTGTACTGGATGTTGATCGGGTCGTCGAACTGCAGTGAGCCCTCCAGCTCACGCAGGGCGGCAGCGCTCGTCTTGGCTCCATCACGCTGCAGCGCCTCCCAGCCGTCTTCCAGAACGAGCGCCTCACGCAGTTCCGGGCACCGGACCTTGACCTCGGCGAGCATGGCGCGGTAGTCGGCCTGGCGAAATCCGGCGGCGAGGATCAGGAAGGTGATGCCCGACTGGTTGAGCACATATTCCAGCTCCGAGGTTCGGTACGCCGGATTGATGTTGACAAGGATTGCGCCCATGGCCGCGGTCGCGTATTGGGTGATGACCCATTCGTATCGATTGGGCGACCAGATGCCGACCCGATCACCCCTGCGCACCCCGCGGGCGATGAGCCCCCGGGCCACCACCTCGCATGCGTCGACCAGCTCTCGATAGGTGAACCGGCGATCCTGATGGGCGACCACGAGGGCTTCTCGAGCGCCGAAGCGTCCGGCGGTGCGTCGAAGGTTCTGGAAGATGGTCTCTCCCAGCAGAGGAGTGCTGCTCGCACCGTGAACGTAGCTGAGCTCGCCCAATCGCGCCACCTCCCAAGAGCCCGGTCCGACACTCCATTGTGCGCTTACGTCCGATCAGCGCCAACCCCTTGACACCCCTTTGCGAACCGCGCAAGCTGGCTTCAATTCGTTCGGCGTCGGGTCCATCGCAGTCCACGCAAAGGTTGGCCTCCATAAGTAGGCAACGGCCGTAGAGCGGCGCAGAAACCAGAGGCGTGTCACCCGATGGAACCCCGGCCGAGGCGGTGCCCGCTGCTGGCGCCGCCTCGCTTTTTGTGCCAAGCCTTAATCTCCGCCTGGTGTGGAAGCGCCGGCCGTGAGGTGGCTACCGGCGTTGGCCAACCGGCGGTTCCGTGGCCTGCTTCTGATTTGGGCCGGGCTTCCGATCCTGCTCCTGTACCTCTGGCAGGCCCTGGTCCAGCCCCTCGCGTTCGGAGCCTACCTCGGCGACTTCCAGGAGAGCTACATGCGGGCCGCGGGGCGTCTGGCCGCGGGGCGCGACCCGTACGACCTCTGCCAGACGATGGGCTGCCTGGAGCCCACGGGCCCGCAATACGTCACCCCGCTGCCGCTGGCCTGGCTCCTGCAGCCGGCGGTGGGGGTGGACAGCCACGTCCTGGCGGCGTCTGCCGTCGTCCTGCTCAACGCATCGCTCGTGATCTTTCTGTTCTGCACTCTGCGGGCTCTCCGCGTGCAGGACTGGCAGCTGGGCGCCCTCCTCGTGCTCACGGCGATAGCGTTCGAACCCACCATCGCGAACGTCGTCGAGGGGCAGATCAACCTGGTCCTGCTCGCGCTCTCGGGCGTGTGGTTGCTCGCCTGGATGGCGGGTCGCTGGTGGGGAGGCGTGGCCCTTGGGGTGGCGGTCGCGTTGAAATTGATCCAGGCGCCCGTCGGGCTGCTGGTGCTGTGGGCGAGGCGCTGGTCGATGCTGGCCGCCGCCGCCGTCGCCGGCCTCGGACTGTGGCTGCTGGCCGCGCCTCAGTACCTGTTCGAGTACCTGTTCAAGGTCGTGCCGGCCATCGGGGCTGGCACTGGTCTCTTCGAAAACCATTCGCCCGGTGGCACCGTGGCTCGGCTGCTCGACCCCAGCACGTTCTTCGGAGCGACGCGAGGCACGCCGGTCGCGGCCCGGATCATCACCACGCTGATTGCGCTGGCGGCTGTCGTGGTCACGTTCGCGGTCCTGCGCACACCGGTGCGAACCACCACCGGCAAGGGCCTCGAGGCGGCCGCGGTCGTGGCGGTGACCCCGATCGTGGCCAGCTACTCATGGGGCACGCACCTGGTGCTGCTGCTGCTCCCGATGCTGGTCCTGGTGGCCTGGGCGATCCAGCGGCGTGAATGGACCGTCCTCGGTCTGGTGGCCCTGGGCTGGGCTCTCATCGGCCCCGGCCACCACACGTTCCAATCGCTTCTGGTCTCGGGTTACTCGAACCTGGTCGTGTTGAGGCTGATGGCGGAGTTCGGCGTCGTCGGGATCGCCGCAGTCTGGGTCGCGAGCCTGCTTGCGGTCCGCCGCGAACGGTCAGCGGACGGACTTGATGCGGCTCACGAGCACGGTGCCCAGGAACAAGAACAAGACCGCGCTCGCGAAGACCACCCGATAACCGGTGTTCCCGCCCGCGGTGCGATTCAGGTAGTCGATCAGCGCGCCGCCGAATAGCGGGAGGAAAGCTTGCGGAAGCGTTAATGCGATGTGGAACAGTCCCATGTCCTTGGCGGATTTCTTGGGGTCGGGCAGGGTGTCGCATGCCAGAGCCCAGTCGACTGCGAAATAGAGTCCGTAGCCGATGCCGTAGGCAACGCCGAGTGCGAAAACCAGGGGAATCGACTTCGGATAGAAGACGATGAACGTGAGCGCAACGAGCGCCTGAGCGGCGCCGGCCAGGTACACGAAGATTTTGCGCCGGCCGATCCGATCGGAGATCTGTCCGCCGAAGAAGCCAAACGGTAAAGCTGTGACGACGACGACCAGCTCCCAGTTGCTGGTGAACTTCCCGGCGGCCTCCGACGTCGTCGGGGCGAGCACGACGTCCTTGAAGAAGTTGACTAGGAAGTAGAGGACGACGGTGATCCCGGACGAAACCATGAAGCGGGTGAAAATCACCCAGGCAAAGTCGCCCTCGTGCAGCGGCCGCAGGAACTCGCGCACGGCTTCTCCGAGCGGGCGGTGCGGAGGCGGCTCGATCGGCTCCAGGCCTTCGGCACGAGCCGCCCACACCGTCGGGATGAGGGAGAGCGCGGCCACCGCGCCCATGACCAGATAGATCGCGCGATTGCCGGTCATCAGACTGGAGACTCCCAGCCCGCCCCCGATCCCGAGCTGGGTCATGGTGGCCAGAAATCCGCTCGCTTTGCCCACCTGCTGGGCGGGCACGACGTCGGGGATGATGCCCGCGTACGCCGCCTGTGCGCCATTGAAGAAGAACTGGATGATCACGTAGCCGACGACGATCTCCGGATAGTTTCCGGCCACCATCAGGATCAGCAGGCCGGGGATGGTCAGCAGCGTGCCCCCGACCATGATCGGCCGCCTGCGGCCCCAGCGTGTGTTCAAGCGGTCCGACCAGGCTCCGACGATCGGGGGCACGGTCATGGCGAGGAGGCCGCCGAGCCCCAGTGCCACTCCGATGGCGGTGTTCTGGGATCCCTTGGGTACGACCTCGTCGATCTGAGCCTGGATCAGGATGGTGGTCAGCGGAATCCAGAGGAAGTTGCTGCCGAACCAGAAGGCGCTCAGCGCGGTGTGCTGCAGGTTCCCGTAGTGGGCGGGCGCGCGTTGGGCGGCGGCCGTGGTCGCCATGGGCGCAAGGCTAAGTTAAGTAGGCTGATTTTGGCCGCCGAAAAGCGGTAGGCTTTGCCGGCCCCCATGCATCCTGTCCTTTCGCGTGCAAAAGACGTCCTTGTCGAAGTGCCGCGGCACGGCAAGCTCGCGTACTGCCTGCTGCGCGATCCGCGCGTGCCTGCTGCTCCCAAAGCCGCGGTGCTGGGCGCCCTGGCGCTGATCATCAGCCCGATCGACTTCCCGGCCTGGGTGCCGGTGCTCGGCGAGCTCGACATGCTCGCCCTGAGCGTGCTGGCTGTCAAGACGTTCATCGAGGCCTGCCCCGAAGAGGTCCGCCGCGAGCACGAGCAAGCGCTGGAGGCCGGCGAGAGCGTCTTCGATCGCGATCTGCGGGACACGGTCTCAGCGGCACGAGAGGGAAGTGTTCGACTCGCCAAGCGCATCCGGGCGCGCTTCACGCGCCAGGACCCATATCAACCGGTATCGGAGGGCTAGGGAAAGTGCGGGTGATGTTGACCAAGGATGTCGCGAACGTCGGCAAGGCCGGCGACGTGAAGGAAGTCACCGACGGGTACGGACGCAACTTCCTGCTGCCGCGCAAGCTGGCGGTGCGGGCTCACCAGGGCGTCGAAGCAGAGGCGAAGCGGCTGCGCGATGCGGCGGTCAAGCGCGAGACGAAGGACCGCGTCGAGGCGCAGGCGCTGGCGGACGAGATCGACAACAAGACAGTGGTCGTGCGCCTCAAGGTCGGCGCGGAGGACAAGGCTTTCGGGTCGATCACGAACCAGGACATCGCCGCCGCCCTCAAGGCTCAGCATCGCGTCGAGATCGACCGGCACAAGATCGACATGAAGGAGCCCATCCGGACCCTGGGCGAGCACGAGGTTTCGCTGAAGCTGCACCGCGACGTGGCCGCCCACGTCAATGTGATCGTGACTCAGGACCGGTAAGAGCGCGGCTGTGGCGACGATCGCGCTCACACCCGGGAGGGTGCCACCCCACGACCTCGACGCCGAGACGTCGGTGCTCGGCTCCATCCTCCTCGATCCGCTTTCGATCGCCAAAGTGCTGCAGTTCCTCCACCCGGAGGACTTCTACCGCGAGAACAACGGCCAGGTGTATCGCGCGGCCCTGGACCTGTTTGCCGCGGGAGAGCCCATCGACAACGTCACCCTCGCGGCTCAGCTGCAAACCATGGGCATGCTCGACCGCATCGGCGGGCGCACCCAGCTGGCCTCGATGCAGAGCGCGGTCCCGACCTCGGCCAACATCGAGTACTACGGCCGGATCATCAAGGAGAAGGCGTACAAGCGGCGCTTGATCTCCGCGGGCGCGAACATCGCGGGGTTCGGCTACGACGATGGGGTGGAGGCCGAGGAGGCGATCAACCAGGCGCAGTCGCTTGTTTTCGGGGTCGCCGACGATCGCGACCAGCGCGAGCTGTCGAAGCTCTACGACCTGCTCGGGCCGGCGATGGAGCGCATCTCCCTGCAGATGGAAAGTGGGCAGGGTGTGGTTGGGGTGCCTTCAGGGTTCCACGACCTCGACCGCATGACGGGCGGGTTCAAGGACTCGGACCTGATCATCGTGGCGGGGAGACCTAGCATGGGGAAGACTTCCTTCGCTCTAAACGTGGGTCTGCATGCTGCTCTCGAACGCAAGAAGTCGATCGCGATCTTCAGCCTCGAGATGTCGAAGGAACAGCTGACCGAGCGGCTACTTACCGAGCAGGCGCAAATCGATGCTCAGCGATTGCACCGCGGTCTGCTGAGCGAGGCCGAGTTCGACCGCGTTTCCAATGCTCTGGGGCCACTCGGTGAGGCATCGATCTACATCGACGACACGCCGGTCATGGATGAGCTGACGCTACAGCTGAAAGCGCGCCAGGCGAAGATGCGGCACGGCATCGACATGATCATCGTCGACTACCTGCAGCTCATGCACGGTCGGTCACGTAGCGATGACAACCGCGTCCAAGAGGTGTCATCGATCTCTCGAGCGCTCAAAGGTTTGGCGCGTGAGCTGCGCATACCAGTGCTTGCCATCTCGCAGCTCAGTCGCGCACCGGAGCAGCGTCCGGACAAGCGACCAATCCTGAGCGACTTGAGAGAATCGGGCAGCATTGAGCAAGACTCTGACCTCGTGATGTTCCTGTTCCGGCCCGAGTACTACAAATCCGACGAGCGCCCTGGCATCGCCGAGGTGATCGTGTCCAAGCACCGCAACGGCCCGACCGGCATGGTCGAGCTCAAGTTCCGCCGCGACCACACGCGGTTCTACAACCTGGAGACGAGGCGGCCCGAGCCCGGCACCGAGTAGCCATGGTCATCATCCTGGTGGGCGGCCAGTGGGGCGACGAGGGCAAAGGCAAGGTCATCGACTACCTCGCCTCCAAGGCCCAGATGGTCATCCGGACCCAGGGCGGCAACAACGCCGGCCATACGGTGGTCACCGAGCACGGCGAGTTCAAGTTTCAGCTCATGCCCTCGGGCATCCTCTACCCGCACTGCACGTGCGTCATCGGCAATGGCGTCGTGGTCGATCCCATCGTGCTGCTGCGGGAGATCTCTCAGCTGAGAGAGCGAGGAATCGAACCGAAGAAGCTCTTCGTCAGCGAGCGCGCGCACATGGTTATGCGCTATCACCCGCTCTTCGACCAGCTCGAGGAGGAGTCGCGCGGCGACGACCGCCTGGGCACCACGTGGCGCGGCATCGGGCCCGCCTACTCCGACAAGGTCCGCCGCATCGGTTTCCGCATCGGCGACCTGCAGAAGGAAGCCTTCATGCGCAAGAAGCTCGCCTTCGTCGTCGGCCAGGTCAAGAACCCCGTGCTGACCAAGCTCTACGGGCAGGACGCCCTCGACTGGGAAAGCATGCTGGCCGAGTACATGGGGTATGCGAAAGAGCTGGACCCGTTCATCAAGGACACTTTCCCGCTCATCCAGGACGCGCTGGACGCGGGCGCCAACATTCTTCTCGAGGGCGCTCAGGCGACGATGCTCGACCTGGACTTCGGCACCTATCCATACGTCACCAGCTCGAATCCGACCGCAGGCGGCGCGCTTACGGGCAGCGGCATTCCGCCGACCAGGGTGGACCTCACGATCGGGGTCTTCAAGGCATATACCTCGCGGGTCGGATACGGTCCGTTCCCATCCGAGCTTCTGGACGAGGTCGGCGACCAGATCCGCGAGCGTGGGCATGAGTTCGGCACGGTGACCGGAAGGGCGCGCCGGATCGGCTGGTTCGACGCCGCCGTAGCTCGATACGCGGTCAAATTGAACGGCGTCGGTTGCGCGGCGCTGATGCGTCTCGACATCCTCGACGATCAGCCGTTGTTGAAGATCTGCACCGGCTACAACTTCCGAGGCAAGCGGTTCGATTACCCGCTGGCGAACATCTCGCACTACAAGCACTGCGAGCCGGCCTACGAGACGATGCCCGGGTGGCAGCAGGAGATCGGAGCAGCCCGCTGTTGGGACGACCTGCCGCGGGCCTGTCGCGACTACGTGGAGCGGATCGGCGAGCTCATCGGCACGCCGATAGAGCTGGTCGGCACCGGGCCCCGGCGTGACCAGTTCATCACCCGCGGCCGCAAGCTCTTCGACTGACCTACAGGCTGGGTGGGCTTGAAGTCACCGGCCCCCGTCGCAGCTGAGCTCAGCTGGCAGCAGGTCCATGCATTTCGCGTGGCGCGCCATCACCTGGCGAAGCGCGCACCGACAAAAGATCTCGCTCGCGTGGTCGGCGACATCGGCGGCGTCCAGGCCCAGGTCATGTCCGCGGCCGAGCTTCAGGTCGCGGTCCGCGCCGACTGCAGCGTCGCAGACGTGCGGGCTGCGCTCTGGAACGACAAGAAGCTCGTCAAAACCTGGCTGATGCGCGGCACCTTGCACCTGCTCCCGGCTGAAGATCTGCCGCTCTTCACCGCCTCGATGCATTCGCACTGGGTGCGGACGCGCAACGCCTGGCTCACTTACGTGCAGCTGGACGAGTCGGAGTTCACGGAGCTCATCGACGCCATCGGCCAGGCGCTCGATGGTCAGGCGCTCACACGCGAGGAACTGATCGCTCGGGTGGGGAAGGGCCGCTCGGAACGGGTCCAGGCCGTGCTCAAGTCCGGCTGGGGCGGCATCCTCAAGCCGGTGGCACGCAGCGGCCTTTTGTGTTTTGGCCCCAGCCGAGGCCAGAGCGTGACATTCGTGCGGCCGCGGCAGTGGCTTGGCAGCTGGCGGGAAGTGGACCCCGACGCTGCTTTGGTCGAAGTCGCCCGCCGCTACCTGCGCGCGTACGGGCCGGCGACCAAGAACGACTTTGCGCGCTGGTTTGGTACCTGGTCGGGGGTCGGCAAGGCCGCGTGGGAGGGCCTGGCCAAGGAGCTGGTGACGGTCTCCATCGAAGGCCGGCGCGCGGATTTGCTGGCCGCCGACCTGAAGCAAGTCTCGGATCAGACGAGCGAGCCGTCAGTGAGACTCCTGCCCAACTTCGATCCGTATCTCTTGGGCCATGCCAACCGCGACCACCTCTTCGCATCCCAGCACCGTGCACGCGTGAGTCGCACGGCGGGGTGGATCTCGGCCGTCGTGCTGTTGGACGGCCGCGTCGTCGCGACATGGACTTACGCGGTCGCCAAGCGAACGCTCACTGTGACCGTGGATCCCTTTCGCAAGCTGTCACCGTCCACGCTCAAGGGCGTTCGCGCCTCAGCCGATTCGCTGGCGGCCGCGCTCGGCCTCGTCGACGCCGCGGTCAGAATCGCCTAGACGCGGGCTAGCCGGCCCGCGGGATGCCGTTGACGACCCGCAGCTGCGCCTCTCGCTGCCGAAGCCGCCGGTTCCGCTGCCACCGTTCTCGCGCCAGCGACGCGCCCCATGTGATCACCGCGACCACGGCGGCGGCGGCCTGGATTCCGGCGACCGTGAAGAACACAGCCTCGATGCCGTAGCCCCTCACTCTGAGTCCGACCCCGAGGAGGCCGGCCGCGAAGCCCAGCACGGGCCGCACCGCCCATGAGTCCGGCAGCATGCGGCGGTCGGCCAGCAGCAGACCGGCCGCGAACCACGTCGGCCCGCTGTCGAGCTGGAACAGGGCATCCCAGTGATACAGGTAAATCGGCACCAGGGCTCCGAGCAGGAAGGTGACCAGGACGACCAGGCTCAGCCTGCGCGCGTATGCCAGCCATGCGATCGCGATCGCGACGGCCAGCAGCGAGGTGGCGAAAACAGGGCCCGGCACGTTGCCGACGTACAGCGTGGTCGGATTGATGAAGACGAGCGACGCCTGCGGCCCGAAATATTGGTGCCAGACCCATATCGGGTCCAAGGCCGCCCTTCCAGTGACAGTGTTGACATACTCAAACGGCGCTCCCCGGGTCACCACCGCGACGATCGCGTAGGCGAAGAGCCCCGCCTGCGCGCGGATCGCCGGGGCATACCGAGCGCGCACCAGCTCGAGCAGAACGGCCAGAGCCGCGATCGCGATCGTCCCTGCAAGCCGGGCGCCGGGGCCCACAAGCGCGACCCCGATCACCGCTGCAAGCAGCGGGCTCGCCTGCGGGCGAGGCACATGATGACGCCACAGCAGGTGAGCAAGCATCTGGCCGCCGATGCCGAACGCGACCGCGATGGCCAGCATCTCGACTGCCCGGAGCTTGAAGATGATCAGACCAGCGGCCACAGGCACCGCCAAAGCGATGCCGATGGTCACGTCATCCGGAAGCGATTTCGGGTTGAATGCGGCCCGGTCAAGCCAGGCCCCCGCACGAGCCAGCACGCATTGGATTGTAGGGATCGGCGCTCAATTGACGTTCCGAGCCCCTTCTCGACGGGATGGCAAGGCCAGGCTTGGGTGATAATCGGCAGGCTCGTGTCGCTTTCCAGTCGACGTCTTGCCGCGACGCTGGTGGCATTGATCGGGACTTTCATCGTCTGTGCCGGCGCCGTCGCCGCCACTCTTCCCGATTCCACATGGGTGGCGCTGCCTTCGCTGCCGAAGCAAGGCCAGTCACCTGTGTTCGCGCTCGCGGTCGATCCCACGAACAATCAGACGCTGATAGCCGGCGGAGGTCAGGGTTCTTTGTTGAGATCCACTGACGGTGGCTCGACGTGGACCACGGTGCACGCGGGACGCGTCGCTGTCACGACGATTGCTTTCGACCCGTTCACGCCCGGGCGGGTCATCGCAGGCACGCGAGGAGCCGGCGCCGTGATCAGCACCGATGGGGGTGTGAAGTGGAGCGCCGTGACGGGCCTCGATGGGCGCGACGTTCGCGTGTTCGGGTTCGCGCTGACGATCATCGCCGCGGGCACCGACAACGGTATTTATTCGAGCGCCGACGGGACCGCGTGGTCACAGTCGGGTCTGACCAACACGAGCATCGACGCGCTGGCGGTGGCCGCCGTCCACAGTCCGGTGCATTTCGTGGCCGGGAGTGATTCGTCTTCCGCCACGGCGGGTCCTCCCCTCTACGACAGCCAAGACGCCGGCGCCACGTGGACGTCGGTGACTCCCGCCATCAGCGGCACGGTCGTGTCGCGGCTGGTCGCGGGTCCGCTGCCGCCGACGGGAAATGTGAGGCCGCTGGTTGCGGGCACCAATGCCGGCCTGTTCTCCTCCGCCGACAACGGGGCGACCTGGACGCCGCTCAGCGGCGGTGACCTGCTTCCGTCGACCGACTACACGCAGGTCGCGTTCGTCACGGATCACTACGATCGGTTCTATGTCGGAAGCGATGGCGGCGGATCGCGTGCGGGCGGTCTGTGGTCAACGAACGACAAAGGTCAGCATTTCACCTCGATGGTGCCGCCGCTGGCGTCGATCACAGCACTC
This sequence comes from Candidatus Dormiibacterota bacterium, assembly GCA_036390875.1. Taxonomy (GTDB): domain Bacteria; phylum Chloroflexota; class Dormibacteria; order Dormibacterales; family Dormibacteraceae; genus UBA10449. Next base: position 43,588 of record DASWBB010000052.1, read on the forward strand.
GCCGTTTCCAATGACGAGGCGCCGGTTCTCTATGTGGCCACCTTTAGAGCCTTCGATCACACTCCCGCGCTGTGGGCGTACCACGACACTGGAGCAGCACCGCAAGGCCCTTTCACGACGATCACCCCTTCGGCCAGCGGCGCTCGTCCGGGCCCGCCCAACCGCGGGGGCCTGTTCGATTTCCTCGGAGTTCTCTCCTCGTCCCAGACCCCGTATATCGCCGTCGGCGCGGTGGCACTGCTGGTGCTCCTCCTCGCCGCGATCGCGCATTTCCGCGGCAGGCGTAGGTAGACTCGCGCTCCAGTGACATCGCCGCACGCCCGCCTTCGTGAGCTGGGGCTCGAGCTGCCGGCGCCACCCGCCGCGGTGGCGTCCTACGTCCCCACCCGGCTCGTGCCGATCGGGGAGGGGAGGTCGCTGCTGTATGTCGCGGGTCAAGTCTCGGCGGAAGGCGGCAAGCGGCTCACGGGGCGCTGCCCCGATGAAGTGAGCGTTGAGCAGGCCATCTCCGCGGCCCGGGTATGTGCCCTCAACGTGCTCGCCCAGATTGAGGCCGCGGCCGGGCTCGACAATATCGAGCAGGTGATGCAACTCACGGGGTTTGTGCTCTCGACCGATGACTTCGGCGATCAGCCCAAAGTCATCAACGGCGCGTCGGACCTGGTCGTCGAGGTGCTTGGCGACGCGGGCCGACACACCCGCATCGCGCTAGGCACCAATGCCCTGCCCTTTTCCGTGACCGTCGAGATCGCAGCCGTGGCGGTTGTCCGCACCAGCTGACGCCGAGCGGGTGCAAGCCCGCCGGCCGCGCCTGATCCTGGTCGGCAGTGTCATCTACCTGGCGCTGATCTTCGGAGTCATGCTATGGCGCGGGATCTCGATCGAGCCGGAGTGGGTCGTGCTCGCGCTGCTCGTGATCGCGGTCACCCTCGGTCGCGGCCGGTCGTTTGTAGTCGATTGGGCCCCGTTCCTGCTGCTGTTCTTCGCCTACGAGGCGATGCGGGGGTACGCCGGGCAGACCGGCTTCGCGCCCCACGACCTCTCCGGTCTCGAGCGCACGTTGTTCGCCGGGACGCTGCCGACCATCACCTTGCAGCACGCGTTCTACAAGTCCGACGTCGTGAGCCCGCAGGACATCGTGGCGATGTTCTTCTACTTCATGCACTTCCCATTGCCGATCGTCGTCGGCTTCGTCTTCTGGGTGCGCAGCCGAGACCACTACCGGCGGTTCATCGCCGCCTTGCTTCTGATGGCGATGCTCGCCTTCATCACGTACCTGTTCTGGCCGTCGGCTCCGCCCTGGTATCAGTTCCAGGCGAGCGTGACCGGCGGAGAGGGAACCGTGCACAAAATCCTTAACGAGACCGTCGACAAGTTGTGGGGCCCGAACTACTGGGTGTCGCCACTGTACTCACATCTCAATCCCAACAAGTTCGCGGCGTTTCCATCGCTCCACGCCGCATTTCCGGCGCTGGCCGCCGTTTACGCCTGGCGTCGGTATCGATGGCTTTCCGTGGGACTCATCGTGTGGACCTGTGCCGTCGCGCTGAGCATCGTCTATCTCGGCGAGCACTACGTCGTCGACGTTCTTGACGGCCTGATTTACGTTGCAGTCGCCGCGTTGATAGTCGAGGCCGTGAACCGGTGGTGGGCAAATCGCCCAGCCTCTAAGCCTGCCAGACCCTCCGCATGATCGCGCGGGCCAGCTTGTCGGGGTCGTGGTGGGACGGCAAGCGGACGTTGACGACGTCGGCCGGGATGAATCGCACCTCGGGATGCTTGGTGGCGTCCTCCGACTTGAAGATGACCTGGTCTTGCCCGCCGGTCGGCACATGCGTGTGGTTGGAGTTGACGAGCACGAAGTCGAAGATGTTCGAGCCCACGTGCTCGTGGATCACGCGCAGGTAGTCGTCGACGCCGTAGCCTTCGGTCTCGCCCTTCTGCGACGCCAGGTTGCAGATGAGGACCTTCAGCGCCGGTGAAGCCTTGATCGCCTCGACCATCCCTTCCACCAGGAGGTTCGGAAGGATCGACGTGTACAGGGAGCCGGGGCCGATCACGACCAGTTCCGCGTTGAGGATCGCCTGCGCGGCTTCGGGGTTGACCTGGGCTCCGTCCGGTTTCAAGAAGACCTGGGTGATCGGAGCGTTCTGCTGAGGGATCTTGGACTCGCCTTCGACGGTATGTCCGTTGATCGATGCCACGAGGGTGACGTCCTGGAGGGTCGAGGGCACGATCGTGCCTTTGACCGCGAGCACCTTGCCCGACTCGCGCAGGGCGTGCTCGAAGTTTCCGGTCACGTCAGCCATCGCCATGATGAAGAGGTTGCCGAAAGAGTGGCCGTCGAGCGACCCCTCCTTGAACCGATGGTCGAACAACTGCTTCATCAGCGGCTCGGCATCCGCCAACGCGATGAGGCATTGGCGGAAGTCGCCCGGCGGGAGGATGCGGTACTCGTCGCGCAGCCGGCCGGAGGAGCCCCCGTCGTCGGCCACCGTGACGATGACCGAAAGGTTCGACGTGTAGGTCTTGAGACCGCGGAGCAGCGAACTGAGCCCGGTGCCGCCGCCGATGGCGACGATGCGCGGACCGCGGCCCTTCAACCGGAATGCGTGAATCACGTCGACGATGCTGCTCGTGCTGTTGCCGGGCAGGAAGGGCCCCAGGACGGATTGCGTCAGCTTCACGTAGCTGAAGAGCAGGAGTCCCAGGCCGAGGGTTCCGAAGATGATCGCGCGCGCCCAGTGGGGCATGAACTGCAGGGTTATGTAGTAGAACTGGGCCGGTAGGGTGGCGGTCTCGTAGAAGGCCTTGAGGAAGTAGGCGAAGCCAAGGACGACCACGAGCTCCGCCACCATGAGCAGCAGAAGCCAGCGCTTGATCTCGAGACCAGGCGTGAGCCATCGCAGCCAGTTGGTCTTCGATTGGAGCCTGGTGGCCATCTACCCCACCTGCAGGAACGGGTTCAAGACGTGCAAGGTTATCGTTGGACTACTCTTCCATCAGCCAGTATGCGTACTTTGCGCCGGCTACGCCGCCTCCTTCGGCTTGCCGTCGTCGGCCTGTTCGTGGCCGCCGTCGCAACCGAGCTGTCCAAGCCCGAAGATGAGCGCACCTGGCACGGCAAGGTCGGGGGCTTCGTGCCCTATGACTTTCGACCACCAACATGGGAACGCATCCAGGGGGCCTACTGGAACCCAGAATCCGACCGATTGTTCAGCGACCGTGTGTTTGGCGTCGGGTGGGCGGTCAACCTCTACCAGGCCAAGCGCATGCTCGAGTGGGGCATCGAAAGGCTCGTGGGGGGGCCTCCTCCGCTCTCGATCCGGATGAGCAGCCGGGAGCCGTCGGGAGGCCGACCTGGCCGGCGTGGAGGCGACGCCGACTGACCTGTAGCCTGCCGGTGGCCTCTCCGGTAGGCGGCACATCCCGGGTAAGCGACCACAGGTGTGGACAGCCTGTGGAAAACCCGGTTCACGCAGGTGCCGGCGCCCGCTCGGTGGCGGCGTCGGCCAGCCGCGCATCCTCCATCGACAGCACCCGATCAGCGACCTCGACCACAGCCTGGTCGTGCGTTGCGAGCAGGATGGCAGTGCCCGAGCGGGTGGCTCCCGCATCACGTGCAGGACCGGCCAGCCAGACGTTCCCCCGGGCGCTCAGTAGGGGCAACAGTCCTGCGCTTGAGAACACCCAGCCGGCGCGACCGTCGACGATTCCCATAGGTGGGGGCCGGTCCGGGCCTGGTTGCCACCCCCGCTAGAATCACAGCCCTGATCCCAGCCTCGTCATCCGGCATGAATCAGACGCGGTAACAAACTTGGGGAGTGGCGCAACGGTAGCGCAGCTGACTCTGGATCAGAAGGTTGAAGGTTCGAATCCTTCCTCCCCAGCCAAACTCGTGTATGACTGACGGTGTTCACCTACACCGAGGGCCTGGTCAACTGCCGTAGGCGCTCATAAGGGGTTTGACCTCCAAGGGCGCCGTGCGGTCGGGAGAAATTGTAGAAGCGCTCCCACTCATGGAGCTTTGTGTTGAAGAGCTTGGCGTCGTCGATGACCTCGCCGGCAAGCAGTCGGTAAAACTCTTCGTCATCGATTCGGTGTGACCGCTCGACCTTCCCGTTGAGCCGCGGGGTCGAGGGGCGGATGTAGGCATGTTGGATGCCTTTGTCTAGGAGGTGCCAATGGAAGCCGGCCTGGAACTCGGCGCCGTTGTCGGTCTGGATCTTCATGACTTGGAACGGCAGCTGCTCGAGAACATAGTCGACGAATTTGATCGCGGTTTTCTGGTCCAGGCGCTCGAAGATCCTCAGGACCCGTAGGCGAGTGCAGTCATCGATGGCGGTGTACTGGTAGTGCTTCTTGCGCACTCCCTTGATGGGCTCGATGAACTTGACGTCGATCTGAACGGCGTGGCCTGGCTGCTGCTTCTCGTAGCGCTTCCAGCGTTCGGTGTGACGTTTGTAGCGTTGCGATGCCGGCAGGCGGTTCAGGTTGGCTCGCTTGAGGATGCGCCAGATGCCAGAAGGGCTGACCGAGACCTCGTGGTAGCGCTTGAGGTACATCGAGATCTTGGCCGGGCCGAAGTGGTAGTGCTGCCGTAGGTGGATGATCTTGCCAACCACCTCGGCCTTGGTGGCCTTCGGACTCACCAGCGGCCGATGCGAGCGCTCGCGCAGGCCCTCAGGCCCCAGCTCCTGGTAGCGGCGCAGCCAGCGGTAGAACGTTTGTCGACAGATTCCGAAGTACCGGCAGGTCATGGCGACGTTGCCAGTAATCTCCTCGACGTGCTGGATCATGGCGAGTCGACGAGCAGCTCCCCTGGATAGTTCTCGTTCCGTCACTTGGCCGTCCTCCTCTTCAGATGTGGGAGGCCCAAGTGTCAATGAACTCCGTCAGTTCTAGACGAGCACCATCATGTTGTAGGTGTTAGTTCACCGATTCGGGCGCATGACTCCTGTCATAGCCTGGTGGCCGACGACCTCCGTACAGCAGACTCAAAACGTCATAGACTGCGCCCGTGCGCACGGTCGCCGAGGTCGCCCGCTGGTGGGCGAGGCGCCAGCCGGAACACCCGGCCACCTGGTTCCAGGGCCGGACGCGAACCTGGGGCGAGCTGGACGAGTCCAGCTCCCGGCTGGCTGGCGGCTTGGTGTCGGGCCTGGGACTGAAACCAAACGACCATGTCGCCATCTTGGACAAGAACACCGACGCCTATCTGGAGCTCCTGTTCGCGCTCGATAAGGCGGGGGCGATCGCCACCCCGGTCAACTGGCGGCTGACGGGCACCGAGGTGGCGAAGGTGGTCGGCGACGCAGAGGCGGTGGCCGTCGTGGCCGGGGAGGAGTTCCGAGGCAACGCCGACGCCGCCGGGGTGCGGGTCATCGGGTTCGACGAGTTGCCGCGCAAGGACGGCGACGATCCCCACCGGGACGAGGAGGCGAGCACCTGCTGGCAGCTCTACACGTCGGGTACAACAGGGTTGCCCAAAGGCGCCATGCTCAGCGCTGCCAACCTATTCGGACTCTTCTCCGTGTTTGGGGTCGAGACGCCGGAACTGCGGGTCGGCGGCCGGGCGATGGTGGCGATGCCCCTCTACCATATCGGCGGCTGCGGCTGGGCACTGGCGGCGATGTTCACTGGCAGCACGGCGGTCGTGCTCAAGGAGTTCAATCCGCCGGAAGTACTTGAGGTCTTCGAGCAGCAGAAGGTCGAGACCGGCTTCCTGGTCCCCGCCGCGCTGCTGTTCCTGACTTCGGTGCCGGGGGCACAGGAGCGCGACTATTCCTCCTTGCGCAACATCTTCTACGGCGCCTCCCCGATCTCGCAACCGGTCCTCGAGCGCTCGATCGCCACCTTCGGCTGCCGCTTCACTCAGCTCTACGGCTTGACCGAGACCACGGGGGCGATCACTTTCCTTCAGCACGAGCAGCACGAAGGCGAGCGGCTCTTCAGCTGCGGCCGGGCCACTTTCGGCGCCGGCCTAAAGATCGTCGACGTCGAGGGCCGTGAGGTGCCACACGGCGAGATCGGTGAGATCGTCTATCAGGGCGTGGGCACAATGCAGGGCTACTGGAACAAGCCCGCCGACACCGCCGCCACCGTCCGGGACGGCTGGCTGCACACAGGAGACGCAGGCACCGAGGACGCCGACGGTTTCTTCTATATCAAGGACCGGATCAAGGACATGATCATCTCGGGCGGCGAGAACATCTATCCGGCCGAACTGGAGAGCGTCCTGGCCGGCAACCCCGGCGTGGCCGACGTGGCTGTCATCGGCGTGCCCGACGACCAGTGGGGCGAGGCCGTGAAGGCGATCGTGGTCCGGAAGCCGGAAAGCGACCTCTCCGGGGAACAGTTGATCGAGTGGTCTCGGCCGAGGCTGGCCGGCTTCAAGCGGCCCCGCTCGGTGGATTTCGTGGAGTCGATCCCGCGCAACCCGAGCGGCAAGATCCTCAAGCGCGAGCTACGTGAACCGTACTGGGTGGGTAAGCAACGTAGGGTCAACTAAGGGAAACGAGGAGGTCACCGATCCCAAGGTTCAGGGTTCGATTCCCTGCGCGAGCACCAAAATGAGTGCCCTCGAGTCCCCGCCGAGAGTTGCGGTCCCGGTCTGGCCGAAGGGGTGAACAGTCGGTTGCGCACCAGATTCGCTGCTCTCGTCCTCTTGGTCCTCGCGCTGATCGCATGTGGCTCGGGCTCGAGCGCGGGCGTGGCCTCCTCGCCGGCGCCGAGAAAACCTCAGCCGGTGACGCTGCACGTGGGCGGTCTTGAGCGCACCTATTACGTACTGTTTCCGGCCAACCGGACAGGACGGTTACCCCTGGTCCTGGCCCTTCACGGCTATACGCAGAGCGTGGGGGGACTTGAGTCTGAAACGGGCCTCAACGACGAGGCCGCTGTCGGTGGGTTCGTGCTGGCCTACCCGGAGGGAATCAGCCAGTCCTGGAACGCCGGCGGCTGTTGTGCAGATGCAAAGGCACGAAACATCGACGACGTCGCTTTCATCAAGCAGGTCATCGATCAGTTGGTGAGCGGCGGGCGGGTCGATCCGAAGCGAGTCTTCGCCACGGGAATATCGAACGGCGGAATGATGGACTACCGCCTCGCGTGCGAACTCTCCGATCGCATCGCAGCGATCGCGTCGGTGTCCGGAGCGTTGGAGGTCGACACATGCAGTCCCGCGCGAGCCGTATCTGTCCTGGAGATGCACGGGACCGAGGATGCGCTCGTGCCGATCGGCGGCGGAATCTTACCGGGCCTTGGGACCTTCCCGCCCACGATGTCCACGATGAAACGCTGGGTCGGCATCGATGCGTGCACCAGCGATCCAACCACCGCTAAGACCGACGTCACCGAGACCACAACGTGGACTGGATGTCGCGATCGTTCCAGCGTCGTTTTGGTCGTCGTCAATGGCGGGGGCCATACCTTTTGGCTCGATGGGGTGCCGGCTCACCTGAACGTCAACCAGTACATCTGGGCCTTCTTCACCAACCTACCGGTCCGTACATAGCGACGCGCGTGGGCTCTGTGGTACTTCCGGGCACGAGCCAGTTCGTCCCGCGAGGTTGACACCCTATTTGACACCTTGACCGGGAGACTCCCTGATCCTCCCTGAGACTCGCTGAGACGGTTGCGTCATGAATCCGAGTTCGAGTGAGACGCTGTGATCCTCCCTGATCCTCCCTGAGACGCAGTGTTAATCCCAAGGTTCAGGGTTCGATTCCCTGCGCGAGCACCATTCCGCGATTTTGCGAGTTCGGTTAGACGCGCCGAGTTGGCCCAACGGCGACCTTCAGGCGACCTCCGTGCCCCCACCTGCCCCCACCGTCATGAACGGCGCTTGGGCCCGCCCTGGGCCGACCGTTAGGTTTTGCCCCGCCAATGAGTAGATCTGGCGTGAAGGACTCTGCCGCGGTTGCGGCGAGTGACGCCCGAGCCACGGGCGTAAATCGCGTCACCCTGACACCAGACTCCCTTTGCGAGCTCTACGCCGGACGAGTCTTCAAGTTTGCGCAGCTCATCTCTGAGGATTCATTCGCGGCTGAAGACCTCGCTCAGGACGCGCTTGAGCGGGCAATCAAGGGATTGAAGACGTTTGATCCGTCCAAGGGCGATATCGAGCGATGGTTGTGGCGAATCGTCGTCAACGCCAGCCACGATGCCGGGAGGATCGCTGGGCGCCAGCGGCTCGTTGTGGAACTGCTGATGGATCGTTGGTCGCTCGACGACCAGGTCGCCAATTCGGACGCGCAGATCGGTTCCGACGAAGTCTTGGCTGCAATACGCAAGCTGTCCACGCGGCATCGCGCCGTGATCGCGCTGCGCTTTGGTGCTGACCTGGACTACAGACGCGTCGGGCAAACACTCGGAATCACGGAGGCTGCGGCATTGATGGCAACACGGAGGGCGCTCGCTAGGCTCCGAAGACTTCTGACCCAAGGGGCTGAATCGCAATGACCGACTCTCTAGAGAGATTTCTCCACGAACTCCGTTTCGACATGCCTGCTGGCCTGGTCGAGCGCGCCAAGTTGAATGCTTCGGTCCAGGAAGTAACACCTGGGGTTCAAATACAGACCCGGCACCGCTCGAGAGACTTCCATTGGCCTCATTTCTCGAACCTCCCCGCTCTGATAGCGGTGCTGATTGCGATCGCGACCGTGGCGACGCTATTCCTGGCTGCTTACCGGCATCAGGTCGCGCCGGCCGCGCCGAACATCCAACCGACGGCCCCATACTCTCTTCCTTCGCCGCCGGCGGCACCAACTTCATGTGGCTCGGTGCCGAGAGAGTGGGCCAGTCCGTCGCCGAATGTCGCCAAAATGTTCAGCGCTACAACCGGTTGGGCATTTGGTCCCATGCGGACCACCGACGGCGGGTGGCACTGGACCGACGTCTCCCCACCCTCCATCCCCGGACGGACCAACAAGAACGAGGAGTTCTTCCTCGACGCATCTCATGCGTGGGTAGCTGAAACCGCGACTTCGTCATCTGCCTGTATCGATCATGTGGTGATCTTTCG
>DASWBB010000053.1:0-1970 GCA_036390875.1 Candidatus Dormiibacterota bacterium
GACGATCGCGGCGACGCGGACGCCCAACCGATTTCAGACGGTGTGCGCCACCGGGCCGCGGACCGGCCAGCCGGTCGGATCCAGGTCGACCTCGTCCGCGTAGCACCAGCCCCAATTCTCGCCCGGCTCGAACGACCTGACGATCGGGTGGTGGCTGTGACGGAAGTGGGCGGTGGCGTGCCGGTTTGGCGAGCTGTCGCAGCAGCCCACATGGCCGCAGGTCATGCACAGTCGCAAATGCACCCAGCGACCCCCGGTCTTGAGGCAGTCCTCGCAACCGTCGGCGCCGGCGGTGACTTCCTTGACCTGGTCGAGATGCTTGCAAATAGGCATCGCAAGACCAGCGTACGACGCCCAGCCAGATCGCAGACAATCCGAGGAGTGACCGGGCCGGCAATCGTTCTGATCACGACGTTCCTGGCCTCGGCGGTCGAGGCCATCGAGATGGTCACGATCGTGCTCGGCGTCGGCGCCACACGTGGCTGGCGCTCCACGCTGGTCGGCGTCGGCGCCGGCTTCGCGGTGCTCGCGGTCGTGGTCGCAGTCCTCGGCCTCGCGCTCAGCCGCGTTCCCATCGGGCCGCTTCGGCTCATCGTCGGGGCCCTCCTTCTCGTTTTCGGCCTGCAGTGGTTCCGCAAGGGCGTCATGCGCGTCGCGGCCCACGGCCTCGCGGGCATCCGCCTCAACCCGGAGGACGAGCCACCCGAATGGAGCGGCGAGGGATTCGACTGGCTCGCGTTCGTGCTCTCCTTCAAGGGCGTGGTGCTCGAAGGGCTCGAGGTCGCGTTCATCGTGGTCTCCTTCGGCGCCAACGCCAACCAGCTCGGGGCGTCGGTGATCGGCGGCGTCGCCGCCGTGATCGCGATCGGCGCGGTCGGCCTGGTTTTGCACGGACCTGTGTCGCGGATCCCGCGCAGCCTTCTCCAGCTCGTGGTCGGAATCCTGCTTACGACGTTCGGAACCTTCTGGTCGCTCGAGGGCCTCGGCGTCGATTGGCCGGGCAGCGACGGCGCCATCCTCGGCTTGCTCGCGCTTTACCTGCTGACCGCCGCGACGTACATCACGGTCGAGCGCCGGCGCGTGCTCGGGTTCAACCCGGGTACATAAAGGTATGAGCCGGATCTGGTCGTGGATCGTCGCCTTCGGGCGCTTCTGGTACCACTTCATCGTCGGCGACGATTGGACGGTGGCGGCCGCGGTCGCGGTCGGCCTGATCCTCACCTGGGTTCTCAATTCGGCGCACATCACGGCCTGGTGGCTGGTGCCTGTGATCGTCGTCGCAATGCTCGGCCTGAGTCTGAGGCGTGCGAGCACGAAGACCTAGCTAAACTGGCCCTCTTTCCATCGGGCGCCCCTGCGGGCTTTGCGGAGGTTGGGAATGGCTGCAATCAGTCGGGCCGATGCCACTTGGGAAGGTGACTTGATGAGCGGGAGCGGGCACGTGAAGCCCGAGAGCGGTGCATTCGGTGAGCTGCCGCTCTCTTGGTCCAGCCGGGCCGAGCGCCAGCACGGCAAGACCAGTCCGGAGGAGCTCATCGCAGCCGCGCACGCGGCCTGTTACAACATGGCCTTCTCGAACGGTCTTGCCAAAGCGGGTCACAAGCCGGAACGGCTGAGCACCCGCGCCGAGGTCGAGTTTGTCCCCGGCACGGGCATCACCACGAGCACACTGACCGTGCGCGGGCGTGTCACCGGCCTCAGCAAGGACGAGTTCCAGAAGCTGGCCGAGGAGGCCAAAAACGGTTGCCCCGTGTCACAAGCGCTCAAGGGCAACGTCGAGCTGAAGCTGCACGCAACCCTGGAGTAGCGGCTAAGGCTTCCCGCCGACTAGCCCGGGAAAGTCGACCACGCCCTGGAGGCGCAGCTCGCGCAGCTGACCACCGAGCCACTTCCGCGGGTCCTTGATGATCTTGGTGTCGTCGACGAAGTCCCAGGTGCGGCCGCTGACGTCGCGGCCGGCGAGCAGCAGG
>DASWBB010000054.1:0-5971 GCA_036390875.1 Candidatus Dormiibacterota bacterium
ATGGTGGGCGATATTACGTATATCCCGACGTGGGAGGGATGGCTTTACCTCGCGAGGTTATCGATTGCGGCGCGTAAAGTAGTCGGCCGGGCGATGGATGACGATCATAAGACCCCGCTGAGCTCGGCGGGGAGCCAGGCCAGCCAGGCCCGCGACGGTACGTACCCCGCGCAGTCGGCCGCCGCGCGGGCTGATCGCCCGCTGGTACATCGAGCACTGCGGCGGCGCGGAGATCACCCGCAAGCTCATCACCCTCGGCACCCCCTACCGCGGCGCCGCCCGGGCCCTCGGCCAGCTCGCCAACGGCGCCGACAAGGGCCTCGGCCCGCTGCGGATCAGCCTGACCGGGTTCGCCCGCAGCATGCCCTCGCTGCACCAGCTCCTGCCCGACTACGCCTGCATCCAGACCAGCGACGGCCTCGCCAAGATCACCGACGTCACGCTCCCCAGCCTGGACACCGCGATGATCGCCGACGCGGCGCGGTTCCACGCCAGCCTGCGTGACGCCGAGACGGCGCGCCCGGCCAGCCTGGAAGCCACCCACGCGATCACCGGGGTGCGCCAGTCCACCGCCACCACCGCCCGCCTCACCACCGGCGGCGTGGAACTGCTCGACGGCTACCAGGGTGAGGACCTCTACGGAGATGCAACCGTGCCCGTGGTCGCCGCCTGCCGGGCCGATGTGCCCCGGGACAGCAACACCTTGCGCCGCGTCCCGGACAAGCACGGCAACCTGCAGCGCAACCGGGCCGCCCTCGATGAGATGGAGAGCATCCTCACCGCAAAGAACATCATCATCAAAGCCGCCAAGCCCGTCCCCCTGCGCGTCGACGCCCCCGAGCTCGCCCTGCACGGCGAGGCCATCACCGTGCACATCACCCCCGCCGAACCCGCCCGCCACGCCCTCCGCGTCACCCTCACCAGCGAAACCGGGCGCCTGATCGGCGCACGCCAGCTGCCCGCGCCTCCCGGCACCACCACCACCGTCTTCGGCAGCCCCGCACCCGGCGCTTACACCCTCCACGTCACCGGAACCAGCCCCGCCGCACCCTACGCACCCGTCACCAGCGACCTCCTCATATGGCCAAACGCCGGTTCACCCACAGCCACGGTCGAATGAGCCAGCCATCACCCGCGCGTCAGCGGCGCAGGCCCGGGAGCATCCGCCGGCCGTCGTCAATGCCCGGAATCGCTGGCCGCCGCCGCCGACTCCCTGGTCCTCACCTGCAGCTTCCCGCGCGCCGACGCGGATTCCGTGGCCCAAAACTGAGACCATACGAGGCCAGCCAGACCGGCCTCGCATGCATTTGACCAGGTCGCACTAGGTGGTCAGGGGCAGGATCGAACTGCCGACCTTCCGCTTTTCAGGCGCATTTTCGCGCCCACACACTTTCATTACGAGATCATATGAAACCCAGCTCACCCGCGTTTCCGCTGGTGGATGATCTGACACCATGATTTTAGACCCCGTGACGATGTATGCCAGGTTGTTCCGTCTTATCCGTGTGCTTCTTGTGCCGGACGCTCACCAGCCGACAGCCTGTGGGGATTCTGTGGGCTCACCTGCCGCCGATGGATAAGGGATTAGAACGGCGCCAGCACATCCCCCGCCAATCCGCAGGAGCCGGCGAGGTTGTCGAGGTTAGCCAGCGTGTGAGGACGGTCATCGCCCAGCGTGTCCCTCATCCCCTATGAGGGCGTGAGGGTGCCGCGTCACCTGTTTTGAACAAGATCGAGACCGGAATCCTCTCGCCGGCGACAGGTAGGTGTACTTGGTGCCCTCGGATCTGCCGGTGATAACGATCAAAGCCGACACAGCGGCTGTCACGGACAGTAACATCCGCTGGGGCGCTACAGCCATGCGCTTAGCGCATATCGCCGAATCCGTGCGGCTCTGTGCGCCAAGGCGGCAGCGGCGCGCCGAGTACAGATCACCCTGTTCGGGCTGTCTTGTAAGAGTTCGGGCTGTCTTGTAAGAGATCGTGGGCCACGCGAGCGCGTGAGATCCCGCCGCGCCTCATTTAGATTTAGAGGCTGAGGCGGAGTTGAGCAGGAGCGAGCGCGACTTCGTGACTTGGCAGTGGGAAGAGATCCTCGACTACGTCGAGTTGGTGCGCGCCGCGGCTCACGAGCGCTCGGTTCCCCGAACTCGCTGCGACACCAGTCCAGGCAATGATCGGTGCCGTACGACGTCGTAGAGCCTCGACAGCTCCGGCCCATGTGCCGCCGCTACCCTCCTCGCACTCGACGACCAGGGTCGCAGTCGACATCGCGTAGATGAGCTTGTTGCGACCCATGGCATTGGCGACGGAAAACCCTGCGGTGGGCTTGTAGGGAGAACACAGGCACAGCTGGCTGTCGTTGACTGCGCGCCTCACCTCCGGGTCGCGGGCGGTTCGCAAGAGGGACTCGGCGAGGACCCCGACGACCTGTCCCCCGGCGTCGACGGCGGCGTTCATAGCCAGCCGGTCCACGCCCTTGGCACCCCCGGAGATGACTCCGAGTCCCGCCTTCACGGCGGCCAGCGCCGCCTCGCGAGCGATTTGCGAACCTCCCTCGCTCACAGCCCGTGACCCGACTATCCCGAGAGCGCTGTGCCCGAGAAGGCCGGCGTCGCCGAACACGTACAGCAGGGGTGGCGTGGCTCGGCCCAGGCGCTCCTTCATCACGAATGGGAAGTGCTCGCTCAGCCCGCTCAGAAGCTGCAAGCCGCTCTGATGGGCGTCATCGAGGGCGAACGCGAAGGATGTCGCCGCGGTGAGGAGAGTGCCGATCCGCTGTGCCATCGACTCGTCGACCTGCGCTATCTCTCTTATCTCGTCCGGTCGTAGACCGAGAAGAGCACCGAGATCGGGAACACGTTCGACGACGGCCCAGAACTCAGCCGCCTTGAGCGGAGACGCTTCTGCCTCGACCAGCCGTTGGGTCAGAAGCAGCGCGACGAGATCGGGGTCCGCGGGGCGAGTCATGAGCTCACCGCCCGGGCAAGGACGAGCGGGTAGACCGGACCAGAGCCGGCCTCACGCAGCGCGGCGCCGATCACAGTCAGAGTCCAACCGGAGTCGATGATGTCATCGACCAGCAGAACAGGGAGCTTCATCACAGGTCCAACCACCTCCAATGCACCGTAGACGTTACGGAACTGCTGCGCCGAGTTCTCCATCTCCTTCTGAGGTCGACGATCCCGTACGCGGCGGACGACGTCCTCGACCGGGAGTGCCAGTCGGGCTGCGAGCCGCCCGGCGACGTCGGGGACCAGGTCAGGGTGTCGACAGGAAGGCACATAAGCGATCCAACCTGGAGCGGGGTCAGGCTGCCAACGTCGGATCATTTCGGCCGTGGCCTCGACGAGCTCATCGGGCAGGCCAGTGCCGCCGTACTTCGCTTCCTTGACGACGGTGCCCCAGCCACCATCGTTGTAGGAGCTGAGAGCCCGGCCCGTCCGATTGCGCAGCTCCTCGGGGATGTTCCCTCGCGCCGTGCCTACGCCGGGCCATCGTTTGCGCGGTTCCAACTCGATCGGTCGCTGTCGCAGGAACGCTGCCGCCTCGGCAACGATCTGAGGGTCAAGAGGTACATCGAGCGACCAGGAACGACACCGATCGCACAATCCACAGGCACCGGCCGCCTCATCGTCGAGCTGACGGCGCAGGAACTCCATCCGGCAGCCGGCCGTCGACGCGTAGGCGACCATGGACGCTTGCTCAGCCCGGCGTGCAGCCGTAACCCGCTGCACCCGTTCTTCGTCATAGGTCCAGGGCCTCAAGGTCCGCAGCCACCCGCCGTTGGCCCGCTCCACCGCGCCTTCCACTTCGAGGATCTTCAGCATCAGCTCGAGCCGCGTGTGGCGCACGTTGACGGCAGCCTCGATCGCCTGCAAGGTCATCGGCTGCGCAGCTTCCTTCAGCAAGCCGACGACCTGTTCGGCTTGCTCCCGTGACGGGAAGGCGGTGCGGATGAACCAGTCCTGGATGTCGGCGTCCTCACGACCGGCGAGGAGTGCGCCCATCGAGGCCTCGAGGGCACGCCCAGCGCGGCCAACCTGCTGATAGTAGGCGATCGGGGAACCGGGGCTCTGGTAGTGGATCACAAACGTCAGGTCAGGCTTGTCGAAGCCCATGCCGAGCGCCGAGGTAGCGACGACCACCTTGACGTCGTTTGAGATCAGCTCCTGCTCGATAGACACTCGATCAGCTGAGTCCGCCTCGCCCGTATAAGCCCTGGCGTTGACCTCACGTGTTCGCAGCCAGGCCGCGACTTGCTCGGCGTCACGGACGGTCAAGCAGTAGACGATGCCGGAGCCCGGCATGCTGGGTAGCTGCTCGGCGAGCCAAGCGAGGCGTCGGGCAGGCTCGGGAAGGTCCATGACGGCCAGCGCCAATCCCTCTCGCTCCAGAGGGCCGCGCTCGACAAGAAGATCCTCTCCCAGCTGGGCAACGATGTCGGCAACCACACGATCATTCGCAGTCGCCGTCGTGCAGAGGACGGGAACGTTGGAAGGCAGGACCTCGATGACCCGCTGAATCCGACGGTAGTCGGGTCGGAAGTCGTGACCCCAGTCGCTGATGCAGTGTGCCTCGTCCACGACGAGGAGTCCCACCGCCCGAGTCAGGGCAGGCAAGACCTCGGCGCGGAAGTGGCGGTTGTTCAGACGCTCCGGGGACACCAAGAGCAGATCGACCTCGTTCTGTCGAATGCGTTCCTCGATCTCAGCCCATTCGGTCGAGTTGTCACTGTGGATCGTTTCCGCACGCACGCCGGAGCGGCGCGCCATCTCCAACTGGTTGCGCATCAAGGCGAGGAGGGGTGAAACGAGCAGCGTCGGGCCTGATCCTCCTTGACGAAGCAGCCGAGTCGCTATGAAGTAGACCGCGCTCTTCCCCCATCCGGTGCGCTGGACGACGAGCACCCTGGCCCGTCCCGAGACCAGCCGTTCGATCGCCTCCCATTGGCCCGCGCGAAAGGTCGCGTCGTCCGTGCCCGTCAGGCGGCGGAGGAGAGCCTCTGCCTCGGTGCGCGCGTCCATCCCACCAGGATATTGAGGAGCTGTGACAAACAGAGGGGGCCAGCCGGCAGGCGTAGCCTCTATCGGCCGAGGACCACGCCACTCAGGAGACAGTCAAGGTGCGAGAGCTCTACGCCGTCCAGCTGCGCGAGACGCATCAGACCCGCAACGCCACCGCCTGGGGGCAGATCCGGACCTGGGCCAAGCGCCACACGGGTTTCGATATCCCATCCGACGGTGGCACGACGCAACTAGCCCGTCCGTGATCAGATTCCGCCACGGTCAGCGATCAGGCGGCAAACGAGCATCATCGCCATGGGGCCTCGCTGCTAGCGGAGAACCCGGTGGTTGGTGGTCCTTGCGCAGGCATCCGGCGGCACGCTGCCTGAAGAGCCTGGTGCCCGCTGCTGTCGATTACCTATGACATCAGGTGGCCCGTACAGCATCGACACACCCGCGCACCACGTCGGCCTGCGGTGAACGCAGCGCGCAGATCATCCAACTCGGGCGCGCCCGTTTGGAATTCGGCCACGGCCGCCAGCCATGCATAACGGCGGCTCGGCGAGCGTTCTCTCGGATCGTACCCGTCACTCAGCGTCACACTGTCGAGAGGCATCATTTTGAGGCCAACCGAGCCGTCGGTTCCTTCCACACCGGACTGGCGGCTCGCCGCGGCCGTATGCTGGCAAACGTGACCATTCAGCGGATGGACAACGTCGCCATCGTCGTCGACGACCTGGACGCCGCCGTCGCATTCTTCACCGAGCTCGGCATGGAGCTAGAAGGCAAGGGGCAGATCGAAGGCCTCTGGGCGGACCGCACCGTCGGGCTCGACGGCGTCCGGAGCGACATCGCGATGATGCGGACCCCGGACGGCCACAGCAAGCTGGAGCTGACCAAGTACCACGCCCCCGCGGCGGACGGCGCCGAGCCGGAGAACCCGCCGCCCAACACGCTGGGCCTGCA
>DASWBB010000055.1:0-17386 GCA_036390875.1 Candidatus Dormiibacterota bacterium
GCCGCCCTCGTCGACGTCAACGTGCATCCGGCCAAGCGCGAGGTCCGATTCCGCGATGAAGGCGCTGTCTTCACGGCCCTGCAGCGAGCGGTCCGGTCGGCGCTTGGAGCCAGCGAACCGGTCCGCTATCAGACCTCACCACCGGCCTGGGCCGCAGCGGCGGCGCGCGCTCAGGCGCCTGAGTTCGTGGCCAAGGGCTCGGCTGTGCTGGCGCTGGAGCAAGAAGTGCCGGGCCCAGGCTCGGCCGGCGTGCTCCGCCCGATCGGACAGGCCGGCCCCGGCTACCTTGTCGCCGAGGGGCCGCAGGGCCTCGTCCTGGTCGACCAACACGCCGCCCATGAGCGGGTCCTTTACAACCGGCTGGTGGAACGCCTTCGCAGCGGAGTCGGCGCCAGCCAGCCGCTGCTCATGCCTCAGGCGGTCGACGTCGAGCCATCGTTGATAGCGGCCGCGGCCGACCACCGCGCCGACCTGGCGACCCTCGGCCTCGAGTACGAGGAGTTCGGCCCGCGCAGTCTTCGCATCACGGCGGTGCCGCTCGAAATGCCCGCGGGACGCGCCACCGCGGCTGTGCAGGAGACGCTCGCGGCTTTGAGCGAGACACGCGGCGATCAGGCGATGCACAAGGCGGCGGCGGCCCTGGCTTGCCACTCCGCGGTCCGCTTTGGCGATGTCCTGGATCCAGCCGAGCAGCGAAGGCTGCTGGCCGACCTCGAGAACGCCGAGGAATCCATCACCTGCCCACACGGCCGGCCGACGCGCCTGCTGGTCGAGTGGCAAGAGCTGACGCGCCACTTCCGCAGAAACTACTGAGTACCCCGACTCACATCGTCCGCGTGCCCGTGTTCGTCGGGCCGACGGGCATCGGCAAGTCCGCGCTGGCGTTCGAGATGGCGCTCGAGCTCGGGGGCGAGATCGTGGTCGCGGACTCGCGCCAGGTTTACGAGCGGCTCGACATCGCGACCAACAAACCGACCCCGGAGCAGCGCCGCCAGGTGCGGTATCACATGATCGATTTCGTCGATCCCGCGATGAGCTTCAACGCCGCCGAGTACGTCCAGGGCGCTCGGGCCGCCATCGACGACATCGCCGACCGCGGCCTCGTGCCCATCGTCGAGGGCGGGACGATGCTCTACGTCGACGCCCTGTGCGATGGGTTCAGCCTTACCGGCGTGCCCCCGAACCCGGAGCTGCGCAGCGAGCTTGCAGAGCTCGACGTAGCCGGATTGGCCGAGCGTCTGCTGGCTCTAGATCCCGACCCGGGCGTCGACCTGCGCAACCCCGTCCGCATGGTGCGCGCGATCGAAGTGCTGCAGGCAGCCGGACCGCCTTTGCGCCGGCTGCGCCGGCGCACGCCACCGCCCTGGCAACCGGTTCGCATCGGCCTGACCGCGCCGCTCGACGTCATCGACCGGCGCCTCGATGTGCGGAGCCGCGCGCAGGTCGAGCGCGGACTGCTGGCCGAGACGCAGGCTGCGCTCGACGCTGGAGTTCCCGAGACGGCGTACGTGATGACGGGGATCGGCTACGCGGAAGCGCTGGCATACATCAAAGGTTTGCTGACGCTCGCGGAACTACCACTCGCGATGGCGCGATCGAACCGCCGCTACGCGCGGCGCCAGTTGCGATGGTGGCGGCGCGACCCACGCGTCCGGTGGTTCGATATCGAGCCTGCCAAGGGCAGAAATCCGCTGCCCGCTATCCTCAACTACGTGGAGAAGCCATCTTGAAAGGGACCACGAGCGCCGGCGCTCAGCGCTTGAGCCTCATCCCGCCTTACCTGTTCGCGGAGATCGACCGCAAGGTGCAGGAGAAGAAGAGAGCCGGCGTGGATGTGATCTCGCTCGGAATCGGCGATCCCGACCTGCCGACGCCCCAGCGCATCGTGAGCGTCCTGCAGGAGGCGGCGGCGGATCCGGCCAACCACCGCTATCCGTCCTACTTCGGGCTGGCCGAACTGCGCGAGGCGATCGCGCGGTGGTACAGCGAACGCTTCCGCGTCACCCTGGACCCAGCCACCGAGATCCTGCCGACCCTCGGTTCGAAGGACGGGATCAGCCACGTGCCGCTCGCGCTCGTCGACCCGGGCGACGTCGTCCTTGCACCCGACCCGGGTTACACCGTGTATGTCACTGGCGCGCTCATGGCGGGCGGCGAGCCGTACATCATGCCGCTCGAGCCGCAGAACCACTGGCTGCCCGACCTCGATGCGATCCCCGATGGAGTCGCTGAGCGCGCCCGACTGATGTGGCTGAACTACCCCAACAATCCCACTGCGGCCGTGGCCGATCGCGCGTTCCTCGAGCGCGCCGTCGATTTCTGCCGCCGCCACGGAATCGTCCTGTGCCACGACGCTCCGTACTCGGAGATCGCGTTCGACGGATACAGGCCGCTCAGCCTCTTCGAGATCGACGGCGCCAGAGATGTCGGCCTCGAGTTCCATTCGATGTCGAAGACCTACAACATGACCGGCTGGCGGATCGGCTGGGTTTGCGGGCGCGCGGACCTGGTGGCTTTGATCGGGCAGCTCAAGACCAACATCGACTCCGGCATCTTTCAGGCCGTGCAGTGGGCCGCGATCGAAGCCCTGAATGGTGGGGAAGCGGAGACGCAGGCCGCGTGCGCGGTCTACGCGCGGCGCCACCGGCTCGTCGCGGATACGTTGAACGCCCTGGGCTGGTCGGTCAAGCCCCCGCGCGCGACCTTTTACGTATGGGCTCCGGTACCGTCAGGTTATGACTCGATCCGGTTCGCGAGCCACGTGCTGGACGAGGTGGGCGTGAACATCACGCCGGGCGTCGGTTTTGGCGCCCACGGCGAGGGCTACTTCCGGCTCTCTGTGACCGCTCCCGACGCTCGTCTGGAGGAAGCGATGGCCCGGCTGAGGCGGCTCAAGCTCTGATCACGAGGCCGCCGCGTGAGCGGGCATACCTGGTCGGGCTGATGCTGCCGGGAACCACCCCCGAACTGGTTCGCGAGCAGATGGCCGAGCTGGCCGACCTCACCCGGACGGCGGGCGCCGACGTCGTCGGTTCCGACATCCAGCGGCGCTCTGGGGTCGACCCTGCCCACTTCATCGGCATGGGCAAGCTGAACGAGCTCCGCGAGCTCAAGCTCGAGGGAGCATTCGACCTGGTCATCTGCAACGACGACCTGAGCCCGAGACAGCAGCGCAACCTGGAGCTCGAGCTCAAGATTCGGGTGCTCGACCGTACAGAGGTGATCCTCGAGATTTTCGCCCAGCATGCGCGGACCCACGAGGGCCGGCTGCAGGTCGAAGCGGCGCGCTTGCACCATCTTCTGCCGCGGCTCATCGGCGCGTACGCGTACGACCGCCAGGTGGGTGGCCGGCGAGGTGGGGTGGGGGCCCGCGGGGGCTTTGGGGAGCAGCAGATCGAGGTCGAGCGCCGTCGCATTCGCAAACGCATGCGCGACCTCGAGCGCGAGATCGAGCAGGTCCGCTCACAGCGTCACCAGCAGCGAACCGGTCGCCGGCGGGCCGAGCTGGAGACGGCGGCGATCGTCGGCTACACGAACGCCGGCAAGTCCACGCTCCTCAACGCACTGACCGGGGCGCGCGTGCACGCAGAGCACCGGCTTTTCGCCACGCTGGATCCCACCACGCGGCGCGTCGACCTCCCGACTGGTAGAGGCCTGCTGCTGACGGACACGGTGGGCTTCATTCAGAAGCTGCCCACCGACCTGGTGGCCGCTTTCCGCGCCACGCTGGAGGAGGTCACGGAGGCTGACGTGATCATCCAGGTTCTTGATCTCAGCTCGCCCGCGGTGGCGGAGCAGGCAGAGACGGTGGAAGAGGTCCTGGCTGAGCTGGGCGCCGCTGAAAAGCCGCGCGTGGTGGCGCTGAACAAGGTCGACCTGCTCGGCCCCGCCGCACGCCGGCGGGCTGTGGCCGCGCTCTCGGCGCGCTATCCGGGCGCGGTGGCGATCTCCGCGACGAACAAGCTGGGCTTACCCAAACTTCTAGATGCCATCGACCAGGCCAGCCGTGGCGATGTCGTCGAGCTCGAAATCCTGGTGCCTTACGGACGCGAGGGCGTGCTCGCGGAGCTGCGCCGGATCGGCGGCGTCGAGAAGACCGAATACGTCGAAGGCGGCACTCGCGCATGGGGCTGGGTGGCCCGCCACGCGGCGCGCCGATTCGAGTCTTACAAGACCGTTATCGGAAGAGCCTGATCACCCCGCGGACGACGCCGACCAGGCTGACGTTGCTGCTGACGATGGGCTCATAGGCCGGGTTTTCGGCGATCAGCTTGACGTGGCCGTTGCCGCGCTCGAAGCGTTTGACGGTCGCATCCCCGTCGACCATGGCGACCACGATCGAACCGTTGGGCGCCTCCTGCTGAGGCCGCACGAGCACGAGGTCCCCGTCGAAGATGCCGGCGTTGATCATGCTCTCGCCGCGGACGCGGAGCAGGAAGAAGCCCTCCTGGGCGAGATCGGTGGAAAGCAGGACGTGATCTTCGATGTTCTGCTCGGCGAGGATCGGCGCACCGGCGGCGACGTTGCCGACGACGGGCACGGAGACCGCATTGCGACGCTGCTTGTCGAACTCGACATCCTGCACGAGCTGGACGGTGCGGGACTTGCTCGGGTCCCGGTGGATAAGACCGCGCCGCTCCAGCTGGTTCAGGTGGTTGTGGACTGTCGAGCTCGAGCTCAGGCCGACCGCCTCGCCGATCTCGCGAACGCTGGGGGGGTAGTTGCGTGTCTTGGTGACGTAGCGGATGTACTCGAGGATCTTGGTCTGCCGTTCGGTCAGCTGTTCGGTCAATTTCGTTCTCCAGGAAGTCGTTTTTCAGGACGTGGGCGGGACGTTGTCGCCCATGCTAGCACCTGGGCCCTCGCGATGCAAACCTTTGTTCGGTGCCTTGACAACCGAACGCCCGTTCGCTACTGTTGCTCGCGAACAGATGTACGCCAGCAGGCCTCTCCCACGACCCCAGTCGGATCGAGCGCTTCGTCACCTGTACCGATGGGCGTTGGTCCTGGTGGCGGCGCTCGCCGTGATGCTCGCCCTCAGTCGCGTCGCCCAGGGCGGTGAGGCGGCTGCGACGGTGGTGGTGCAGCCGGGCGACACCCTGTGGACGATCGCCGCCGAGCGCTATCCGGGCGACGACCCGCGCGCGCGCATCGACGAGATCGAGCGCCTGAACAACCTTTCCAGCCCGGCGATCGTGGTGGGGGAGACCCTGCGCCTGCCGGCCTAGAGGCTCTCGTTGGCGACGTTGATCACGCATTCCGGGTCTCCGCGCAGCATGCAGCGCTCCTCCGAAATGGTGATGTCGACCTTGTAGTGGGCGGCGGCGCCCCGGATGATGCCCCTGGCGAGCGGACACAGGTTGCGTTTGGAGCGGTAAATGATCGCGACCGACTCCGGTCCTGTCCGCGCAGCCTGCAGCTCGGGCGGTCGAGCGTTGGGCGTGTGCAGCTTGACGCCCCGATGGATGACGTCCTCGGTGTTGAGGAGGAAGTCGATGAAGCTCCATCGCGGGTTGACCAGGAAGCCGTAAACCTCGAGCAATCCGGGCACGAGGGCGACGCCGAACTCCTCCACGATCTCCTCGCGCGGCCGGCCCGTGGCCTCGACCAGGCCCCGCATGATCACCACCAACTCGTCATCGGGGTATTTGCCGCTGAAGTCGTAGCCGCTGTCGCCTCGGCCGGTCAGGTTGCGGATCCGCGTCAGCCCTGCGTCGCCGAGCTTGCTCGCGACGTACTTCTCCAGCTCGTCGAAGATGACACCCTGCATCTTGCTGGATCGTACTCAGGGGTCAGCGGAATCGCCCCCTGAAATCCGTTAGGGTCGCCCGCGGCACCGGCGGTCGGATAATGCCTCCGACTCCCATGAGCACAGCGAACCCTTTAACCGGCCCGTGGGGTCGAAGGCTATGGGTCATGGTCGCGATCCTGACCGCGATCGGCCTGGTAGGGCCCGTGGTCATCTTCTTGGCGAAGGTGTTGCCCAACATCGAAAACAGCCCTATGGGTGCGTGCAGCCTTGACACCGTAATCAGCCTTTTCGTGCTGTTCGGAGTCGCCCTTGCACTGCTCGCCGGATTGGCGTGGCTGGGTCTATTGATGTTTCGGCGGCAGTCGCCTTGGGGCCCGCTCGTGTTGATCCTCTGCAATCTGCTGATGATGGCCTTTTACGGAGTCGACAATCCGGTCGACCCGGGGGAGTTCGTGTGGGCGGGGGTGGTTGTGGTCATCGCCGCCGCGCCGGCGACCGCGGGAGCGCTGGTCCTCTGGCCCCTGCTGACGCGATGGCGGCTCTGGGCCAGGGCAGTTGAGCTCGTGATCGTCACCCTGATTGCGCTGCCTGTTGTCTGGCTGTACGGCTCCGGTGTGGCCACCGACATTCGGACCGCCGTGGCGACGCCGCCGCCGGCGGCGTCGGTTCACCTCTTTATCGCTCCCCAGCGCCCGCCCGCGGGCTGCGCCAGCAGGCCGGGGTCCCTGTGAAGGCCGTTCTTGTGACCAGGCAAGGGTGCCACCTCTGCGATGAGGCATTGCGCCTGCTCGAGGAGCTGGGCGTCCACCCCGATCTTGCCGACGTCGACGCTGACGACGAGCTGCATCGCCTGTACGACTTTCGCGTTCCAGTGGTCCTGATCGATGGCGTGGTCATCGCCGAGGGTCGGATCGCGCGCGAACAGCTGGTCGCAGCGCTGGCTTCGAAACGTTCGACTGACTAAATCGTGCATTGGAGCTGTCGCAGGCAGGGAGGAGAGGGCGCGGCCTCACCAGGGCGGTCTCCCTCTGCTAGCTATTGGTATTGATAATGACGGTTCTAGATAGCATACGTTCGAGAACGCTGACGATAATCGCGTCGCTGCGGTCTCCCGCGAGTTGAGGCGCCGCCGGCGCCAGACGCGCGGAAAAGCGTCAGGCCGAGCGCTGCAGGGCCGGCTCGGCGTCCAGGCCGCGGAGGAACACCTCCAGCGGCAGCGCGGCCCGATCGAAGTCCTGGTGCAGGAGCTCGAGGTCCGAGCCGTCCTGGCCGATCCCGGCGATCGCCAGCTCGACCGTCCGCAGCGATTCGGCCACGAAGACGTTCAGAGGCTCTTCAGGACGCCCGGACACGGCGTCCTGGGCCCACGAGTCGCGGACCTCGGCCACGAGCGCCAGCAGGCGCTCGACCATCGAACCGACCATTCGGCGCTCGGCCGGCTGCCAGCGCAGCCGCGAGAACGCCTCCGAGGTCGATCGGATCAGACGACGCAGCTTGACCTGGGTGCTGAGCGTACGCATGTTTGCGATAATTGTAGCCGAACAGGCGTTCGGCGTGCAACCGTCGGTCGGCCTGGCGTGTTAAGGCCGAACGGCCTGCGCGCCGGTCGCCGATTGATCTTGCGGTCCGTCCTCCCCACCTCGGGGGCCATCCGCAGGACCGCTGCGGGGCGCCCTAGGGAGCAAAGATCCGGCAGAGGCTGGCCGCCAGCGACTCCGCATCGGCGCCCGGGTGCGTCAGGAAGTAGCCCACGGCGTCGTTGACGGCGCCCACCACCGCCCGCCCGAACACCTGGGGGTCCTGGTCGGCGTAGAACTCGTCGTCGACGAGGGCAAGCCGCACCTCCTCCGCGACCATGTGGGCAAACCGCTCCTGCAGCTGGTGCCGGACCTCCTCCACGCTCGGGTTGACGCCGACCGACTCCACCATCATCAACCGCGCCACGGCCGAGCGTTTGTAGCACGCGACCACGAAGGCACGGATCCCCCGGCGCATGCGGTCGCGATGATCGTGGCCGCCGGCAGCGGCTCCGATGACAGCGTGGATGAGCTCGCCGCCCTCCTGGGCCAGGACCTCGCGAAAGCACTGCTCCTTGGAGTCGAACTGTTCGTAAAAGGCTGATTTCGACATGCGCGCGCGGGCGACGATGTCGTCGACCGAGGTCTCGTGGTAACCGCGCGCGGCGAACATCGCCAGGGCCGCCTGGGTCAGACGCGCGCGTCGCTGCAGGCGGCGCGCTTCGCGCGGGTCGGCCGCCCCGGTGGCCGCGGCTGGCGCCGCTGCGCCCCGAACCACGCTAGTCCCGGGCCAGGGCTCGTGAGATGACGAGCCGCTGGATCTCGCTTGTGCCCTCGAACAGCGTGTAGATCTTGGCGTCGCGGTGCCACTTCTCGACCGGGAAGTCCCGGATGTACCCGTAGCCGCCACAGATCTGGATCGCCTGCTCGGTCACCTTGACCGCCACCTCGCCGGCTTTCAGCTTGGCCATCGAGCCCTCAGCCTTCTTGAACTCGCCGCCGTTTCGACCCTCCCACAGCGCCCGCCAGATCAACGCACGCGTGGCCTCGATCTCGGTCGCCATGTCGGCGAGCATGAAGGCGATCGCCTCGTTCTCGATCAACGCGCGCCCGAACTGCTTGCGTTCCTTCGCATACTGCAGAGCGAACTCGAAGGCAGCCCGCGCGATCCCCAGCGCCTGCGCGCCGACGATCGGCCGCGAGAGCTCGAAGGTCTTCAAGGCTCCGGACGAGCGCTGGTGCACTCCGTCTTTGGCGCGGGCAAGCCTGGCCTCGAGCTTCTCCATGCCGCCCAGCACGTTCTCGAGCGGAATCGTGCAGTCCTCGAGCAGCACCTCGGCCGTGTGCGAGGCGCGGATGCCCATCTTCTTTTCCTTCTTGCCCTGGCGGAGCCCCTTGGTGCCAGGCGGGACGATGAAGCTGGCCTGTCCGCGCGCCCCCAGCTCGGGCTCGACCGCCGCGACCACGACATGGACGTCGGCGATGCCGCCGTTGGTGATGAAGATCTTCTGGCCGTTGATCACCCAGTTGCCGTTCGACCGCACGGCCCGGGTCTTCATCGACGAGACGTCGGACCCGGCCTCCGGCTCGGTCACCGCGAAAGCGCCCAGCGCGGGCTTCTCGACGGTGCCAAAACATGCCGGGATCCAGGTCGCGATCTGCTCGGGGGTGCCCTGCGAGAAGATGGCGGCGATCGGCAGCCCGGTGCCCTGGATGGCGAGCGCGATCCCGGCGCAGCCCCAGGTCAGCTCCTCGGCGACGAGGGCGGGCATGATCCCGGTGGAGTCGGCGTACGTCTGCTGCAGGAATTCGACTCCATAGAGCCCGACCTCGGCCGCCTTCTTGACCACCGGCCACGGGAACTCCTCGGACTCGTCGTACTGGTGGGCGACCGGGCGGATCTCCTTCTCGGCGAAGCTATGGACCCACTCCTTGATCTCACGCTGCTCGTCTGTCAGCTCGAAGGAAACCATCTCTCTCCTGTTTTCAGAACGCTCAACCGGCTCCGATTGTCTTCACAGTGCAGCGGTACTGGTACGTACCGTTCTGCGACACGGACGCTACGCCGCGGCGCGTCATCGTGTCAAGAGCCTGACCGGTAAAGTTGCGCGCCCTACTCCCCGGTCCAGCTCGGCTTGCGCTTGGCCAGGAAGGCTTCGACGCCCTCCCTGAAGTCACGCGACGTGTAGCAGGCCACGATCAGGTCGGAGTCGGCGCCCTCGGGGATCAGCGTGTCCCGAACCCGCCGCAGCGCCTCCTTGGTGGCCCAGAGCGTGAGCGGAGCCATCGACGCGACCTCGTCCGCGAGCGACTGCGCCCGGGCCGGCAGGGACCCCTCGTCGGGCGTGACCTCCGACACCAGCCCGCACGCGCGCATCTCCTCGGCATCCATGAGCCGCGCCCGCATGACCAGGTCCTTCAAGCGGGCGAACCCGATCAAGGCCGCGGCGCGCGTGTAGTTGGCCATCGACAGGCAGTTGCCCAGCGTGCGCGCGATCGGGAATCCGTATCGCGCCGACGGCGATGCGATGCGAAGGTCGCAGCAGGCGGCAATCGCCGCCCCGGCGCCGGTGCAAGCGCCTGCGATCGCGGCGATCGTCGGGACGCGCACCGATTCGAGCGTGCGCATCACCAGATTTCCGCGCGCCTCGTAATCAATCGCGTCCTGTTCCGTCTTGAAGGCCCGGAACTGGCCGATGTCGGTGCCGGCCACAAAGGCCTGGCCGCCGGCCCCGGTCAGCACGACCGCACGCACGCCGCGGTCGGCGTTGATCTCATGGCAGGCGGTCTCGAGACGGCTGTACATGTTCCACGTGAGCGCGTTGCGTGCCTGCGGCCGGTTGAAGGTGATCCACGCGATCGCGCCCTTCCGCTCCACGATCAGCTCGTCGGCCGGCGCGTTCATGGAGCTTTCACCACCCGCGTGTCGATGAGGTTTTCGACCTCATCTGGTCCGTAGCCGAGCTCGGCCAGCAGGACGGCCGAATCCTCGCCCAGCAGCGGGCCCGCGTTGTCGCGCCGGACCGGAGTCCGGGAAAAACGCATCGGCGAGCCGAGCTGGCGCACCGGCCCTGCCGTTCGATGGGGCGCATCCCAGTAGTAGTTCCGGGCGAGCAGACCAGGGTCGGTGAAGACCCGACCGAAATCCTCGATGGGGGCGCACGGCACACCCATATCGCTGAGCACACGCAGCCAGTGCTGGATGGGCTGGCTCGACGTGATCGACTCGATGCTCGAGGCAAGCGCCTGGCGGTTGCGGTGGCGGAGGCTCGCGTTGGCGTAGCGCTCATCTTCCAGGAGGTTCTGCAAGCCGAGAGCCTCGCAAAGGCCCTTCCAGTTCGGCGGCGTGGTGGCGCCGATCGTCAGCCACCCGTCCGCTGCGCGGAAAGCCTGATAGGGCGCCGCGCTCTGATGCGCGGAGCCTGAGGGTTGGGGAATCTCGCCGGTCGCAAAAAAGCTGCCTGCCTCCCAGATCGCCAGCGACACGCCCGCCTCGAGGAGTGACACGTCGATGAACTGACCCTCGCCGTCATCGCGGCGCGAGTACAGCGCCGAGACCGCCGCGAGCGCACCGTAGAGCGCACACACGAGGTCGCAGACGGGTACTCCCACCTTCACCGGTTCGCCGCCCGGGGTGCCCGTGATGCTCATGAGCCCTGAACGCGCCTGGGCCATGATGTCCATCCCCGGCTGGTCGCGCAGCGGGCCGTCCTGGCCCCAACCGGATGCGGCGACGTATATCAGCCCGCGGTTGATCGGCTCCAGGCTTTCGTAGTCGAGCCCGAGGTCCTTCATCGTCCCGGGGCGCAGGTTTTCCACCACCACGTCGGCTGTGCCCACCAGCCTCCGGAAGATCTCTTTGCCCCGATCGGTCTTCAGATCCAGAGCGAGCGACCGCTTGTTCCGGTTCAGGCGCATGAAAGCCGACCCTTCCCCTTCGATCAGCGGCGCGGACCGGCGCACCTGGTCGCCACCGTCGGGGTGCTCGACCTTGATGACCTCCGCACCGAGGTCGGCGAGCTGCATCGCGCAGAACGGCGCCGCCATGTAGTTGCCGACCTCAACCACACGTACGCCCGTCAGCGGTCCAGCCATTCGCGCAGGACCTCCTCGGTGTGCTGCCCCAGCAGCGGCGGCGGCATCCGGATCGGGCTCGACTCGTCATCGATCTTCCAGGGCGCGCCGACCTGGCTGATCCGGCCGGCCCTGGGGTGCTCGATCTGCATTCGCATGTCACGCGAGGACGCGAGCGGACTGGCGAAGGCCTCTTCGATGTCGAGGATGGGGCCCGCGGGAATCGAATACTGCTCGAAGCGCGCCAGCCAGTGTTCGCGCGTGTCCTCTTTAAGGTGGGCTTCGATCGCCTGCACCAACGCCGGCCGCGCCGCCTGTCGCTGCGCGTTGGTCGTGAATCTCGGATCGACAGCCAGCTCCGGCGCGCGAATGGCCTCACAGAATCGCGCGTACTGAGCATCGCTGGCCACTGCGACGTTGATGAAGCCGTCCCTGACCGCGAACGTGCCATAAGGGGCGATGGTCGCGTGGTAATTGCCTTCCTGCCGCGGGACCTCGCCAGTCGCGAAATATCGACCCGCCTGGTAGGTGAATAGCGCGAGCAGAGAGTCATTCAGCGCCACGTCGATATGACGGCCTTTGCCCGTAGTCGCTCTTTCGACGAGCGCCGCGAGGATGGCGTGCGACGCAAACATCCCGGCCGTGATATCCCCGATCGGCACACCGACCTTCGTCGGCGGGCCGTCGGGCGTCGCGTTCACGCTCATCATGCCCGACGTCCCTTGGGCGATCTGGTCGTAGCCCGCCAGCGTCGGCTGGTTCTGGCCGAAGCCGCTGATCGACGCGTACACGAGCGCGGGCTTGACGACCTGGAGCTTCACGGGATCCAGCTCGAGCCGTGCCATGGTGCCGGGCTTGAAGTTCTCCACCACCACGTCGGCTGCCATCGCGAGCCCTTTCGCGACCGCAAGGGCCGCCGGGCTCTTCAGGTCGAGGACGACGCTGCGCTTGTTTCGGTTTACGGACAGGAAGTAGGACGACTCGCCTTCGATGAACGGCGGGCCCCACTGGCGCGACTGGTCGCCCGCCGGAGGCTCGATCTTCACCACGTCAGCGCCGAGGTCGGCGAGCAGCATCGTGCAGTAAGGGCCGGCCAGCGCGTGGGTGAAGTCCAGGACGCGGATTCCGGCCAGAGGCAGTGGACTCAATGCGTGGTTGATTGTCACTTGTCCCAGACTTGCCGGTGTGGGCTGCGGGGCTTCGTGACCGACGCGCGGAAGTCAACCAACCCTCGAATCGATGCCGCCATCGGTGGCATTGGGGGCCTTGCGGGCGGGCTTCTGGGCGTCGGCGGCGGCTTCGTCATGGTGCCGCTCCAGGTCATGTGGTCGGGCAGCGACCAGCACAGGGCGAGCGGCACCTCTCTCGCGGCCATCCTGCCGATCGCGGTCGTGGGCGCGGCGAGGTATTACTTCGGCCCTGGCACCCCGCAGGTCGACCTGGCCGTCGCTTTTTACCTCGCTGTCGGTGCATCTGTAGGCGCCTTGACAGGTGCCCTGGCCGCACGCCGGATGTCTGACACCGCCCTCAAGGTGATCGTCGCCATCGTCCTGCTCGGGGTGGGCGTGAAGGCGGTTTACGACGCGATCGTCGGGACGGCGCCGCAGCTGGTGAGCACCGCGGTGCGTGTGTTTGAGCCGCGTGACTTCGCGATCATCGCCGCCGGTGGGTTGGTCATCGGAGTCGTCAGCGGTCTCACGGGCGTGGGCGGGGGAATCCTGGTGGTGCCGTTCCTGGCGCTCGGTTTTGGGATCGGCCAGCGTCTTGCCCAGGGCACCTCACTGCTCGCCATCCTCCCCACCGCCGCGATCGGCGCATTGACCTATTACCGGAACGGCGACCTCGACGTCCGCGCCGCCGCCTGGATGGGAGCGGCAGGGGTGCCGGCGGCGCTGGTGGGCGCGTCGCTGGCGCTGTGGCTGCCACAGCGCGTGCTCGGCGGCCTGTTCGGGATCTTCCTCCTGTTCGCGGCGCTGCGAATCTGGCCGCGCGGCCGCCCTACTCGGGTGGTTTAGCCGGCGGCTCCGGTTGGCTCGTCACCACAGCGTGGTGCCGAAACTGCGCATCCGCGGGCGCCTGACTGCCCGGCCCTTTGGCCTTCTTCTTCTTCTTGACCTCGCGTCCTTGTTTGTTGCGTCCTTTAGCCATGGGCCCCAGTTTCTATGACCAGGGCCAGTTCGCGCAAGAAGGACTCCACATCCGTGACCAGGCCGATCGACTGCCAGCTGCCGCGGTCGGCGAGCTTGGTGACCACGGCGGGGTTGATGTCCACGCAGACGGTGCGCACACCCGCGGGCAGCATGTTGCCGGTGGCGATCGAGTGCAGCATGGTCGAAAGCATCAGCGCCATGCGGACGCCGTGCAGTGCGGTGCGCATGGCCCGCTGCGCCTCGACCATGTCGGTGATCACGTCGGGCAGCGGCCCATCGTCCCGCACTGATCCGGCGAGGACGAACTCCACCCCGTGGTCGATCGCCGACTTCATCACGCCTGTCTTGAGCTGCCCGCTTTCGACCATCTGCCGCAGGCCTCCGGCCGCGCGGACGCGGTTGATGGCGCGCATGTGGTGCTCGTGCCCGTGCTCGATGGCAAGGCCGCTCTCGACGTTGACGCCGAGCGCCGTCCCGAAGAGCGCCGACTCCACGTCGTGCACGGCCAGGGCGTTGCCGGCGAACAGAACCTGCACGTACCCGAGCTCGATGAGCCGGGACAGGTAGCGCCCGGCTCCGGTGTGGACGACGGCCGGACCGGCGACCACGACGATGCGTCCGCCCGCCTTCCGGATCTGTTTCATCTCGTCGGCGATCGCGCCGATCAGCACCTTCTTGGGCTTTTCGGCCGAGACCTCGCTCGCCATGAAGGTGAAGATCTCGGTCTGCCGCGATCGCTCGAGCGGCGTGACCCTCACGCCCTCGTGGCCGACGACTACCTCTGTGCCCGTCTTCGCGCCCTGAAACACGATGCATCGTGCGCGCCCCGCCTTGGAGTCGACGGCGATCGCGCAGTCCATCTCGATGTCCTCGACCACCGCCCAGCGGTCGCCGATCAGCACCTCGGTGGGCAGGTTGCTGGTCGAGTAGAAACCCTCCGGAAACACGCCCGCCTTGGTGACCTTCTCCAGCCGGGCCGGCTTTTCCGACTCCGCCGTCGCGCCGAGCGCGCGAGCCTGCCGCACGATGCGGTCGAGCTGCTCGGCCGACGACGCCACCACCTCCATCCGGCAGATCGAGGTGTCCGTCTTGTGCTGTCCGACCTTGAGCTCCTCGATGGTGAAGTTGCCGCCCTGGTCCATGACCAGATCCATAACCTGGGGCAGGATCATCGAATCGATGATGTGACCCTTGAGGACCAGGCGAGCCGTGTGGCGCTGGTCGCTCACCGGAGCGCGCCCACCACCGCGTTGATCGCGTTCTTCGCGTTGGCGGCCTCATGCGCCGGCTTCTCGGCGAACATGACGCTTCGGCTGGTCGACACCAGGCACGACGCCGGATCGCCGTTCCAGGCCGCCCGCACCGAGCTCACCAGGTCGCCGCCCTGCGCCCCGATCCCCGGGATCAGGAACGGAAGCTGCGACGAGCGGCGCACATCTGCGATCTCTGCGGGGGCGGTGGCGCCGACGACGAGGCCGACGTTGTGGTGGGCGTTGAGGCGCTCGGCCAGCTCCGCCACGCGCTTGTAGAGCGGCGTGCCACCGGCGTCCAGGTGCTGCAGGTCGGCGGCACCGGGATTCGAGGAGCGGCACACGACGTAGACGCCGCGATCCTCGTAGCGCGTGAACTCTTCGATCGAGTCGCCGCCGAGGTACGGGTTGACCGTGGCGGCGTCCATCGCCAGCGTCGCGAAGACCGCGACCGCATACGCGCGCATGGTGTTGCCCATGTCGCCGCGCTTGCCGTCGAAAAGGAACGGCGTGCTCGAGACCTCGTGGCGGAGCTCCAGGAGCGCCTGCCAGCCGTCGGGGCCGTACTGCTCCCAGAAGGCGCTGTTGGGCTTGAAGCAGCACACATGCTCCTCGGTCTGGAGCACGA
This sequence comes from Candidatus Dormiibacterota bacterium, assembly GCA_036390875.1. GTDB lineage: Bacteria > Chloroflexota > Dormibacteria > Dormibacterales > Dormibacteraceae > UBA10449. The sequence continues at coordinate 15,372 of DASWBB010000055.1, forward strand.
CCTCGCGGCAGTGCCGAAGCGCGCCGGACGCGCCGCCCGCGATGCGCTCAGGATCGGGGTCGAGGCCGACGCACAGGAGCGTGTCTCGTTCTTTCGAAAGCGCGCGCAGGCGATCGAAGTAGCTCATGGGCGAGACAAATCGTAGCTAGGCCTAGCATGGAGACGTGGATCGGCTGATCCGGATCGGGCTGGCGCAGGTCAACACCGTCGTCGGCGACCTGGACGGCAACACGCGCCTGATCAGCGAGTGGATCGGGCGCGCCCGCGACGAGGGTGTCGACATCGTGGCCTTTCCCGAGCTGGCGATCACGGGCTACCCGCCCGAAGACCTCGTGCTCAAGCCCGGGTTCGTCCGGGACAACCTGAGGCAGCTGCAGGCCGTGGCCGGCGCGACCAGAGGGATCTCCGCCGTCGTCGGTTTCGTCGACGAGGAGGGCGACCTCTACAACGCCGCCGCCTTCATGCAGGACGGTGAGATCAAGGCCGTCTACCACAAGGTGTTCCTGCCGAACTACGGCGTGTTCGACGAGCAGCGCTATTTCGCGCCGGGCCACCGATGTCCGATCTTCGAGCTCTCGGGCATCAAAGTCGGCGTGTCGATCTGCGAGGACTGCTGGTATCCATCCGGCCCGATGGCATGGCAGGCTCTGCACGGCGCGGAGCTGCTGATCAACATCAACGGTTCCCCATATCACGCCGGCAAGCGCGGGCCGCGAGAGGAGATGGTCGCCGGCAGGGCCGCCGACTACGGAGCCTTCGTCGCGTACGTGAACCTCGTCGGAGGCCAGGACGAGCTCGTCTTCGACGGCGACAGCGTGATCTTCGGCCCGCAAGGGGAGCTGCTGGCGCACGCAGCGTCGTTCCGCGAGGACCTTCTGATGTACGACGTCGACCTGACCAACACCGCGTATCACCGGCCGCATGAAAAGATCCGCTACGAGGCCGAGGGCGCGGCCCGGCTGGAGCTGGTGACGACCGAGGTGCCGCTGCCGGCGCATCCGCAACGGCCCAAGCCGGAGCTCACACCTCGCATCGAGACGCCGCCGGAGGGTGCCGCCGAAATCTATGCGGCGGTGGTGTTGGGGACGGGTGACTACATCCACAAGCAGCAGTTCCAGAAGGTGGTCATCGGCATGTCCGGTGGCGTCGACTCCGCCCTTACCGCCGCGATCGCGGCCGATGCCCTCGGCCCTGAGAATGTCATCGGCGTGCGCATGTCCTCGCGACACACGTCTGCCGAGAGTCTCGAAGACGCCGGCCTGGTGGCCGAAGCGCTCGGGATGCAGCTCATGGATTTCTCAATCGAGCCGCCCCATCGCGGTTTCGAAGAGATACTTGCCCCCGTTTTCAAGGGGACGAAGCCTGGTGTGGCCGAGGAAAACCTGCAGCCGCGCATCCGCTCCACCATCCTTCATGCGCTGTCGAACAAGTTCGGCTACATCGTTCTGAGCACCGGCAACAAGTCCGAGCTCGCGACCGGATATGGGACGCTCTACGGCGACATCGCGGGTGGATACGCAGTGCTGAAAGACATCACCAAGACGACCGTTTACGAGCTCTGCCGCTATCGAAACTCGTTGGGGCCCGCAATCCCGGAACGTGTGCTGACGAAGGCGCCCTCGGCCGAGCTGAAACCCGGCCAGAGAGACTCCGACAGCCTCCCGCCCTACGAAGAGCTCGACCCGATCCTGCGCGCCTACATCGAAGAGGACCTCACGCCCGAGGAGATCATCGCGGCCGGACACCGGCCTGAGACGGTTGCGCGCGTGATCCAGCTCGTCGACCGCAGCGAGTACAAGCGCCGCCAGGCGCCTCCGGGTGTGAAGATCACGCCGCGCGCCTTCGGCCGCGACCGGCGCATGCCGATCACCAACCGATACGTCCCGAACGGGGTCCGGCCCACGAGGTAGCGCGCCGACTGGGCATAATCAATACCGATAGCAGGTATAGACAGGAGCTATATGGCAGGTACTTATGACGTCGTAGTGGTGGGCGGTGGGCCTGGAGGCTACGTT
>DASWBB010000056.1:0-7839 GCA_036390875.1 Candidatus Dormiibacterota bacterium
CAGGACCGGCGCTGCTCGCGAAGGTGTTCCCCGATCACATCGAGGTCCTGAACCAGCTGCTCTTCGAGCCGCTGTCGCGCAAGGACGCCAAGGCCGTGGCCGATCTGCTCGCGCTGGTGCGTGATCGCATGTGCTCGACCCCGCCCTCGCTCGGCGGTGGTGCGCCGCCGTCGGGCATAGGCAGCCGTGCTCATGTGGCGGGTGGGGGCAGGATCTCCATGCCGTACCGAGGCGCCGCCGCCATGGCGCGGCGTAGCCGGTCGTCGCGCTCGGCGTCGCTGAGCGCCGGGCCCGGCGAGGTGCGCGTGGGTACGGGATCGCCGAACTCGGCGAAGAACTTCTCCAGGCCCGCGGGAGCGGCGGTGCACAGCAGCCGTGCCGGAACCTGCGCCGGGTTGCGGAACGCGTGGGGGGCGTTGGCCGGGATATTGGCTGTGTCGCCTGCCTCCAGCCGGACGGGCGGGAGGTCGCGCACCCGCACTTCGAGCGAGCCCTCAAGGACGCGGAAGCATTCCTCGAAGTTGTGCCGGTGCGGCGGCGGACCACCGCCCGGCGGGATCAGCATGTCGAGCATCGCGAACCGCCCGGCGGTCTGCTCGCCGGAGAGCAGCACGGTGTAGGTGTCGCCCACCACCGCCAGATGCAGCAGGGCAGGGTCCTCGGGGCGTGCGATCGCCGGCTCGCGGGTGCGGTCGTCCTCCGGCAGAGCGGTCATCGGACCGCCACGGCTTCGTCGTCTACACCCATCTTCAGTCGTGTCGTTGCCATCGGATCTCCTTGGGCAGTCATGCGTTTCGGACGATATCGTCCGCTTATGATACGGACGATATCGTCCGGTTGATCGGTAATGATGTGACCAGGTGCCGCATCCCGCCGCCCGTCAGCCGCGCAAAGACGCACTTCGCAATCGCGAACGGGTGCTTGACGCGGCCACCGAGCTCATCCGCCGCGACGGGGAGAAGGTTCCGATCGCCCGGATCGCCGAGCACGCCGGCGTGGGCGTCGGGACGGTCTACCGGCACTTCGCGACCCGCGAGGACCTGCTCGGCGCGCTGGTGTACCGCTCGTTCGGCCTCGCGGTCGACAACGCACGAGCGGCGGCCGCGTACCCGGGATCGGCCCTGGAAGGCGTCCGCGCGTTCTTCCTCGCCACGCTGCGCGACCGCGAGCGATTCGTGTTGCCGCTCCACGGCGGGCCCGTGATCCTCACCCCCGCCACGCGCGAGCGCCAGGGACGGGTTCGCACCGTGCTGCGCGGACTGATCGAGCGCGGGCAGGGCGCAGGGGAACTGCGCGCAGACCTGAGTCCGGAGGACCTGATCGTGGCCGCGTCCCTGCTCTCCCGGCCACTCCCCGGCACCGGCGACTGGGAGCGTCTCGCGCGTCGTCAGATCGACCTGATGATCAGCGGCCTTGCCCCCGCCGCGCCGTCGACCACGACCCCACAGCGACCGTGACCGCGGAACCCGCGTCCGGGTCAGCCTTGCGATGATGGGTCGGCGAGCCCCCGCCGGCCTCGAGTCATTCGCGCCATGTGTCATCGGTCACCTCGCTCGGTGCGCGTCGATGAGACCCGCGTTCCCGAGCATCAGCGCGGGACACGCATGGACGGGTTCACCGACGCAGGATGAGCGCCATGCGGCGGTGAGCAGGGGGGCGGTCATCGCAGGCTTCGCTCATCCCAGCGCCAGAATTAGACCCGCCGCGACGAGCAGTCCTGCCGTGAGCCCGTGGACGCCCAACGCTCTCGAGAGCTTCCCGCCGTTTGTGAGGACGATCAGCGCGTCGGAGGTCGGTGTGATCGCCGCGGCGACCATCTTGCTCCAGGGGCTGGCAGGTGATCGCGGCCTGACCGGCGCGCCCGCGCCGGCGCTAGAGCGACCCAAGCAACCGCCGGTCGCGCACCCGCACACAGAGACCAGTCCCCGGGCCGACCGAAGAACGGCTCCCCTGCCCCGGCAGCTGAGCCCACCGCTGCCGCCCCACGAAAGCACGTTCGCGGGCGGAGCACTCGCGCCCGTAGCGGCCCAGACACAGTCCAACCCTGGTCCCTGAAGCAAGACGTTGGAGCGGAGGCTTGACTGGGCGCGGGGCTACAAGCGTGAGACGAGTTCGGCGACGATGTCAGCTGCCGGTTGTGTCCGGTTCGCGAGCGCGACGCTTTGTCCGGCCCACAGCGATAACGGTTCAATCTCACCGGTCGTTCCCACCATTGGCGGCGCGGGCTCATATCGAACGATCGCCTCGCCCGAAGCGAAGTGGGCTAGCACCTCGCCCTCCCCAGGCCGGCTGCCCGGCGCCGGCCGACCCGCGGCCTCCCACATCTCGGCCGTTGAGTTGTGTATCGCGCGGTGCGACGCGTCTGGCCATCCCACCGCATAGAGGTTGGGATACCACTCTGCGTCTATCTCGGTCGCGGCGATCAGGCGACGTCGATACTCCTCGTGAATCGGCATCTCGTCGGCCAGCAGGAACCGCGTGCCGAGCAAGGCGGCCTGCGCGCCGAGGGCGAGCACGGCCGCGACCCCTCGAGCGTCGCCAATCCCACCAGCCGCAATGACCGGTACCGGCGCCACCGCGTCGACGACCGCCGGCACCAGCGGGAGCGTTGCCACGCCACTCCACACGTGCCCCCCGGCCTCCCAACCCTGTGCAACGACGACGTCCACGCCGCATCCGGCAGCGCGCCGTGCTTCCTCGACGCTGCCGACGGTGTGCATGACAAGCCCGCCGGCGTCATGCACCGAGTCGACGTAGCTCCGGGGATCACCCCAGAAGAGCGACACGATCCGCAGACCCGCCGAAAGTGCCTGATCGACTCGACGGTGTTGATCGAAAGCGAGAACGAAGTTGCCGGCGAAGGGCCGATCGGTGAGGGCGGCCGTTTCCCGGACCACGTCTCCGGCATCATCGGCCCACCCCAGCCCCACCGTGCCGAGGCCGCCGGCATTTGAGACCGCGGCAGGCAGACGGGGATCCGCAGACAGCGGCGCTTCGACGATCGGGTGTTCAATCCCCAGCAACTCGCACACCGGTGTTTGGGCACTCATTGGGATGTCCCCCTTTCTGGCGCCCGGGGCACCGGTTGACTAGGCTCAACGTCGACCCGAAAGGCTCCGACGGCGCCCGGGTTACCACTGGTCCACACTCGGACTGCGGACCGGGGGCCCGGACCCGTGGAGCGCGGGGCGGGAAGTGGACGGGACGGCGGCAATCGATCTCGTCACTCCTCAACCATAAACAGGAGCAGATCATGCGCAGCGACATCGCCCCCGGCGGCACCTTCCCCGACTACGAGTTGCCCGATCACGAGAGCGTTTCTCGAAAGCTCAGCGAGATCCAGGGCGACGACCCCTTGATCCTCACGCTCGCGCGCGGTCACTACTGCCCCAAGGAGCATCAGCAGCACCTCGAGCTCGCCGCTAACTATCCCAAGATCGCGGTGGCCTATACGAACGTCGCGACGATCTCGACCGACACCCATCACACCAACCAGGAGTTCCGCGCATCGACCGGCGCCCAATGGCCGTTCCTCTCCGATCCTGAGCGGACCGTCCAGAAGGACCTCGAGATCCAGGAGTACACCGACCCCGAGCACGATCCGATGATCCCCCACACCCTCGTGCTCAAGCCCGGGCTGGTCATCTACAGCATTTACAACGGCTACTGGTTCTGGGGACGTCCCTCCTTCGCGGATCTCTGGCGCGACCTACGGGCCGTGACCCGCGAGATCCGCCCGGACTGGGACCTGAGCAAACCCGGGCTGCACGAAGCGTGGGATGCGGGTGACTACTCGCCATTTCACGGCTGGAACAAGCGGTCCCCTGACTCGATGCCGTCCTCTTACCATTCCTGACGCTCGCGTAGGCGCGCACGCTAAGCCCCAGCAGCCGGAGTCGGCACAGCCCATCGGCCAGTCGGCTGGGACGTTGGTGTCGGTCAACGTCGGCATGCCGAAGAACGTGGCCTGGCAGGGGAAGAACGTCTATACCGGCGTCTTCAAGCACCCCGTCAGCGGCCATCGACGAGTCCGCAAGCTGAACATCGAGGGCGATGGTCAAGGTGACCTGGCGGGGCACGGCGGTGAGCAGCGTGCGGTGTTCGTCTATCAGCTCGACTCGTATCGGTACTGGGAGCGTGAGCTCGGCCGAGACGACTTCGTCTACGGCCAGTTCGGCGAGAACTTCACCGTCGAAGGGCTCGGGGACGATGAGGTCTGCATTGGCGACCGCTACCGGATCGGCACCGCCACCTTCGAGGTACACAGCCCCCGCGTCACCTGCTACCGCGTCGGGATCCGCATGAACGACCCGCGGATTCCCGCCTTGCTCGTTTCACACCATCGCCCAGGCTTCTACTTCCGCGTGCTCGAAGAGGGCGACGTGCAACCGGGAGAAGAGATCGTCAAGCTTGCCGCCGGCCCCGAACAGATGCCGGTCGCTGAGGCGGACGCATTGCTCTATCTCCCTGGGCACGGGCGCCAGGAACTGCTGCGGGCGCTCCGGATCCCTGCCCTCAGCCCCGGGTGGCAGGCCTCTTTCCAAGCGTTGCTCGAGGAAGAACCCGGCATCGGCAACGCCGGGCTGGCGGTGACGAGCCCGCCTCCCGCGTGGCCCGGCTTTCGTGCCCTGACCGTCACCGCGGTCACCCGTGAAACCGAATCGGTGATCTCCATCCGTCTCGAGGACCCAGAGGGCGCACTATTACCCGCCGCCCTCCCAGGTCAGTGGCTCACGCTGCGAGTCGAGCTCGGCAAGCAGCAGCGATCGGTGCTGCGCAACTACTCCCTCTCCGGACCGCCCGGCGGCGGCTACTACCGGATCACCGTCCAGCGCGAACACGACGGCGCCGCCAGTGGCTATCTGCACACCCGCCTGGCCGTCGGCGACCAACTCGGCATCGCAGCGCCGCGTGGCACCTTCATCCTGGACCGGACGCATGCACCCGCGCTGCTGATCAGCGCCGGGATCGGCGCGACCCCTGTTCTCGCGATGCTGCAGGCATTGGCGGCCGAGCATTCCGACCGCGAGATCTGGTGGATTCACGGCGCACGCAACCAGGCTGAGCACCCGTTCGCCGCCGAGGCGCAGGCCCTGCTCGCGTCGCTGCCGAACGCACGCAGCCACGTGTACTACAGCCGTCCCGGTCCGCACGACCTCAAAGGCCGCGACTTCGACAGCCCGGGTCGCCTCACCGCGTCGGTACTCGCCGAACTCGACCCGCCGCGCGACGCCGAGGCATACCTGTGCGGACCCGCACCTTTCATGGACGAGATCAGCGCCGCTCTGGCGGCGATGGGAATCGACGCCTCACGCATCCACACCGAACCGTTTGGACCCGCGCCGGCCCTAACGCCGGGCATCGCAGCAACGCCCGCGCGGGCGCCTCACCCACCCGCGGGCCAACCGGGAGAGGGGCCAACGATCCAGTTCGCCCGCAGCGGCCTGGCGATCCCATGGAGCAGCGACTACGGCAGCTTGCTCGAACTCGCCGAAGCATGCGACGTACCCGTCCGTTGGTCGTGCCGCACCGGCGTGTGCCACACCTGCGAGACGACCCTGATCGCCGGTGAGCTCGACTACAGCCCAGATCCCGTAGAGCCGCCCGCCAGCGGGAGCGCGCTTATCTGCTGCTCACAGCCACACGGTGACACAGTGCTCGATCTCTGAGCGGCCGTGGTCAAGACGGGGGACGCCAACCTCTGGGCAGGGTGGTCTGACCCACCTCTACGAGGCAGCCGTCGGGGTCGCGGATGTAGCAGCGCATCTCGGTCTCATGTTGCTTCGGCGGCGTCAGGAACTCGGCGCCCCGCGCGCTCCACTCGGCGTACACCGCCTGGATGTCCGCAACCCGGATGTTCGGGAAGCTGCTCACCCGATCCGGGTCGGGCCGCGTCTCGAGCGTGACCGTCGGCTTGTCGTCCGTCGGACATCCTCCGACGTTGATGATGATCGAGCTGTTGGCGAGCGCGACGTACGTCACCCGTCATTTGCCTCGCCGGAGATGACTGTCTTGCCGCCAAGGACTTCGGTGTAGAAGCGGCGCGAACGCTCGACATCGCCGGAGCCGGTGAAGTGGGCCGAGACCATCTCCTGATCGATGGCGCTCATGCTGATGTCGGCTCCTTTCACCGCAGTGACTTGAACGCCGCGCGCATCTCCTTGCTGAAGAGCTCGGGCTCCTCCCACGCAGCGAAGTGGCCACCCTTGTTGACCTCGTGGAAGTAGACGACGTTCGGGTACGACGCCTCGACCCAGCTGCGCGGCGTCCGCCAGATCTCGCCCGGGAACGTCGTGAAGCCGAACGGGATCGACGACGCCGGCAGAGGCTTCTGGCCGGCGGCAGGCGCGTCTGGCCCGTAGGCCTCCCAATACGACCGCGCTGCTGAAGCGCCGGTGCCGGTCAGCCAGTAGGTCGTGATGTTGTCGAGGATGTGGTCGCGGGTGAGGTTGCCCGACGGCTTGTCGTCGGTGAAGGCGCTCGCGATCTTGTAGTAGGCGTCCGTATCGTGGTCCACCATCCACGCCGCGAGCGCGACGGGGGAGTCCAGCAGCGCGTAGCCGATCGTCTGGGGCCTGGTGGACTGCTCCACGAAGTAGCCGTTGCCGCTCGTCCCGAACGTCTTGATTGCGGCGAGCGCCGCCTTTTCCTGCTCGCTGTCCGCTGGCAGGGCCGCGGGGTTGTCCAGCGCAGGCACGAGCAGGTTCGTGTGGACGCCGATCAGGCCCTCGGGCGCCTGGCGGCTCATCGCGTCGGTGACGCCGGCGCCCACGTCGCCGCCCTGGGCGACATAGTTGCTATAGCCGAGACGGCGCATCAGCTCAGCCCAGGCCCGTGCGGTCCGGAAGAGGTCCCAGCCGACCTCGGCCGGCTCGACGGAGAAGCCGTAACCGGGTAGGGACGGCAGCACGAGGTCGAACGCGTCCTCCGCGCGGCCGCCATGCTCGGTCGGGTCGGTGAGCGGGCCGACGGTGTCGAGCATCTCGATCACCGAGCCGGGCCAGCCGTGAGTCATGATCAGCGGCAACGCGTTCTCGTGCCGCGACTTCACCTGGATGAAGTGGACGTCCACCCCGTCGATCTCGGTGACGAACTGCGGCAGCGCGTTCAGCCGCTCCGCGATACGCCCGAAGTCGTACTCGTCCAGCCAGTAACGACAGAGGGCCTGCAGAACCGCGAGCTGGACGCCCTGAGAGCGGTCGGCGACGAGTTCCTTGCTGGGCCAGCGCGTCGCGGCAATGCGGCGCCGCAGCTCACCGACCTGCTCGTCCGGGACCTCGATTTGAAACGGGCTGATCGTCGGCGCGATGGACATAACGGCACTCCTCCTTCGGTGACGGCACACACCCGAGCGTCTCCGGCGGCTAGGAGGCTCGCATCATCCGATGCGGGTGAGGCCACCAAGCCTGCTCGTATCCCCAGCGCTTCGCGCCGTGAAAACCATGGTCCGCGGCCCGGTCCGTCTCCCTCGCGCTGCATATTCGCCTCGGCTTCGGGCCGTTCCCAAACTCTGTCGGAGGGACCACCGACGAGCAGGCAGACCTCCTTTCGCGCCGCGAGGCGAACCTCGCCCGATCGAACGACCGACCCGCAATGCGCGGCCAGCAGGGTAGGCGTCTCACCGGCCGGAATTGACGTCGCCGTGGACTTGCGGTGGCGAGGGACAGGAAACCGCCGTGGACTTGCGGTAGCGAGGAACAGGAAACGCCGATCGATCAGTGGTTGCGTCAGAGCAGTCCTGCCCCAACGAGGTGCAGATGAGCGGCATGCCGATGGAGCCCGGGTACACAAGCCGCCCCGACGAGCACGGCGTCGACCGGGCGAGAACCTCGCTTATTT
>DASWBB010000057.1:0-12737 GCA_036390875.1 Candidatus Dormiibacterota bacterium
CAAAGCGACCGGCGTCGAGGTCGCGGGCTCGATCAACGTCGACATGCGCGACTTCGGTGTCGAGGTGCCGAGCATCTCGTTCACGACCGCCCAACCCGCCGCCGGCTACGTCAATAGGGAGTCCGCGCAGGAGGCTTGCTGACTCCTTTCCGCAACGCTGAGAAAGCGGAGGCGACTCGCGCCGCCACCCGCGCGTTGTTGACCACGAGGTCGACGTTCAGGTCGAGGGATCGCCCCCGAGAGAGCTCGGCGATGCGGGCTAGCAGGCGCGGGGTCAGCTCTGGGCCGCTCAAATCGGCCAGCTCGCGGACCGCGCGCTGCACGATCTCCTCTGCGCCCTCGAGCTCGACAGGCGGCGGTATCGCGACCACCACGCCGCGGCTGCCGGTCGCCCACGACGCCTGCAGCACGCGCGCGGTCTCGTCGGGCGTGTCGACCCGCGAGCTCACGGGATGGCCGCTGCGCCGGGAGTAGAACGCGGGAAATTCGTCGCACTCGTAACCGAGCACGGGCACGGTGAGGCTTTCCAGCCGTTCGAGGGTGAGCCGCAGATCCAGGATGATCTTGGCGCCGGCGCAGAAGACCGCCACGGGAGTGCGGCTCAGCTCGATCAGGTCCGACGACTCGTCCTCGGGATGCCCGCGATGCACGCCGCCGATGCCGCCGGTGGCGAAGAAGCGGATGCCCGCCATCACGGCCGCTCGCATCGTGGCCGCCACCGTGGTGGCGCCCACGGCGCCCCGAGCTACAGCCCAACCGAGGTCTCGCGAGCTCACTTTGACCGAGCCCCTGGCGATGCGTTCCAGCTCCGCGTCGGTGACGCCCACGTGCACACGGCCCTCGAGCACCGCCACCGTCGCCGGAATCGCGCCCTCCTCGCGAACGGCCGCCTCGCTTTCACGCGCCGCGCGCAGATTGTGAGGGTGAGGCAGGCCCTGGCCGACGATCGACGTCTCGAGCGCGACCACTGGAAAGCCGTGCGCGAGAGCGTCGGCGACCTCGTTGGAAACCCGGAGCAGCTCGCTCAAGGGCCGATGCCGGGTCGGGCGCCGATGTGCGTGACCGCACCCGAAGCCACCGCCACCGCGTACCGGGCCGCCTCGATGGGATTCGCTGCGCGCAGGTAGGAGGAACAGAACGCGGCGGCGAGGGCATCGCCCGCGCCCGTCGCGTCGATCTCCTCGACCGGAGGCGACGGAATGAATTCTCCGAGCACAGTGCAGCCGGATGCCCCGAGCTTGACCACGGATACTGCAGCCAGCCTCTCGAGCCGGATGCCGAGCGCATCGGCTTCCGCGCTGGTCGCGAACAGCAGGTCCGGGGCGAGGTCTTTGAGGACGTGGGCCATGCGCGCGGGCCCGTACTCATGGATTCCGGCTGCAGAAGAAAGGTCGATCGCGAGAAGGCCGCCGCCGCGACGTACGAAAGCTATGGCGGCCCGGGCGGCTTCCGCCAGCGGATCCTCGAACAGCGAATACGCGGGCACGTGGATCAGCTTGACGTCTTCGAACCAGGCCTCTCGTAGGTCGTCCGGGCGCAGGCCGATGCAGGCGCCGCGCTGGGTCGCCATCGTCCTTTCCCCATTCGGGCTGACCAGGACGGCGACCACACCCGTCGGCTGCGCAGCCCAGATCGCGTGCACGTCGACCCCCACCCTCTCCAGCTCGGCCACGAGCAGATGGCCGCCGTCGTCGTCTCCGACCCTGGTGACCAGGCGGGTCGTCTCGCCCAGCCTGGACGCCCAGGCGCAGAAGTTAGCCGCCTGCCCGCCGCCGCCCAAGGTGATGCTCGCCGGATTGTCGTCGTCGACTCGGAGCTGCCCTTTCGTCAGGATCGTGATGTCGAGGACCAGGTCGCCGATCGAGAGCATCATCAGGGCACGAGAATAGCGATAGCCCCACAGGAGGATCACGGATGCCGAAAGAGATTCGCCGAGACGAGGTCCGCAAGATGGTCGCGGCCGGCGCGCAGCTGGTGGAGGTGCTGCCGAGCCCCGAATACGAGGAGGACCATCTTCCGGGGGCCATCCATCTCACGCTCAAGAAGCTGGAATCCGAGGCTTACACAGTGCTCGACCCCAACCGCCCGGTGATCGTCTACTGCTGGGACACTGTTTGAGACCTCTCGCCCAGGGCCGCGTGGCGGCTCGAGTCTCTTGGGTTCGGCGACGTTTCGGACTACGTCGACGGCAAGGTCGATTGGATGGGGGCCGGCCTGCCCACCGAGGGCACGAACGCCCAGCATCCGCGTGCGGGCGACCTCGCGCGCAAAGACGTTCCCACCTGCGGGCTGGCGGAGAAGCTTGGTGACGTGAACGCGCGGGTGCAAGCCCAGGACTGGGACGCGGCCGTCGTCGTCAACGAGGAGCGCGTTGTTCTAGGACTGCTTCGCTCCAAGGAGCTGGCCGGCGATCCGCAACAACCGATCGAGAAGGCCATGCGACCGGGACCAAGCACCTATCGGCCGTACGTGTCGCTGCATGACATGCTGCACGCGATGGTCGACCATAAGCTCGTGAACGCGCCGATCACGACCTCTGATGGGCGTCTGGTCGGCCTGCTGCTGCAGAAAGACGTGGCGGCGCATATGGAGATGGAGAAATGAAAGAGGCGATCGCCACCAGGGAGAAATGCAAAGGCTGCGGGCGTGAGATCGAGGTCTGCTCGTGCTGCGAGGAGCCCGGCTGCTCGCATGCCATCTGCTTCGGCTGCTTGCACCAGGAGCTGAAGCAAACGCTGCGCCATCCTCACGCGCACGGCGGCTGACGGCGTTGGCTGAGCAGATATCCCCGGACGGCTTCTATCGATGGGATGGCGTGCGCTGGGTGCCCAGGGCGGGCGTCATCTCGACACCCGTTCCGGCCGCGCCGGTCGCCTCGCCGGGCATGAGGTACGCGGTGGCCGGCGCTGTGGCAGCGTTTGTAGGAGCGGTCGCGATCATCGTGGCTTGTGCCTTCCCGTACGCCAACATCACCGACAACTCCGTCTCGCAGACCACGCCGTCGATCTTCAACCCCGGCTATCCCGGGGCGCTGTGGTACGCGGTCGAACCGGTCGCCGTGGCCGCGCTCGGGATCGTGGCCGGCGTGATCCTCATCGCGCTGCGGGGCCGCATCGCGCGGGCGCTCGCGGCCGGCGCCCTGGTCGCGCTGGGCGCGCAGACGTTCCTGCTCTTCGTCGGTTACGTCGGGTCATCGGCGAGCGGCCCGTCCGAGCGGGCCGCGATCGGCGGCGCCATCGGTCTCGCCGGCGCGCTGGTGGTGGCGATCGGCGGTGCGCTGGCGGCAGTCAGCCTTGCAGTCAAGATCCCCTCTCCCTCAGCCGCGAAGATCTCGGGGCCGGGCGGGCCTTGAGCGTTGCCGCTTCGGTTGACGAGGCGGACACCCTGGCCCAGCTCAGGCCTGGGCGGGCGGTTCGAGGATCGTGATCGCGACGTCGATGTTGCCGCGGACTGCGTTGGAGTAAGGGCACCGCTTTTCCGCCGCTGCCACCAGCTCTTCCGCCACCGCCCGATCGTGGATCGAAGGCAGCTTGATGTCTAGCTCCGCCGTCAAGCCGAACCGGTTCTCGATCGGGCCGATGCCGATCCTGGCCGTGACGATAGAATCGTCCACTCCCGAAAGGTTCTTGCGGCGAGCAATGCTCATCATCGCGTTCTGAAAGCAGGCGGCGAACCCGGTCGCAAACAGCTGCTCGGGATTCGTGCCCGGTCCTCCGTCGCCGCCCATCTCGGTCGGGGAGGAGAAGTCGACGTCGACGCGCCCGTCGCTGCTGCGCCCATGGCCTTTGCGCCCACCCGTCGCGGTGGCCTCCGCGGTGTAAAGGACGCGAACTTTCTCACTCGGCGTTGTGCTCATGGACCAAGGATAGGAGCGCGCCAAGTTGCATGGCGCGCCCCGGGATCCAAAGCTCGTGGCGAGCCCGCTAAGGCGATGGAATGATGAACGGCAGGACGTATGCCTCGATCATCGCCACCACTCCGACAGCGCTGGTGAGAATGAGGCTGTAACGGATCACCCGCGCGAAGATCTCGCCCTCCGAACCTACCTTGTTCACGCCCGCCGCCCCGACCGAAAGGTTCTGCGGGCTGATCATCTTGCCCATCACACCGCCGGACGAGTTCGTGCCCGCGGTGAGAATGGGACTCATGTGCAGCTGCTGGGCGGTCTGTGCTTGCAGACCGCCGAAGAGCGTGTTGGACGATGTGTCACTTCCGGTCAGGAAGACACCAAGCCATCCCAGGTAGGCAGCCACGAACGGGAATACGAATCCCGTCTTCGCGAAGGCGAGCGCAAGCGAAGAGGTCATGCCCGAATAGTTCATCAGCTGTGCGATCGCAAGGATGAAGGCGATCGTCACGATGGGCAGTGCGAGCTGCCGCAGGGTTTTCTTGTATACCTCTACAAAGTCCACTTTGATCCGCCGCGCGCGCATCAGCAGGAACGCAACCACGCATGCGTACAGCACGAGCGACCCTGCCGCCGCGAGGAAGTTCCAGTCGAAGACGAGGGCATATTCGCTCGATGCCGACACGAGCGGCTTCTCGCGGAAGATCAGAGACACGGGCTTGCCGTTCTTGATCTCGTAGGTGCCGGGCCAGTAGAAGTTCCAGTCCGGGAATTTGAGGGCCTGCCGGTCCTTCGTCGGGTCTGGACCGAGCCACGGCTTCGGGCACAGCGCAAATCCGGGCGTGCCGCATTTGAGGTCGGCGGTGATGTTCAGCGGTGCGTGCAACGCGTTCTTGATGTTCCCAGGGGGATGGCCTGACCAGAACGGGAGGTTGCCCATCTGGCCGATGAGGATCACCACCACCAGCACGACATACATGCCGTACGCGTACCACACACGATTGCGAGGGTCGGTTTTGTCGGCCTTTCCGCCTCCGCCTTTGGGGATCTCCGCGGCAGCCCCGGGGAGGCCCGTTTCCTCAGCGACCGCAGCGTCTGCGCCGGCCTCGGCGCGAGCGCCGCTGCGGCGCGCGGTGGCAGCCACCGCGGGCTCGTGCGCGAATCGATACACCTGCGCCGGCTGCCAGTAGCGAAGGAGGACGGCCAGGCAGCCCATCGAGACCAGGGCTGCAAGGACGTCGGTGAGCTCCGGCCCGACGAAGTTGGACACGATGAACTGCACGATCGCGAAGGAGATGCCTGTGACCAGCACGGCCGGCAAGATCTCGCGCATCCGCTTCCAGCCGGCCAGGACCACGATCAGGTAGGCGGGGATGATGACCGAGAAAAGCGGCAGCTGGCGGCCGACCATGGCCGAAAGGGCCAGCGTTGTGGTGGTTACGTCCTTGTGAATGATTGGCGCCACCAGGCCCCCGAGAGTCACGACCGGGATGCCGATGGAACCGAACGCCACCGGCGCAGTGTTGGCGAGCAGGGCGAGCACCGCCCCGGTGACCGGCTCGAACCCGAGGCTCGCGAGGATGGAGGCCGTGATCGCAACCGGGGCGCCGAACCCGGCGATCCCCTCCAACAAAGCCCCGAAGCTGAACGCGATCAGCAGCGTCTGCAAGCGCCGGTCCTGGGTGAGTCGGGTCAACGATCGCTGAATGACGTCGAAGTCACCGCTCGCCACGGTGAGGTTGTGGAAGAAGACGGCGTTGAGGACGATCCAGCTGATCGGCCACAGTCCGAAGGCCATGCCTTCTGTGGCTGCGCCCAGGGTGATGCCGAAGTCCATCTTCCAGACCAGCCACGACAGGACGAAAGCCGTCAGCATGGCTGTGATGGCGCAGATCCACGCCTTCATCCGGCGCACGGCCAGCATGTAGAAGAGGACGTAGAGCGGGAGGCCGGCGACTATCGCCGACGCCAACAGGTTGCCAAACACCGGTTGGTACTGCTGGTGGAACGTGAGCAGAATCCCCATGGTCACCCCCCAAAGGACGACGGGCCCTGCGACCGCACAATTGAACTCTTCCCGCAGGCGGGTTGCAAGCGAGGCTAGCTGCGGCCTGCTTCCACCTCAACGCCTCGCGGCACGCGGCCGAGCTTGACCCGAGTGCCCTCGACCGAGAAATCCAGACGGTGGCCGGCGAAATGGAGGCCCGTGACCTCGAGGCGCCGCCACAGCGCCGTTTCGACGGGAGCGATGCGCAGCCGGCCGCGCGATGCATCGGCCTGCAGCCCGAGCAGCGTGCTGATCGCAGAGAAGGCGGAGGCGGCGCCCCAATTCTGCGGGCGGCAGCTGGCCTCATAGTCCTCGGGCGCCTTTCCCGGCGTCCGCTCGGCGCCGGAGAACAGCTCGGGCAGCCTGCGATCCGCGTACGCCATCCCGGCTTCGAGTGTGACCCGCGCCACCAGCTCGGCTTCGGCGGGAAAGTCCGACGCCCGAAGGCCGGCGGCGGCGATGGCGTTGTCGTGCGGCCACACCGAGCCGTTGTGGTAGCTGCGTGGGTCGTAATTGATCGCGCGCGTGGACAGGGTCCGGATGCCCCAGCCGGAGAACAGCACAGGCGAAACAAGCCGCTCCGCAACGCCGCGAGCAGCGTCGGGCGTCAGGATGCCTGCCCACAGGCAGTGGCCGGGATTCGACGTGATCGCCTCGACCCGCCGTTTGCCGGCATCCAGGGCCTGGGCGACAAAACGTTCGCGTTCGATCCAGAAGTCGCGATCGAAGCGATCCCTCAGCGCAGCCGCCCGCTCTTTCAGGTCAGGCCGCTTGCGCGCCATCCCGAGCAGGGCGCGATACAGGTAGCCCTGGACCTCGCAAAGCGCGGCGGGGCGCGAAACGTCAGTGCCGTCGACATTGGTCAGTGAGTCGTTCGAGTCTTTCCAACCCTGGTTGCGCAGCTCCGCGCCGGCGCTGTACTCGAGGTAGCCGTCGCCGTCTTTGTCGCCGTACGTGTCGCACCAGGCCAGCGCCGCTTCGGCGGCGGGCCAGAGCTCGTCGAGCAGGGCGGTGTCGCCGGTCCAGTCGACCGTCTCGGCGAGGAGGCACAGGAACAGAGGCGTGGCGTCGACCGTGCCGTAGAGGATGTGCGGCCACAGGCCCCGCTCCACGACCTCGCCGTTCCGGACCTCGTGCAGGATCTTGCCCGGCTCCTCCTCCGTGCGGGGGTTGACCCGGCGCCCCTGGTGCGCGGCCAGGAAGCGGAGCGCGCCGCGGGCGAGCTCAGGGTTCGTGGGCAGCACGAAAGACGACGTCAGGAGAGCGTCGCGTCCAAATGGCACGGCAAACCACGGCATGCCGGCGGTGGGGTAGATGCCGGTCGGGTAGCGATCGAGCAGCATGCGCATGTCGTCGCGGCTCTGCTCGAGAAGCTCGTTGAGCACGGGATTGTCGGTTTCGAATGCCGCGCAATCACCCGCCCATGAGCGGTAGGAGTCGCGCGTGCGCGCAAGGCCGGCGTCGAAATCAGAAGCAGCCGCGCCACCCTCCGCGGGCACATCTATGACGAGGCTGAAGGCCTGACCTGGACTCAGGTCAACGTGGTGGCGGCGGCCGCTTGGCCGGATCCCGACCTGGACATCTCTTGCAGGTGGCGGGGGCAGATCCCGGACGACGCCGCGGACCGCGAGCATGGCGGCGAAGTCAGAGCTGAATTCGAGCGCGACGTCCGCGCGCACCACGGATGAGCCCCGATTGGTGAATGTGATGCGTTCGTGCAGGCCGCGGTCGACAAAGCGCTCGCGCAGCACCTGCATGTCGCCGGCCGCGAGCTCGAAGACCAGCCAGCCTGCCTCCTCGCGGAGCCCGACGGCCTCCGGCTCGCTGCCGTCGACCAGGACCCGAAATTCCGAAAGCAGCCGCGTATCGCCCAGCCACAGCCCATGGCCGTCCGGGCCGGCCGCGGTCATGGCGCCGTTGAGTGCGGAAACCGCGAAGCATCGGTCCTCTTTGAGGACCGCGCGCTGACTGGTCAGGAGGTTCGGGCCTGGGCGGGCGCGGCGTGCGGCTGAACAGATTCGAAGGCGGGTCTGGTGCCGATCGCGTAGCCGGTTACCTGACCGCGCGCGAGAAGGTCGACGGCCATCGCCTCGAGATCGCGCACCCTCTGGTTGGCCCTGATCGCCTCGCGGATCGAAAGGATGCCGACCGCCGGATGGCGCTTCTCGATCACGTGGCGGAGCATGTTCAGATGCGCGTTGTCGGGCACGCCCGGCTCGCGGATCCTGCGCACGGCGGCGCGCACCGTCGCCTGCGTGCCGTCGATCGCCTCGCCGCGTCCGAAATCGAACTTGTAGCTCGGGCTGCGACCGCCCGAGCGCCGCTCGCCGCTGAGCTTGATCCACTTCGCGTTCTCGGCGCCTTTGCCGACGTCGATCACCAAACGGACCGAGCGGCCGTGGTACGGGAAGCTGCCGTTCATGCGCGCATAGCTCTCGCGGTGTCCTTGCATGCCCTCGTGGCGCCCGACCAGCAGCGGTGACTCAGCGTCCAGATGTATGTGGTCGATGGGCGTCAGCAGCGAGATGATCGCGAAAGCGTGCGGGATGAGGTCCGCGATCACGCCGATGTCGGCGGCGGCGCCGGTCAGAGGCTGCTCCTCCAGGATCTCGATGCGGATCTCTTCGACGCTTTCGAGAAAGTCGCGCAACGTCCTCTCCTCGGTCAGAAGCATCTGCAGCAGGCGGACCTCGAGCTTGAAGTAGTAATGGTCCGCGGCGACGATCTCGACGCCGCCGGGCGCCGTGTCCAGGAACTCGCGATACGCCTCGGGAGGAGCGCCGAGCGGTTTTTCGATGAGCACGACGTCGCTGAGGTCGTACCAGAGCGCGAGGGTGGGGAGGTGCGTGGCCGCTGGCGTGGCGATGTACGTGATGACGTATGAGCTCGACTCGAGCTCACGTTCGAGCTGGTCGTGGGCCGTGGACGCGGGGCTGTCCCAGTAGAAGCCGTCGCCATGGCCGCGCACGTCCTCTTCTTTGGCGCCGATGCGCTCCCGCGCCCCGGGCGAGTCCTGCTCGACGACATGGGTGCGGAAGTTGAAGAACTGCTTCAGCGTGAGCAGGTGCTGATACGCCTTCTGTCCCCACTGGCCGAACCCGATGAGGACGAAGTCCTTCTGGAGGTGGCGCTCCTCCTCCGCGAGGGCGTGGAGCCGCGCGTTCTTGATCGCCACCGCGGCCTGAAGCGCGAGTCCCTCCGCGCGCATGACTTCGTCCGGCGTGAACGCGCGCAGGCGGTCGCGCTCCGCGAGCACCGCCGCTCCGATCGACTGCCCGTCCGCCACCAGCGGCAGCGCGAGCAGCGAGCGCACGCCGAAGGCTCGCGCGTATCCGGGGCTCACCAGGCTGCTCGCGGTGGTGTCTTCGATGACTACGGGCCGGCCTCCGTCGAGCACCTCGAACAGGAACGACGGCTCGGAGCGCTCGCCGTGCTGGCGCCGCCAAAGGTCTTCCTGCTCGGACGCGGCCGCGCCGAACCAGCCCTCGCGATCCTCTTCATACAGCGCGATCTGGCACATCGAGGCGTCGACCAGGCGCGCCATGTTCTGGGCGACGAGGCGGAGCGTCTGGTCGAGGTCGATCGACGAGGCGATCGCCCGGCTGATCTCCGCGCTCAGCTCGAGCTGCTCGCCGTGGCGCACCGTGTCCTCGTACAGCCTCGCGGTCTCGACGGCCATGGCCACCTGGGCGGCCGCCGCGCGCAGCGCCTCGATCTGGCCCCAGTCCGGGCGGCGCTCGTACGAGCGGTGGTAGCCGACCTCGAGCACCCCGTTGGCGATGCGGGTCGGGTCCGAGCCGAACGGCAGGAAGATCCGGATCAGGTCCGCGTGGCCGCTGCTCTCGAAGACCTCGCCCGCGAGCGTGAACGGCGCCTGGTCGCGAGCAGGGCGGCGATCTTCATTCCCTTTCGGCTCGCCGATGAGGCACGCGGCGACGTGGGCCCTGGTGCTGCCGTCGCTCCACACCACGGGCACGTCGAACCAGGTCGCGGACTCGGGGATGGTGCCGCTGATGACATCTCCACGGTCCGACTCCACGCCGGCCCCGAGCGCTCCGACGACAGCCGCCTGCCGGCTCCGCGCGACGTACACGAGGACGTCGTCCGCGGCCAGCTCGCGCTCTTCCTCTAATGCCCATCGCGGCACCCGCTTGTGAGTGGAGTGCGTTTCTGTCGCCGAGATGTTCGCGGTGGTCGCCGCCCCCGCGGCCATGCGCACGACCGTGGTGCCGTCCTCGCGCTCGTCGAGCAGGTAGACGGTGGCGAAGTTGAAATCGAACTCGGGCACCGAGGCGTCGGTGAGATGGCCCGCGACGGCATCGAGGACGGCTTGTTTGCTGGAGCCTGGACGCAGCATCGCCGTGGTCATGTTTCCAAGCGCGCTCAACAGCCGGTTGCTGTGCTCCAGGCCGGCGATGAGCAGGCGGCTGGCCAGGGCGGCGCCGATCAGATCCGCGCCGGCTTTCAGGAGGAGGTCGGTCGGAGGCGGGCGCCGGGCCGTCGCGAGCGGATCGCGGCTGAGCACCACCAGGTACCCGTGGGGTTCCTCGTCGTTACCGAGCGGGTACGTTGCGACCACGTGAAGCTCGGCCGCGGCGGTGCCCGCGGCGACCGCTTTGCTCAGCACCGATTCCCATGACGCCGCCTGGTCGTGGCGGTCGATGTGCGGCGGCGCCGCCACCGGCGCGTGGGCGGTGACCAGGTCCAGGCTGCCGCGATGCGCGGCGAACTGGTAGATGGCAGCGGCGTCGAAATCGCTGGCCAGGAGCAGGTCGGCAAGGGCGATGGACAGCAGGCGGCGCAGCTCGGCGGCATCTGTCTTGGGGTCGCCGATCGGCTCGGTGAGGAGCGACGTCAGACGGCCGAGGCCTTCCAGCGCGGAGCGCTCCGAGTCGGCGAGCACACCCTGGATCACCGTCGCCGCCAAGTGGGCGCGGCGCTCCAGCTCCTCCAGCTGCGCGGCGTCCGGCACGCGTTCGCGCGTGCGGTAGTTCAAGTAGACGAGCCCGAGCAGCCGATCGCCCGCCAGCAGCGGGAGCCCGATCGTCGAGACGACCTGGTAGCGGCGGATGAAAGTGCTGTCGATCTCGGAAGGAGCGTCGCGCGCGACGAGCGTCTGCCGCGTGATCGTCAGCCACACGGTCGACCCGTAGTGATGGACGCCCAGCTCGTCGGGGACCTTGCCCTGCTGCTTGTCGCCCAGGTACCGATCGAGCTGCTGGGACATGTCGGCCAGCGAGTCGAGCAGGCTTTCCTGGGGCTGGCCGGTGGCGAACGGCGCGTAGTACTTCCGGCTCGCCTCTTCGTAGAGGAAGATCGAGACGATGTCCGCGCCCGAGGCGTGCTGCATGTCGGCGACCACGCCGCGAAGCACGGCTGCCAGACCGGACGCTGTCTCTAGCGGCGGACGCATTTATGCCCCCGCATCATAGGTGCGGCAAGGCGCCGGTCCTCGCCACCTCGCCCAGCCAGTAAGCACCGATGAGGCCGAGCGTCGGCCTGTATCCGAAGGCCCACTCGAAGTGCATCGGGCGAAGTCTTCCACAGTCGTCAGGCCGTGGAACTTCGGGCTTGACAGCGGGCCGGGTCGGGCATAGGATCCCCTAAACCGCTTTACTAAAGCGGTTTACAAGTGGGGTAGAGCTTGGAACTTTGGTATCCCGCGGGGTCTTGTGATGTCTCGGGTCACCATCGCTGACGTGGCCGGAGCCGCGGGCGTCTCCAAGACCGCCGTCTCCTTCGCATTCAACAACCCGGAGAAGCTCGGTCAGGCCACGGTCGACCGCGTGCTGCAGGTCGCGCTCGACCTCGGCTACACGCCGCACCCGGCGGCGCGCGCTTTGTCGATGCGCCGAAGCGGAACCATCGGCGTCCTCATTCCGCAGCGCCTCAGCACCGTGTTCGCGAACCAGTTCCTCGGGGAGCTCATGCAGGGTCTCGGTGAGCTCGTCGAGGAGCACGACTTCACCCTGCTGCTGGTACCGCCCCTCGACGGCTCACTGGAAGGCGCCATCCGCCGGGCATCGGTGGACGGCTTCATCAGCCTCGGCCTCAGCCCGGACGACCAGGCGCTGGAGACCCTCCACCGGATCGGCATACCCACCGTTCTGATCGACTCCGAGGAATCGCCGCAGCACCCGGCGGTCAACGTCGACGACGCCGGTGGGGCGGAGGCCGCGGCTCGCCACCTGCTCGACCTCGGTCACCGTCAGCTGGGGCTGATCCTGTTGCCGCCGACCCGCTCGCAGGCCGGACCGACGCCGACCGCCGCTCGTCGCCTAGCCGGCTACCGGGCCGCCCTCGCCGGCCTCGATCTGCCCGCGCCGTACGCGGTGACCGCAGGCGCCACCATGGCGGCCGGCGCGCGCGCTTTCGAGTCGTTTCCAAAGGGCAAACGTCGCCCCACCGCAATCCTCGCCATGAGCGACATGGTGGCGATCGGGGTCATGGGCGCGGCCCAAGCAGCCGGCCTGGACGTGCCGGGCGATCTTTCCGTGGTCGGATACGACGACCTGCCGATGGCCGCATGGACTACTCCCCCACTGACCACGGTGAGGCAGCCGATCGTCGAGAAAGGCCGGGTGGCGGCCGGCCTGTTGATCCGCCGCCTGCAGGGAAAGGTGGTCGTTTCGCCGCCGCCGCTCGAGACGAGCCTTGTGGTGCGCAACTCGACCGCGCCGCCGGATAAGGGGTAGGAGAAAGATGGCATCAGTCACGTTCGACCACGTCGTCAAGCGCTACACGGCCGACCTCACGGTGGTCAAAGACTTCAACGTCGAGATCGCCGACAAGGAGTTCATGGTCCTGGTCGGTCCGTCGGGGTGCGGGAAGTCGACGGCGCTG
>DASWBB010000058.1:0-20362 GCA_036390875.1 Candidatus Dormiibacterota bacterium
CCACCATGAACGTAGCGCCGACCGCGTCGGCGATCTCGCGCATGCGAGCCCAGTCGACGACTCGCGAATAGGCCGAGAATCCGCCGATGATCATTTTCGGCCGCACCTGCTGGGCTAGCTTTTCCATGGCGTCGTAGTCGATCAGCTCGGTATCGCGGCTGACGCCGTACGAATGGATCTCGTAGAACTTGCCGCTGAAGTTGGCCGGGCTGCCATGCGACAGGTGGCCGCCCGCTGAGAGGTCCATGCCCATGACCCGGTCGCCAGGCTCGCACACGGCCATGTAGACGGCGGCATTGGCCTGCGATCCGGAGTGAGGCTGGACGTTCACGTACTCGGCTCCGAAGAGCCTCTCGGCCCGATCGACAGCGAGCGATTCGATCTTGTCGATCACCTCACCAGTGCCGCCGTAATAACGACGCCCTGGATAGCCCTCGGCATATTTGTTGGTGAGGAGGGTGCCGAGAGCCTCCAGGATCGCGGGGCTCGTGAGGTTCTCGGACGCGATGAGCTCCAGCGTCTCCGACTGCCGCTTGTATTCCTTCCGGATCAGGTTGGCGATCTCCGGATCGTCCCGATCGAGCGCCCGGAAGCTCATCGTGGTGATGGGCGCGGCCATGTTCGAATCCTACTTGCTAGCCGGCGTAGGGTGGCGGCGGGCCAAGGAGGTGCGCCGTCGAGATCGCCCCCTCGCGCAGAACGTGGGGCTCCGGGCCCGTGAGGTCGAGAACGCTCGAGGCCACCCCGCCTGGAGCTGGGCCGCCGTCGAGGATCGCCGCGACCCCGGCCAGCGGGGCAGCCTCCTCGGCAGTCATCGCCGGCTCCTTGCCGTGAAGGTTCGCGCTCGTAGTCATGAGCGGTCCCGCCGCGCGCAGGAGCTCGAGCGTGACCTCGTGTTTGGGGATTCGCACGCCGAGCGTGCCGCCGCCCTTGGCGTGAAGGATGACCGTGAGCGGACCCGGCCAGAAGCGGCGGATGAATTCTTCGGCACGGCTGTCGACGTGCACCCAGCCTTCGAGCTGTGACTCCGCGGCCGCCATCAGGATCAGAGGCAGGCCGACCGGCCGGCCCTTGATGGCGAAGATCCGGCGGCAGGCGACCTCGTCGTCGGCGGCCGCGCCGAGTCCGTAGACGGTGTCGGTCGGAAACGCAATTATTCCGCCGCTTCGAAGCAGTTTTGCGGCCCGCGTGAGCCCGGCACGGGTGGGTTTCAAAAACAGAGGTCCCGGCGAGCTCACGCCGTAGGCTCCGAATTCGTGGGGATGGAGGACCACGCTTCGACCACCCGCTCATGGCCGCCGAGGTCGCGATGGGTTTCGTGGTTGGAAAAGGAACGGCCCGCCGCCCTCGTGACAGCCGCGGCGATCTCGGGACTCACCTCGACGAGCAACCGGCCTCCGGGATCGAGTCGGGCCGGAACGGCTTCGAGCAGGCGCAGCACGAGAGCGGCGCCTTCCTGGGCGGCGTAAAGCGCGCCGGCGGGCTGCGCAGTGACCTCGGCCGGGAGCTCGGCGCCGGGCGCCACGTAGGGCAGGTTCGCGCAGACCAGATCGAACTGTCCCGGCAATGGATCGAGGAGATCGCCGCAGGCCAGGTGCACCCTCGCCTCGAGGTCATGTCGAGCGACATTGCGGGATGCGACCTCGAGCGCCTCGTGGCTGACGTCGCTCGCCCATACTTCGACGCCGGGCGCGTAGTGCGCGATCGCGATCGCGATGCACCCGCTGCCGGTGCCGACGTCGGCCACCCGCATCCGACGGTTGGCCTGCCGGGCGATCGCAACCGCGCGCTGGACCAGCAGCTCCGTGTCCGGGTTCGGCACGAGGACTGCGGGAGTCACTTCAAAGTCCAGGGCCATGAACTCCTTGTGGCCGACCAGGTACGCGACCGGGTCGCCATGCGCGCGCCGCGCAACCAGGCCGCGGTAGCGGCTCAGCTCGTCGTCGGAAAGGGGCCGGTCGAACTGAAGGTAGAGGTCGAGCCTGCGCAAGCCGAGCGCCTGCGCGAGCAGAACCTCGGCATCGAGCCGGGCCGAGTCAGAGTGATTCTTCTGCAGGTGCCCCGAGGCTGCCTTGAGGACCTCGATGACGGTCAATTCGAAGCCGCATTCCCGCCGTTGAGCTGTGCCGCGCGCTCGGCGTTGACAAGCGCGGCGACCAGCTCGTCGAGGTCGCCGTTCATCACGGAATCAAGCCTGTGCAGGGTGAGCTTGATCCGGTGGTCGGTCACCCGATTCTCTTTGAAGTTGTAAGTGCGGATCTTCTCAGAGCGGCCGCCGGTGCCGACCATCGAACGCCGCTCTGCGCCGATGGCCGCCTGCTGCTCGGCAAGCTTCAGGTCATAGAGCCGAGCGCGCAGAACCCGCAGCGCCTTCTCCCTGTTCTGCAGCTGCGACTTCTCGTCCTGCATGCTGACGACCAGACCGGTCGGCTTGTGAGTCATCCGGATGGCGGAGTAGGTCGTGTTCACACTCTGTCCGCCTGGTCCGGTGGAGGTCGAGGTCTTGATCTCCAGGTCCTCCGGCTTGATCTCGACCTCGACGGGGTCCGCCTCTGGCATCACTGCGACGGTGGCGGCGGAGGTGTGGATGCGGCCCTGCGCCTCGGTCTTCGGCACGCGCTGTACGCGGTGCACGCCACCCTCGTACTTCAGCTGCGAGTACGCGCCCTGGCCGTGAACTTCGAACACGATCTTGTCGAAACCGCCCTTCTCGCTCGGCGATGATTCGACCACCTCGATCTTCCAGCCCTTCTTCTCGGCCCACCTCGTGTACATGCGGAACAGGTCGGCCGCGAACAGCGCGGCCTCCTCCCCGCCTTCCGCCCCCTGGATCTCGACGATGACGTCGCGCTCGTCGTTGGGGTCCTTGGGCAAGAGCAGGACCTTCAGTCGCTCGCCACCCTCGCCTGCCTGCGTGGCCGCCCTCCGCTCCTCCGAGCGCAGATACTCCTGCATCTCCGGGTCTTTCTCGTGCTTGAGCATCTCGCGCGCCGACTCCGCCTCGTGCAGGGCGCGCTTGTAGTCCTCGTATGCGCTCACCATCTCGCGCAGGGTTCGCTGCTCGCGGGCGAGCTTGGTCAGCTGCTCGTGATCCGAGGCCACCTCGGGCCGCGCCATCTCCGACTCGATGTCGTGATAGCGCTTCGTGATCGCCTCGAGCCGGTCGATCACAACCATGTCTCCAGGCGTGCTTTTTGCCCCGGGAGGGCGAAGCGTCCTCTGGGGCCCCCGCGACCTAGTCGCGGGAGCGTGCCCCCTTGCGAATTTCGGTCGATCAAGCCGCCGCTCCGGCCGTGTCCTCCTCACCCTCCCGGGCGCTGTTGAAGGCGACGATCGCGACCTCGAGCATGTCGTCCGACGGCTCGCGGGTCGTGAACTTCTGAGTCGCGAGGACCGGAAGCAGCATGACCTTCACAGCGCGGTTGGTCCGGTTGCGGGCCATGAATCGGATGAGCTCGAACCCGGCGCCGGCGATGAGCGGGATCGCCAGCACTCGGCTCGCGATCAGCCAGAACCAGTTCGGGTTGAAAAGGGCCACGACCGAGAACACGATCACGCTCACGACAAGGACGACGAGCAGGAACCCGGTGCCGCACCGCGGGTGAAGAAGGCTCGCCCGGCGAACCGACGCGACCTCGAGCGGCCATCCCGACTCAAAGGCGTTGATTGTCTTGTGCTCGGCGCCGTGGTATTGAAAGACGCGGCGCACATCGGGCAGGAGCGCGATCAGCGACAGATAGCCCAGGACGAGGCCGACGCGGATGATCCCTTCGACGAGGACGAACAAAAAGCCCCGGTTCTGATGGACGGCGAGACCGGCCAGCAGCAGCGGCAGGCCGATGAAGAGGAGGAGTGCGAACACCCCCGCGACCGCAACGGAGCTGCGGATCTCCTTCTTGCCGATTTCGACTCCCTGGCTGCCCGCGTTCATGTTCGCCGACCACATGAGCGATTTCATGCCCAGGTGCAACTGCTCGCCGATCAGGGCGAGCCCCCGCACGAACGGGAGCTTCCAGAACGGGTTGACGTAGATCGCCGCCTTGAGCTCGCCGCGGTCGACCACGATCTGCTTGGTGGTCGGCAGGCGCACGGCCACCGCGTAGTGCTGTTTGCCGCGCATCATCACGCCTTCGATGACGGCCTGGCCGCCATAGAAGAACTGGTCTTTCTTGGGCGCCGCTACAGCCTCCGGAGCGGAAGCCTCCGGAACCGACATCTAGTTGCTGCGGGTCTTCGCCGCCCGCTTACGAAAACGCTCGACCTGGCCGCCGGTGTCCACGATCCTCTGGGTGCCAGTGAAGAACGGGTGGCACACCGAGCAGATCTCGGTCTTGAGCTCTTTGCGCGTCGACCCGGTCGTGAACGTGTTCCCGCACGCGCAGGTGACGACCGCATCTTCGTAGTAGGTGGGATGAATCTGTGCTTTCAAAGTTGTGCCTCCAGGCAGATGACTAGTTTAGCGAGGGATCGCGCTGAGGAAGTTGGTGGTCTGAACGAGCTCGTAGCCAAGGTAGAGCACGAGCGCCAGCCACGCCGCACCGAGCGCCCAACGGGCGCGGGTCGGAACCGATGTGTAGTACGGGTTGTCGGCGTTGCGGAAGCGCTGGATCAGGGTCGGGATGCCGAGCAAAGCGATCACGATCAGAAAGATGCTGACGACGTGGAAAAGCGCCAGGGCGGCAACGACCGCGAAGCCGGCGGCCTGGAACCACTTCGAGACCGGGGCCAGGACCCACGCGCCGTCCAGCTGCCACACCGGGACGAGGTTGAACAGGTTCAGGAAGAACCCCAGCCACGCCGCCAGCAACAGGACCTCGTTCTGGGTCGCGGAGTAGAGCGCGAGGGCGGCGGTGGCACCGAGCGTGCCCGCGATCGGCCCGGCGATGCCGATCTGGGCCTGCTTTAGCGCGTTCGTGGGGTGGGAGCGCTGAAAGATCGCAGCGCCCAGGAACGGGATGAAGATTGGCGCGGTCGCCTGCATGCCCTGGCGCCGGATCTCGACGACGTGGCCCATCTCGTGCACGAGGATCATCGTCACGAGGGCAACGGCGAACCACGGGCCGTAAAAGATCGCGTAGCCACCAAAGCTGACCACGAGCGAGAGGAGTGTGGTCGCGAAAGGGATCTTGAACAGAATCAGAAGCGCGTATTTGCCGTACGCGAACGTGGCTGCGGCCGCGGCGGCGACGCCGCCCAGCAGCCCGCGGTTGGCCCGGCGCGGGGGCGCGGGCGAGTAGTGATACTGCGAGCTCGGCGGGATGTCCGAGGTCACCTGGTAGATCGGCGGCGGTGGCGGCAGCTGCCCCCCGCCCGGAGGCGGGTACAGCGAGTTCCTATCGTCCATTTCCTCTATGTGATACCCCGGCCGGGAACGGCCTAATCCGGACTACCCACCACCCGCCTAGCTGGATTCGCCCAACGCGTGGTGGCGGGTGGTCAGGCGGCGAACGGTCGCCTGGCGACTCGACATCAGGAGCGAGGAGGACTCCGCGTAACCGCTTCCGAACACGACCCCCGGCAGCAGCTGGCCGCCCGTCACGCCGGTGATCGCCACCTCCACGCTCCCGGCGGGGACCAGGTCTGAGACGCCGTAAGAGCGGCCCGCGAGGTCGCCGATCAGGGTCCGCTCCTCCTCGTTGCGCGCCCACAGCCTTGCCTGCAGCTCGCCGCCCAGGCAGCGCACCGCACAGGCTGCGATCAGCGTGGCGTGAAGGCCGTCGATCCCGATCGCGGCATCGATCCCCGTGCCGGGCACCGCGGCCATCACCGCGCCGGCGACATCGCCTTCTTCGAGAGTCCGGACGCGGGCGCCGGCCGCATTGACCTCCGCGATGATCTCCTGGTGCCGCGGGCGATCGAGGATGACCACGGTGAGGTCCTTCACGCGAGCGTCGCGGGCGAATGCGATTCGTCGCAAGTTGTCGGTGATCGAATCGTCCAGGTCGATCGCGCCACGCGCGCCGGGGCCGGCCACCATCTTTTCCGCGTACCAGACCTGAGGCAGCTGCGCGAAGCCGCCTGGCTCCACCGCCGCCACGATCGAGACTGCGTTCGCGGAGCCTCTGGCCACCTGGCTGGCGCCCTCGACCGGGAAGAGCCCGAAGTCGAAAAGGCGCTCGCCTCCGGCGAGGGACGTTCCCGATGCGAGATTGGGATCGTTGCGCGGGCCGAGCACGATCGTGCCGCCGAGGCCGGAGTCCTCGAGCACGCGCCGCATCGCATCCCCGGCGATTTCGCTGACACGGTCCGGATCGCCCTTGCCCAGGAGGCGCGCGCATGCGAGCGCGGCGGCCTCGGTGGCGTGGACGAGCTCGAGCGAGAGCTCGCCGCGCGCCTGGAACGAGGGGATCCCCCTTCTCTGCTGCTCCACGGGTCCTTCTCTAGGAGCCTTCGGTCTCTTCGAGCAGCTCCGCCGGGCGGAGCTCCATCTGGTCGATCCCGCTCTGCAGGAACGCAGCCCGGACGAAATCGCGGAAAAGCGGGTGGGCGCGGTTCGGTCGTGAGCGGAACTCGGGGTGGAACTGCGTCGCCACGAACCAGGGGTGGTCCGCCAGCTCGACGATCTCCACCAGCCGGCCATTCGGCGAAATGCCGCTGAACACCATCCCCGCCTCGCCGAGGGATTCGCGGTACTCGTTGTTGAACTCGAAGCGGTGGCGGTGGCGCTCGTACACGACCTCTTCGCCGTAGGCCTTCTGCGCCAGCGATCCCGGGGCCAGCTTGCAGGGATACAGACCCAGGCGCATGGAGCCACCCATCTGGTCCACATTCCTCTGCTCGGGCATGAGGTCGATGACCGGCGTCGACGTGAAGGCCGCGAACTCGGTCGAGTTGGCGTCAGGAGCGTCGAGCGCCTCGCGGGCGAAATCTATGACCGCACACTGCATGCCCAGGCACAGTCCGAGGTAGGGGATGCGGTTGTGGCGCGCGTATCGCGAAGCCTGCACCTTGCCCTCGATGCCTCGATAGCCGAACCCGCCGGGCACCACGATGCCGGCGACCCCCATCAGCGGTGAGGTGTCGCCCTCGTCCAGCTTTTCGGATGAAACCCAGCGGATGTCGATCGCAAGGCCGTGATGAATGCCGGCGTGCTTCAACGACTCGATGACGCTGAGGTAGGCATCGGGCAGCGCGACATACTTGCCGACCAGCGCGACCGGCACGGTCGCGCGTGGGTGCTTGATGCGGTCGACCATCTGAATCCAGGGCCCGTTCTCGGGCGTATTCACGACCTCGTCGAGCTCGAAATGCTTCGCCATCACCTTGCCGAAGCCCGCCGCCTCGAGCAGCAGCGGCACCTCGTAGATGGAATCGACGTCGGGCACCGAGACGACGGCTTCGCGCGGCACGTCACAGAACAGGGCGATCTTTTCCTTGAGGTCCGCGCCGATCGGCATTTCTGAGCGGCAGATGATCGCGTCGGGCTGGATTCCAATGGCGCGCAGCGCGTGCACCGAGTGCTGCGTGGGCTTGGTCTTCGCCTCCTCGCCGCGAATCACCGGAACCAACGAGCAGTGGACGTAGAAGACGTTCTGGCGACCCACATCGTTCTTGAGCTGCCGGATCGCCTCCAGGAAGGGGAGGCTCTCGATGTCGCCGACGGTCCCCCCCACCTCGACCACCACGGCGTCCGCCTGCGGGTCGCGCGACGCACGGAGGATCTTTTCCTTGATCGCGTTGGTCACATGCGGGATGACCTGGACGGTGGCGCCCAGGTAGTCACCGCGCCGCTCGCGAGCGATGACCTCCTGGTAGATCTTGCCCGTGGTCACATTGGACGCGACGGTCAGGTTCTCGTCCACGAACCGTTCGTAGTGGCCGAGGTCGAGGTCGGTTTCCGCGCCGTCGTCGGTGACGAACACCTCGCCGTGCTGGTAGGGGCTCATGGTCCCAGGGTCGACGTTGAGGTAAGGGTCCAGCTTCTGCAGGGAGACGCTGAGGTGGCGGGCCTTCAGGATGTTCCCGATGGACGCCGCAGTGATCCCCTTGCCGAGCGAGGAGACGACACCGCCGGTCACGAAAACGTACTTCGACATAGAGACCTCCAGGGCGGTTTTTCAAATCTTACCGGGTCGGACCCCCTGGTAAACATCCCAGGGCGTTAAGCCGGTGACGCGTCGCCGCCTCAGGCCTTGGGTTCCGCCTTGGGCTCGAGCAGGACGACTTTGGTGTCGTACTCGCCTGAAGACTTCTGGACCGAAAGCTTGGGCTGGAGCTCCCCGGCGGTGACGCCCATCTCCTTGAGGAACCGGTCGATGGGGTCCAGCTGCAGCTTCAGCCCCGGGATCGCGTAGTGCATGGGCACCACGTAACGCGGCTCGAGCTGCCTGACCATCTCGGCCGCCTGGGTGGCGTTGATCGTCGTGTGCCCGCCGACGGGGATCAGAAGGACATCGGCTGACGACAGCGTCTCTGCCTCGGTGTCGTCGAGGCCGTGCCCGAGGTCGCCGAGGTGACAGACCCGGATATCGTCGATCTCGATCAGATAGACGGTGTTGCGGCCGTGCTTGGCGCCCTTTTCGCCGTCGTGGTAGGTCGGGACGCCGATGACGGACACGCCTGCCACCTCGTACTCCCCCGGGCCACGAATCTCATACGCCTCGCGCACTGCCTGCGCGTAGCTGTGGTTCTCGTGCTGGTGGCTGATCGTGACGACGTCGGCATCGAGGCGCTGCAGCTTCAGCCCGATCGCGGGAGGATAGGGGTCGGTGACGACGGCGGCGTTGCGGCCGCGGAGCCGGAAGCAGCCGTGTCCAAGCCAGGTGACGTCCAACTACTACTCCTTGTTGCCTACATGCGGTCGGGGGCGGTGACGCCGATGAGGTCGAGCGCCGTCTTCAAAGTGTGACGCGCGGCGCGGCACAGCTCGAGCCGGGCCCGAGTCAGCTCGGGGTCGTCCACCACCACTCGATGCTCGCCGGCCTCGTTGCCCGCGTGGTAGAAGCGGTGCACGGCGGTCGCGAGGTCGTGCACGTAGTAAGGAATGCGATGCGGCTCGAGAAGGTGGGTCGCGTCCTCCACGACCTCGGGCCAGAAAGCGAGCTGGCGTGCCACGTCGAGCTCCCATGGCTGGACCAGCAGCGAGACTTCGGCTTTTTCAGCCAGGGTCGGGTGGCGCTCGCTCGCGGTGGCCTCGACGTTGGAGAGCCGCGCGTGCGCGTACTGCGCGTAGTAAACCGGGTTCTCGCTGCTCTGCATCAACGCGAGGTCGAGGTCGAACTCGATGGTCGTGTCCGGTGAGCGGAGCAAATAGAAGTAGCGCACGGCGTCCGAGCCCACCTTGTCGACGAGCTCGTCGAGCTCGACGAAACGGCCGGCACGCTTGCTCATTTTGCCTTCCTTGAGGTTGACCATCTGGTGGATGATGATCACGAGCCGCGCAGCGTCGATCCCGAGCGCAGCCGCGGCAGCCTTCAGTCGCGCGACGTAACCGTGGTGGTCGGCGGCCCAGACCTCGATCACGCGATTGAAGCCTCGACGCTCAAACCGGCTGAGCAGGTAGCCGAGATCTGAAGCGAAGTATGTGGGCTCTCCATTGGAACGGATCACCACGCGATCGTCCTTCTCAGAACGAACCTGCTCGCCCAGCCCGTCTTCCTCCTCGAGCGCGGGCCCGAACCAAAGCGCGCCGTCACGTTCTTTGAGGAAGCCCGCCTCGCGCAGGCGCTTGATCGCGAGCTGCGGCAGACCGTCCTGCCACAGCCGCGATTCCGGGAACCATTCGTCGTACCGGACGTTCAAACGGTCGACGGTGGCACGGATCCGATAGACCATCACGCCGATGGCGTAGTCGCGCACCTTCGCTTCCGCTTCCTCGAGCGGCAAAGAGTCGATATCGCCAAGATCAGCTTTGGCCATCTCGGCCAGCTCGATCACATAGGCGCCGGAGTAGCCGCCCTCGGGCGGCTCCTGTCCGTGCATGCGCGCCCAAACCGACGCTCCGAACCGGCGTGCCTGCGTGTTCTGGTCGTTGACGTAGTACTCGCGTTGGACCTTGTGACTCGTGAACTCGAGGACTCGGGAAATCGAATCACCCAGGACCACTCCGCGGCCGTGGCCGATGTGCATCGGCCCGGTGGGGTTGATGCTCCCGAACTCCACCTGCACGCGCTCCCCGCGACCGATGTCGGTGGCGCCGTAGCCGTGGCCCCGCGACGCGACGTCAGCGACCAGCCCCTGCAACCACTCCGTGGTGAGCTTGAAGTTGACGTAGCCCCCTGCGGCCTCGGCGGTCGCGGCGCCGTCAGGGACGGCGATCCTCTCCGCGATCCGCGCGGCGATCTGAGGCGGAGGCTGGCGGAGCACCCGTGCGAGCTTCAAGCCTGCTGGGCTTGCATAGTCGCCATGGCCGGCGCCGGCGGCCCGCCCAAGCTCCAGGTCGGGGAGGTCGCCCTCGAGTCCAAGCGAGCCCACGGTCTTGACCAGCGCCGCACCGAGGCGGCTGCGGATCCCCATCCCCGACTCTTCCGCTCTCAACAGGAAGGGTGCGCCCCCGCCAGCGTCAACAGCACCTGGGTCGAGGTGCTCCCGCGTGTGTAGCTGACCGTGACGCGCTGGTTGGGATGGAAGTGAGAGCGCAGGAGCAGCGACAGAGGATGCGCGGAGTCGACGGTGACGTCGTCGACCTGAGTGATGACATCGCCGGGCTGCAGGCCGGCCGTGGCCGCGGGCCCGGTCTTTTCTACCGTCAAGAGTCGGGCGCCTTCCGGCACCCCCGCGAGCGCGGCCGCCTCCTGGGTGAGCACAGTGCTAGTCCCGCCGAGCGAGGCCACGACCAGCTGGCCGCTGGAGATCATCTGCTGCACCTCATCCTGGATGTCGGCCGGGTTGAGGCCGAAACCGCCGTTGGATCCCTGCGCGGCCATCGAAACGCCGATGACCTGGCCGCCCACGTTCAGCAGCGGGCCGCCCGCGGTGGTGGGATCGATGAACGCGTCGATCTGGATGGTGTCGCTGATCTCAACTGTCTGCGCCGGAGCCCCGGAGCTTGTCACCGTCACGGGCCTGTGCAGCGCGCTGACGTGACCCGGCAAAGCAGCGCCGGTCAGCGGGCCCGCCACCGCGACGACGACCTGGCCCTGGACGAGCGCGGTCGGGTCGGCGAACGCCAGAGTGGGCAGTCCGCTCACCTGGTCGATCTTGAGCACGGCCACACCGGTCTGGCAGTCGTAGTCGACCAGCCGGGCCTTGTGGGCCTTGGTGTCGCCGACCAGCAGCACGGTCAGGGTGCTCGAATGCGCGATCACCTGGACGTTGCTGACGATGAAGCCGTCGCTCGTCGCGAGGTAACCCGACCCGCCGCTCACAGAGGGCTGCAGCTGCGTGACCACGCTCACAACCGCCGGTTTGGCCCGGGCGGCGGCCTGGACGATGGCGGAGTCTTCCGAGATCGTGACCCCCGACCGAAGGTTCACCGACTGCGGGTTGGTCCGCGACTGGAACTGCAGGACGCCCAGGGTGACGCCGCCGGCCACGAGCGCCGCGAGCACCACGACCGCCGCCACCACCATGATCGGCCTCCAGCGGCGTCCGGCCGGACGCGCGCCGTCCACAGCCGTGTTCGGGCTGGCCGGGCGCGCCTCGCCCGTGGCGTGGATCTCTGGTCGCACCCTGCGAGTTTAGGTTTCGGGAAGAATCGACCCCGTCTGCTCGGAGGGATACCAGGTCAGCACGAGCTGCCGGTTCGGCTCGAATCCAGCCGCGCGGTAGAGCCGGACGGCCGCCTCGTTGTCGGGCCGGGTCCAGACATAGCCCAGCGTGACACGGCGGTCGCGAAAGAGCCGGACCGCCTGGTCCATGAGAATCTCGCCGACGCCGCGACCGCGATGCTCGGGCGCTACGTAGACTTCGGCGACCTCGCCCTCGAGGCCCGTGCCCGGGTCGAAAAGGACGAGCCAGCAGAAGCCGATGACTTCGCCGATCTCGTCGCGGACGCCGAAGACGATGTTCTCGCCGTGAAAGTGCGTGGGCACCGTCGCCAGGTGGTTCTCGATCTCTTCACGGCGGAGCTGTGGGTGGTCCGAGTAATGAACCTGCTCACCCATGTGGAGCTCCACCAGCAGTGGTTTGATGAGGTCGTAATCGCCCTCCGCCAAGCGTTCCACGTCCAGTGTCCTCATCGGCTCGATGGTAGCCTAGGCGCCCACACAAAACGCGCGCAATCACCAATCAAAATGCCGACGTAGCTCAGCTGGCAGAGCAGCCGCCTCGTAAGTGGCAGGTCGTGAGTTCGAATCTCACCGTCGGCTCCACTCGCCTAAGCGGAGCGGACTCTTTCGGCGACTCGCGGTGGATCGTTGAGAGGCGACAGGATCGACACGAGCAGGCCCATCTCGGTGACGAGGACGAGCACCGGCGGCAGCACCAGCACGAGCTCGAGCAGGATGTAACCCACGAACAGAATGCCCAGCTGCCAGTCGGATGCCTGGCTCCGGAGCAGCAGCCACCCCGCCACGAACAGCATCGCGAAATCCTGGAAACCGACGTAGGGGGTGAAGAGAAGCGAGCCCAGGATTCCCGCCGCGATGGGAAGGCCCGGGCCGGTCTTCCGAATCCGCCACGCGGCCGCGGCGGTGATCGCGACCATTGCGGCCTGGAGCACGTATAGCTGCGGCCCCAGACCGATCAGGCCGGAGACCGCGTAGCGCCGGGTCGGCTCCCACTGCGACGCCAGCGCCAGCGCATCGCGGTAGCGAGCCAGGCCGTCCTGGCCAAGCATCGCCAGCGCGAGGACGGCCAGCACCCCGGTTGCCACCAGCCACGCCACGAAGGTGCGGGTGTGACCCGACACGAGCAGGCAGAGCGGGACGAGAATCGCGACCTGCGGTTTGACCGCGATCGCCGCCAGTGCAATCCCGGCCCACGCCGCCCGGTGACGCTCGGACAGCCACCAGCATGCGGCCACGGCCGCGGCCACCAGAGCCACGGGCTGGCCGACGAGCAAGCCGAAGGCGGTTGGAAACACACCCAGCCAGAGCGCGAGGTGCGCGAACCGGGTGAGCCGTGTGGCACCCGGCGCGACCAGGTACCAGGTGAGGAGCAGAGCGCCGAAGAGCAGGAGCGTCCAGACCCAGACCGCGACGTCGAAGGGCAGGATGGTGAGCGGTGTCGCGAGCCAGGCCAGTGGTGGCGGATTCAAGAACGGCGACCAGTAAAAACCAGGCCCCAGACCCTCCACCGAAGCGTTCTGCGCCGCCAGGTCGTAGAGGTGACCGTAGCCGTCGTGCAGCCCGGTCAGCGCCGCGCCATAGATGAGCCGGAAGTCGTTGCGCACGCGGTACTCCGGGATGTAGGTGACCAGCGCGGCGTAGACGTCGAAGCCGATCAGCAGCACGCCGGCCCACAGGCCCGCGGCGCTCCAGAGCCTGGTCCGCCCCCGGACGTATGCGTCGAAAGTCGCAAGCCAGACCAAGGTCGAGAGAAAAGGTAAAGGGCTGCGACGGGTATCGCAGCCCTTTGCGCGGGTCTTCTAAAACGAAGCCCTGTCAGTTCACCTCGCGATAGTCGGCGTCGACGACATCCTCTTCCTTCTTCTTCTCGCCGCCATCGTGGCCGTCCGACTCGGCCGATGAGGAAGATGCTCCGCCACCGGCGCCGGCGCCCTGGTAGATGTGCTGGCCGATCTTCTGGAGCGCCTCGTTGAACTCGTCCATCTGCCTCTTGAGGGCGTTGGTGTCCGAACCCTTGGCCGCGCTCTTCAGCGCCTCCAGCTTCGTGTTGACCTCGGTCTTGAGGTCTTCGGGGATCTTGTCCGCGTTGTCCTTGATGATCTTCTCGGCCTGGTGGATCATGTGGTCGGCCTGGTTGCGGACCTCCACCTCCTCCCTCTTGGCCCGGTCCTCGGACGAGTGCAGCTCGGCCTCCTTGACCATCCGGTCGACCTCATCCTTGGCCAGCGTCGAAGACGCCGTGATGGTCACGGACTGCTCGCGACCGGTGCCCTTGTCCTGAGCTTTGACGTTCAAGATGCCGTTGGCGTCGATGTCGAACGTGACCTCGATCTGCGGCATGCCCCGCGGTGAAGGCGGAATCCCATCGAGATGGAAGCGTCCGAGGGTGCGGTTGTCCCGCGCCATCTCGCGCTCGCCCTGGAGCACATGGACCTCGACCGACGTCTGGTTGTCGGCCGCGGTGGAAAACACCTGCGACCGCGAGGTCGGGATGGTGGTGTTGCGCTCGATCACCTTGGTCGCGACTCCGCCCAGCGTTTCGACGCCCAGCGACAGTGGGGTGACGTCCAGAAGAAGGATGTCCTTGACCTCACCCTTCAGGACTCCGGCCTGGATGGCAGCCCCAACGGCCACCACCTCGTCCGGGTTGACGCCCTTATGAGGCTCCTTGCCCCCGAGCAGGTTCTTCACCAGCCCCTGGATCACGGGCATCCTGGTCGAGCCACCGACGAGAACCACCTCGTCGATCTGCTGAGGCGTGAGGCTGGCATCCTTGAGCGCGGCCAGGAACGGTCCGCGGCAGCGCTCCGTGAGGTCGGCTGTGAGCGACTCGAACTTGGCGCGCGTGAGCGTCATCTCGAGGTGCTTCGGGCCGGTCTGGTCGGCGGTGATGAACGGGAGGTTGATCGTAGTCTCGAGTCTCGAGGACAGCTCGATCTTGGCCCGCTCGGCGGCCTCCGTGAGGCGCTGCAGGGCCTGGCGGTCGGTCTTCAGGTCGATGCCGTTCTGCTTCTTGAACTCTTCGGCGAGCCAGTCCACGACCCGCCGGTCGTAGTCATCACCACCCAGGTGGGTGTCGCCGTTGGTGGCTTTGACTTCGAAGACGCCGTCGCCGACGTCGAGCACGGAAACGTCAAAGGTTCCCCCGCCGAGGTCGAAGACCAGGATCGTCTCGTTGGCCTTCTTGTCGAGGCCGTATGCGAGCGAGGCGGCGGTAGGCTCGTTGATTATGCGAAGCACGTTCAAGCCCGCGATCTGGCCGGCGTTCTTGGTCGCCTGGCGCTGCGAGTCGTTGAAGTAGGCGGGCACTGTGATGACCGCGTCGGTGACCTTCTCGCCAAGGTATGCCTCGGCGTCGGTCTTCAGCTTCTGCAGGATCATGGCCGAGATCTCTTCGGGCGTGAAGTCCTTGTCCACGGCCGGGACGTGCACGACGACGCGGTCGTCCTTGCCCGCCTTGACCTGGTATGGAACGATCTTCCGCTCGGACTCCACCTCGGCGAACTTGCGGCCCATGAAGCGCTTGATCGAATAGACGGTGTTCTCGGGGTTCACGGCTGCCTGCCGGCGCGCGAGCGTGCCGACCAGCCTCTCACCCGACTTTGTGAAAGCGACCACCGACGGGGTGGTTCGGGAACCTTCCGCGTTCGGGATGACGACGGGCTCGCCGCCCTCCATGACGGCGATCACCGAGTTGGTCGTCCCCAGGTCGATTCCTACGGTTTTCGGCATCTGTCTGTTATTCCTCCCACGCCCAGAAGGGCGCGTATTTCAGTTATCAACTCCTTTTCTTGTTCCCCATGCCTTGGGCATCAAAACCCCGTCCAGCTAGGCTTTTGTAGATGCCCATCTTCGAGCTCGACCCAACCGACCACATCGCTGTCGCCGCGGTCGGCGAGCCGGGGCGGCGCCAGTTCTTCCTGCTCGCCAGCGGCGCCGGGCGGACGCTGACGCTCAGCTGCGAGAAAACGCAGATCCAGGCCCTCATCGTCCGGCTCCAGCAGATGATCGCGGACCAGGGCATCGAGGTAGCCGCGCCCGCCGCCACGGACTCGGGCCTGAAGCCCGGCGAGCCGGAATGGCAGGTCGGCGAGATGGGACTCGGGTACCACGAAGATCGGCGCATGTTCGTGCTCGTCGCGAGCCAGGGGGCCGCCGGCGAGGAGGGCGCCGTCGACGACGCCCCTAGCGTCCGTTTCTGGCTCAGTCCCAAGCAGGTCGTCTCCTTCTCCAAACAGGCCGAGACCGTGCTGGGCGCGGGCCGGCCCCTGTGCCCTCGCTGCGGCCTGCCCATGGACCCCGCCGGCCATCCCTGCCCGGTCAGCAACGGTGCCCGACCGATCTTCTGATTCCCCGACCGAAAGCCACACGAACTCAGAGGCAAAGCCGTGAGTTCGCGGGGACCCCAAGAGGCGGCGGAGCGCCTGCTGGCCCGGCTGCCCGAGATGCAACTCGAGGGCGTCCTGCATGGAGCCTCCAACTACACCTTCCTCGCAACCCTGGCGCCGCATCCGCCCGCGGGCCTTCGCGTCGTCTACAAGCCCGCGCGTGGCGAATCGCCGCTCTGGGACTTCCAGACCGGGACGCTCTACAAAAGAGAGGTCGCGGCCTATGAGCTGAGCAAGGTGATGGGCTGGCCGAGCATCCCGCCCACCGTCGTGCGCCGGCGGGGCCCGCACGGCGTCGGCATGGTCCAGCTGTTCATAGACGCCGACAACCGGCACTTCCTTGGCGAGCAGTCGCTGTTCCGGGACACATGGATCAAGGTCGCGCTGTTCGACGTCATCACCAACAACGCCGATCGCAAGTCAGGACACTGCCTGTTCGATGCCGACGACCGTGTCTGGGTCATCGACCATGGGCTCACGTTCCACACTGATCACAAGCTGAGGACGGTGATCTGGGACTTCGCCGGCGAACCGCTGCCGGGCGACCTCTGCGACGACGTGGAGCGAGCGCTCTCCAGCCTTCAGGCGGGCGAGCTCGCCGGTGCGCTGGACAGGCTGCTCAGCCCGGCCGAGATGGAAATGCTGCGCCGCCGGCTGCGCGGTGTGCTGGACCCGCGGTGGCGATTCCCAGAGCCGACGTCGGCGTGGTCGATTCCCTGGCCGCCCATCTGAGGTAACCTTCGGCCTTCGAGTGAAGTCGCTGAAGGCCCTGGTCATCATTCCCGTCTGGCTTCTTCTCGCCGCGGCGTCCCCGACACCGACTCCAACACCATCGCCGCCGGCAAGCCCATCGCCTGCCCCGACCCCCGTGCCCACGCCGACTCCGCTCGGGGCCAACATCGTCCTCGATACCGCCGCGGGCGGCCCGAACACCAGGATCACTGTCACAGGCTCGTCCTTCCTTCCCGGCGAAACGATGACCATCTACTGGGATTCAGAGTCTCGCGTCATCGGGAACGCCCAGGCCGACTCGAGCGGCGGCTTCGCGATACCGGTGGTCCCGTGGGCTGGGGACAGCCCCGGGGTGCATCGCATCTGTGCGAGCGTGCCGCCACGCCCGTGCGCCAGCTTCGTGTTGCAAGGACCCCCCACGCCGACGCCCCCTGCCGCATCGTCGCCCTCCGCCCCCACCCCATCTCCTTCCCCGTCGCCGAGCCCGAGCGCTAGCGCATCACCGGTGGCGCTGACGGTGAACGGCGGCGGGCGCGGCGGGCTGGACGTGATCACCAGGCCACCATTCGTCTTCCTCCCGTTGATCGCCCTCCTCGCGTTGCTGGCCGCGCTCGCGTACTGGGTGCTCATGCGCGGGGACCGCACGCCCGTCCTTCCGTCTGCATCGGTCGTCCACAGGAGCGCACGCCCGGACATCGGGCCCGTGACCCCGCGACCCCCGCCCACGCCGCCCACGCCGCCCGCTCCGCCGGCCGCCGAGATCCAGCCGCCGCCGGCGCCGTTCGATCCGACCGAGCCCGATCCGCCAACCGGGCCATCCGAGACACCTGAGCCACCGGCTTAGTAGCCACCAGGGGAGTTCGCTTATAGACTTGCGCGCTGATGGCGCTGCTCGATGTGCGCGAGCTGAGCGTCCGCTTCGGGGGGGTCGTGGCGCTGGATCGCGTCTCGTTCGCCGTCGACGCGGGTGAGGTGGTCGGGCTGATCGGCCCCAACGGTGCCGGCAAAACCACCCTTTTCAACATCATCACGCGGATCTACCGGCCCACCGCCGGCAGCGTTGCCGTCGACGGCTCGCCCGTCTTGAACATGGCTCCGCACGAGATCATCCGGCGCGGGGTGGCACGGACGTTCCAGAACCTTGCCCTTTTCCGCTCGATGACCGTGCTGGACAACGTGATGGTCGGCGACCACATCAAGACCCGAAGCAACTGGCTCGAAGCCGCGGTGCCCATGCCGCGGGCGTTGAACGCCGAGTCGGCGTCTCGGAAGCGAGCGCTCGAGATCCTTGATTTCGTCGACCTCTCCGAACACGCAAGCCATCCAGTTGCCGTCCTCCCATTCGGTACACAGAAGCGCGTCGAGCTGGCACGAGCGCTCGTGTCGAGACCGCGCCTTCTCCTTCTGGACGAGCCCGCCGGCGGCATCAGCCACGAAGAGGTAGACGAGACGACCCGACTGCTGCGTCGTGTGCACGACCAGCTGGGCGTGACGATGCTGCTGGTCGAGCATCACATGGGTTTCGTGATGGGAATCTCCGACCGTGTCGTGGTCCTCGACTTCGGCAAGAAGATCGCCGAGGGAAGCCCATCCGAGATCCAGCGGAACCCGGCGGTCATCGAAGCGTATCTCGGTGCGGCGTGACGGCCATCCTCGAGCTGGAGAACGTCCGGTGCGGCTACGGACAGACGTCGGTGCTGCACGGTGTCTCGCTCTCGGTGCCCGAAGGCGGCGTCGTCTCGCTCCTTGGCGCCAATGGAGCGGGCAAGACCACGACGCTACGCGCCATCACAGCGGGCGTCCGGTGGACGGGGGACATCCGTTTCGGCGGTCGATCGCTGCGCAGGATGCACACCGAGGCCATCGTCTCGGCAGGCATAGCCCACGTCCCTGAGGGCAGGGGCATCCTGACCGAGCTGACGGTCGACGAGAACCTGCGGCTGGGCGCGCACAAAAGAAAGGATCGAGCCGCCGTCCAGAAGGATTACGACCGGGTCTTCGAATATTTCCCGGTGCTGCGCGAGCGCCGAAGGCTTTCCGCCAGCACTCTTTCTGGTGGCGAGCAGCAGATGCTGGCGGTGGCGCGGGCGCTGCTCATGAAGCCTCGGCTGATGCTTCTGGACGAGCCCTCGCTCGGGCTTGCGCCGATCGTCGTCCGCTCCATCTTCGAAATCATCCGAACCATCAACCAGACCGACGGCGTCGCTGTCCTGCTGGTGGAGCAGAACGCGCGCCTCGCGCTCGGCATCTCGTCCGAGGCGTACGTGCTCGAGGTCGGCCGGATCGCGGTGAGCGGCAAGAGCGCCGACCTGCAGGGCCAGGAGTCCGTGCGTCGTTCTTACCTGGGCTACTGACCACCGATGCAAGAGTTCATCCAGCTGATCGTGAGCGGGCTCGCGAACGGAGGCATCTTCGCCAGCCTGGCGCTCGCACTGGTGCTCATCTACAACGCGATGGGGCTGGTCAACTTCGCCCAGGGCGAGATGGCGATGTTCGCGACCTTCATCGCGTTCACCCTCATCGGTCACGGGCTCAACTACTGGATCGCCTTGCCGGTCACGCTCGTGATCGCGTTCGTAGGTGGCGTCGTGATCGAACGTGTCGTCATCCGACCGGTTGAACGCGCGCCGGTCTTGACGCTCGTGATCGTCACTCTCGGACTCGCGACGCTCATCAACGGCACCGCCGGATTCTTGTTCGGCTACTTGCCTCGCGAGTTCCCGAGTCCGTTTTCGGTTCGCACCGTCAACCTCCTGGGCGCCTTCGTGAGCTACAGGGACATCGGTGTCATCGCCACCTCGGCGGTCGTGCTCGTCCTCATCTATGCGCTCCTTCAGCGCACCACCCTGGGGCTCACGATGCGCGCCGCCGCGCATCACCCAGAGGCGAGCCGGTTGCTGGGGGTGC
Source organism: Candidatus Dormiibacterota bacterium (assembly GCA_036390875.1). Lineage (GTDB taxonomy): Bacteria > Chloroflexota > Dormibacteria > Dormibacterales > Dormibacteraceae > UBA10449. The sequence continues at coordinate 19,697 of DASWBB010000058.1, forward strand.
GCGTGAGCTGGATGCTTGCGCTCGGCTGGGGCCTCGCATCGGCGGCGGGGGCGGTCTCCGGGATCATGGTCGCCCCGGTCCTCGTACTGGAACCGAACCTGATGCAGACGATCATCATCTACGCCTTTGCCGCCGCGGTCCTCGGCGGTGTCGAGAGCCCGCTCGGCGCGGTCGTGGGCGGTTTGATCGTCGGTGTGACCGTGAACCTCGCCGGTGCATACATCCCGTTCGTCGGTGGCGACCTGCAGCTGGCGGTGGCCCTGGCGATCATCATCGCCGTGCTGGTGATCAAGCCGAACGGCCTTTTCGGACGGGCATCCGTGCGCAACGTTTAAATGTCCTACCCCCGAAGTTCCTTGCATCTTCGCGGCCTAGTCGGCCGGGCGCCGTCTCACCCCACGGAATCTTGCGATTCCGCGGGGACCCCGAGAGGGGCGCTGAAGCCTGCGTCGAGGGCCCTGTCGCTGCGTCGTCACGCATCTAGCGATGCGCTCCTCCTTGCGACACCCTCTCCTTGGCTCCGGCCGCCGATGCCGCGAAATATGCGGCGGACCTCGGAGGCAGGACATTGAGCGTCCTCGTGCACCGCCTGCGCAGCGCGCCGCCCCGCTACTGGCTGGTTCTGGTCGTCGCGATCTTCTTCCTCGGGCTGCCGACGGTGGTCAC
>DASWBB010000059.1:0-14373 GCA_036390875.1 Candidatus Dormiibacterota bacterium
GATGTAGGTGAGGCGTCGGAACTCTTCGGCGCTCGCGAACCCGGCCCGCAGCATCCAGCGGTCGAGCTCCTTGCCCGCCCGACCCGAGAACGGCCGGCGCGATTCCCGTTCAGCCGGCCCGGGCGCCTGCCCGACCAGGAAGAACGGCGCTCCCCATTGGCCCGAAAACGTGGGGTTGGCCTCGGGAATGATGGCGGCGTCGACGCACACGTGGCAGTCTCGGCAGGCCGCCTGGAGTCTCCGCAGTGCGGCCGGCGTGGCAAGAGGCGGCATGCATCGACCGTACATCGCGCGCAAGGGGCCGGTAACATCCGACGCCATGGGCCCCACCCCGCAGCAGGTCCTCGACGTGCTCGCGACCATCCAGGACCCCGACCTGGGTCGCGACGTCGTCAGCCTGGGCATGATCAAGGAGCTGGACGTCAGCCCGCAGGGCAAGGTCAGCTTCACCTTCGAGCTGACGACGCCCGCGTGCCCGGTCCGCGATCGCTTCAAGACACAGGCCCAGGACCTCGTCGGCGACATCCCCGGCGTGTCGGGGGTCGAGGTTCGCATGACCGCCAACGTTCGTCCCGCGTTCATGCGACCCAAGCCATCCGAGATCCTCCCGGGCGTCAAGCAGACGATCGCGATCGCGTCAGGAAAAGGAGGCGTCGGCAAGTCCACGGTCGCCGTCAACATCGCCGCGGCGCTGCGCAAGGCCGGCGCCGAGGTCGGGTTGCTCGACGCAGACATCTACGGTCCGTCGGTCCCCGCCATGACCGGATCGCGGAGCGTGCCGGAGCAGGTCAACGGCCGCTTGAAGCCGATCGAAGCGCACGGATTGAAGTTGATGTCCTTCGGCCACATCTATCCGGGCGAGCAGCCGACGATCTACCGCGGGCCGATGGTCGGCAAGGCGATCGAGGCGATGATGATCCAGGTCGATTGGGGTCGACTCGACTACCTGGTGATCGACCTCCCGCCCGGCACCGGCGACGCATCGCTCACGCTCGCGCAGGCGGTTCCGCTCACGGGGGTGGCCATCGTGTGCACGCCGCAGGACGTGGCCACGGACATCGCGGTCAAAGCCCTGCAGATGTTTCGAAAGCTCAACGTCACCCCGCTTGGGCTCATCGAGAACATGAGCTGGTACATCTGCCCGAGCTGCGGGCATCGACACGAGATATTCAGCCACGGTGGCGCTGAAGCCGCCGCGCAACGACTGGGCGTGCCCTTTCTAGGCGCCATCCCGCTCGAAGAGTCGATTCGCGAAGATGCCGACAAGGGCACGCCGGTCGTGATCTCTCGTCCCGACTCGGCTGGAGCGCTCGCCTTCATCGAAATCGCATCGCAGGTGGCGGCGCGGACGTCGATCCAGTCTTTCCGGCAGCTGCCCGTCATCAACGTCCGGTAAGGCGACCCTGAAAGACCCCGACCCCTTTCCGCTCACTGTCGATGTCGACCGCGAACGGCAGGTGATGGTCATCGCGTGGGAGGACGGCCATCGCAGCAGCTATTCCGGCGAGCGATTGCGCTGGGCGTGCCCGTGCGCCGAGTGTCGCGGCGAGGCCGGTGTGCCTGGACGTCTGGCTCGGGTCAAGCACCTCGACCCCAACGAGCTGCGCGTGCAGGATGTGACGCTCGTCGGCCAGTACGCGCTCCAGGTTGCATTCGAAAGCGGCCACGCCACCGGCCTCTACACGTTCGTCCTGCTTCGGGGTCTATGCGACTGCGCCGAGTGCCAGGCGCGGAAGGCGACGACCTAGTCGGGCCCCGGGCGTTCATGGGATAATCCCCGCGCTCCGTTGTCCTTCCCCACGTCCATGCAAGAAACTGAGCCCTGGTCCGGCGCGGCCTCCGCCCAAAGGCGCCACCGGCGCAGGCGCCGGATCGCAATCCGAGGCTGGGTCGCGCTCGGCGCCCTGGTTGCTGTCGCGCTGACGGCCGGCGGCGGCGTGATGGCGTACGAGAACACGCTTCCGACATCGCTCGACCTCAACCTCAAGAATGGCGCGAGGGATGTCCCGGTTTACTCACACCTCGTGCTCACTTTCAGCCGCCCTGTGGCCCCCAGCGCCATCGGGGCCGCGTTCTCGGTCACGCCCGCCGCCGATGGGACGCTGAAGGCGGCTTCGGGGCAGACTCAGTACGAATGGGCTCCCGCGAAGCCGCTGAACGACCTCACCACCTACACGGTGACCGTGAGCCCGATCACGGACATGAGCCACCACAAGGTCCCGGGCGGTCGGTGGACCTTCACCACCAACATCGTCCCGCGGATCACCGCGGTGACCGGCGCCGGAGTGGCCCTCGTCGACGGCTCTGAAATCGATCCGGGCACCCCGCTCACGATCAATTTCAACGATGCGATGCAACCGACGACCCTCACCGTCACCGTCGATGGCAAGCCGGCCGACCTCAAATGGGCCGCCGACGATCGCAGCGCGACGATTTCCACGCAAGGCATCCCCACGGGGCCGCTCGTGCTGTCGATGGCCCCGGGCGGCAGCGATCAGACAGGCCATCGCGTGCCCGGAATCTTCACGTTGAAGACAGGCATCTACTATCACGATCGCGAGCACACGACAGCGCTCAAGTACCCCGCCCTGATCCAGGTCCCGAACGATTACTACGCTGTCGACCAGAACGGGCTTCAGGCCGCCGACATCGTCTTCGAATACCTGGCGGAGGGCGGCATCACGCGCTGCACAGCGATCTTTCAGAACGCGCCCGACCTGATCGGCCCGATGCGCTCCAGCCGCTTCATCTCCCTGAAGATCGCGCGGCACTATGAGGGCCTGCTGTTCCAGTCAGGCGAGTCACAGGCCACCGCATCGGCCGCGGCCGCGGATCCGGTGCCGCAGTTCTTCGACACGATCGGGTACACCTACCGGACCAACGCGCGTTACGCGCCAGACAACCTCATGATCAATGGCGGCCAGGTGCTCGCGGCGGAGCAGAACTACTTTTCCGGCATCCCTGCCTTCACCGTGCCCAAAGCGCGACCAGACCTGAGCGGCGGCACCCTGGCCAACACGGTCACCGTCGACGAGCACTACTCCGTCTACAGCTACGACCCCGTCACCGGTACCTATCAGAAGAACGAGGCGGAGCATGCGTACCAGGACGCCAGCCTCCACCAGCCGCTGCGGATCGAGATGGTGATCGTCATCCATACCGCCGAGCAGCTCGTCAACGTCGGCGACGGACACGGCGCCCATATCCACGACTTCGATCTCGACTCAGGCGGCCCGGTGGGCATCTACTACAAGGGCCTCGGGTACTCGGGCTCGTGGAGCGCCCCCAACGCCCATGGGCCGCTTACCTTCAAGCTCGACGGCGGTCAGGTCGTGACCCTACCGCCGGGCCTGGTCTGGATCGACGTTACTGCTTAGTCAGGCTCGCGCGGCGTCCTTGAGCGAAGAGACGTAAGCCGCGGCCGCGACCGCCGCCGTGGTGCCATCGCCCACCGCGGTCGCGATCTGCTTCGTCAGCTGCGCGCGCACGTCGCCCACCGCCCAGATCCCCGCTTCCGATGTCTGCAGGTTTCGGTCGGTGAGGATGTACCCGGCCTCGTCGTGATCGACGTGAAACTTGAACAGACCGGAGTTGGGAACGAACCCGATGAAGATGAACACGCCGCCGACAGGCAGCTCTTTGGTCGAGCCGTGCTGGTCGTACTTGACCGACTGCACCTTTCCGTTCCCCACTATCTCCTTGACCCCAGCCTCGAGGATGAACTCGATCTTCGGGTTGGCGCGCGCCCGATCGATGAGGATCGGCTGGGCCCGAAGGCTGTCGCGGCGATGAAGGATGTAGACCTTCTTCGCATAGCGGGTGAGGAAGTCGCCCTCCTCGACGGCCGCGTCGCCACCGCCGACCACGGCCAGCTCTTCGCCCTTGAAGAAGGCGCCATCGCAGACCGCGCAGTAGCTGACCCCGCGGCCCTGGAACTCCTTCTCTCCAGTGACGCCGAGGTAGCGTGGAAGACCGCCGGCGGCCATGATCAGCGCGGGCGTCCGGATCTCTTCGCCGGAGTCCAGCCGGACGACCTTGGTGGTCCCGTCCCGGTCGATCTCCTTGACCGGCTCGAACTCGCGGACCTCCAGGCCGAACTTGCGAGCGTGGTCGCCCATCTTGGTCGCCAGCTCGGTGCCCAGGACCGATTCGAAGCCGGGGTAGTCCTCGACCAGCTCGGTGTTCAGGAGCTGGCCCCCTAGCGGCCCGCGGTCCAGCAGGAGGGTTTTCAGGTTCATCCGGGCCGTGTACAGGCCGGCCGCGAGCCCGGCAGGCCCGCCGCCGACGATGACCACGTCGTAGTCGCTCATTGCATCAGTTCCAATGGGGGCAGGACCGGTCGATATTCCGCAGGTGGCTGCTACCCAAACTTGAACTGGGCGCCGTAGCCCCCCCGGGGGCTGTGGCAGGCGATGTTGTCGAATGGGCAGCCGATGGAGCAGGCGCCGCACTCGATGCAGTTGCCCGAGCTGACCAGCGTCTTCTTCTGCTCCTCGTTCCACTCGTACACGCCGGCCGGACAGAAGTGGGTGCAGTACTTGCCCTTGCAGTCGTTGGCGCAGACCGCCTGGTCGACGATCTCGATGTGAGGATGCCCGGTGTCCTCCTTGTACTTGACGGTGAAGAGCTTCTCGGTGAGCTTCTGCATTGCTGGGAAGTCTAGCCCGCGCCGAAGCGCTCCCAGACCCTGCACATCAGCCGGATCGCGTTGATGTAGTCCGCGGCATGGATGTTCTCGTTGGGCGCGTGGATGCGATTGTCCGGGCGGCCGACGCCGACGGGCAGCACGGTCGGCACGCCCAGGTCGGCCACCACCGGGTGCATCGGGCCGGTGGCCTGCATGAACGGCCACAGAACCGGCTCGCCGTGCAGATCCTTGACGCACTCGATCACGGTCCGCGCCACCTCTGAGCTCGGGTCGGATCGCGCCGGCTTTTCGCCGTCATGCCAAACGATCTCGACCCTCTCGAAGCCGTGGGCGTCGAAGTGCTTGCGCAGCCGTATGAGGATCTCGTCGGGATCCTGGTCCGGGATGAGCCTGAAGTCGAGCTTGGCAGTCGCCTCGGCCGGGAGGACCGTCTTCGAGCCCTGCCCCTGGTAGCCGGTGGTGATGCCGGCGATGTTGCATGTGGGTGTGAAGAGGAGCTGCTCGATGATGTGTTCGGGCAAGGGGTCGCGGATCAGGCGATCGAAACCAACCAGCTTTCTGCGTTGGGCGATCTCCGGGTCGATCTTGGCCATCATCTGCCGGTCGACATCGGTGGGATCGACCACCCGCTCGTAGAAACCGTCGATGCGGATGTTCATGTCCTGGTCTCGCAGGCTGGCCAGCGCCTCGACTAGGTACATGGCCGCCGACGGATAGATTGACGCGAGGCCTGAGTGCTGGTCGTAGTCGAGCAGCTTCACCCGCAGCTGTACGTAGAGAAGCCCGCGGCACCCGAACTGCAAGGTGGGCCGTCCCGCCTCGTCGAAGGACGCGCCCGACTCCCACAGGCAGCCGTCGGCGCGCAACCTGTCCGCGTGCTTGTGGGCGATCTTCTCGAAGGTCTTGGAGCCGATCTCTTCTTCGCCTTCGACGAGAAACCGCAAAGTCACCGGCACCTCGCCCAGCCCCTTGAGCGTCTCCAGGGCGTGGATCCTCGCCATGACGTCCGCCTTGTCGTCCGCGACCCCGCGCGCGATGATGCGCCCCTCCTTCTCGACGGGCTTGAACGGGTCCGAGTCCCAGAGCTCGATGGGGTCGACCGGCTGGACGTCGTAGTGCTGGTAGAGCAAGAGCTTGCGGTCGCCGGCGCCGGGCACCTCGGCATAAAGCGCAGGCATGCCGCCTTCGTCGAACGTCTCCACGCGGTCGGTGAAGCGGCCCAGCCGCTCCGCGATCCAGTTTCGAGCCGGCTGCACCGCTTCCAGCCCATGGTTCGAGATGCTCGGGAAAGCGCAGAGCTCCTCGAGCTCCTCCACGAAACGGCGGGAGTTCTTCTCGATGTACGCGTCGACGGCGCTGGTTGAGATCACAAGACCATTCTTACGTAACCTTGGTGCTTATGGGCGACCCCCCTCCCCGGCCGCAAGGGCGCACTCCCGCGCCTACGGCGCGGGGGCCCCAGAGGAAAGTGGGGAGGCAAGGCGAATTCCACTTCTCCCCCCGGCCGAACCGCGCTCACGAGATCAAATGGCGCGGTTGGTCGGAGGATGCTTTCGCGGAAGCGGGCAAGCTCGACCGCCCCATCCTGCTTTCGATCTCGGCGGTGTGGTGCCACTGGTGCCACGTAATGGATGAGACGACCTACTCGAACTCCGGCGTCATCGACCTCATCAATCGCGAGTACGTCCCGATCCGCGTCGACAACGATCTTCGGCCCGACATCAACCAGCGCTACACCATGGGCGGCTGGCCGACCACAGCATTTCTCACGTCATCAGGCGACATCCTCACCGGCGCAACCTACCTTCCCGCAGATCAGATGGCGGACGCGCTCGCGCGCGTGGCCGCCTATTACCAGTCGAACCGTCCGGAGATCGCGAACCGGGTGCTCGAGGGACGCAAGCGCGCCGGCGCAGGCGTGGCCCGCAGCGCGGGCATGCTCGACGACGTGATCGTCGACGAGGTGGTCGAAGCCGTGAAGAATGCCTACGACCCCGAGTACGGGGGCTTCGGATCGGCCCCGAAATTTCCGCAGACCGATGCCATCCTCCTGCTGCTGGAGCAGGCACAGCTGAATGCGGTGCCCGAGCTCCGCGCGATGGCGACGCACACGCTCGAAATGATGGCCGCCGGCGGCACTTACGACCACGTCGAGGGCGGTTTTTTCCGCTACTCGACCACGCAGGACTGGAGCGTGCCTCATTTCGAAAAGATGCTCGAGGACCACGCGGGCCTCGTCCACGCACTCGCGCTCGCCGGGTTGCACGACCCGCTCGATACGACCACCGGCTACCTGGACAGGGTCCTGCGAGACCCCGCGACCGGCCTGTATGCCGGCAGCCAGGACGCGGACGAGCACTACTACTCGCTCGATGCCGGTGGGCGAGCGCAGGCCGCTGCCCCGTACGTCGACCGTCGCATCTACACGTCCTGGAACGCGGCCCTGGCGATCGCCTACCTCGATGCCTCCGCTCGGTGCGAGCGGCCCGTCCTGCATGAGCGCGCCGCCGCGCTGCTCGAGCGCCTGTTCAAAGACCGCTACGAACCGGGCGCCGGGCTCGCGCACTTCGAGGGCGTCGCCGGCCAGCTCCCGGACCAGGTTTGGGGGCTGTGGGCGGCGGTGCGAGCGCATCAGGCCGGCCTTGGTGACCATTGGCTCGCGACCGCGCGCGACGTCGCCCAGCACATCGAGGATCGCTACGCCGATTCGGAGCTGGGCGGCTACTTCGACCACGCCGGGGCCGACGAGCTGGGCCGGCTGAGCGACCGCATCAAGCCGCTGGTCGAGAACTCGATCGCCGCCATCGCGCTGGTGGAGCTGGACGAGCTCGTCGGAGATCCAGATCAGCCGTTCGCCGGTCGCGCCCGCCGGGCGCTCGAGTCAGTCGCGGCGTTGCCGCGACAGTACGGTTTGATGGCAGCCGTGTTCGCGCGCGCCCTCGACCGATTGCGGCACACGCTCAAGGTGAGCACCGGCAACCCGAGACTCGCCCGGGCGGCGATGCTCGCGCATCCGTACGCAGTCATCGAGCCCAACGGCGACGATCGCGCCGTGGTGTGCGTCGGGACCATATGCTTGGCCCCGGTGTCGACACCATCTGCGGTCGCCGAGGCGGTCCAGGAAGCACGCCAAACGCGTGCCTGAGTCCAGGCGCCACTTCTCCAGGCGCGTCAACAAGGCCCTCAACGACCCCAAGCTGCAGGGAGCGCTCGTGCACGCGATGACCGGCCTACGCAGCCGGCGAAATGCCGCCTTTGAGACTTTCGATTTCGCCGCCGGGCGTGCCGACCTGAAGGAGCGCCGCCAGGCCAACCTCGAAAGGTTGCCCGAGCTGGTGGAGCAGTTCACGGAACGGCTCGAAGCGGTCGGCGGCAAGGTCCACTTCGCCAAAGACGCGGCCGAGGCGCGCGCGATCATCGGGCAGATCTGCTGGAACGCCGCCGGTGGGCAGCAACGTCCGGTGGTGACCAAGGTCAAGTCGATGGCAGGTGAAGAGATCGAGCTCAACCCGTATCTCGAGTCGCTCGGCATGGAGGTCGTCGAGACCGACCTCGGAGAGCGGATGGTCCAGCTCACTCACACGCATCCCTCCCACATCATCGCGCCCGCCATCCACCTCACCAAGGAGGATGCGGCGCGCGTGTTCGGAACGGAGCCTACGGTCGAGGCGATCCAGGCCCATGCTCGCGCCTCGCTGCGGCAGAAGTTCATCAGCGCCGCGGTCGGCATCAGCGGAGCCAACCTGGCGATCGCGGAGACAGGGACCATCATGCTCGTCACCAACGAAGGCAACGCCGATCTGACCGTCACGCTGCCTCCGGTTCACATCGCCCTGTTCGGCATTGACAAGATCGTGGCCTCGCTCGACGACGCGGTCGCGGTGCTGCGCATGCTGCCGCGCAGCGGCACCGGTCAGATCATGACCAGCTACGTGAATTGGATCACCGGCCCGTCTCGGTCGGCCGACATCGAACAGTCCTTGACCATCGGAGTCCACGGACCACGCGAGATGCACTGCGTGATCCTGGACAACGGCCGCGAGAAGATGCGCGCCGATCCAATCTTTCAAGACGCCCTCACGTGCATCAGGTGCGGCGCGTGCTCGAACGCATGCCCGCCGTTCATGGCGGTGAGCGGCCACCAGTTCGGGCACATCTACAACGGTCCGATCGGGCTCGTGCTCACGCCCTTTCATCACGGCCTCGAAGAGGCCGATCTTCCCAACACCCTGTGCACTCAGTGCAATGCATGCCAGGAAATCTGCCCGGTCGACATCCCGCTGCCGCGCCAGATCCTCGAACACCGGCGCAAGGGCCGCAAGTCGCTGCGGAAGAGGGCGCTCCTCGGTGTCTGGGAGCGGCCGGAGCTGGCCGACCGCCTTCTCCGCGCCGGCGCCCCGTTCAGCGGACTCCTGCCGGGGACGCCCCGGCTGGCAAGCGTGCCGTACCGGGACGTGGCGCCCGCGGACGGCGGCGGCACGGGCGAACCGCTCACCATCTTTGCCTCCTGCATGGTCGACCGGATGCTGCCCGCATCGGCGGTCGCTCTCCAGCGCATCGCCGAGGCCGCGGGCTACAAGGTTGAGTTTCCCAAGGGTCAGTGGTGCTGCGGCCTGATCGCCGCCAACGCCGGCGACTTCGAGGGCGCCAGCGAATTGAATACAAGCCTCGCGGAAAGCCTTCGGGATTCCAAGGGTTTGATCGTGACGCCTTCGGCGTCGTGCTTTGGCGCCTTCACGATCGACGCGCCGGACTGGGGCGCGGCGGCACATGAGGAGCTGCGGGGTCGGTTCCGCGACTCGACGCGATTTGCGCTCGAGCTTCTCGCACGCCGTCCGGAACTCGTGAGGACCGATGAGATGAGCCTCAAGATCGCCTACCACGACTCCTGCCAGACACTCCGCCAGCTGGGCCTCAAGAGCGAGCCTCGACAGCTCCTGGACATCGCCGGCTACGAAGTGGTGGACCTTCCCGACATCGCCAATTGCTGCGGGTTCGGTGGCACCTTCAGCCTCGAGTGGCCGCGCGTGGCCGGTCGGCTCGCCGAATGGAAGCTCGATGCGATCGCCAAGACCGGCTGCACCGTCGTCGCCTCGGACAACCCAGGCTGCCTGATGCACATCGCGACCGCCGCCCGGCGGCGGGGCATGAACCTTCGGGTGGCGCACGTGATCGAGCTGGTGGCCGAACACCTGGCCTAGTGGTTGTCCGGCTGGAAGGATGGTGCGCTGGCCTACTCTATGAGGAACTCATGACAGGGCCGGCGCGTTAACACCAGGTATGGGCATCCTCGAGACCGTCAACTCGCCCGCAGACCTCCGCCGCCTGGATCAAACCCAGCTGGCGCAGCTCGCCCAGGAGGTGCGCGCGTTCCTGGTCGAACAGACGTCCAAGAGCGGCGGCCACCTGTCCCCCAACCTTGGCGTCGTCGAGCTCACCTTTGCGCTGCATCGCGTGTTCGACAGCCCGAAGGACGCCATCGTGTGGGACACCGGCCACCAGGCGTACGTGCACAAGATCGTCACCGGCCGCGCCCGCGACTTCGCGCGGCTGCGCCAGGCGGGCGGGTTGTCGGGGTACCCGTCACGGTCGGAGTCCGAGCACGACGTGGTCGAGAACAGCCACGCCTCCACATCGTTGAGCTACGCGCTCGGCATCGCCGAGGCGAGGCTGCGCAAGAAGAAGCCCGGTCATGTCGTCGCGGTCATCGGCGATGGAGCGCTGACCGGGGGCATGGCTTACGAGGCGCTCAACCAGATCGCTCACTTGCAGCCGCCCAACCTGATCATCGTCATCAACGACAACGGCCGCTCATACGCGCCCACCGTGGGCGGTTTGGCTCGACACCTGTCGCAGCTGCGCATCGATCCCCGTTACGAGCGCATCAAGGTCGAGATCTCTCGGCTGTTGAGCGGCTTGCCGTTGGTCGGCTCGACCGCGGACCAGGCCGCCTACCGGGTGAAGGAGAGTCTCAAGCAGCTTCTCCAGCCATCGACCGTGTTCGAGAGCCTCGGCATCAAGTATGCGGGCGTGGTCGACGGCCACGACGAGGCCGAGCTCGAGATGGTCTTCGCCCGCGCCAAGAAGCTCCGTGAGCCGGTGGTCGTGCACGTGGTGACCGAGAAGGGACATGGCTACGGCCCGGCCGTCGAGGACGAGATCGACAAGCTGCACGGAGTCGGCGCGTTCGATCCCTTGACCGGACGCCCGCGCTCCACCGACCTCACCTATACCGACGTGTTCGGTGAGGCGCTCATGGACGCTGCGACGCGGCGGCCCGAGGTGTGCGCGATCACCGCGGCGATGGCGTCGTCGACCGGTCTTCTCAATTTCGCCAAGGAGTTCCCCGACCGTTTCTTCGACGTCGGCATCTGCGAGCAGCACGCGGTCACTTTCGCTGCCGGCCTCGCGATGGCAGGGATGCATCCGGTCGTGTGCATCTACTCCACATTCCTGGCTCGCGCTTTCGACCAGACGATCATGGACGTGGCCCTGCACAAGCTGCCGGTCGTGTTTGTGATCGACCGCGCCGGCGTGACCGGGCCAGACGGCTCGTCTCATCACGGCGTGTTCGACCTTTCATATCTGCGCATGATCCCGAATCTGAAGGTGGCCGCACCCGCCGACGCCACGGAGCTGTGCGCTTTGCTCGAGACAGCGCTGGACTCGGATGGCCCGATCGCCATCCGCTATCCGAAAGGCCCCGTCCCGTCGACTCCGGATCTACCCGTGGAGGCGCTGCCGGTGGGTCGTTGGGAGGAGCGGCGCAAAGGCTCCGACGCGGCCATATTCGCTGTCGGACGCATGGTCGAGGTGGCAACCGAGGCGGCCGAGCGCCTCGCTGTTCAGGGCATCGAATGCACTGTCGTCAATGCGCGCTGGGTGAAGCCAGTCGATCCTCGGATCGTGGACTGGGCCAAGCGCCATCCGATTGTGATGACCGTCGAGGACAACGTGGGCGCCGGTGGTTTCGGTGGCGCTGTGCTCGAAGCGCTCGCCCCGTACGGATTGGCCGGGCGCGTGCGCACTCTCGCGCTGCCGGACCAGTTCTTGCCTCAGGGCAAAGCCGCCGACATCCTCAGGGACAACGGCCTCGACGCCGCGGGCATCGCGCAGGCGACGTACAACGCGATCAAGGGCACCGTCCGCAGCGAGAGTGGGGGCGGCTCCTAGAGCTTCTTGCGGCCGGCGAAACCCTCGCCGACCCGGTGCCAGTGCTCGACCCGCTCTTCGCCCAGCTTCCAGCAGAGCTCGACAAGCTCCCCGTCGCGGTAGGAGGGGAAGTCGATCAAGCCCTCGAGCGGCCCCTTGAGCTGGATGCCCAGTCCGTTGAGGCTTGCCACCGCCTTGAGGAGCTCGAGCTCGGCTCCGCTGACCGCGTCGCGCGCCTGTTGATGACGGTCGCGATCCTCGGCTCCGGCGCCGGCTCGTTTCGACTCGTACTCGGCGATGCGGGCCTGGTCCTCGAGCTCCGGCAGCAGGGCCGACAGCTCCGCGATCTGGGCGACGACTCTGCGCACACGAGGCAGCTCGCTGTTCGCCTCTTCGACCGTGTACGTGCGGAGCCTTTGCACGGGTCAACGATATAGCAGCAGACTTGCCGCATGAATGAGATGGACGTGATGGACCCTGAAGAGTTGCGCCGCCGGATCAATGGTGCGATGGTGGCGCGCCTGGCCACGGCCGGCCGCGAGGGCCGGCCGCACATCGTGCCGATCACGTTCGCGCTCGATGACGAGACGATCTACTTCGCCATCGACTTCAAGCCCAAGAAGACCGCGGATCTCCAGCGCCTCCGCAACATCGAGGCCAATCCATCCGTCTCGGTGCTGGTCGATCACTACGAAGAGGACTGGACCAGGCTCTGGTGGGTGCGCGCGGATGGGAGCGCGCGCATCGTGATCGACGGCGCCACGTTCGAAAGGGGGATCGCTCTGCTGACCGAGCGGTATGCGCAATATCGGTCCGTGCGCCCGGCGGGACCGGTGGTGTCGATAGCGATCGAGCGGATGACCGGCTGGTCGGCATCGTGATTGCCGGCCGCATTCAGATGCGCAGCAGCTCCGGCTGCGCTTGCTCGACCGGGTATCGAAGCGGAACCGCCGCCTGCACAAACATGCCCATCGGGTGGGACTCGACGCCACGCCCAGGCACCGAGGCCGTCCAGGTCACCGCATAGCGCACCGAAGCTCCCACACGGTATCCGTCCTGGTTGTGCGCCTCGTACACGTGCGTGATGGTCGAGTGTTGCGGATACGGCTGCCCGTAGCCTGACGCGCCGGCAACGTCGGCGATTCCGCCGTCGCCGAAATCCCACGCGGCCGACACAGGTGTGGCTGTGATGGCGTAGTCGGTGCCACCGCTGATCTCGTGAATCGTGACCGTATGCGGTGCTGGGTCCAGCCAGAACCACGAGTCCAGGCCGACGAGCCCGACGCCGGCGGGGTTGGCATTGACGCGGGCGGCGAGCTCGGCCCACTTTGGCATCGGCGGTGTGGCCAGCGCTCGCGAACATGCCACTTGCTCAGGACTGGCGTTCTGCACCTTGTCAAACGCCTGGACGTGAACGCACGCGACGTCGATCGGTGTCATGCCCGTTTGCGTCACGATCCGTGGTTCGGCGGTCGAAAGCACCTGCAGCGGCTGCGAGCTGCCGTTCATCGTCACCCATGACGTGTAGTGGTCCATGCCGGCGACGAAGTAATCAGCGCCGGCGCCATCGCCCACATCGACGACCGGGTTCCACGTGAAGGCAACCGAGTCCGCGGCCACCCGGAGCACCTCGGGTCGGGGCGCTTGCGGCGGCACAGAGTCGACATAGATGTCGACGACCGGATAGCCGTACTCGTCGGCCATGTAAGGAGGCGGCGACCAGCTACCGTATCGGCCGATCCCGCACTCGCCACCAAAAGTCCAGTTGTAGTAGGCGATGTACTGCTTGACGTGTCCGTGGACGGCCCATCCGTTGCTCGCGAAGTTCCACTGATAGTGGTTCGGGTAGTCCTCGTGGAGGAGCCTGACCCAGCCGGATGCATCGCCGGCCGCGCCCCTGAAATCGCCGTAGAAATATCCGAACCAATCGTCGTAGCCGGGATTGGGGTGGAAGCCGTAGAACGTGTCCCGCTCCGGGTTCATGGCCACGAGAGGGTCGTTCGTGATGACCGTCGACGTCCACATGTCGGAGTGGTTCGTGCACCAACCGGGCGGGTCACCGTAGCGCGGACTCCCCCACGCCGAGCCTGCCACCACCGGCGTCGGGAAAAGTCCCACTGCAATCCCGATGGCCATCGCAACCGCCCGCCACACATCGCCAACCTAGCCGGGCGGACGCGGGCCTGGAACCCAGGTCGTCAAGAAATGGCACTTGACGAGACTCACTGTCTCGTCTAGTGTCGTCAGCGATGGCGCGGGGGGCCCGAGAGCGCATCCTCATGGGGGCGCGAGGCCTGCTCGCCGAAGGAGACATCCCGACGGTGGGGCAGGTGACCGCGGCGGCCGGCGTGTCCAAGGCCAGCTTCTACCGCGCTTTCGATTCGCATCGCGCCCTCCTGGAAGCCCTACAGGTGGAGCCGGAGCCGGCGGCCAGGGAACGCATCCTCGAATCCGCGCTGGCCATGGTCGGCGCCGGCGGCCTGGCGGCGCTGTCGATGGACGACCTGGCCGTTCGTGCCGGCGTCTCGCGGGCCACGCTCTACCGGCTCTTCCCCGGCAAGCCCGCCCTGTTC
>DASWBB010000060.1:0-15596 GCA_036390875.1 Candidatus Dormiibacterota bacterium
ATGAACACCCGGTCGATGGCGATGTCCGCCAGCGCCGTGCCTGGGCGGAGGTCCATGTAGCGCAGCGCTCGCACGTCGGTGTCGGTGAGGGGTTCGGGGACGCGACCCGTCACCGGCGCCACCTGGCCGGGGTTGGTGCCCCAGGTCACGTGCGGCTCGAGCCTGGTCGCGTCGAGGTGGATCTCGTGGTCGAAGACCGCGTCGGCATCGGTCGCGAGCGACCGCCAGTGGTCGAGGGCCGCGTCCCATGCAGCGCCGCGCGGGGCGTGCGGACGGCGCTCCAGGTACGTGTAAGTGGTGTCGTCCGGGCTCACCATGCCCGCCTTCGCGCCCCACTCGATGCTCATGTTGCAGACCGTCATGCGGCCTTCCATGCTCAGACCGCGCATGGTCGAGCCGCGGTACTCGACCAGATGGCCCTGGCCGAACGAGATCCCGGTGTGGCCGATCAGCCCGAGGACGACATCCTTGGCGGTGACGCCGAGCGGAAGCTCGCCTTCGACGGTCACAGCCAGGTCGCGGGCGCGAGTCTGCGGCAGGCACTGGGTGGCCAGCACGAGCTCGACCTCGGACGTTCCGATTCCAAATGCCAGCGCCCCGAATGCGCCGTGGGTGGAGGTGTGGGAGTCGCCGCAGACGATCAGCATCCCGGGCTGGGTCAGGCCGAGCTCTGGGCCGATGACGTGGACGATGCCCTGCCGCCGGCTGCCGATCTGGTGCAGCGGAATGCCCTCTCGGCGGCAGTTCTCCGCCAGCACGTCCATCTGCTTCCGAGACAGGTCGTCGGCGGCCCGGGCGCCGCCCCGGGTGGGGACGTTGTGGTCCATGGTCGCCAGCGTGAGGTCGGGCCGCCGGACGCGCCTGCCCGCCAGCCTCAGGCCTTCGAACGCCTGCGGCGAGGTCACCTCGTGGACCAGGTGCAGGTCGACGTACAGGAGATCGGGCTCGCCGGGCGCGGTGCGGACCACGTGTGAATCCCACAGCTTCTGGCCCAGGGTGGAGGGCATAGGAAGACGAACTCTACCGACCCAATGGGTAAACCTGTGAACCCCCCACCCGACTGCGCTCGCTTCGCGAGCGGAGTCGACCTCCCCACGAGGTGGGGAGGCCAGGGCGGTTCAAAGCCCGGGCCGCGCTATTTGTGGCTGAAACACAAATAAAGGCCCTCGGGATGCCCTAAGATCCTGCAGCACATGGACAAGTCGTCGCGCGTATTCGTAGGCCTCCTCCTTGGTCTCCTGGGCCTTATTGGCCTTGGTCAGTCGGGGGCTCGCGCGACCTAACCCAAATCGCAAAGAGATCGCAAAGCCCCCGACCGAAAGGCGGGGGCTTCTTGTTTCTAAAGGAGCAGTGAAGAAGAAAGTGACCGGGGCGGACATGGTGTTGGAGGCGCTGGAGCGCGAGGGAGTCGAGCTGATATTCGGCTACCCCGGCGGCGCCAACCTGCCCATCTACCAGCACCTTCCGGATCACCCCAAGCTCAAGCACATCCTCGTGCGCCATGAGCAGGGCGCGGCGCACATGGCCGACGGCTACGCCCGCGCCTCCGGCAAGCCGGGTGTCGTGTTCGCCACCTCGGGGCCCGGCGCGCTGAACCTGGTCACCGGGCTTGCCACCGCGTACATGGACTCGGTGCCGATGATCGCCATCACCGGCCAGGTCGCCAGCACGCAGGTCGGGCGCGATGCCTTCCAGGAAACCGACGTCATCGGCGCCACCAGCTCGGTCACCAAGCACAGCTACCTCGTCACCAACATCGACCAGCTGCCTCGTGTGATCCACGAGGCGTTCCACATCGCCAGCACCGGCCGGCCGGGGCCGGTCCTCATCGACATCTGCAAGGACGTGCAGCAGGCCGATGCGGCCCACGTGGTGCCGGAGAGATTGGAGATTCCCGGCTACAAGCTCAACGGCCACGTGAATCTCCAGCAGGCGAAAGCGGCGGCTACTGCGCTGGCGGAAGCCGAACGCCCGGTCGTGCTCGCCGGCCACGGCGTGCTGCTGAGCCACGCGGAATCAGAGCTGCGCGAGTTCGCCGAGAAGGCGGCCGCGCCGGTCGGCACCACGCTGCTCGGCATCGGCGCGTTCCCGGTCAACCACCCGCTGTCGCTCCACATGACCGGCTTCATGGGCACGGGCTGGAACCTGAAGGCGGTGCAGAACGCCGACGTTCTGATGATGGTCGGCATGCGCGTCGACGACCGCGTCACCGCCAAGCTAGCCGGTTTCGCGCCCAACGTGAAGACCTTCATCCACATCGACATCGACGGCTCGGAGATGGGCAAGAACGTGCGCCCCCACATCGAGCTCGTCGCCGACGCCAAGCAGGCGCTGAAGGCAATGATCCCGCACCTCCCCGAGCCCGAGAAGAGCCGCGGCACCTGGCTGGCGCAGATCGACGCGTGGCGTGAGGAGCACCCGCTCAAGTACACGCACTCCAACGGCCACCTACAGCCGCAGGACGTGCTCATCGACATGTACAAGCGATGCCGCAACGAGGCGATCGTCGTCGCCGACGTCGGCCAGAACCAGATCTGGGCCGCGCTCTGGTGGAACTACGACCGCCCGGGCCTGTTCTTGAACTCCGGCGGCTCCGGCACCATGGGCTTCGCGCTGCCGGCCGCCATCGGCGCCAAGTTCGCACGGCCCGAGCTGGACGTGTGGTGCGTCGCCGGCGAGGGCGGCTTCGTGATGACGGCTCAGGAGCTGTCGGTCGCCGTCGAGCACCAGCTCGACGTCAAGATCGTGCTCCTCAACAACTTCTCGCTCGGCATGGTCCGACAGTTCCAGGACGACTTCTACGGCGGCGTTCGCTCCCAGGTCGACCTCACGCACATGCCGGATTTCGTCAAGCTCGCCGAGGCGTACGGGATGCCGGCCCTGCG
Organism: Candidatus Dormiibacterota bacterium; assembly: GCA_036390875.1. Lineage (GTDB taxonomy): Bacteria > Chloroflexota > Dormibacteria > Dormibacterales > Dormibacteraceae > UBA10449. Next base: position 2,886 of record DASWBB010000060.1, read on the forward strand.
CGTGGACAAGTTCGCCGACATCGGTCCCGCGATGGATGCGGCCGAGCGCACCAAGGGGCCGTTCCTGATCGATTTCCGGATCGACCCCGAGGCCAACGTCTACCCGATCGTCCCCCTGGGCAAGACCCTGAACGACTTCTGGGAGGCCCCGGACAAATGAGCGAGGATCGGCTGAGGGTGCTTTCCGTCGTGGTCGAGGATGGACCGGGAACGCTGAGCAAGGTCTCAGGTCTCATCCGCCGCCGCGGCTTCCACGTCCGCGCCATCTCGGTCGGTCCCAGCCGCGAGCCGGGCCTGTTCCGCATGACGCTCACGGTCGACTCCGGTCACGCCGAGGTCGACCAGGTTCGCAAGCAGCTCGAGCGCCTCGTCGAGGTGGTCGAGGTCGAAGACCTGACCGGTCACGACGTGCACAGCCGCGAGCTGGTGGTCGCGCGGGTCGCCGCCGCGGACCTTTCGGACCTGATCGAGCGCGGGGCGAAGGTCCTGCACAGCAGCCCCACCGGCACCACGGTCGAGTTCGCCGGCGATGGCGGTGAGGTGGGCGATTTCGTCGAAGACTTGAGGAGGCATGGAGTCCAGGACGTGGTCCGGTCGGGGCCGGTTGTCATGAGGAGAAGCGCATGAAGATCCACTACGAAATCGACTGCCCGCCCAGCCTGGGTGAGCCGGTCGCGGTGATCGGCTACGGCAGCCAAGGGCGCGCGCACGCCCTGAACCTTCGCGACAGCGGCGAGGACGTACGCGTCGGGCTGTACCCGGGCAGCAAGTCGATCGAGCGCGTGGAGGCCGACGGCCTGCGCGCGGTGCCTGTGCCCGAGGCGGTTTCCGAAGCGACGGTGGTGATGGTGCTCACGCCGGACGCCGGCCAGGGCAAGCTGTTCCGCGAGTCGATCGAGAGCCACCTCCAGCCCCGCTCGATGCTGATGTTCGCGCACGGGTTTGCGATCCATTTCGCGCAGATCAAGCCCAACGCCGAGATCGACGTCGCGATGATCGCCCCGAAGGGCCCCGGTCACCTCGTGCGCAGCACCTACCTCCAGGGCCAGGGCGTGCCCGCGCTGATCGCCGTGTACCAGGACGCCACCGGCAAGGCCTGGCCGCGCGCGCTCGCTTACGCGAGGGCGCTGGGCGCCGGGCGGGCCGGCGTGCTCGAGACCACGTTCAAGGAAGAGACGGAGACCGATCTGTTCGGCGAGCAGGCGGTGCTGTGCGGCGGCGTCAGCTCGCTGGTCAAGACCGGCTTCGAGACCCTGGTCGAGGCGGGCTACCAGCCGGAGCTCGCGTACTTCGAGGTCCTCCACGAGCTGAAGCTCATCGTCGACCTCATGTATCGAGGCGGGCTCGGATTCATGCGTTACTCCGTCTCGGACACCGCCGAGTACGGCGACTACGTCTCGGGCCCCCGCGTGATCGACAACCAGGTGCGCGAGAACATGCGCCAGATCCTGCGCGAGATCCAGGACGGCTCGTTCGCGGAGAAGTGGCTGGACGAGAACTCGAACGGGCGCGAGAAGTTCCTGGCCATGCGGAAGAAGGACGCCGAACACCCCGTCGAAAAGGTCGGGCGCGACCTGCGCTCGATGATGACCTGGTTGGAGCCGGTGGAAAAATGACCAAGGAAACTGACGTAGACCGCGTATACATCTTCGACACCACGCTGCGCGATGGCGAGCAGTCGCCGGGGTTCCACCTCGACGCGAACTCCAAGCTGAAGATCGCACGCCAGCTGGAGAAGCTCGGTGTGGACGTGATCGAAGCCGGCTTCCCGATCTCGTCTCCTGGCGATTTCCAGGCCTGCCGCCAGATCGCGCGTGAGATCCGCGGCGCCACCGTGACCGCGCTGGCTCGTGCGGTGCGCGAGGACATCGATGCCGTCTGGGGCGCGATCAAAGACGCCGAGACGCCGCAGATCCACATCGTGCTGTCGGTCTCCGACATCCATATCGACCGCAAGCTGGGCATGACCCGCGAGCAGGTGCTGAAGCGCGGCGCCGAGATGGTGGCGTACGCGCGCTCGCTGTGCGACAACGTCCAGTACTCGCCGGAGGATGCCGGCCGCGCCGACATCGACTACCTGGTCGAGACGGTCGAGACGATGATCGCCGCCGGCGCCAACGTCATCAACCTCCCCGACACGACCGGATACTGCCTGCCGCTGGAGTTCGGCGAGATGGTCCGGCGCGTGATCACTGATGCTCGGGGCAGCGAGAAAGCGCTGTTCTCGGTGCACTGTCACAACGATCTCGGCCTCGCCACCGCCAACTCGCTGTCCGCGATCGCCGCGGGAGCTCGGCGGGTCGAGTGCACCATCAACGGCATCGGCGAGCGAGCCGGCAACACCTCGCTCGAAGAGATCGTGATGCTGCTGCGCGTGCGGCAGGCCCAGCTCGGCCTCGAGTGCGGAATCGACACGACCCAGATCACCCGCACCTCGCGGCTGGTCGCCGAGCTGACGGGCACCCCCGTGCAACCGAACAAAGCGGTCGTGGGCGCGAACGCGTTCGCTCACGCATCGGGCATCCACCAGGACGGGGTCCTGAAGGACCGGCTGAATTACGAGATCATGAAGCCCGAGGACGTGGGTCTCGACGACTCGCGCATCGTGCTCACCGCCCGCTCAGGCAGGCATGCCTTTCACCACCGCCTCGGCCTGCTCGGGATCAAGCTTGCAGATGGCAAGAGCGAGGCCGCGTGGCAGCGCTTCCTGCAGCTTGCCGACACGAAGCGCGAGGTGAACGACGACGACCTCCGCAAGATCGCGGACGGCGAATCCAACGGCCATGGTCACGCCACCGCGGTCGACGCGCCCAACGAGCACAACCACGTCGCGGACACCCTCCGACACATGATCTTCGGCTGATCGTCTCATTTGAAAATCGCGTACCAGGGCGAGCCTGGCGCATATTCGGACGAGGCTGTGGCCGCGCTGTTTCCTGGCGCCGATGCCGTCGGGTACGCGACGTTCCGGCTCACGTTCGAAGCGCTCGCCATCGGCGCGGTCGACTCCGCGGTCTTGCCCGTGGAGAACAGCAGCGCCGGGATCGTGCAGGAGGTTTCGGACCTCCTCTGGGAGCTCCCCGACCTGCGTGTCGTGCGCGAGCACGTGCAGCCGGTGAAGCACTGCCTCCTCGGCTGGCCCGGTCCGGTGGAGCGGGCGCTGTCGCACCCCCAGGCGCTCGCCCAGTGCAGCCGCTATCTGCACTCGCGACAGATCAAGCCGGTGGCGTTCCACGACACGGCCGGCGCCGCGCGTGCGGTCGCGGAGCAGCGACAACCAGGCACCGCCGCGATCGCGAGCAAGGCGGCGGCGGCCCGCTACGGGCTGTACGTGCTGGCCGAATCGATCCAGGACGACTCAGAGAATCGGACGAGGTTCGTGGTCGTCGAAAAGGGCACCCCGACACGACCAAGGGACGGCGCGTCGGCATCCAAATGCTCATTGGCTTTTGTGGCGGCGCACCGGCCCGGGAGCCTCGCGCATGCGCTCGACTGCTTCGCGCGCCGCAACGTCAACCTGACCCGGCTCGACAGCCGGCCGATGCTCGGCCGCCCGTTCGAGTACCGGTTCTACCTCGACTTCTCGATCAACGGCGAGGCCAGCCCGGAGGCGGCGGAGGCGGCCCTCAACGATCTCGAAGAGGCCGCGGCCGAGATCAAGCTCTTCGGGACCTACCCCGCGACGTAAAAATCGTTACAGACTCCTGATATACCCCCGTTAAGGAAATTGGTCTAAGCTCTCCGTTCGTGGGTCGGCAGCGGGGCGCATCTGTTGCGGAGAGCGCGCCCCAGAAGTCGGAACGGCGGCGGCTGCCCGGGGTCAACTTGCGGATGGGCGCTGTCAAACAGGCGCGCCAGGAAGCAGGCCTGAGCCTGGCCCAGGTAGGCAAGGGCCATGTGACCGCCCCCGCGATATTCCTGATCGAGACCGGGCGGACACGGCCGTCGCTGCCCACCCTCGAGCACATCGCGCAGCGGACGAACAAGCCGGTCGAGTTCTTCCTTGCCGACCCGGGCGGAGTGAGCGACCACGCGCAGGAGGGCATGGTCGAGCTCGAGTCTCTCATGGCGCGTGGACGGTATGGCGAGGCGATCGAGCTCGGCCGCAAGCTTCTCAGCCTCGGTTCGTCGGCCTACCGTCTTGGCCCGATCCGTTACCACATCGCCCGTGCCCATATTCAGCTCGGCAAGCCCGAGCCGGCGGGCGAGCTGCTGCGGCAAGCGTCGGCTCACTTCGAATCGGTGGGGGACGGGCTGATGCTCGCGGAGTGCCTGGCCCTCCAGTCTTCGCTGGCATACATGACCCAGCGGCCCGGCGCGGTCGCCCTTGCCGAACGCGCCCTTGCCATCTGCCGGAGCCTGAAGCCGGTGCCCGAGACGACAGAAGCGCGGGTGCTCGGCGTCCTGGCGGCCGCCCACCTCGCCAACAGCGAGTGGGAGACCGCGATGAGGTTCTACAACGAAGCCATTGAGGTCGGAGGCGCCTTGAACGACCTTGGGCGACTGGCGTTGATGTACCACGGCATGAGCATCGCCTATCGCGCAACTGGACAGAACGAGGCGGCGACGAGGTATGCGAACCGCTCGCTGGCGCTGCTCGAGGTGGTGCGCGACCGTGCCTCGCTGGCCCGCATTGAAAACGACCTGGGTCTGCTCATGATGGCCAAGGGGGACCACCAGGGTGCACACCAGCACCTGGATCGCGCCCTCGAGCTGACCGAGGAGAGTGAGCCCGAGGCAGGACGCGCAAACATGATCCTCAGCCTCAGCGAGCTCAGCCTGCAAGAGGGCAACATCGACGCCGCGGCGGAGCTGGCGGAGCAAGGCCTGCGACTCGCGGAGCAAATGAAGGAAGGGGCTCTCGTGGCTGAAGCCCACATGTGGCTTGGCCGGGTGGCCGAGGAGCAGGGCGACCACGCAGCCGTCGATCGAGAGTTCGAGCTCGCGCTGGTGGGCCTGGCCGAGTGCGGGGTCGGCGACCGGCTCCTTCGCTGTCATGGCATGTACGCCGAGATCCTCGAGCGGCGAGGAGACCTGAAGCGCGCCTATGTGCACATGAAGAATGCCTGGTCGGCGAGCCGGCCGGGGATGTTGCGGGAGCACCACCAAGAGGCGAAGCGGGCCTAGCCTCCCCACCACGTGGGGAGGTCGCCCCTGCCCGCGCAGCGGGCGCGGGCGGGTGGGGCGTACTGAGTAACCCATGAGGCCCCGCGAAGGGAGCGTGATAACTTAGCTTTCAGCCCTCCATGGCCAAAGCGCTTCGCAACTCCAAGCCCACGCTCGCGGCCGAAACCGTCACCGCCGACTACCGCCTCGCCTACAGCAGCCGCCGGGCCAGCATCATCGGGCGAGCCGAGGTATTGCGCGGGAACGCCACCTTCGGGATCTTCGGCGACGGCAAGGAGGTCGCCCAGCTCGCGATGGCCAAGGCGTTCCGTCCGGGCGACTGGCGCGCCGGCTACTACCGCGACCAGACCTTCATGTGGGCGACCGGGATGTCGAACGTCCGCGCGTTTTTCGCCCAGCTGTACGGCAACACGAACCTGGACGCCGACCCTTCATCCGGCGGCCGGCAGATGGGCAACCATTTCGGGACCCGATTCCTGGACGACCGAGGCGAGTTCAAGCGGTCGGTGGAGCTGCACAACTCCACGGCTGACGTTTCCAACGTCGCGGGGTGGATGCCGCGCCTGCTCGGCCTCGCCTACGCATCGAAGCTTTACCGGAACAACCTACAGCTGCACGCCGCTCAGGACGGCTTCTCGGTCGACGGCAACGAGGTGGCGTTCGGCACCATCGGCGACGCCGCCACGAGCGAAGGCCATTTCTGGGAGACCGTGAACGCGATGGGCGTTCTCCAGGTGCCGATCGCGCTGTCGGTCTGGGATGACGGTTACGGCATCTCGGTTCCGATCAGCGCGGAGACCACCAAGAGCTCGATCTCGGACGTGCTGCGGGGCTTCATCCCCGACGACCGCCCTGGCGTCGACATCTACGTGGTTCCGGGGTGGGACTATGCGGCCCTGATCGAGGCCTACAAGAACGGTATCGAGCGAGTGCGCACCGAGCACAAGCCGGCGCTCTTCCACATCACCGAGCTGACCCAGCCGCAGGGCCATTCGACCAGCGGCAGCCACGAGCGATACAAATCGAAAGAGCGGCTCCGCTTCGAGATCGAGTACGACTGCATCACGCGGATGCGCGACTGGATCATCGAGTCGGGCTTCGCCAGCGAATCACAGATCGAAGGTTGGGAAGCGGCCGACAAGGAAGCTGTCGAGGCGGCCAGGGACCTCGCGTGGGAGGCTTACCAGGCCCCCATCCGGAAGGAGCGCGACCGCGCGGTGTCGATCCTGCGCCGCATCGACACGCCGAAGGTGGCCGAGATCGCAGCCACGCTTTACGAGGCCAACAAGGTCACGCGGTCGGCGATCCTCACCGGGGCGTCGTTCGCGCTGCGCACGCTGCGCGGCAGCGAGTCGCCCGAGCGCACGGAGCTGATCCAGTTCATCGAGGAGTACAAGCGCGAGAGCGGCGAGCGCTATACCTCACATGTGTACAGCACCTCGAATGAGTCGCCACTAAACGTGCCGGTGGTCCCAGCCGTCTACTCGGATTCCTCGCCGACCGCGGACGGCCGCCAGGTCCTGCTGCGCAACTTCGACGCCAACTTCGCCCGGGACCCGCGCCTGTTCGTCATCGGCGAGGACGTCGGACGGCTGGGCGACGTCAACCTCGTGTTCGAGGGCCTGCAGGCGAAATACGGGGATCTGCGCCTGACCGATACCGGTATCCGCGAGGCGACGATCCTCGGCCAGGCCATTGGCGCCGCGATGCGCGGGCTGCGGCCGATCTGCGACATCCAGTACCTCGACTACTTCCTCTACGCGCTCGAGCTCGCGGCCGACGATCTCGCCAGCCTGCACTGGCGAACGGTCGGGGGCCAGAAGGCACCGGTCGTCATGCGCACCAAAGGCCACCGTCTCGTCGGTATCTGGCACTCCGGCTCGCCGATGGCCGTGGTGATCAACGCGCTCCACGGCATGTACATCGCCGTCCCGCGGAACATGACGCAGGCGGCCGGCTTCTACAACACGCTGTTCCGCGGGGACAACCCCGGCCTCGTGATCGAGGTGCTGAACGGCTACCGGATCAAGGAACGTGTACCCGACAACATCGGGGAGTTCACGGTCCCGCTGGGCGTGCCCGAGGTGCTGCGCGCGGGCACGGATGTGACGGTGGTGACCTACGGCGCGTGCTGCGGGATCGCGCTGGACGCGGCCAAAGCGCTCGACGAGCTGGGCGTGTCGTGCGAGGTGGTCGACGTGCAGACCCTCAACCCGTTCGATACCGACCACTCGATCGTCCGGTCGCTGGAGAAGACCCATGCCGTGCTGTTCCTGGATGAGGACATGCCCGGCGGCGCGTCGGCGTTCATGATGCAGCAGGTGCTCGAGCGGCAGGATGGGTGGTGGCACCTGGACTCGGCGCCGCGCACGCTGGCGGCGGCGCCCAACCGGCCGGCGTACGGGCCCGATGGCGACTACTTCACGAAGCCGAACCGCGAAAGCGTGGTCGAGTCGATCTACGCCCTGATGCGCGAACGCCGCCCGGAGAAGTTCGCACCCCTCGACTAGCGCTAAGATTTCTGCGGGTACCAAGGGAATCCGGTGCGAAACCGGAGCTGTCGCGCAACTGTGAGCGGGGAGCCCCCGTCCGACAAACGCCACTGAGGTGAAACGCCTCGGGAAGGCGGGCTGGGGCGGCGATCCGCAAGCCAGGAGACCTGAACGCCCACACCGGCGACCCGTCCGCGCGCAACGGCACGGAAGCTTCCTGGCGGTCGGCTTTCAGCGGCGCGTTCGGGGTGGTTGACCGCCTGGAGGAAACCACGTGCGCAACCGCCTCATGTGGGCCAGCGCGACACTGGCTCTCGTCATCGCCGCCTGTGGCAGTGCGTCGCCGACTGCGTCCTCGAGCCCGGCCAATTCCTGCGTCAACGCGAGTGCAGCCCACCACGCGTACGTCGTAGTTGAGCATCTCTCCGGCACTTCGATACAAAAATGCGTGGGGTTCACCAGCTACACCATCGACGGCCAGACGCTGATGGACCAATCGACGATCGAATATCAGAAGCAGGCGTACAGCTTCGGCAACGCCGCCTGCCAGATCGACAGCGAGCCTGCGCAGTTCACCGAGTGCTTCTCCCAGGGCAAGCCCTACTGGTCTTTGTTCGTCGAGACCGGCGGCGTGTGGGCCTCGGCCCAGACCGCCTACAACATGGTCAACCTCCATGACAAAGAAGCGCTCGGCTGGCATTACGTCGACTCGTCAGATCAGAATCCCGCCCCGCCGCCCCTGCCCAAGGAGAGCTGAGCTCCGAAAATGAATGCACGAGCGGTGGCGGCCTGGTCGGCCTGCTGCCTCTTCATCGTGCTCTCCACGACGAACCCGGTCTACAAAATCATCGTGCTGGCGGCGGCGCTGTGTGCGCTCGCCGCCGGCGCGGGTCTTCGACGAATCCGGCGCCTGCTGGTCGCTGTGCTCCTGATCGCGGCCTTCGCAACGCTGCTGAATTTCGTCTCGGCCCATCTCGGCGCGACCGTCCTCTTCGCCCTGCCCGCCCAGATTCCCGCGCTCGGCGGCCCCTACACGCTCGAGGCGCTGGTCTTCGGCGCCTCGGGTGGCATCACGATCGCCGCTGCGATCCTGGCCGCCGCCCCGTTCTCACTGCTGCTGGACTCCCACGAGGTGATGGACGCCCTGCCCGCACCACTCTCGCGAACTGGCGTCGCCATCGCCTCATCCCTCAACCTGGTCCCTGCCGTCGCGACCTCTTTCGTCGAGGTGACCGAGGCGCAGCGGCTGCGCGGGTGGCGGCCCCGCGGGCCGCGCTCGTGGATGGAGGTTGTGGTGCCGGTGGTGCTCACCAGCGTCGAGGGCTCGATCCAGCTGGCGGAGTCGATGGAGGCGCGCGGATTCGGCTCCGGCCCCAGGACGTCGACGGCGTCCCATGCCCTCCAGGGGGCGGATTGGCTGCTGGTGATTGCCTCTGGGCTGGCGTTGACGGGTTTTGCCGTCGCGCACGCGGCCGGCTGGGCGGCGGAGTGGCTTCCGTATCCGACGCTGACACTTCCAACCATCAATCCATGGCCCGTTGTGGCCTGCTTGCTCCTCTTCGCACCGGTGCTGATATGGCGATCGCGAAGCTGAACCACCTCACGTACTGGTACCCAGGTGGCACGACGGCCGCTCTCGGAGAGGTGTGCCTGGAGATCGAGGACGGACTGACCGTGGTCGCCGGCCCGTCGGGGGGCGGCAAGTCGACGCTGCTCCGCGTCTTCAACGGTCTGGTGCCGCACTTCCACGGCGGACGGATCGCCGGCAACGCTGAGGTGTTGGGCCTCGACGTCGTCGCGACGCCGACTCGGAGCCTGGCGCGCCGCGTGGGTTTCGTCTTTCAGGATCCCGAGCTGCAGACCGTCTACAACGTCGTCGACCGCGAAGTCGCCTTTGGGCTGGAGAACATGGCGGTGCCACGACAGGAGATCGCCGGCCGTGTCGAAGAGGCGCTGCACGCCGCCGGCATCGCGGATCTCGGGGGGCGAACAGTGCGGACGCTCAGCGGCGGCGAGCGCCAGCGGGTTGCATTGGCTTCGTCTCTCGCGATGCGGCCGAGCCTGGTCGTCCTCGACGAGCCCACGTCGCAGCTCGATCCCGACGGCGCCCAGCTGGTGCTTGCAGCCGCGACGAGCCTGGTGGATGAAGGCACATCGGTGATCATCTCGGAGCACCGTGTGGAGGGGTTGCTGCGGCACGCGGCCGGACTGGTGCACGTCGATCGCGGCCACGTCACGACGCTCGACCCGCGCGGATGGCGACCTTCAGCTGCATCACTTCGACCTGCGCGAGTCGCGGCCACCGGCGGTGAAGCCTGGTGGCTGGAAAACGTCAGCGCCGGCTTCGACGGCCGGCTGGTGCTGGATGGCGTCGACCTGGGGGGACACGCGGGCGAGGTCGTCGTCCTGAGCGGACCCAACGGCGGCGGCAAAACCACTCTGCTGCGCGTGATCGCGGGCAGCCTCGCGCCCCGCGGCGGCGACGTCTGGCGCCGACCGGGACGGGCCGCCTACCTGCCTCAGAACCCGACGGTCCTGCTGCACCGGCCGACACTCCGGTCCGAGGTCAGCTTCACCCTCGAGAGGTCGGGGGAGCTGGGCCGGCCGGAAGAAATCCTTGGGGAGCTGGGCCTGCTGGCGGTGGCAGATCGGTACCCACGCGACCTTTCTTCTGGTGAGCGCCAGCGCGCGGCGTTGGCCGCCGTGCTGCCGGGCAGCCCAGCGCTGGTCCTGCTCGACGAGCCCACGAGGGGCATCGACTCGAGAGCCCGGGCCGCCCTCATCGAGCTCGTGGGACGGCTTCGCGATCGCGGCGCTTCCGTCGTGATGGCCACGCACGACGACGATCTGCGCAATGCGCTTGCCGATCGCGTCATCAAAGTGGGCGAGCGCAAAGTCACCGAGGTCGGCCTCGCAGTGGCGACGTGATTCGGGCTCTGCCGATCGGTGTGGTTTCGCTCGGCGGCATCGCCCTGTTCTCGTGGCCTTTCTTCGGCAGCGGGCTGCCCGCGAACACGCCGGTCTGGACCCTCACGATCGCCTGCGTCGGCGGACTGTTCCTCGTCGAAGCCGGGATGCGCCAGCTCGATTCGCGTGCCATTGCGTTGCTGGCCGCGATCGCCGCCATCGACACCGCGCTTCGCCTGGCGGTGATCGAAGGCATCGGCGGTTTCAGTCCGATCTACTTCCTGGTGCTGTGCGCCGGCTATGTCTTCGGCTCGTCGTTCGGGTTCGTGGCCGGCGCGCTTTCAATCCTCGTTTCGGCACTGGCGGGGGGTGGGATGGGGCCGTGGGTGCCATATCAGATCTTCGCGGTCGGGTGGGTCGGCGTCGCCGCCGGGCTGGCCGGCCAGTGGAGCCGAGGCGCGCGGGTCCCCGATTGGCGTGACGTGGTGGTGCTGGCCGCCGTCGGCGGGGTGATGGGCTGGGTCGTGGGCGCCCTGCTCGACATCACGGTCTGGATTCCCGCGTACCAAGGCAACCCATCGTTGGGCTGGCTGCGGGGCATGGACGCGGCGACCGCGCTGGTCCATTTCGGCCGGTTCTACCTGCTGACCTCGCTCGCGTACGACACTTTCCGCGCGGTGGGCAACGTGCTTATGGTCGTGGCGTTGGGGGCTCCCGTGATGGTTGCGCTGGCCAGGCTGCGCGTGCGTTTGACCTTTGAAGTCGTGGGTTCGACGCCGTGAGCGCTCAGGACACGAACCAGAATTTCCGGACGGCCGTCGCACTGTCTCGTCTCGTCAATCCCAGGCCCACCCTCGAAAACCTCGCCCGCAACACGGGGCTGACCTACGACGACGTGGTCCATTACGCGCTCGTCCGCTACGCGAGCTCCGGCGCCGAAGCGCTGCTCGCGGTCGAGCCACAGGCTCTGCGCGACCTGATCGCGGCGCGCAAGGCCCAGGACTGGGCCAGGGTCGCGGCCCTCATCGACTGGCTGGAGGCCGGCCTTGAATCGTCCGAGTGGCGCTGATCTGGGCGGCAGATACGCGTTGATGTGGTCGGGCGGAAAAGACAGCGCTCTCGCCCTGGACCGCGCGGGACGGCGAGGACTCGAGGTCACGCGCCTCCTCTCCTTCTATGACTCGACCACGCGTCGCGTTCGCTTTCACGCCACGCGAGTCGAGATGCTGGAAGCGCAAGGGCAGGCGGTCGGGATCGACCTCCACGCCATCCCTACCACATGGGACGAGATGGAAGGCAGGCTCCGGCAGGAGCTGGCATCGCTCCACGAGGATGGGTTTGCCGGCGTGGTCTTCGGCGACATCCACCTCGCCGATGTCCGGGCCTGGTATGAGGAGCGCGTCACCTCTGCCGGGCTCGAGCATGTCGAGCCCATCTGGGGCGAGCCGCCGGAGCTCCTCCTCGATGAGTTCATCGCCTCGGGCGGGCGGGCGGTGATCACCTGCGTCGACCTCGCGAAGCTGGACGAGTCATGGCTCGGCCGGATCGTCGACGAGCGCTTCGCGAGCGAGATCGCAGCCACGGGCGCCGACCCGTGCGGAGAGAACGGCGAGTATCACTCGTTCGCCTTCGCGGGCCCGGTGTTCAGGCAGCCGCTTGGATGGACTGCGGGCGAGCGGCGCCTGGATTCGGGCTTCGCCCAGCTCGACGTGACCCCGGCCGGCGCATGAGGATCGTGTCCCTGCTCCCGAGCGCCACCGAATCCCTCTTTGCGCTTGGGCTCGGCGGCAGCCTGGTGGCGGTGACCCACGAATGCGACTACCCGCCTGAAGCGGCTTCGCTGCCGATCGTCACCCGCTCTGCGCTGCGCCTCCACGAGAAAGACAGCGCCGGCATCGAGGTCGCGGTTGCGGAGGCGGCCATCGCCGGCCGCTCGCTCTACTTCGTCGACACCGATGCCATCCAGGACCTCGAGCCTGACCTCGTGGTCGCGCAGGATGTCTGCCGGGTCTGCGCCGTTTCCGCCGACCAGGTGGCCGTGGACCTCGAAGGCATCCGGATGATCCGCCAGCACCCGCACTCGTTAAGTGACGTGATGGCTGACATCGTGGCCCTGGCGGCCGCGTGCGGTGCCGACGCCGAGGCGTTGATGCGCAGTCTCAACGCTCGAATCGACGTCGCAGCG
>DASWBB010000061.1:0-4914 GCA_036390875.1 Candidatus Dormiibacterota bacterium
GCGTGAAGGCCGGCGGCATAGCGGGCCGCGCCCATCCGCTCCTGGTCGAGCATGCCTCCGCCGGCAACGCGGCGCAGCAAGAACGACCGGCATCCAAGCGCAAGCTGGCGCTCCACTTCGCGCGCGACGTCTTGCGGATGCACGGCATCGATGCGGACGTTCGTCATATGAGCAAGCCCACTGTCAGCAGCATCGCGTAGGCGATCTCCGTGGCAGCCATGCGCTTCAGAGCGGCCACGAGCGTTGGACCGCTGCGGCTCGCGAATGCGGCCCGCACCGGCGCCGCGGCGATGGGGATCGCGAAATGTACGAGCATCACGGTAGGGCCGGCCAGACCGAGAACCAACGTCACGATGGGCACGGCAAACGCCACAGCGACAAGAAGCGCGAGGACGATCAACGTGCGATCACGGCCGATCCTCGTCGCCAGCGTTCGCTTGCCGGCCATGGCGTCGGTCTCGATATCGCGCAGGTTGTTGAGGACCAGGATGGCGGTGGCGAGACAGCCCATGGCGACGCCGGCGAGGACGGCCAGCACGCTCACATGGAGCGCCTCGACATAAACCGTGCCGCACGTCGCGACCAGGCCGAAGAACACGAACACGAAGAGCTCCCCCAGGCCGAGGTAGCCGTAGGGTCGCGGTCCACCCGTGTAGAGCCAGCCCGCGACGAGGCTGGCGGCTCCGACGATGAGCAATCGCCAATCGGTCGCGAGACTGAGCGCGAGACCGGCGACTCCGGCGACGCCGAAGGCGACCACGGCGGCCCGGCGGACATGCTCCGGCGCGACGACACCTGACGCCGCCGCGCGGACCGGGCCCACGCGCCGAGGCGTGTCGGCACCGCGGACGAAGTCCGAGTAGTCGTTGGCGAAGTTGACCCCGATCTGCATCGCGAGCGCAACCACGAGCGCTCCGAATCCGGCCGCGGGTCTGATGCCGCCCTCATGGATGGCGACCGCCGTGCCCGCGAGAACCGGGGCGACGGAGGCCGCGAGCGTGGCGGGGCGCACCGCGGACCACCAGACGCGTCCTGGCGTCAAGGAGATAGCGGTCGCCACCATCAGGGCCTCTTCGGAAATTTCGAAAAGTTCGGTTTGCGTTTTTGCACGTACGCGTCGCGGCCTTCCTGCGCCTCATCGCTCATGTAGTAGAGGAGGGTCGCGTCGCCTGCCAGCTGCTGGATGCCCGCGAGCCCGTCGTCGGCCGCGTTGAAGCTCGCCTTGAGCAACCGCAGCGCCAGCGGGCTGAGCTCGAGCATCCGGCGGCACCAGGCGACGGTCTCCTCCTCGAGCTTCGCAAGCGGAACGACCTTGTTCACGAGCCCCATCTCCAGCGCCTGCTGCGCGTCGTACTGCTCGCACAAGAACCAGATCTCGCGCGCTTTCTTCTGACCCACGACACGCGCGAGGAGGCCGGAGCCATAGCCGCCGTCGAAGCTGCCCACCTTCGGCCCCGTCTGGCCGAAGCGGGCGTTGTCGGCGGCGATGGTCAGGTCGCACACGACGTGGAGCACGTGGCCTCCGCCGATCGCATAACCGGCGACCATCGCAATCACGGGCTTGGGGAGACGCCGGATCTGGATCTGCAGGTCGAGCACGTTGAGCCGGCCCGTGCCCTTGGGGTCGACGTAGCCGTCGTCGCCGCGAATCCGCTGGTCGCCCCCCGAGCAGAATGCCTCGGTGCCGGCGCCGGTGAGGATCACGACGCCGATCTTCGGATCGTCGCGCGCAACTTCGAAGGCCCGAGACATCTCGAACACAGTCGTCGGCCGGAACGCATTGCGGACCTCCGGCCGGTTGATCGTGATCTTGGCGATGCCATCCCACGTCTCGTAGACGATGTCTTCGTACTGGCCCGCCCGCTTCCAGGTGCCCTTGGCGCCGGTGGCTCGACCTTTCAAGTTCGCACTCCTAGAGCAATCACTAGCACTATCCGAATCGTACGCCGTCGCGGGCTTGCGGCGCTCGAAAGCCAGCCTGGCGCCGAGACCATGACCTGGCGCACGCGCGTCCCTTGGCGACTAGGCCCGCTGCGTGGGTTTCGGTCGCGGGAAAAGCTTGACGATGTTGGCGTAGTCCTCCGGCGTATCGACGTCGTCGAGCCGGTCGAGCGCAGGCACGGTGTCGACGAGCTCGGGCCTTTGATCGAGCACCTGACGCGCGCCCGCGTCGCCTGTGAGCGTCATGAGCTCAGTCCACAGCTCCCGCGCCAGCACCACCGGCGGCGCCCATTTGCCGCCCTCACCGCGCGAAACCGCGACGGCTGGCCGCGATCCCTCCTGACGCCAGGCGCGGAGCAGCGCGGCGACCGTGCGCGAGCCGACCATCGGCTGGTCTCCGAGCAAAACCATGGCGGCTTCCATCTCGGAGCGCATCGCACGCAGGCCGGCCTGGAGGGACGAAGCCATGCCCGTGGCGGCGCGGGGATTGTGGACCAGCTCGGCGGAGCCGCCGACCGCATGCATGACCTCGCTGGACGAATACACGACCAGGATCTGGTGGCAGCCGCCGTCGGACGCGGCTTCGATCACTGATTTGATCATCGGCCGGCCGTCGAACTCGAGGAGCAGCTTGTCCGACCCTGGCATGCGAGTGCTCGAGCCGGCAGCCAGCACCGCGGCGCCGACCGGCAGCAGTGCGTCGGCCAGACGGTCGAAAGGAGGCGTCGCCGAGCGGATCCACTCGACGTCGGCATCAGCGCGCAGCGCAAGCTCCGCGAAGTCTCGCAACCGCACGCCGTCCGCATCGACCAGGAACAGCTTCCGTCCCACCATCACAGTCAGGTCGGGATCCTGTGCAGGCAGGCCGATCACGGCGATGGCTCGACAATCGGCTCGGGCCGCCGCGTGCTGAAGGGCGGCGTCGATGTCGCGGCCGCGCACGACCACGCTGTGCGCGCCCTCGGGTTCGCGATATGTGCGGCCCCGGATGGGGAGCTCGAGATCGCTCATGACGAAGATGGCCGCCACGAAAATAGGATGGCAGACGGGACCGCGATTCGAGCCCATACGCGGTTCGACTTAAAGTCATCGCATGCCTGTTCTTGGCGCCCACGTCGATTCATCCGGCGGCCTGCATCTGTCGTTCGAGCGGGCCAGGGCCATGGGGGCGGACGCGATCCAGATCCACCCCACGCCGCCTGGCTTCTGGGGCTCGCCCAAGCTGGATGAGACCCGGATCTCCACTTTCAAGGAGGCCGCGGCCAAGCACGGGCATCCGCCCTTCTACTTCCATGCGGTCTATCTGATCAACCTGGCCGGTGACGACCCGACGCTGCGGTCGCGGTCGGAGAGCACGCTGGCCGGCTACGTCAAGGCAGCGGATGAGCTGGGAGTCAACGGGGTGATCTTCCACACCGGGTCGCACAAGGGCGCCGGCTTCGACGCGCGCCTGCCTTCGATCCTGGAGCACATCAAGAAGGTCATGGAACGCGCCGATCCGCAAACCGCGCGATTACTGATCGAAAACAACGCGGGCCTGGGCGGATGCGTCGGGGCGCGCTTCGAAGAGATCGCGCGGATGCTCGACGGCTTGCACGATCCGCGCGTCGGCGTCTGCTTCGACACCTGCCACGCCTTCGCGTCCGGCTACGACGAGCGGACGCCGGCGGACGTGGCGCGAACGGTCGACGAGCTCGACCGCGTGATCGGCCTGAAGCACGTCGAGGTCATCCACTGCAACGACTCCGTCACCGGACTCGGCTCCAACCGCGACCGCCACGCCAACATCGGCGATGGGCAGATCGGTCGGGACGGGTTTCGCGCGCTTCTGCACGAGCCGCGCCTGGCGGGACTGCCCTTCATCCTCGAGGTTCCCGGCGCCGGTGACGGCCCGGACGCCGAGCAGGTCGCCGTGCTCCGCCGCCTGGCAGCCAACTAGGCGATGCGGGAGCGCCGCTCGCCGTCGGCCTGAGTTCGCACCGGTCGCCGGCGCGGAGGCCGCATCGCCGCCAGGCCCGCCAGCAGCCAGGCTCGAGCCGCCAGCTGCCGGAGCGTGGCCACGGTGATGTGCCTCCGCCCGGCAGCCGTGAGCCGCCGGTTTTCCATCTCACGCTGGATGTCCTGAAGGCGCTGCCACGCCGCGTCCTCGTTCATGAAGGGATGCATCTGACGATCCTCCTCTAACTGGTATTCCTATTTCAGTGGTTATTATAACCTGTATTGCAGTGTCACAGGTTATGTGTACAATCGAACTCGAGATGGCCGATCGAGAGACCGCTACCGGCTTTGTGGGGTTGGTCCAGGCCTACGTGAACACCGTCGACCTGCAGGACGGCCCGGAGGAGCTTTCAGACCCAAACACGCTCGGCGCCTGGCTGGTTGCACATGAGTTGATGGAAAGCGGGCAGACCGTCACGGAGGCGGATCTGAAGCACGCGATCGCCGTGCGAGAAGCGATCCGGGGAGTGATCGGAGCCAATTCGGGTGGGCGGGTATACCCCCTCGACATCGCCACCCTCAACGAAGCGGCCGCCGCCAGCCGGCTGCGCGCCCGCTTCGGCGCCGGCGGCAAGGCGCGGCTCGAGCCCGAAGCTGGCGGCGTCGCCGGCGCGATGGGCCGGATGGTGGCCGCGCTGTTCGCGGCGATGGCCGACGAGGACTGGGGCCGGCTCAAGCTGTGTGGCTCCGACACGTGCCGGTGGGCCTTCTACGACCGATCCCGCAACCACTCGAGCCGGTGGTGCACGATGGCCACCTGCGGCAACCGCCACAAGGCAAGGCGGTTTCGCGAACGCGCGAAAGTCGGCGGCTAAGCGACCGAGGGCCTACGGTCCTCGCGCATGAATGATCCCGAGCCGCCGAATCGTACGGCCGTGATCTCGGCCATGATGCCGAGAGCGGTTTCTTCAGCGCCACGCCCGCCGAGGTCGAGGCCCACCGGGCCGTGCACCTGCGCGAGCTGCTCCTCCGTGA
>DASWBB010000062.1:0-2476 GCA_036390875.1 Candidatus Dormiibacterota bacterium
GGTTACTACCTCCGCCTCGTGGCCGGGAGAACTCCCGTCGAGCTGTTTCTCATGCTCGCCGGTGTTCTGTTCACCTGCTACCTCGCCGCATTCGGGCTGCTGCTCGGCGCCGGCGTCGCCGCGCGTGCGCAGCTAGGCCAGCAGCTGCACGGCTGATTCCGCTCCCGTCGACCAAGCCGAGAAAGGGGTCGCTGCTCCACGGCCTACTGCGGAAACCGCGCTGGCCGCGACTCGCTGCCGAAAGAGACTAGACCGAAGTTCCCCCGTGTGATGTAGCGGAATCCGGCGGATTCCCTTGGCGTTTCTGGTTTTTGGGGTGTTCGGGTCGTGTCTACCGAGCGACTACGACGGGCGCGTTTGCGGCGAGGTCAAGCGCCTGGGCCTGGAGCGCGGTCGGTTGGGTCAGCTTCTCGAAGGTGCTGTTGTGGCCGTGCAGGCGGGTGGTGTTCCGGGTCTGGGTCGCGAGCTCGGTGAGGAGCGTGCGGTAGCTGTGCGCGGGGTGCCCGGTCGCGGTCCGCTTCGTCTGTGCTTTCTGCTGCGCGGTCGATGAGCGGACGGCTTTCGCGACCGGGTCGGGGCTGATGGGCCGGTGCTCGTCGGTGAACAGCAGTGGTTTCCACGCGGCTTTCAGGTGCCAGGTGAGGTAGTAGGCGAGCATGCAGATCAGCACGTGCGCACGGACGCGCTCGGCGAGCCGGTGATGAATCGGACGGATCTGCAGGTCGGGACCCTTGATCGATCCGAACGCTCTTTCGGCCTGTTCGAGGTTTTTGTAGGCGCGCACGACGTCCCCGGCCGGCAAGTCGTTCTCGGTGAGACTGGTCCGCAGGATGTAGAACCCGTCCAGCGCTGCTTCCGCGGCGATCCCGGCGGTGTCGCGGGTGTAGGTGAAGGTGGTGTCAGTGATCTCGATCTGGAAGTGCTTTTTCACGTGGTAGCGCTTGAGTGCTGGGCCGACCGCCAGACCGATCCGGTCGGCGCCGAGCAGCGTCCCGCGGTTCACGCGGTGAGCGATCGCGGCGAGGTCAATCTCGGTCGCGGTCAGCAGCTCTTCGCGTTTGCGGGCGCGTTGCGCGCCGACCAACGGGTTGCGGCACACGATGAGCCGCTCACCGGGGAACTCAGCGACGCCGGTGATCTCCCCGAGGTTCTGCTCGTCGAACAAGGATGGCTGGAAGATCCCGGATCTGGCGAGTTTCTTGATCGTCGGGGCTTTCAGCGCGGTGATCCAGTCCACCCCTGACGCCGCTGAGAGGAGCTCGATGTTCGCCTTGGTGACCATCCCGCGATCCGCGACCACGATCACCCGCGACAGGTTGAACCGGTCCTTGAGCTTGGTGACCTGCGACGAGAGCGTCTTGTCGTCGTGCAACTCGCCGGTGAACACCTCGACCGCGACCGGTCGCCCATCGTTGTCACACAACAGGCCGTAGATGATCTGTAGCAGTCCGCCCTTGCCGTCACGCGAGTACCCCAACCTCGCCAGCGGACACGTCCGTCCCTCGAAGTAACTGGAGGACACGTCGTAGAGCACCATCTCCCCATCACGCAGGTGGCGCGCGGCGAGCCGGTCCTCGATCCGGTCCTGGCGCTCCACGAGCCAATCCATCGCCGCGTAGAGGTCATCCTCGTCCGCGCCGTCCACACCCAGCTCTGAGGCGAGCGTCGACTGCCCCAACGAGCGGACCGTCCCGAGCTTCGATCCCGGCCAGATCACCCTGCCGAGGATCATCGCCAGGCACAGATCCCGCTCCCGGCACGCGGAGCGATCCAACACTTTGGCGAGTTCGAGCCGGCGGGCCATCACCAGCGCCGCGTTCACATGCCCGGCCGGGAGGGAGCTCTCGATCTCGAACGCGTCCTCGGCGTTCACGAGCGTCTCACCGGCCAGCACCCGACGGATCGCGTGGATCGCCTCCGGCGGGAGATGCGAGAGGTTCGCGAGCGTTTCCTTCTTGACCTTCCCGTCCTGGCGGTAGGAGCGCCGCAGCAACGTCGCCGTGTACTCGCGATCCCCCGACCGGCGCGTAGTCGTGCTCACATGCATCGCACCAGTTTGCCTGGCAGGACGGCCCATACCTCGACAATAGCGCAACTCGCAAACGAATAGTAGTGGGTACATATGATCACAACAAAAAGGCCGGAATCCCCACAACCACAGGGATCCCGGCCTCTACACCGGCTGACTACACGGGGAACTTCGGCCTAGCCGAGGCTGCGGCTGCCGACCGTCTTCTACAACACTGGCGCGCGAGCGTTGATGGTGACCGACCTACGACTCCTCCTGGTCGACGCCGCGCAGCCGCCGCTCGGCTGGATCGCCACCACGTCCAGCACATCCTCGACAAGACGGGCGCGCGTACCCGGACCGCAGCGACGGTCTGGGCGTTCGAGCGCCACCTCGTGCAGTCCGCTTAGGCCGAAGTTCCCCCTGTAGTCAGCGGTTGTAGAGGCCGGGATGCCTGTAGTGGCGGGG
>DASWBB010000063.1:0-53636 GCA_036390875.1 Candidatus Dormiibacterota bacterium
TTGCGTTCGAACACGATTCCCGACCAGGACGCCGAAGTCGGCCATTGCGTCCACCGGCTCGCCATGCACCACTCACGCCCGCAAACGCTCTTCATGCAGAAGCACTGGGATGTGATGCGGACAGATGACGGTGGCGACTCCTGGCGCGAGATCAGCGGCGATCTGCCGACCGACTTCGGCTTCGTGATCGACGTTCATGCCAACGAGCCGGAGACGATCTACGTCGTTCCCATCACCAGCGACTCCCTCCACTTCGTACCCGACGGCAAGCTGCGGGTCTACCGGAGCCGGACGGGCGGAAACGAATGGGAAGCCCTCACCGAAGGGCTTCCGCAGAAGGACTGCTACGTCAACGTCCTGCGCGACGCCATGGCGGTCGATGCTCTGGATCCGTGCGGAGTGTATTTCGGCACGAGCGGCGGACAGGTGTACGCCTCAGCTGATGCCGGCGACAGCTGGACCTCCATCGTTCGCGACCTGCCGGCCGTGCTCTCGGTCGAGGTGCAGACGCTGGCGTGATCAAGGTCGTGCTTCCAGCGAATCTCCAGACGCTGGCCGGCGTCGGCCGGGTGGTGGAGCTGGATCTCCCCAATCCGGTCACGCAGCGAGCGGTGCTTGACGCGCTCGAGGCGGATCACCCGGCGCTGCTGGGGACGATGCGAGACATGACCACGAAGAGGCGCCGTCCGATGATCAGGTTCTTCGCCTGCGAGGAGGATTGGTCCGACGCTTCGCCCGATGATCCGCTCCCCGACGAGGTGGTCGCGGGCAAGGAACCCTTCCTCATCCTCGGGGCGATCGCGGGAGGTTGATGCGATGGCTTCGGCGCAGGTTTCGCTTTCCGACCACCTGAAGAAGATTCCGCCCAGAGTGCGCCCGACCGTCAAGGCGGCGATCAAGACCGTCAAAGAGGCGGCTCCCAACGCGGACGAGATCACCTACCGCAGCGCACCACCGCGCTCGAGCAGCGCGATGTGGAAGCTGGTCCGGTACGCCGTCGACGGCGAGAACGTGGTCGGCGTCGGTACCTTCACGAACCATTCGACGCTGTTCTTCTATCGCGGCCGGGAGCTCAGCAATGAAAGCGGCCTGCTCCACGGCACCGGCAAGGATTCGCGGTACGTCACCCTGCTCAGGCCGTCGGACGCCGAGCAGCCGGCCGTCAAGCGGCTGGTGAGGCAGGCGTTCAAGCTCGGAGGAGCCTAGGCTCCCCGCCATGCGGGGAGCTCCCCGCGAAGCGGGGTGAGGGGAGAAGGAGACCTCAAAAGCCGGCGCCGAGGCTCCTGGGAGATGGTTTGGAAGCTCTCCGAACCTGGCAGGATGTATCCCCCAATGGAAGAGCCGGTTCGGGCTCCCAGGCCCCCAATCCCAGCCCAGCACCCGACGGTGCTCACCAAGCACGGCGACAGCCGGATCGACCCCTACTTCTGGCTACGGCAGAAAGCCAACCCGGAGGTGATCGCCTACCTGGAAGCCGAGAACGAGTACGCGGATGCGGTCATGGCGCCCATGGCCGAGCTCCAGGAACGGCTGTACGGGGAGATCGTCGGCCGGGTCCAGCAGACGGACACCTCGCCACCTTTGTTTTTCAAAGGGTACTGGCACTACACGCGCACGGTCGAGGGTTTCGATTACGAGATCCACTGCCGGCGCAAGGGCTCCATGGACGCCCCTGAGGAAATTGAGCTCGACGCCAACGAGCTGGCTGCCGGCCATGAGTACTTCGAGCTCGGCTACGTCGAGCGCAGCCCAGACGAGAATCTTCTTGCCTACGCGGTCGACCTCACCGGCAACGAGCTCCACCAGGTCCGCTTTCGCGACCTGGCGAGTGGGGAGGACCTCGCCGACGTGCTCGACGGCGTCTATTTGGGCGCCGCGTGGTCGGCGGACAGCAAGACCTTCTTCTATGTCCGGCCCGACAAGGCGATGCGCCCATACCAGGTCTGGCGCCACGCGCTCGGCACGCCCGTCGACCGGGACGTGCTCGTGCTCCAGGAGGATGACGAGCGCTACGAGCTCAACGTCGAGCTGACCAAAAGCGAGCGCTACATCATCGTCACGAGCTCGAGCCAGGTGACGAGCGAGAGCCGCTATCTGCGCAGTGACGAGCCGGCGGCCGAGCCCATGCTCATCGAAGGCCGCCGCCATGGCGTCGAATATTCGGTCGAACACCAGGAGGACCGCTTCCTGATCCTGACCAATGACGGCGCGCGCAACTTCAGGCTCGTGGCGGCGCCGGTCGCGCGGCCGGGCCGCGAGGCGTGGACAGAGGTCGTTCCGGAGCGCGCGGGCGTGCGCCTCAACGGGATGGATGTGCACATCGGCCACGTCGTGCTCGGCCAGCGCTCCGACGGGCTGCAGCGGCTCGAGGTCCTCGACTCCGCGACAGGCGAGCTTCATGTGGTCGGCCAGCCCGACCCCGCGTATACCGCCTACGCCGGCTCGAATCCCGTCTATGAGAGCTCGGTGATGCGCTTCTTCTACACGTCGCTCAACGCTCCGTGGTCGGCGTTCGACTACGACATGAACACGCGCGAGCGCACCCTCGTGAAGGAGCAGCCCGTTCCCGGCGGCTACAACCGGGCCGACTACGTCACGGATCGGCTGTGGGCGACCGCGGCCGACGGCGTGCGCGTGCCGATTTCGATCGTGTACCGCCGCGGGCTGAGGCGCGACGGCGCCAATCCCACGCTGCTCTACGGCTACGGCGCCTATGAGATTCCAAGCGACCCCATGTTCGACGCCGCGCGGCTGAGCCTGCTCGACCGAGGCTTCGTCTACGCGATCGCCCACGTGCGGGGCGGTGGCGAGATGGGGAGGGAGTGGTACGAGGAAGGCAAGTTCCTGTGCAAGACGAACACGTTCGACGACTTCGTCGCTTGCGCGGTCCAGCTCATCGCTGAGCGCTATACGAACCCGCGCCGGCTCGCCATCCGGGGACGCAGCGCCGGCGGCCTGCTGATCGGGGCGGTGGTCAATGCCCGTCCCGAGCTGTTCGCGTGCGCGGTCGCACAGGTCCCGTTCGTGGACTTGCTGACCACCATGCTCGACGAATCGATCCCGCTCACCGTCAACGAGTACGAGGAATGGGGCGACCCCAACGATCGCGAGTTCTACGAATACATGAAGGCCTACTCGCCGTACGACAACGTGCATCGCGCGCCCTACCCCGCGCTGCTCGTGACTGCCGGCCTCAACGATCCGCGCGTTCCGTTCTGGGAGCCGGCGAAGTGGGTGGCCAAGCTGCGTACCGCGACCCTCGGCGCGCGCCCAATCCTCCTGAAGACCGACCTCGGCTCCGGCCACTCCGGGCCGTCGGGCCGATACGAGTCCTGGCGGGAGGAGGCATTCGTGTCGGCTTTCGTGGTCGACCAGCTGGAAGCGGCCGGTTAGACTGACCTTCTAGTTCAGCGTTCAGAAGGACCGTCCGGTCGTTGGGCACCGGACGGTCCTTTTGCGTTTGGGTCCTGAGATTGAGAACTAATGTTCGCTGCTATCACATTTGGCAACTGAATGTGGTGCCTTCACAGCACTCAAACACAACATGTTGTGCTTGGAGCGCCCTCGGGTGCTGGAGTCACGCTACATCTTGTGGTAAGGGTATTGACAGGGCTAAGCGTGCCCGTTAAGGTTTGCGGCGAATCGCGGTGATCAGTGGGGAGAAGTGGTGAATCAAGCAACATGGAACCATACGTCGCACCTTACGTCCAAGTACGGCACGCCATACACCTCCTCTACGCCACTTCTCCCCGCAGCCGCGATGGGGCCGGCGACGCTCCCGCCGACGTCGAGGCCACGCTGAATGTCGGCGATGAACCGGCGGCTCCGGCCGGCTCGAATCGAGACCTTCCTGAACCCACCTCGCTTCGCTAGGGACCTGTGGGATCAGGCCACCGCGCCGGTCAACCACCGCTACGACAAGCTCGGCAACCCGCTTCCGATGGAGCTCCACGGCTGCGGTTGCGGTCTCTGCGCGCGACAGCGGCGCTCCCAGCTCAGGTTCTGGGAGGCCCAATGAGTGTTCACCGGGACACATCGGGTCCGCGTGGACGACAAGGGAAGGCTCGCCATCCCCGCGTCGTTTCGCAAGCAGCTTCCGGAGGGGAGCTACGTGTCGGTGAGCCAGGACCGCGCCCTGGCGATCTACCCGCCGGACCTGTGGGACGCGCTGGCGCAGGAGCTGCGCAGCCCGCTGCCGGGTCCCGACCAGCGAGCGCTGGCGCGGACGCTCTACTCGATGTCGGAGGCCTTCGAGCCGGACGGCCAGGGCCGGATCACATTGGGATTGGAGCAGCGCCGCGTGACGGAAATCGAGACCCCGTCGACGGCAGTGGTGATCGGCATGGGCTCCAGAGTCGAAATCTGGCCCGAGGCCCGATGGAACAGCTACAACACCGACGCGCAAGGGCGCTTTACAGAATTCGCTGACAGGGTGATCTCAGGACGCTGAGCGGTCACCAGCCTGCACTTTCACAAGAGGTAATAGAGCTGCTCGAGCCCCACAAGGGGGCGGTCGCGATCGACTGCACCGTGGGGCAGGCGGGCCATGCCCGCCAGATCCTGGACAGGATCGAGCCAGGCGGCCGGCTGCTCGGGATCGACCGCGATCCCGCGGCTGTCGAAGCCGTCCGATCGGCGCTGGCTTCTCACGGACCGTCTGTGGTCGTCGTCCACGGTCGCTTCAGCGAGCTGGACGCGCTGGCGCGCAGAGCCGGGTTTGTCCCGGCCGACTGCATCCTGTTCGACTTCGGTCTATCAAGCGTCCAGCTCGACGCCCCCGAGCGCGGATTCAGCTTCCGCGGTGAGGGGCCGCTGGACATGCGGATGGACACCACCTCGACGCTCGATGCGGCGCGCATCGTCAACGAGCTCGACATCAGAGAGCTCGAGCGGATCCTGCGCGATTACGGCGAGGAGCGTTGGGCGCGGCGGATAGCCCAGTTCATAGTGGCGCGCCGCCCGCTGCGCACGACCACCGATCTGGCCTCAGCCGTGGAGGCGGCCATCCCCCGACGGGCGTGGCCTCGCGACATCAACGTCGCCACCCGCACTTTCCAGGGCATCCGGATCGCCGTCAACGACGAGTTGGGCGAGATCGAGGCAGGACTGAAGGCAGCTCTTGGGATTCTCAAACCCGGTGGTCGTATGGCGACGATCAGCTTCCATTCACTGGAAGACCGCTTGGTGAAGTCATTCTTCAACGTCGAGTCCAAAGACTGTATCTGCCCACCCCAGCAGCCAGTCTGCACCTGCGGCCACCGGGCAACCCTCCGCATCGTCACCCGCCGTCCCATCCGCCCATCCGAAGCGGAATTGACGGCCAACCCCCGCGCCCGCTCGGCGCGGCTGCGGGTGGCGGAAAAGATCTGACCCCATCCCTTCCCAAGTCCTGGCGTCCGGTTCACCCCGCCGGCCGCCAGGCACAAATTTGAAACAAATGAGGCACACGTCTTGACATCGACCCGAATACTCACCCGGCGGCGCCTCGGCCCCGCCGGCGCTCAGCACGTCCCGGCACGCCGGCGACGGCGCACGCGCGGCTTCGTGCAGGTCGCGGGCTCCGTCGCCGCGGATCGGTTGCAGCTGAACACGTTCGCGCATGCCTACCTGGGCCTGGGCGCGGCGTTGGTCGCCATCCTTTTCTATCTGGCGCTCGCCGCGCAGGTGACGCAATCGTCCTATGACATCACGCGATTGCAGGACCAGCAGCGCCAGCTCATCGCCGAGCAGGACCAGCTCCGCTACCAGGAGGTGACGCTGCATGCGCCCGCGCAGGTGCAGCAGTCGGCCGCCCAGAGCGGCATGCAGCGTGCGGCGCCTGTCGCGTACGTGCCCGGGCAGTCCATCGCCATCGACCTGGGTGCGCCGGCCGGCGCCTCCGGCACCGACGCCACGCCGCTGTGGGCGCGCTACCTCGCCGCGCTTTTCAACAAGGTCGGCGGCACCCGCGACGTCATGGCCGCAGGCAAGTGAGCACTGGGGCTCTTCGCAAGAGGGCCCCGCGAGTCGAGCACGTCATGGGGGCGCGGCTGCGCATTCTGGCCCTGCTCATGGTGGCGGCCCTGCTCGCGGGCACGGTCTGGGCGCGACTCGCCTACTGGCAGGTGCTGCGCCACGTGCAGCTGGCAGCCTCGGCGCAGGCCCAGTACCACGAGCTCGTCCCGCTGCCCGCGCAGCGCGGCGTGATCTTCGACCGCAATATGACCCAGCTCGTCGTCAACACCACGGTCTACTCGGCGTACGTGTCCCCCGACCAGGTCACCCCCGCAGCCCGGGACCGCGTTGCGAGCGGCCTTGCGAGCGTGCTCGGAGTGGACAAGGCCGGCGTCATGCAGACGCTCGAGTCGGACTCGAAGTTCGCCTACATCCTGCGGCGGTTCTCCAAAGCCAAGGCCGACCAGCTGACCGCACTGAAATTGCCCGGGGTCGGGCTCGAAGACGAAACTCAACGCTCGTATTTGCCTGGGATCGCCCCGGGCTCGAGCCTCGCCGCGAACCTGCTGGGATTCGTGACCTATGACGGCCAGGGCCAGCGCGGGCTCGAGCAGTACTACCAGAAGGAGCTCGCGGGCACGGCGGGATACATCTCGAGCTACCGCGACCTCGCCAACCGCGAGATCGTCCTCGGGTCACACACGCACCAGGACCCTGTGAACGGATCCGACCTCGTGTTGTCGCTCGACGCCAACGTGCAGTACCAGGCCGAGCAGGCGCTCGCTGATGGAGTCAAGACGGCCAACGCCGAGAGCGGAAGCGTGCTGATCATGGACCCGGCGACCGGCGGTATCGTTGCGTGGGCCGACTACCCGAGCTACGACGCCAACAACTTCAATCACACCGACCCATCGCTATTCCAGGACAACGTTTCCAGCTACCTCTACGAGCCTGGATCGGTGATGAAGGTGGTCACGCTGTCGGGCGCCATCAACCAGGGGGCGATCACCCCCACCACCGTCATCAACGACCCCGGCTACCTGAGTGTCGGCGGCTACCGGATCGCCGACTGGGACCATCGCAACCACGGGAACATCAACTACACGTACGTGCTCGACCACTCGCTCAACGTAGGCGCGATGAAGGCGATGCTGGCCGAGGGCCACGCCGCGTGCTACAGCTACCTGAAGGGATTCGGCCTCACGCAGCCCAGCGGCATCGACGTGGCTGGAGAGACCTCGGTGCCGTTGCCGGCACAGGACCAGATGAGCGACAGCCAGTACGCGACCACCGCGTTCGGCCAGGGCATCGGGGTCAACATGGTCCAGATGCTGGCGGCCGTCAACGTGGTCGCGAATGGAGGCCGCTACGCGCCGCCACACGTGGTCGAGCGCGTCGGCACCACCATCAATCCGCTGCTGTTGAAGCCGCAGCGCCAGGTCATCACCCCCGCCACCGCGCAGCAGATGACGGCGATGATGGAGGACGTCGTCCAGCACGGTTCCGGCTGGACCGCCCGGGTCAAAGGCTTCGAGCTCGATGAGGCGGGGAAGACCGGGACGTCGCAGATTCCCGTCAACGGTCAATACACGCTCGACGTCTGGGCGTCTTACGTTGGCTTCCTTCCCGCCAACCACCCGAAGTTCACGATGATCGTGGTCATGCGCAAGCCGCACTACGCCGGCAGCCAGTACGACTGGACTCTGAACGACGGCTACCTGACCGCGGCGCCCGTCTGGCAGAAGATCGCCCAGGCCATGGTCGTCGACTGGCGCATAACGCCCGACTAGCGCAACCGGTTCTACTAAACGTATGAAGCTGACTCTCCTCGAGCTCCTCGAGGCGACCGGCGGTGGCGAGCTCGGCGGCACCCAGGTCGGAAACACCTTCGGGACGTACCACACCGACTCGCGCGAGGTGCTGCCGGGCGGCGTCTTCTTTGCTCTGAAGGGCGCCAGCATGGACGGCCACCGGTTCATCGCCGATGCGCTCAGCCGTGGCGCGGCCGCGCTGGTCGTCGAGCGGCGCTCCGAGATCTCGCATGGGGTCGTGGAGATCATCGTGCGCAACACCTGGGACGCGCTTTACGCCGTCGCCGGCTACGTGCGCGAGCGCGTTGATCCATTGGTGGTCGGCGTCACCGGCAGCAACGGCAAGACATCGACAAAGGAGATGGTCGCCGCAATCCTGGAGCGCAAGTACTCAGTGCTGCGAACGACCGGCAACCTCAACACCGAGACCGGCGTGCCGCTCACGATCCTGAAGCTCGAGCCCGAGCACGAGGCGCTGGTGCTCGAGATGGGGATGCAGCGGGCCGGCGACATCGGCCGGCTCGCTCAGCTGGCGGAGCCTACGGTCGGGATCATCACGAACATTGGCAGCGTGCACATGGAGTTCTTCGAATCGAAGGAGCAGCTCGCGCGTGGCAAAGGCGAGCTAGTCGCAGCCCTACCGACATCAGGGCTGGCGGTCCTGAACGCCGACGACCACTTCTTTCGACTTCTGTCAGAGATGTCCTCGGCGCCGGTGAGGAGCGTCGGCTTCGAAGCGGGCGACCTTCGCGGCGAGCACTACATGGCCGCCGACGATGGCGGATGCGCATTCACCGTTGGTGATGTCTCCATCCACCTGGCGCTCGAAGGCCGCCATCAGGCCCGCAACGCGCTGGCGGCGCTGGCTGCCGGACAGTTCGCCGGCGTCACCCTCGCCGAGGGCGCGGCGGCGCTGGCGAACGTATTTGTCGAGCACCGTCTCCAGGACCACAAGACCTCGAAGGGCGTGGTGATCGTCGACGACGCCTACAACGCCAGCCCCGAATCGATGCTGGCGGCATTCGAAACCCTGGCGGAGCGGCCGCGCCACGGCCGGTTGTTCGCGGTGCTCGGCCACATGGGTGAGCTCGGATCGCTGGCGGTCGAGGCCCACCAGCGGGTCGGCCGCCGCGCCGCGGAGGTGTTCGACGCTGTGGCGGTTCTCGACAGCGAGCTCGGCAGCGTGCTCGCGGACGCCGCCGGCGCGCACCTCGTGCCCGACCGGGAGGCGGCGGTGATGTGGGTCCAGAACAGCGCCCGCCGCGGCGACACCGTGCTGGTCAAGGGTTCGCACAGCGCGGGTCTCGAAGAGGTCGTGAAGGAACTCACCAAATGATCTTTGACGTGATCACATTCGTGGTCGCGTTCGGACTTGCGCTCGTCATCTACCCGTTCTTCATCCGCGCGTTGCAGCGTCTGAAGGCGGGCCAGGTGATCCAGTCGGAGCTGCCGGAGAGCCACCAGCAGAAAGCGGGCACCGCCACGGGCGGCGGCATCCTCTTCGCCGTTATCGGCATCGTCGTCGGTCTGCTCGCCGCCCTGGCCGGGCACGCAGGAGCGTGGCCCGCCGTCAGTGGGCTCGTTGCGGGCGCCCTCATCGGGTTCGCGGACGACCGGAGCAAGCTGCGCGTGGGCTCGCTCGGCATTCCGGCACGGCTGAAGCTCCCGATTCAGGTCCTGCTCGCGCTGCCGGTGGCCTACGTCGCGCTCTCGCAGGGCGGAGCACATCAACACCTGCTGCCGTCGGAGCTCTGGCTCCTGTTTCCGCTCGCAGTCATCGCCATCGTCGCCGCGGCGAACGCGGTCAACATCACCGACGGCATGGACGGCCTGGCGGGGGGGCTGTCGGTGATCGCCATCGCCGCGATGGCGCTGCTCCTGCCCGGAGCGCTCGCGGGCGAGAAGGCGGTCGCGATGTCGCTCGCGGGTGCTCTGGTCGCATTCCTTGTCTTCAACCGATATCCGGCGCGCGTCTTCATGGGTGACACAGGTTCGCTCGCAATCGGGTTCGCCCTCGCCGCGATGGCGATCCAGCAGGGATTCCTCGTCCTGCTGCCGCTGCTTGCCCTCGTGTTCGTATTGGAGACCCTCTCTGTCATCATTCAGGTGGCTTACTTCAAAGCCAGCGGCGGACGTCGTGTTTTCAAGATGGCCCCGATCCACTACACGTTCCACCACGAGGGTTGGTCTGAGAACCGCATCGCGCTCACGTTCTGGGGCGCGGGGCTCCTCTCAGCGCTGGCTGCTGCCGGGGTGGCGCGGCTGATCACGTGACCGCCCTCGTGGTGGGCGCGGCCCGCAGCGGGGTCGCGCTGGCCGGGTACCTCGTTGCGAAGGGTGAGCGCGTGCGTGTCGTCGACAAGAAGAGCAAACCCGAGCTCGGCGACGTGCTGGAGCAGCTGCCGGCCGGCGTTGACCTGAGAGCCGGCGGTTATGA
Source organism: Candidatus Dormiibacterota bacterium (assembly GCA_036390875.1). Taxonomy (GTDB): domain Bacteria; phylum Chloroflexota; class Dormibacteria; order Dormibacterales; family Dormibacteraceae; genus UBA10449. Next base: position 10,183 of record DASWBB010000063.1, read on the forward strand.
CGACTCCGCACTTGCGGATGTCGACGTCGTCTACGCGAGCCCAGGCGTGCCGTGGGACTCGCCCCTTCTCAACGACGCGCGCAGGCTGGGCATCAAGGTGTCGAGCGAGATCGACCTGTTCCTCCGCCTGTGCCCCGGCACGGTGGTCGGAATCACCGGCACCAACGGCAAGACCACGACCACAGCGCTGACCGGAGCCGTGCTCGCCGCGGGAGAGAGGCCTGTGCTGGTCGGCGGCAACATCGGCGACACCGTTCTGGATCGCCTCGACGAGGTGACCCCGCGCCACTGGGTCGTGCTCGAGCTCTCAAGCTTTCAGCTCGAGTCCGTCGAGAAGCCCCGCTTTCACATCGGCGTGATCCTCAACATCACGCCCGACCACCTCGACCGCCATGGCACGTTCGAGCGCTATGTCGACCTCAAGGCGCGTGCGATCGAGTTCGCGGGCGCCGACGATTTCGCGGTCCTCAACGGCCGTGATGAGGCCGTGCGTGCCCTGGCCTCGCGTACGCGCGGACAGGTGGTGTGGTTCGACGAGCACCGGCCCCTGCCCCCGATGCCGCTGCCCGGCCGCCACAACCTCGAGAACGCGCTCGCGGCGGCTGCAGTCGGTCGCATCGCGGGACTCTCCGATCAGGCCATCGGCGCCGCGATCCGTTCGTTCAAAGGCGTCGAGCACCGCCTCGAGCTGGTCGGCGAATGGGAGGGGGTGCGCTGGTACAACGACTCCAAGGCCACCAACCCCGACGCCGGCCGCGTCGCGCTCAGCGCGTTCCCTGGGACGCCATTGGTCCTGATCGCCGGCGGTTATGGGAGCGGCTTCGAGCTGAGGCCCTGGGTGGCGGACGTGCTGCGGCACGCCGACGCCGTGGTGTTGATGGGCGCGTCGGCCGATCTGCTCGCCAGGGAGCTCGCGGATCACCCGAAGGTCGTTCGTGCGGCCGACCTCGAGGAGGCCGTCGGGCTGGCGGCGAGTCTCGCGCGCCCCGGCGGCGTGGTGCTCTTGAGCCCCGCCTACAAGAGCTTCGACATGTTCAAGGACTACGAGGACCGCGGCCGCCGCTTCAAGGCGCTGGTCCACCAGAGGTTCGAAGCATGAGCTCCGGTGTCCGGACCGCCAAGCACCCCGACCGCCTGCTGATGTTCACGACCGTGCTTCTGAGCGGCGCGGGCCTGGTCATGGTCACCAGCGCCAGCGTGGCCTTCGCGTACACGCAGCACGAGTCGGCGTTCTACTACGCCGAGCGGCAGGCGGTCTGGATGCTCATCGGCTTCGCCGGCTTGCTCGTGCTCGGGCGAATGGACTACCGCCGGCTGCGCCCGCTGGCACCCGCGGCGGCGGTGGCGGCCACGCTCCTGATGCTTCTGGTCCTGGTGCCGCATCTCGGCGTCACCGTCAACGGCGCCCGCCGGTGGTTCGACGCCGGCCCGCTGGGAACGTTTCAGCCGTCGGAGCTGGGCAAGCTCGCCTTCGTGTTCTTCGTCGCCCACTGGGTCGATCGCAACGCCGCCCACCTCGGCGACCTGCGGAAGGGACTGGCGCCTTTCGCGGCGATGCTCGCCGGCGTGCTCGTCCTGCTGATGCTGGAGCGAGACCTGGGAACGTCAGTCGTGATCGTCGGGATCTTCCTCAGCGTGTACTGGGCCGGCGGAGGTCGGTTCCGGCACCTCGTATTGATCGTGGCGGTCCTCGGCCTCGCCTTCCTCGCGATCACCTTGCTGGAGCCGTATCGGTTCGCCCGGCTGACCAATTTCAGAAACCCGTTCGCCGATCCGCTGGGCGCCGGCTTCCAGTCGACGCAGGCGCTTTACAGCCTGGGCTCGGGAGGCCTGTTCGGCGTCGGCATCGGCCACTCGGTCGAGAAGTACGGCTGGCTGCCCGAGGCGCACACCGACTTCATCTTCGCCATCGTCGGCGAGGAGACCGGGCTGATCGGGACCACGCTGGTCATGGCGGGGTTCCTGTTCTTCGCGGTCCGCGGATACCTGGCCTCGCTCCGGGCGCCGGACCGATTCGGCGTCTGCCTGGCCGCGGGGATCACGACCTGGATCGCGTTCGAGGCTTTCATGAACATGGCCACGGTGACCAACACGCTGCCGATCGCCGGCGTGCCCCTGCCCTTCTTCAGTTATGGCGGCACCGCGGTGGCGACGACGCTGGCCGCGGTTGGACTCCTTCTGAGCGTCGCCCGCAACGGCTCGGGCTCCGGATTTGGGGATACAAAGAGGAAAGATGAGGCTTTTGATAGCTGGCGGCGGGACCGGTGGGCACCTCTATCCGGCGCTCGCGGTCGCGCACGCGTTTCGCGCTGAGGAGCCCGATGGCGCCCTGCTGCTGGTCGGGCGCAAGGGCGGACCCGAAGAGAGGCTCGTGCCGGAAGCGGGCTTCGAGCTGGCGACCGTCAACGTGCGCGGCCTCGACCGCGACGCGGTCTGGAAGAACCTCGCGCTGCCCGCGATCGTCCCGGCTGCGCTTCGCGCGGGCCTGCGCATCGTCGACCGCTTCCGGCCGGACGTGGTGCTCGGGATGGGTGGCTACGTGATGGCGCCCGCCGTGGCCGCCGCGCGCATGCGGCGAATTCCGTATGTGCTGCATGAGAAGGACGTGCGCCCCGGCCTGGCGACGCGCTTTTTCGCCCGCGGCGCCGCCGCGATCTGCACCACGCTGCCGGGCACCGAGAAGCGCGTCCGCAACGGGCGGGTGGAGATGACGGGGGTGCCGCTGCGCGATGGTTTCGAGCCGCGCACGGCAGCCGTGCCGCCGCGGCGCCTGCTCGTGACGGGCGGGAGCCAGGGCGCGCGCCACATCAACGAAGCCGTATGGGGAGCGCTCGATGAGCTGCGCAAGCGTTACGAGGAGGTCGTTCACATCGCCGGCCCGCAGGGCGCGGCAGGCGTGGCGGAGCACGCGGCGGCGGGCTACCGCGGGCTCACCTTCACCGACGACATGGCCGCCCTGATGGCAAATGCCGACCTTGTGGTGAGCCGGGCCGGCGTGAGCACCATCGCCGAGATCGCCGCGGTCGGCCTGCCCATGGTGCTGGTGCCGGGCACGTTCGGCGGGGGCCACCAGGAGGAGAACGCCAGGGCGATGGTCGACGCCGGAGCCGCGGTGCGGATCGGAGACGCCGAGCTGACACCGGCCCGCCTGGTCGCCGCTCTAGACGCTCTAGGCGCCGACCGCCTGCGCGCGATGGCGAAGGCTTCGGCCCGCCTCGGCCGCCGCGATGCAGCCCAACGAGTGCTGGCGGTCCTGCACCAGGTCGCCCGCAGGTGAAGGTGCACCTGATGGGCATCGGCGGCGCGGGCGTGTCCGCTCTGGCGCGCGTGTTCCTCGCGCGGGGCGACGAGGTCAGTGGATGCGACGTGCGCGAGTCGGACACCACGGCGGCGCTCGAGGATGCCGGCGTTCGGATCTACATCGGTCATGACCCCGAGCACGTCCTGTTCCAGGACCTGCTCGTGTACAGCGGCGCCATCAAGGCCTCGCCTGAGCTCGAGGCCGCCAAGGCGATGGGCGTCAAAGTGATCACCCGCGCCGAGATGCTGGCCGAGCTGATCGCCGGCTCCGATTCGATCGCCGTCGGCGGCAGCGCGGGCAAGACCACCGTGACCCACATGACGGGCCACATCCTCACCGAGGCCGGGTACGACCCCACCGTCCTGGTGGGCGACGGGTCGAGCGCTCGCGCCGGCAAGTCCAGGTGGCTCGTCGCCGAGGTGGACGAATCCGACGGCAGCCTCGTCCTCCATCATCCCAAGCGCGCCATCGTCACCAACATCGAGTTCGACCATCCCGATCACTTCAAGGACGTCGAAGCTGTGCAGGACGTGTTCGCGCAGTTCGTGGCCGGCCTTCCGGCCGACGGGGTCGCGGTCCTGTCGGCAGACGACGAGCGCACGCAGTCGCTCGCGACCCCGGCCCGGCGTGTCACGTACGGCTTCAGCGACAAGGCCGATTACCGCTGCGGTGAGGGTCGTCCCTTCGCGATTCATCACGGCGGGCACCAGCTGGGAACGGTCAACCTCCGCCAGCCAGGCCGGCACAACGTGCAGAACGCCACCGCCGCCGCGGCGATGGCGCTTGAGCTCGGTGTGAGCTTCGCGGACGTGGCCGGTGCGCTGGAACGGTTCCCGGGCGCGCACCGGCGGCTCGAGTTCCTGGGCGTGTTCCAGGGCGCCCCGGTTTATGACGACTACGCTCACCACCCGACCAAGGTTCGGGCGACACTGCAAGCGGCCCGCGAGCTGCGCCATCGCCGTCTCATCGTCGTGTTTCAACCCCACCGCTACACACGGCTGGCCGCGTTGCTGCAGGACTTCTCGCGATCCTTTGGCGCCGCCGACCGCGTCCTGGTCGTGGACGTCTACGGCGCCGGCGAGGACAACCCCACCGGGATCCAGGCGAGCGACCTCGCTGACATGATTCCCAACGCCGTCTATGTGGGTTCGTTTGAGCGCGCTCGCGAGACTCTCGAAGGGCTTGTGGGCCCAGACGACGTTCTCCTCTTGATGGGCGCGGGTGACATCAGAAAGCTGGGCGATGAGCTGGCGCAAAGAATCTAACCTCGCCTGGCTGCGCGAGCTCCCTGGCGTGCGCAAGGGCGAACCGCTGGCGACGCGAACGTCGTTCGGTATCGGCGGCCCCGCCGAATACTTTGCCGAGATCGCCAACCCTCAGACGATCGAGGTCGCCCTCGAAGGCTGTCGCCTGCGCGGCATCCCGTATCTCTTGCTCGGCGCCGGCACCAACCTGCTCGTTGCGGACGCGGGGGTCGAGGGACTCGTCATCCGAGTCGTCAACCGTGACTACGAGGTCGACGGCACGCGCATCCGGGCGGGCGCCGGCCTGAAGATGATGAGGCTGGCCAGGATCGCGGCCGATGTCGGCCTCCGCGGCTTCGAGTTCGCGATCGGTGTGCCCGGCACGGTCGGTGGTGCGGTCTACCAGAACGCCGGCTGCTGGGGCCACGAGCTGCGCGAGGTGCTGGTGAGCGTGCGCGGATTCCAGCCCGGCGCCGACCAGCGCACGTGGAGCGTCGAAGACCTGCAGTTCGGCTATCGCACGTCGGCGCTGCGAGACGGCCCGCTCCGCGGCTCGCTCGTCATCGATGCCACCATCCAGCTCGAGCGTGGCGATGGGGAGGAGGCCAAGCGCCTGATGGCGAAGCTGACGAGCGAGCGGAGCCAGACCCAGCCGATCAAGACCAAGAACTGCGGGAGCGTGTTCATGAATCCGCCGGGAGACTCGGCGGGGCGGTTGATCCAGGCCGCCGGCCTCAAGGGCGCACGCGAGGGAGCTGCGGTCATCTCGCAGCTGCACGGAAACTTCATCGTCAACGAGGGAGGCGCCACCGCTGTCGAGGTGGCCGCGCTCATCGAGCGCGCGCGCGCGACGGTCATGCATCGTTTCGGCATCGAGCTCGAGCGTGAGGTCGAGCTGGTCGGCAAATGGGAATGAGGATCGCCGTGCTGCGCGGAGGGCGCTCGGCGGAGCGTGAGGTGTCGCTGCGCTCGGGCGCGCAGGTGGAAGAGGCGCTGCGCCGGCGCGGTCATGACGTCGCCGGCATCGACCTCGACATGCGTACGTGGGACCTTTTGCGCGACGGCAATTTCGCCTGCGTCTTCAATGCGCTCCACGGCCGGCTGGGCGAGGACGGGACGGTCCAGGGGATGCTCGAGCTCCTCGGCCTTCCTTATACGGGCTCGGGTGTGCTCGCATCGGCGCTCTGCATGGACAAGGCGCGCGCCAACTCCGTGATGGCGGGCGCCGGACTCCACGTCCCCGAATTCGAGGAGCTCGAGCTGAAGCAGGGCGTGAGCGCCGACACTGTGGAGAAGCTGGTCGCGCGATTCGGGCTGCCGCTGGTGGTCAAGCCGGTGCGCGAAGGTTCGACGATCGGACTCACGATCGCCAAAGACGCGGACCAGGTCGCGGGCGGGCTGGTGCTGGCGGCGCGTTACGACCGCCGCGTCATGGTCCAGCGGTTCGCGTCCGGGACCGAGATCACGGTCGGCATCCTGGCCACGCCGGACCTGCAGGTGCTGCCCACGCTGGAGATCGTCAGTGACAATCCGGTCTACGACTACGACGCGAAGTACACGGCAGGGAAGTCGCACCACATCATCCCGGCGCGGATTCCGGAGGCCGCGAGAGCGGCAGCGTCTGAGGCCGCGGGCCGCGCTTTCACCACCCTCGGCTGCTCCGGGATGGGACGTGTCGACATCATCGTGGATGCGGACGGCACCCCCTGGCTCCTGGAGCTGAACACGGTTCCCGGCCTGACGGCGCTCTCGCTTTTGCCCGATGCTGCGCGCGCGGCCGGCATCGGATTCGACGACCTGTGCCAGCGGCTGGTCGACCACGCGGTCGGCCGCCATCAAAGAAACGTAGGTCCGGCGGCCGAATGAGGTTCCGTCGCCGGCGTTCATTGCTGCCGCGTATGAGCCGGCGCCCCAGTCCGGAGGAGGCCGCGCCGCTCAAAGGCCAGGTCTGGACGCGCTCCGAGCGCGCGCTGAAGGAACCGGATGTGCACCCGATGCGCCGCATCCTGGCCGCAGCGGTCGCATTGGCCGAATGCGTGGTGCTCGGCTGGCTGTGGTTCGGGCCCGCGATGGCGGTCAAGTCCGTCGACATCACGGGGGCGCACCACCTCACCGCCGCCCAGGTGGCGGAGGCGGCGGGGCTCAGCGGCAACCGGTCGGTGCTCGCGGTGGATGGGGAGTCGGATCGCCATCACCTCCTCGACCAGGTCTGGGTGCGGACGGCCACCGTCGACCCGCGGCTCGACGGCACCGTCGTCGTGCGCATCAGCGAGTGGCAGCCTATCGCCGCATATCACGCCGGGTCCAGCAAGCGTTACTTCCTGCTCTCGAGCCAGGCGATGGTGTTGGGGCCGGCCGCGTCGGCCGGCGCGCTGGTCGACATCCAGGGACCGCCCGGCACCGACCCGAGGATCGGCGCGCAGGCGCTCGACCCGACTCTCCTGACCGCGCTCGTCAACATCCAACGTGGGTTTCCGGCGCTGATCGGACAGGAGGTGGCGGGATTCACGATCGATTGCAGCGGCGACCTGACCCTCATTTCCAAACGCGGCTGGAAGGTTTACTTTGGCCGCGTGCTGACGCCGGAGGAGTTTGCGACGCTGCGCGACAAGCTCGCGGCGTTGAAGGCGATCGCGGGCCATGGCAACGTCGACTACAACTCGGTCGACCTCGCCTACGTCAACGTGATGAACCCATCCGAGCCGGCGGCCGGATTCAAGTCGCTCCAACCCGCGTCGCCCTCTTCATCGCCTGGGGCGGCTCAGCCTTCACCGGTGCCTGCATGCAAGTAATCGTCGTCGCGATCCTGTTCGCGCTGCTAGGTGTCCTGCTCGGCCTGATGTCCCCGCTGACGATTCCAATCACCTACGCGCGCTACACCGCGGTCGCGCTGCTCGCGGCGCTCGACTCCATCTTCGGCGCGTTCAAGGCCTACATCAACGGCACCTTCGAGCCGCGCGTCTTCTTCAGCGGACTGCTCACCAACATGACGCTGGCGGCCGGCCTGACCTACTTCGGGGACAAGCTGGGCGTCGACCTTTCGATCGCCGCCATCGTCGCCTTCGGCGTGCGGATCTTCAACAACCTGGGAGCCATCAGGAGGCATTACCTGTAAACGCCGGTATCAAGCGGAGGCACAAGTGCTAGTCCCGAGCCGGCACTGACCCACAAAATCTAGCCCGCAAGCGCCCAGAAGCCCTTATAATCCCGGCAGCCCGCCCGTTTTATCAATACGTTCCAGGAGGCGTTCCAGCACAGCATTGTCGCGGCGGAAGAGAGCCGTCGGTCTCGACCTTGGCACGAGCCGGGTCGCGGTGGTCATAGCCGAGTCTGACGAGCTCAACGGACCAGTGAGCATCATCGGCGTGGGCGAGAGCCCGTCCGATGGCCTGCGCAAGGGCGTGGTCGTCAACCTCGAAAAGACCATCGCGTCAATCCAGGCCGCCGCCGTCGCAGCCGAGCGCATGGCGGGACAGCGCATCGAAAACGTCGTCGTCTCCCTCGGCGGCATCCACCTGTGGTCGCAGAACTCGACCGGCGTCGTCGCGGTTGCCAGCGGCGACCGCGAGATCGGTGAGGACGATGTGCAGCGCGTCGTCGAGGCGTCCCGCGCGGTGAGCGTGGCCTCCGACCGTCAGGTCATCCACGCGATCCCGCGCGCATACACGGTCGACGGGCAGGAAGGCGTGCGCGACGCGACCGGAATGACGGGTCACCGGCTGGAGGTGGAGACAAACATCATCACCGGCGCCCAGACCGCGGTCCAGAACGTCATCAAATGCGTCCACGGCGCGGGCTTCGACATCGAAGATGTCGTCTGCTCGGGCCTGGCGGCCGGCGAGGGTGTGCTCACGACGCAGGAGCTGGACCTCGGCGTCTGCCTGGTCGACATCGGCGCTGGCACCACCTCGGTCGTCGTTTACAACGACGGCTCGGCGCGCCAGCTCGCGGTGCTGCCGGTCGGCGGCAACCATGTGACCAGCGACATCGCGATCGGCCTGCGCACGACGCTCGACGAGGCAGAGAGCCTGAAGCTCAACTACGGCCACACGCTGCCCGAGGTGATCGACCCGGGCGAGAAGGTGGAGGTGCGCCAGGTCGGCGGAGATCGCATCAACGCGTTGCCGCGGCGCTTCCTCGCGGAGATCATCGGCCCGCGCATGGAGGAGATCTTCATGATGGCGCGCGAAGAGGTCCGCAAGAGCGGCTTCGACGGGCTGCTGCCCGCGGGCGTCGTGGTGACCGGAGGAGGCTCGCGACTGATGGGCACGACTGACGCCGCGCAGGTCGTCTTCGACACCTCGGTTCGCCTCGGCCAGCCGAGCGGCGTGGCCGGTCTCGCCGACCGCGCCCAGGGCCCATCGTTCGCGGTCTCGGTCGGGCTCGTGAAGTGGGGATTGAAAGCCCACTCGCGCGCCTACAACAGCGGCCGGCAGCAGGTGACCATCGGACAGAAAACAGTGAGGTGGCTACGAGATCTTTTCTAGAGAACAAACCCGAAGCCAGTTGGAGCTCGCCGTCGCGAAAGCAGATTTGCACCAGGAGGTCGTCATGAAAGAGAGCGAGTTGCATGAGGGGCGAGCGCGCATCAAGGTCGTGGGCTGTGGTGGCGGTGGCGGCAACGCCGTCAATCGCATGATCTCGAAAGCGCTCAAAGTGCAGTTCATCGCCGTCAACACCGACAAGCAGGCGCTCGAACGCTGCCAGGCGGACGTGAAGGTCCAGATGGGCAGCAAGGTCACTCGCGGACTCGGCGCGGGCGGCGACTGGACCCGCGGGCGCGATGCTGCCGACGAGAGCCGGACCGAGCTTTCGGCGGTCGTCCAGGAGTCCGACATGGTGTTCATCACGGCCGGCATGGGCGGCGGCACGGGCACAGGTTCGGCCGCCATCGTGGCCGAGCTGGCGAAGGAAGCCGGCGCGCTCACGATCGGTGTCGTGACGCGACCGTTCGCCTTCGAAGGCCGCATCCGCAACGACACCGCCGAGGAGGGGATCAAGGCCCTCCGCAGCCAGGTCGATGCGCTGATCGTCATCCCGAACGACCGGCTGGCGCAGGTGGCGAGCTCGAAAACGACGCTGGAAGAAGCCTTCCGGATGGCGGACGACGTGCTCCGCCAGGGCGTCCAGGGCATTTCGGACCTCGTCACACAGCCCGGAGTCATCAACCTCGACTTCGCCGACGTCAAGGCGATCATGGAGAACGCCGGCGAGGCGCTGATGGGCATCGGCCACGGAGCGGGCGATTCCCGGGCGGAGGACGCCGCGAAGCAGGCGGTCTCGAGCCCGTTGCTGGAAACGTCCATCGACGGCGCCAAGGGCATCCTGTTCAACATCACGGCCGGCAAGGACATCACCTTGCAGGAGGTGCAGAAGGCGGCCGAGATCGTACGCTCGGCGGCCGACCCGGGCGCCAACATCATCTTCGGCGTCGTCCGTGACGACACCATGCAGGGCGAGATCAAGATCACCGTGATCGCCACCGGGTTCGGCGGCAAGACGCAGACCGAGGCCAAGCAGGAGATCCGAAGCCGGACGACCTTCGAGCGGCCGGAGTTTGGCGCCGAGGACCTGGGCGACATCAACATCCCCGCGTTTCTCCGCAACCGGATGTAGGAATACTCCTAGACGATGCGCTGCCCCTACTGCGGTCACCACGACCTGAAGGTGGTCGACTCCCGCGACTCCGAGGTCGGGGAGGCGATCCGCCGCCGGCGTGAATGCCTGCAGTGCGGGCAGCGCTTTACCACCTATGAACGGATCGAAGCGGTGCCCTTCTACGTGACCAAGAAGGATGGGCGTCGCGAGGATTTCGACCCTCAGAAGCTCTTCACCGGGCTGAAGAAGGCAACCGAGAAGCGCGACATCTCGCCGGAGAGGCTGCGCGCGATCGTGGACGACATCGAGGCGGAGCTGCGGCGCTCCGGTCGGGTCGAGATCCCAAGCGGGGAGATCGGCGAGATGGTGATGGACCGCCTGCGCGATCTGGATGAGGTTGCATACATCCGCTTCGCGTCCGTCTATCGCGAGTTCATGGACCTGCAGCAGGTCAAGCGCGAGATCGAACAGGTCCTGAGCTCCCGCCGACCATAAACAGCCCTCGTAAGCTCACCTGACGTGGGCGCCATCCCTCAGGTCCTGAAGATTGCGAGCCTCGAGACCGAGCCGGGCCTCGTGCACGGCTTCTCGACCTCGCTGCTCGGCACCATGGGCCTCACGCACGCGCCCGATCCGGATGCGGTGATGGCTTCGCGCCGCCGGTTCGCCCGCGTGCTCGAAATCGATGCCGAGCCGCTCACTGTCGCGGGTGCGGTTCATGGCAACGGAGTCGCTCGGGTCGACGAGCACCTGGACGTGGTGCGGGGCGTGGACGCGCTGGTCACGGATCGCCGTGGCGTGGCGTTGTTCGCGACGTACGCCGACTGCTACCCGATCATCCTGTGGGATGCGGAACACAGATGCGCCGCGCTGGTCCACGCGGGCTGGCGTGGGACGGTGGCGCGGGTAGGGCCCGCCGCACTCGAGAAGCTGCGTCACGAATACGGGTCCAACCCGGCCCATGTGAAAGCCGGCATCGGTCCCGGCATCTGCGGTCGTTGCTACGAGGTGGGGGCGGAGGTGGCGAGCCAGTTCGATGCGCAGTTCGTTCGTCGCGGATCCGGAGACCGATTCCTGCTCGACCTCGCGACGGCGAACCGCGCGCAGCTCGAGGCAGAGGGCGTGAAAGAGGTCGACGTCATCGGGTTGTGCACCAAGGAAACGGACTACCTGCCGTCGCACCGCCGCAGCCCCGACGGCACACGGTTCGCCGGCATCGTAGCCCTGCGATGAGCGTCGTCGAAAATCTCGCCTCGGTCCGCGAGCGAATCGCACGCGCAGGCCGGAACCCGGACGAGATCACCATCGTCGCTGTGACCAAAGGCTTCGGTCCCGAGGTCTGCCGCGCGGCGCTCGACGCCGGCCTGGAGATCCTTGGCGAGAACAGGGTCCACGAAGGAGTGTCGAAGATGGAGGCGGTCCAGGCGGGGACCTGGCACCTCATCGGCCACCTGCAGACGAACAAGGTTCGACTCGCTGTCGAGCATTTCGCGATGATCCAGACGGTCGATTCCACACGGCTGGCCGAGGCCATCTCTCGTGTCGACCCGGGGACGGCGGCGCTGGTCGAGGTCAACGTCGCCCGGGAGCCGCAGAAATCCGGCGCCGACCCCGATCGGGCCCTGGCGGTGATCACCTCAACGGCCGGATTGCTCGCCGTCAAAGGGCTGATGGCGATGGGTCCGTCGCACGGTGATCCCACCCCGGCGTTTGTAGAGCTGCGCCGGCTTCGAGACGAGGCCGAACAGCGACTCGGAAAAGAGCTTCCCGTCCTTTCTATGGGGATGAGCGGCGACTTCGAGTCGGCGGTGGCCGCGGGAAGCACGATGCTGCGCCTCGGCCAGGCCCTTTTCGGCCCCCGCCCGGCCCGTTCTATCCTGGAGTGACCGATGTCGCTGATCGCCGCGGTTCTGATCGACGTGCTCTACGTCTTCATCCTCGTGATGATCATTCGGGCCGTCTTCTCGTGGGTGAGCCCATATCCCACCAACGCGGTTTCGAGGTTCGCCTGGCAGGTCACCGAGCCGGTCCTGGCGCCCGTGCGGCGGTGGATCCCGCCGGTTTCGGGGATCGACCTGTCCTTCCTGGTCGTGATCTTGATCGCCTACTTCCTGATCGCCGCCCTGAACAACCTCAGGGCCGGCTAGGCCGCAGTACAATTCTGGTTCGGCGTTGACGGAGACAGTTAGGCCTGTCTGATCGGTCTACAGAGAGCCCAACGTGCTGAAAGTGGGCGGCCGGCGGCGGGTGCGAGATCACTCCCGAGCCGAAACCTTGAGCGTCCGAGGTGGCAGCCTCGGGAATCTGGGTGGTACCGCGGGCCTGTCGGCAAGGCTCGTCCCAGAGAACGATTCCTTATTTCTCTGGGAGTGACATGTTCGACAAGGTAGACCAGAAGGTCAGCTTCCCTGACCTCGAGAAGCAGGTGCTCGCGCAATGGAAGGAGGAACGCACCTTCCAGAAATCGCTCGAGCTGCGTGCCGGCCGCCCGCGCTTCGTCTTCTACGAAGGCCCGCCCACGGCCAATGGAAAGCCCGCCACCCACCACATCCTCGCGCGCGCCTTCAAGGATCTCTTCCCGCGCTACAAGACGATGAAGGGCTTTTACGTCGAGCGCATGGCGGGCTGGGACACGCACGGTCTGCCGGTCGAGATCGAGATCGAGAAGAAGCTGGGCATCTCGGGCAAGTTCGACATCGAGAACGAGATCGGGGTCGAGCGCTTCAACCAGCTTTGCCGCGAGAGCGTGCACGAGTACGTTTCGGACTGGGTTGCGTTCAGCGAGCGCATGGCCTTCTGGCTCGATTACGACCACGCGTACTGGACCCTCACGTCCGACTACGTCCAGTCCGTCTGGTGGGCGATCAGCGAGATGTGGAAGCAAGGCCTCGTTTACAAGGGCTTCCGCGTCGCGCCCTACTGCCCGCGATGCTCGACGCCTCTTTCGAGCCACGAGCTCGCTCAGGGCTACCGCGACAACGTTCCCGACCCGAGCGTCTACATCCGTTTCCGCCTCAAGAAAGACCCGAAGACATCGGTCCTGGCCTGGACGACGACGCCCTGGACGCTGCCCGGCAACGTAGCGCTGGCGGTGGATCAAGACGTGACGTACGTGAAGGTAAAGCAAGGCAATGAATTCCTGATCCTCGCGGAGGCGCGCCTGCAGGTCCTCGAGGGCGATTACGAAATCGCCGAGCGGATGAAAGGCTCCGACCTCGTGGGCGTCGAATACGAGCCTCTGTACCCCTACTCGATCCCAAAGGAAGGTAAGGCGCACTACGTCGTGGATGCCGATTTCGTGTCGACCGACGAAGGCACCGGCGTCGTCCACACCTCGGCCCTCTACGGCGTCGACGACCTGCGCCTGTGCCAGGAAAAGGGCATCGCGTTTCGACACACGGTCGGCCTTGACGGGAAATTTCTGCCCTACGTCGACAAGTTCGCCGGCCTCCACGTCAAGGAGGCGAACCCGGTGATAGAGGACGACCTCAAGACCCGCGGCCTTCTTTACAAGTCGGAGACTATCCTGCACACGTACCCAGAGTGCTGGCGCTGCCATACGCCCCTGATCTACTACGCGCTCGACTCCTGGTACGTGCGCACCACCGAGCGCAAGGCGGAGCTCATCGCCAACAACGCCGCCACCAACTGGGTGCCGGAATACATCAAGACCGGCCGCATGGGCGATTGGCTCGAGAACAACGTCGACTGGGCGATCTCGCGCTCCCGTTACTGGGGCACGCCGATCCCCATCTGGGTGTGCGACAAGTGCGAGGAGCAGCGCTGCATCAGCTCTGCCGCCGAGGTCGGGCTCGCCGACGATGCGGATCTGCACCGCCCGTACATCGATGCGGTCACCCTGCCGTGCCAGAAATGCGGAGGGGTCATGCGCCGAATCCCGGAGGTGCTCGACACCTGGTTCGACTCGGGATCCATGCCCTTCGCCCAGCGCGGACACCCCCGCCGCGGCACCAAAGAGTTCGAGGAGACCTTCCCGGCGGACTTCATCTCCGAGGCCGTCGACCAGACCAGGGGCTGGTTCTACACGCTCCTGGCGATCTCGACGCTGCTCTTCAAGCAGAACGCCTACCGCAACGTCATCTGCCTCGGCCACGTGGTCGACCCGAAAGGCAAGAAGGCGTCCAAGTCGCGCGGCAACGTCCTCGACCCGAATTACCTATTCGACAGCTTCGGCTCAGACGCCGTGCGCTGGTACTTCTACACGTCCACCCAGGTCGGCGAGAACTACCGCACCGGCGACGCTGCCCTCCGCGAGACCGTGCAGCAGTTCTTCATCCCGCTGTGGAACTGCTACTCCTTCTTCGTCACCTACGCGCGGCTCGACAACTTCGATCCGTCCGCGCCGCAGGTGCCGGTAGCCGAGCGGCATGTGCTGGACCGATGGCTGCTGTCGCGGCTGGGCGGCCTGGTGGAAACGGTGACGACCGGTCTCGACCGCTACGATGCGAACGAGCCGGCCCGGAAGCTCCAGCGGTTCGTCGACGAGCTGTCGAACTGGTACGTCCGCCGCTCCCGCCGGAGGTTCTGGAAGTCGCAGTCCGACCGCGACAAGCTGGCCGCCTACCAAACGCTGTACGAGACGCTGTCGACCCTCAGCCGGTTGATGGCCCCGTTCGTGCCCTTCATGGCGGACGCGATGTATCGCAACCTCTCGGATGAAGGCTCGGTGCATCTGAGCGACTTCCCCGACTCGATGCCCTGGCACGACCCTGAGGTCGAGGCCAACATGGCGCTGGCGAGGCAGGCGGTGGAGGCCGGGCTCGCAGCCCGGGACGCGGTTCGCATCAGGGTTCGGCAGCCACTCGCTTCGGTGGCGCTGCCAGGCGAGCCCCTGCCCGACGACATCGCGGCGATCGTGCGCGAAGAGTTGAACGTCAAGGCGGTCGTGTTCGGCGCTCCCGAGGTAAGGCTGGACACCGAGATCACCGAAGAGTTGCGTCTCGAAGGCCTTGCGCGCGAGGTCGTGCGCCTCATCCAGGACCGGCGCAAGAAGATGGGCCTCAACGTGGAGGACCGTATCCACACCTGCTTCGAGGCCGACGGCCTGCTCGCGCGCGCCATCGAGACGCATGTCGACTACATAAAGAACGAAACTCTGTCCGTGACCGTCGAGCATGGCAAGGATGATTGCCAGGGCGACCAGCTGTTGCTGGAAGGAGAGCAGATCTGGATCGGACTGAAGCGAAGCTGACCGAGACCCGCAATCACACGGGCCGTGTGCTCTTCTTCACCGTGGCGCTGGTGGTGTTCGTCCTCGACCGGCTGACCAAGAACATAGTCACCGCGACCGTGCCGTACGGCACCGAGGTCTCCGTGATCGACCACGTGGTCGGCATAACCAACATTCGCAATGCGGGCGCGGCGTTCGGATTCGCTCCGGTCGGCCCGTGGTTCTTCCTGTTGGCTGCCGTGGCCGTGTCGATCGGCCTCGTCGTGTACGTCATGCGCAGCCCTGGCGACCTGAGTCGCGACGCGGTGTTCGGGCTGATCGTAGGCGGCGCGCTTGGCAACGCATTCGACCGCATCCTCAACGGCGGTGGCGTGACCGACTTCGTCAACTTTCACTTCTGGCCCGTCTTCAATCTCGCTGACTCTGCGGTCAGCGTGGGGGTTGCCCTTCTGATCCTCGGGTACTTATTACGCAAGCCCAACGCCGCCTGATCGCCGAGGTCGCCGCGCCCCGGCTGGACCGATTCATCGCGGAGCGTGAGCGCGAGCTGAGCCGGGCGGCTGCCGCCCGCCTCATCAAGAGCCACCTCGTCCGCGTCAACGGATCCGCGGGCGCCGATCCGTCTGATCGTGTCGCTGAAGGCGACGTCGTCGAGTACGAGATCCCGCAGGCATACATCTCTGTTGCTTCCGCCGAGCCGATCCCACTCGAGGTCGTCTACGAGGATGCCGACCTGGTGGTCATCAACAAGCCGGCGGGCATGGTGGTCCACCCGGCGCCCGGCCATTACTCGGGCACCCTCGTCCACGCGCTCCTGGGTCGCGGCGGGAGCTGGTCGGCGGCCGGAGGCGAGGCCAGGCCGGGAATCGTGCACCGCCTCGACAAGGGCACGTCCGGGCTGATCGTCGTGGCGCGCAACGACTCCAGCCACCGCGCCCTGTCGGCTCAGCTCAGCGATCGGACCTTGAGCCGCTCATACCTGGCCATTGCGCGCGGGCGCTTCAAAGCCGATGCGGGCGAGCTGGAAGGCGCCATCGGCCGCCATCCGAAGGATCGCAAGCGCATGGCGGTGGTCGCCGGCGGCCGCTTTGCGCGCACTCGTTACCAGGTCGTCGAAAAGCGCCGCACGCATACACTCCTGCGCTGTGACCTGGACACCGGCCGCACTCATCAGATCCGAGTTCATCTCGCGGCGCTCGGTCACCCACTGGCCGGCGACGCCGAGTATGGCGGCGGTGGTCCGGGCGAGCCGGCGCGGCCCATGCTGCATGCCTGGCGGCTGCGCCTTCGCCACCCTCGCACCAACGCGGAGATGACGTTCGAGGTCGCGCCGCCGGCCGACTTCGAAGCGTTCTGGGCCGGCATCGAATGACCGCCCAACGGGGCCTTTTGATCGTCATCTCCGGGCCTTCGGGCGTCGGCAAGGACACGGTCATCAAGCGACTGCTCGAGCTGGACCCTAGACTCCGCTACTCGGTGTCGTACACCACCCGCTCGCCGAGACCGGGCGAGGTCGACGGGGTCGACTACCGATTCGTGAAAAGGGAGGAGTTCGAGAGGCTCATGCGGGAGGGCTCGCTCCTCGAGTACGCGACGTACGACGGCCACCTCTACGGCACGCCGATCGCCCCGCTCGACCAGGCGCGGGCGGCCGGCTACGACGTCGTGCTCAAGATCGATGTCCAGGGCGCCGAGCAGGTGCGCAAGCGCGCCGCGGACGCGCTGCGGATCTTCCTCGCGCCACCGAACATGGAAGAGCTCTTGAGACGCCGCACGGAGCGTCACAGCGAGAGCCCCCGGGACCAGACGGCGCGGCAGCGCATCGCACTGGATGAGATGGCGCTGGCTCCGCATTTCGACCATGTGGTCGTCAACGAGGACCTCGAGCGGGCCGTACAGGAGGTGCTGGCGATCATCCGGCGTGCGCGCGAGCGCCACACTTAGTTCATGCCCCTGGACCCGACCCCGGTACCCAATGAGCTGAAGGGCCTGCGCATCGCGCTTCTGGTCGCGGGCGGTATCGCGGCCTACAAGATCGTCGACCTCGCCTCCACGCTCACCCAGGCGGGCGCGCAGGTCAGGGTGGCGATGACCGCGTCGGCGACCCGCTTCGTTGGCGCTCCGTCCTTCCAGGGGGTGACGGGCAGCCCGGTGCTCACGGGGCTCTGGTCAGCGGATGGTTCGCCGGAACCCCACGTGTCGCTCGGCGACTGGGCCCAGCTGATCCTGCTCGCACCCGCGACCGCCAACATCATCGGGCGCGTCGCGAGCGGGCGCTCCGACGACATCGTCACGGCCACGCTGCTGGCGTCCCGATGCCCGATCGTCGTCGCGCCGGCCATGAACGACGCGATGTGGTCGAAGCGCGCCGTGCAGGAGAACATCGCCGCACTTCGGCGCCGGGGCGTGGTGGTCGTCGACCCGGAATCCGGTCATCTGGCGAGCGGGCACGTCGGCGCCGGCCGGCTTGCGAATCCTCCGGCGCTGATGAAGGCGATGGCGGACGCGGTTCGTTCCAACTACGACCTGGCCGGCCGGCGGGTGGTGGTGACCGCGGGCGGCACGCGTGAGCCGATCGACCCCGTTCGCTACATCAGCAACTACTCGAGCGGGAAGATGGGCTTTGCGATCGCGGCCGCGGCCGCCGACCGCGGCGCCCGGGTGACGCTGGTGACCACCGCGACACATCCGGACCATCGCGGCGTCGACGTGCGGCCGGTCGAGACCGCGGAAGAGATGATGGCCGAGCTCAAGCGCGACGTCGCGGGCGCGGACCTCCTGGTGATGGCGGCTGCCGTCGGCGACTTCCGGCCCGCGCGCACCGCCGACCACAAGCTCCGGCGCGAAGAAACGTCACGCCTTACTCTCGAGCTCGAGCAGATACCCGACCTCGTGGCCGCCCTCGGCAAGGAGAAGGAGGGACACAGAGTGTTCAGGGTCGGCTTCGCGGCCGAGGGTGCCGACCTGGCCGCCAGGGCCATGGAGAAGATGCAGAAGAAAGGGCTGCAGGCGATCGTGGCCAACGACATATCGCGCAAGGACATCGGCTTCGGCAGCGATCACAACGAGGGCGTGATGCTGTTCGCAGACGGGTCTCGCGAGGAGCTGCCGCGGATGACCAAGCGCGAGATGGCCGACCGCATCCTGGACCTTGTACGCCCACGTCTAAAGTCGTAAGGGTTTGCTCTACGCCGAAGTAGCGGTCGAGGCGGCCCGCGCCCTGGATCGCGAGACCTACTCCTATTCGGTTCCCGAGGGAATCGACGTGGTGCCGGGACATCGCGTTACGGTCCCCTTCGGGCGCCGCACGACGTTCGGATATGTCGTTTCGTTGGGCACCGATGAACCAGAGGTGGAAGTCAAGCCGATCGCCGGCGCCGGCGACGAGCCGCTCCTCCTGCCTCATCAGGTCGCCCTCGCGAGGATGGTGGCCGACCACTACTGGGTGCCGCTGATCGAGTGCCTCCGCGCGATGCTCCCGCCGCGAGTGCGGTCCAAGGGCTCGACCGGCGAGGGCGCGTCCGCGCGGCAGCGGCGCCACAGCCGCTTGCTCGAGTTTGCCACCGCCGTCCACGCGGAGCCGCAGAAGCCGGTTCTCACCGGCGAGCAGGAGGCGGCGCTGGAGATCATCTCGGCCAACCAGCTCACGTTGCTGCACGGAGTCATCGCAAGCGGCAAGACCGAGGTCTACCTGAGCGCGGCTGAAGCAGCGCTGGCGCAACAGCTTCGTGTGCTGCTGCTGGTGCCGGAGATCTCGTTGACGCCTCAGCTCGTCGAGCGTGTGCGGAATCGCCTGCGCGCGCCGATCGCAATCCTGCACAGCCAGCTGACCGAGCTCGAGCGAGCGCAGCAATGGTGGCGGGTGCGCCGAGGCCAGGCGGACGTGGTCCTGGGCAGCCGGTCGGCGGTGTTCGCGCCGATCCCGCGACTCGGCGTGGTCTGCCTGGACGAAGAGGGATCGGCGGCCTACAAGCAGGACCGCACGCCGCGGTACGAGACGGGCTGGGTCGCGCGCCGGCTGGCCGCCGTGAGCGGAGCGCGCCTGGTCGCGGGCTCGGCGACCCCGAGCGTCGTCGCGTACCACGACGCGCAGCGCGGCGACCTGGCCCTGGCCAGGTTGACGCACAGGGTGCACGGCCAGGATGCCGAGGTGGAGCTGGTCGACATGCGGGACGAGATCGCCGCCGGCAACCGGCAGCCGCTTTCGACGCGCCTGCTGGAGGTGGTCGAACGCACGCTCCAGAACGAAGAGCAGGTGATCCTGTACCTCAACCGGCGCGGGATGTCGACCTATGTGATGTGCCGCGACTGCGGTAAATCGGTGCAGTGCCTGGGCTGCTCGGTTTCGTTGGTGCAGCATGCCGAGATCGACGGCCTGGTCTGCCACTACTGCGGCTACTCGCGGGCGATGCCGGCCATCTGCGATCACTGCGGCAGTCGCAACATCCGCGCCCTGGGGATGGGCACGCAGCGCCTGGAGAGCATGGTCAAGCGGATCTGGCCGAATGCTCGCGTCCTTCGCCTGGACAGCGACGTCGCGCGCGGGCCCGATGCTTACTTTCAGATCTGGGAGGCGTTCTCGGAGCGCCGAGCCGACATCCTGGTCGGCACGCAGCTGGTCGCGCGCGGGCTCGACCTGCCCGCCGTGACTTGCGTGGGCGTCGTCGACGCCGATCTGCCGCTGCACTTCCCCGACTACCGATCGGCCGAGAACACGTTCTCGCTGGTGGTCCAGGTCGCGGGCCGCGCGGGACGCGACGGCCGGCCGTCATCGGTGATCGTGCAGACCAGCAATCCAGAGCACTACAGCCTGCGCTGCGCGGCCGCGGGTGATTACGAAAGCTTCTATGCGGCCGAGCTGCCGTCGCGAAAAGCATTCACCTTCCCACCGTTTGCCGACCTGGCCGTTTTGACGCGTTCGGACAGCGACGACGGTCGCGCGGCCGCGTCGGCCCGCGAGGCGGCGGAGTCGATCGCGGCGGGCCTGCTGAAAGATGCCGTGGAGGGCATTCGGGTCATGGGTCCCTCACCCGCGTTCATTCACCGGCTGCGCGGTGAGTACAGATGGCAGGTGACGCTGAAGGGTCTTGGGCTCGAGCGGGCGCGGCATCTGGCCCCGCACGGGCGCGGCTGGAGCTTCGACGTCGACCCCGTGACCTAGTGATTTAGCCGATAAGCTAGCCGCCGTGGGGAGGGGATCCCAGCTCACGGCCATGGGCGCCGGCGACCTGGCCGCAGGCATCGCCGCCCGCCGCTTCTCGTCGAGCGAGGTCGTGGCGGCGCACCTCGACCGGCAGCAAGAGGTCGACGAAAGGATCAATGCGGTCGCCGTGGCGCTCGGAGACCAGGCGATGGCGGCCGCGAAAGCCGCCGACCAGGGCAGAGCCCATGAGGGCCAAAAGCTCTACGGGGTGCCGGTCACGGTCAAGGAGTGCTTCGATGTGGTGGGGACGGCGACCACGGCCGGGCTCGTCGGCCGCGCCGGGGATCTCAAGAGCGACGACGCCGAGCTGGTGACCCGTCTTCGCGCCGCGGGCGCGATCATCACGGCGAAGAGCAACCTGGCGCAGCTCGAGCTGTACGTGGAGTCTGACAATCCGCTCTTCGGGCGCACCAACAACCCGTGGGATCTCGCGCGCACGCCGGGCGGGAGCAGCGGTGGCGAGGCGGCGCTGGTGGCGGCGTCGGCATCGCCTCTCGGGCTTGGGACCGACATCGGCGGCAGTGTGAGGGTGCCCGCGCATTTCTGCGGCCTTTGCGGCCTGCGTGCCACACCCGGTCGCCTGAGCCTGGCCGGAACCGCCGACCAGTTCCTGTTCGGTCATGTCTCCGGCGTGCCGGATTCGGCCGGCCCGATCGCCCGCAGCGTGTCCGACCTGAGGCTGGCGATGGACGTACTCGGCGCACCCGTACCCGACGCCAGGGTCGACGGCCTCGTCATCGGCATCTATGACGACGATGGCTTCATGACTGCGTCTGCGGCTCTTCGTCGCGCGGTGCATCAGGCGGCGAGCGCCCTCGAGACGGCCGGCGCTCGAGTCGTGCGGTTCGAACCCCCGTCCGTGCTGGAGGCTCTCGACATCTTCTACGGACTGTTCACCGCCGACGGTGGGGCGGCTTTCGTGCCCCTGATCGACGGCGGGCAGAAAGACCCGCGCGTCGCCCAGCTCATGCAGCTCGCGACCATGTCGGGATGGCTGCGGCCGGTCCTCGGCGCCGGATTGATGGCGGCCGGGCAGAGGCGCCTGTCGCACCTGATCAGGACCACAGGCGTGAGGACCGCCGGCGAGACGCAAGCGCTGGTCGCGCGGCGCGACGCGTACCGCGGGCGGTTCGAGACCGCGGTGAACGCCGCCGGCGTGGATGTCCTCCTCTGCCCGCCCAATGCGCTGCCCGCGCTGACCCATGGAGCAAGCGCCAACCTCGGGCCGGCCAGCGTGAGCTACACCGCGCTCTACAACCTGTTGGGTTGGCCGGCCGGCGTGGTCCCTGTCACGCGGGTGCGGCCGGTTGAGACCGATCGCCGGTCGCGTGGGGGAGACATGATGGACCGCGCCGCGCGCGGAGTCGACAAGAACAGCGCCGGCCTCCCGGTCGGCGTCCAGGTCGCGGCGAGGCCCAATCGCGAAGACCTCATCCTGGCCGTGATGACCGCAGTCGAAGCCGCGTTGTCCGGCTCGGTCGATTACCCGCGCGTGCCTCCGGCCCTGGGCTAAGGAGGGATTGGGGTCGACGGTGGCCGGGTAAAATCGATCTCGTGGCCATCCGACCAATCCTGACTTTCGCCGATCCTGTCCTTCGCGAAAAGGCGAAGAAGGTGTCGCGGGTCGATACGTCCATCCAACGCCTCATCGACGACCTCGCCGAGACCATGCTCGACGCGCCCGGCGCAGGTCTTGCCGCCAACCAGATCGGCGTGCCGCTGCGCGTGTGCGTGGTCAAGGGCGACGACAACCAGATCTGGGGTCTGGTCAACCCGGAGATCGTCAAGCATGCCGGCGAGCAGATCGGCCTCGAAGGGTGCCTGAGCTACCCCGGATGGGTGGGCGAGGTTGCGCGCTTCGAGACCGTTGTGGTCAAGGCACGCAATCGCCACGGCAAAGAGGTGCGCATCAAGTCGAGCGGGTTCACGGCGCGCGCCTTTCAGCATGAGCTCGACCACCTCGACGGTGTCCTGTTCATCGACCAGCTCACCAGCCTCGACACGCTGCGGCGGGTTGAGGACCTCGAGGCCGAGGACCAGGAAGAAGCCGTAGCGGCGGCGTCGGGCTAAGGCCACCACCTTCCTGAGGATCGTTTTCGCGGGCACGGCCGCCTTCGCCGTGCCTTCGCTGCGGGCGCTGCATGCGGCGGGCCACGAGATCGTGCTCGTGATCACCCAGCCGGACCGGCCGGGCAATCGAAGAAAGGTCACGCCGTCGCCGGTGAAGGTTGCCGCCCAGGAGCTGGGGCTGCCGCTGCTTCAACCAGAGAAGGTTCGCGACCCGGCGGTGGTCGCTCATGTCCGCGAATTGAAGCCGGACCTGATCGTCGTGGTCGCCTATGGGCAGATCATCCCCGCCGAATTGCTGTCCGTTCCCGCGCGGGGAGTCGTGAACGTGCATGCCTCACTGCTGCCGCGCCACCGCGGGGCGGCCCCGATCGCCCATGCGATCCTTGCCGGCGACCGCGAAACTGGCGTCACCATCATGAAGATGGATGAGCAGCTCGACCACGGTCCCATCCTCGCGATGCGGCGCACCGAAATCGGCCTGCGGGAGGATGCACAGGGGCTGACGGCGCGGCTGTCACGCTTGGGCGCCGACCTGCTCGTGGACACATTGACGCGGCTCGACCGCATCGAACCGTCGGAGCAGGACCACGAGCTGGCCACCGTCGCCCCGCGCCTGCGCCGAGAGAACGGCGAGCTCGATTGGGAGATGGACGCTGCAGAGATGGACAGGCGCGTGCGAGCCCTGCAACCCTGGCCGGGCACGACCCTGCCGACCGCGCGGGGACGGGTCAAGGTCCTCAGCGGCCACGTGGAAGGCGATCGGTATGTGCCGGACGTCGTCCAGGCGCCGGGCAAGAAACCCGCGCCGGCGAAGCAGGTGCTTGGGCGGCGCGATGCCTGACAGCAAAAAGGACGAGCGCGAGCGAGACATCGCGGTCAATCGCCGCGCGTACCACGACTACTTCATCGACGAGAAGCTCGAGGCGGGGATCATGCTCACGGGCAGCGAGGTGAAATCAGTGCGCAACGGCCGCGCGAATCTGAGAGACGGGTTCGTGCGGATCGACGCCAATGAGGCGTGGCTGGAGAACGTGCACATCTCGCCGTACATGCAAGCGAACCTCATGAACCACGAGCCACTGCGTCCGCGCAAGCTCCTCCTCCATCGCAAGGAGATCTCGAGCTTGATCGGCAAGGTGAGGCAGAAGGGCTACACGCTGATCCCGCTGCGCATGTACTTCTCGCGCAATCACGCGAAGGTCGAGGTCGGGCTGGCGCGAGGCAAGAAGCAGTACGACAAGAGAGAGGCGATCGCCGAGCGCGACGCCAAGCGCGAGATCGCCCGCGCGATGCGCCGCCGCTGATCCCTTAGGCCACGAACCGCCACGAGAACATGAGGGGCTGGCTTTCGACCTCTCCACCTGCTTTGCGGTAGGTGGCGCCGGCCGCGGCGTTGTCGTCATCCGTGAGGACCCACATTCCATAGCAGCCCTGGGCGCGAGCGAGGTCGCGAAGCGCCTCCACCAATGCGGTGCCGATGCCCTGCCGCCGATGGGCCTCGTCCACAGCGAGCTCGTACAGGAACATCTCGGTGCCCTTGTCCGGGTGGGTCACCTCGACGCCTGACACGAAGCCGGCCGGGACTCCGTCTGAGAAGGCGATGAGCAGGTGGTGAATGGGGTCGGCCAGGAATCGGCTCACTGCGTCGGACCGGGGCGGGTAGTCGAAGAGGTGTGCGGCCGCCATCACGCGCTCGTGATCATCCGGTCCGATGCGCTCGATCTTCATGGGTGGTCCTGTTTCAGGCGGCGAGGTTGATCCCGATCGCCCGCAGTCGTTTGTTGAGCGAGTCGAAGGCAAACTGCAGGATCTCGCTCTCGGTATGTCCGTACTCGGTCATGTACCGCGGGTCCGGCGGGTCGAGGGTGTTGGAGATCAGCGGCAAGCACTCGACCAGGGTCTTCTGGATGATCGGGGCGAAGCGCGCCGCATCCTCGCGGACCGCCTCCTGCAGCACTTTGATGCCGAAGTTCACGTGACGCGACTCGTCGCGAGCGATGGCGGTGAAGCCCCGGTAGAAACCGCGGTCGGTGGTGCCTTGCTCGCGCATAGATTCCAGCTCGAAACGCTGGCCGGTGAGCGCCAGCGTCGCCTCGATGACGATGTGATAAAGCGTGACGCCCTCGATGAACGCCTCGATGTCTTTCGGGTTGCTGGCGAGGCGCTGAGCCGTCGAAGGCAGGCGGTCGTAGAACAGCTCGGTGTAGCCCTGGTTGGTGACCGGCCGTATCTCCGCCAGCAGCGCAGCGAGGCTTGTGGTCTCGGTGCCCACCACCTCGTGCCACCAGCGATCGAAGAAGGCCGTGTGGCGCGCTTCGTCGGCCATCTGGGTGGAGAGGAAGATCTCGATCTCGGGCGACGGCGCCGCCCAGACAAACGGCGCGAGCGTCGACGTCACCCGTTCCTCACCGTTGAAAAACAGCCGGTGGGACCACAGCGTCGCCTTTCGATCCAGCTCGGACGACTCGAGCCAGTCCTGTCGATCGAGCGTGAAGTCCAGGTCGCCCACGGCCCATTGCTGCGACTCCCAGCGCCGGTAGAGGTCCATGTAGCTGGGCATGTTCTCGATGCCGCGGTCGATAAAGGACAGGACGTCGTCGATGCGGATGTCGCCCAGCTCCTTGAGGTTCGCTCGGGCGATCCGCTCTAGGTCCGGGTCCAGCTGCTCCTGCTCGGTTTCTACTGCCATCGGACTCGCGGGGTTCATTAGACCAGAAGCCCCGAGACCGGGCGTAATTGCTGACCCCCAGCTACGTTTACATTGGCATGCGCGCTGCAATTGCGGCCTGCCTGCTCCTGGCAGCAGCCTGCACGGGCCCGTCCGCTCAACCTTCAGCCAATGCCACGCCGTCACGCCACCAGCCGGCGTCTGGCGGCGTCGTTGAGTACCCGGTTCCCAACCCGTCGCTGTCCGGGGGGACCTGCGCCGGCTGCGGAACCGCCAGCCTCAGCGGGATTGCCGCGGGGCCGGACGGAAACGTGTGGTATTTCGACGTGGGGCAGAACCTCGTCGGCCGCGTGACTCCGACGGGCTCGATCACGCAGTTCGCCGTGCCTGGAACCGGGGCGGGCTCGGAAGCGATCACCGGTGGGTTGGACGGCAACGTCTGGATGGTCGCAAGAACAGAAATGAATGGGCCGGATTGGATTCTCAAGGTCAGTCCGGCGGGAGTCGTCACCAGGCATCCCCTGGCAGACGGAGTTGGACCCGAGGGGATCACCTGGGGGCCAGACGGCAACATCTGGTTTACAGAATTCTGGACTGGGCGGGTCGGCCGCATGACGCCGGCCGGTGTGGTCAGCGAGTTTTCGCTGCCCACCCCCAACCCCAGGGGAATCGTGACCGGCCCCGATCACAACCTGTGGATTGTGGAGGGCGGCCTCCAGCACGAGTCGATTGCGCGGATGACCATCGAAGGCAATATCACCGAGTTTCCGCTGGGCAGCGACGTGACCCACCAGCTGCAGCCCTACAACATCGTTTCCGGCCCAGACGGGAACATGTGGTTCACAGAGATGGGACAGATCGGACGAATCACTCCTGCCGGTCAGCTCACGCAGTTCCCGATCGGGTCAGGGCACGACAACGTCTTTGGCCTGGCCGGCGGGGCCGACGGGAATATTTGGTTCGTCGATGAGAGTGCGAACGCGGTGGGCCGGATCACCCCGACCGGCGCCGTCAGTCAGTTCCCACTACCGCGGCGCAACGCAGGGCCGCTCGGCATCGCGGCAGGTGCGGACGGCCGCTTGTGGTTCACCGAAACCGATGTGAGCCGGATCGCCAGCATCGGATACAAGGTGCCTGAGGCGACCCTCAATGCGCGCGTGTTGATCTTCGCGGTCGGATCTGCGACCACGCGCGAGATTACGGTCACCAACACGGGAGAGACTGAGCTCGCCATCTCCAGGATCAAGCTGGTTGGGTCCGACCAGGGCGCATTCGCGGTTGCCCGTGACGACTGCTCGGGACGCTATGTCGGAGTCCGGGCCTCCTGCCGTATCGACGTCGTCTTCAATCCAGGTTCCGATACGGGGGTTAGGGCCGCTCGGCTGGCGATCACAGACAACGCCACCGCCAGCCCGCAGTCGGTTTCGCTTGTGGCCCAGCTCCCGGATTGCAAGTTGCCCGTTTTCACGTCGACCGAGTCGACTGCGCAGGGAGGATTCCTGAGCCTGCGCGACGGCAGCGTGACTCCGGATCCGAAAGGCGGCTTTGTTCCGGGAGGCTTGCTGTCTCACTCAGAGGCAAGTCCCGTCCTTTACGGCCAGCTGCCGGCGACTTACGACCCCGTCGCGGACCGCTGGGTGCCCGGAGGCATGATCTCTCCCGACGGATCCCGATACGCGTGGGTCGAATACTCCAGCCAGGGCGCCGATTTCCACCTGCACGTGACCGAGTTGGTCACGGGTCGCGACCGGACCTTGAATCTGCCGGCTGACAATTGGTCGTTGCTGGCTTTCACAAGCGCCGGGCTGTATGTAACCAAGAGTTATCCCGAGGCCGGCAACGGTCCTGGACTGTGGCTGGTCAATCCGGATTCTGCGGCGGTACAGACGATCTTCACGGATTCTGTCGTGCAGACGGTGACAGGTCAGGTGGTCTGGGTCGCAAACCGCAACAACGCCGACACCCTGCCTGGTGTACCGGGCATCGGCCGGTCGAACAACGAAATCCTGAGCCGGGACCTGACCACGCTGCAGACGACAACCTGGCTCTATCGACCCGGCTCCAGCATGTACGTGGTAGGCGCCACCAACGGCGCCATCGTGGTTTCCGGCGTTGACATGACGTCGGACTTTCTGCTGCTGCTGACCGGCCCCGAGCAGGCGGTTCCAATCAATGTCCCCGAAACGAGCGACCCCGTGCCGTTCTCTGAGGGTCTGATTGCGGATGCCAACGGCTGGTGGATCGGCAGCCTCGACGGCGTCTACCTCTGGACGCAGCACACAGGGGCGGTGCTGGTGTCCGAATCGCTGGCCTCGCCGGCGGGCGCCTGCGCTTAGTTGCCGGCGCCGGCGGGTAGAATCAGAGGTGCAACCGAGTTCAGCTTCGTGGGGGCGTCCGGTCTCGACGGGGTAGTTGGGCTTCGGGATTGCGAGCCGAGAGCCGCGAGCGATACAGCGCAAGCGTTTACAAACGCCAACAAGACCAACACTCTCGCCCTCGCTGCGTAAGCAGTAGAGATGTGAGTCCCGGGACTTAGATCCCGGGTGCTGCCCCCGGTCAATCCGGCGGACTGGGGAGCGGTATCACAAAGACCGGATCGCTGCTTCAGGGGCGCTGCGGCCCTGAGGCGGGACACTCACCGCAGCTGGCAGAAGCGGATCCCGTCAGGAGGAGCCGCCAAGCGAGACCAAAATCCTGGACACGCTCGTAGAGATCTCGGGGGACACTGCTTCGGACGCGAGTTCAACTCTCGCCGCCTCCACCAAGCCGAACTCGGTTCTGACTCGAGGCGCCTATCCTTCGCACATGCACTTCGTGCTCGTGCACGGTGCCTATCACGGGGCCTGGTGCTGGGACCAGCTTCGCGCCGAGCTCGAGCGCGGCGGTCACGCCAGCACCGCCGTCGACCTCCCGTGCGACGATCCCGACGCGGGCGCGGAGCGGTACGTGGACGAAGTGCTCCACGCGATTCCAAAGCAGCCGGACGCGGTGGTGATGGTCGGGCATGCGCTCGCCGGCCTGACCATCCCGATCGCCGCGTCCCGGGTCCGCACCGCGATGACGATCTACCTGTGCGCGATCCTGCCCGTGCCGGGGCTCAGCTTCGATGCGCAGCACGCGGACATCGGCACCGATTTCAAGCCGTCGGAGCCCGCGATCGGCCACGGCGACGGCAGCGCCTCCTGGCCTGAGCGAGGCGCAATCGAGGTTTTCTTCCACGACTGCGTTCCAGAGGTCGCGCAAGCGGCCGCGAGGCAGCTCCGACCCCAGCACTGGAAGATCACGCATGAGGTCACGCCGCTGCGGTCGTGGCCGCCTGTGCCGGCCGCTTACGTTCTATGTACGGATGACCGCATGATTTCGCCGAACTACGGTCGCATGGCTGCGCGCCGGCAGCTGGGCATCGATCCGATCGAGCTCCCGGGCGGGCACTCGCCGTTCCTGTCCAGGCCTCGCGTTCTGGCTCAAGCCCTGGTCCGCGCCGCTTCACGCTAAGTGATGGCGACCGGAGTGCAAACCGGGTAACCTTCGGCCCGGTGCCGAAGTTGAACCACCTCTGGCAGCGATTCCTGCTCGCGAGCGCTCTTCTCATCGGCCTCGCAATCGGCGTGGCCGCGACCGTTTTCGGCTACAGCAACCTCACGACCGTCGACGTGCACTGGTCGGTGGTCCATATCGATGGGGTGCCCCTGTGGACGGTGGCTGTCGTGCCGGTCGCCCTGATCCTGATCGCGGGCACGCTGTACCACTGGATGGACAGCCTCCACCACTTCACCGAGCACATGCGTCACCGCCATCGCGTGCACGAGCTCGAGGCCGAGGTCGCCTCCTTGCGCGCGCATCTCGACCACGTGCTGGAGATGCCGGATCACTCCGGCTTGCCGGCGCTCCGACAACCTGAAGGCCAGGCGATGGAACCTGTGCCGGTCGCAGAGGCGCCGGCAGAGGTGGCGGCGCTTCCCGAAACGGAGCCTGCGCCGCTCCGGAGCGGCGGCGAACGAACCAGGCGGGTCAAGCTTGCCGTCGCCCCCGAACCGGCCGCCGCGCAGGCCAACGGCAAAGACGCCCCCGAGCCGGCCGACAGCGCCGAACCGGCGGCTCCTGCCGCTGGAGCCTGATGCCTCAGCGCCGTCGCGCCGGCCGCCTTGTCGTCCCGCAGCACGCGGCGCCCGCCGACAAGATGCTGCTCGAGCGCAGTGCGATCGAGGAACTCAGCCACCACGCCGACCCATGGCGAGTGCTGCGCATCCTCTCTGAATTCGTCGAGGGCTTCGACGCGCTCAACGACGTCGGCCCCGCAGTGACGGTGTTCGGTTCAGCGCGCACCAAGCCAAACGACCCGTATTACACCTACGGCAGGGAGCTCGGCGCGGCCCTCGCCCGCCGCGGGTTTGCGGTCATCACCGGCGGCGGGCCGGGGATGATGGAAGCGGTCAACAGGGGTTGCCAGGAGGCAGGCGGACTCTCCGTGGGCTGCAACATCGAGCTGCCGCACGAGCAGGAGCTCAACGCCTACGTCGACCTCGGTGTCGAGTTCCGTTACTTCTTCGTGCGCAAGAACATGTTCGTCAAGTACGCGCGCGGCTTCGTGATCTTTCCGGGCGGGCTCGGGACCCTGGACGAGCTGTTCGAATCACTCACGCTGGCCCAGACCGGGAAGATCGAGCACTTCCCGATCGTGCTGTTCGGCACGGAGTACTGGAGCGGGCTGCTGGATTGGATGCGGAGGATCGTCCTGGGGCGGGGCGCCATGTCGCCAGAGGACTTCGACCTCGTCTGCCTGACCGATGATCCCGAGGAGGCAGCCGAGATGGCGACCAGGCCGCTTCCGGTTCATGTCGAGGAGCCTCCAACCGAGGCCGACGAGTACAAGGCGGACGCCCGATAGCCGCCGTCGCACCGGTCACCCCGTCTCTCGATTTCTTTTTTCTCACCGACAGCGGCCAGACCGCGGACGTGGTGGCAGCGCGCATCGCCACCTTCCTGGGCGCGGCCACGAAGACCCTCGACATCGCCATCTACGATCTGCGGCTGGCGGCTGGTCCCGGGGCCACCGTCCTCGGAGCGTTTTCGGATGCCGTCAAACGCGGTGTGCGCGTGCGCCTGATGTTCAACCAGGACCATCCGGCTGACCTTCCGATCCCGCCTCCCGCCGAGATCGACTGGGCTTTCGTCGACCAGCTGAAATCGTTTGGAGTCGAGATCAAGCCGATTCCGGGCATCCCCAACCTGATGCATCACAAGTACGTTGTGCGTGACGCGGGCACGCCGCAGTCCGCGGTGCTCACCGGATCGGCGAACTGGACCAACGATTCGTGGAATCGTGAAGAGAACGTGATCTTCACGATCACGTCACCGGACGTCGCCGCCACCTATACGCAGAACTTCGAGGAGCTCTGGCAGAATCCCGTGGTCGCGGATTCGGGACGGATCTCCTCCACGTGGGAGTCGCTCGCCGACTCGACTCACGTCCGGGTCTACTTCTGCCCCGGGCGCGGCTTGAAGCTCGTGCACGCGATGGCCAGGTCGATCGCCTCGGCGCAGCAGCGAATCCGCATCTGCTCGCCTGTTCTCACATCCGGCCCCGTCCTCGGCACGCTCGCCGAGGTGGTCGACCACGGAAAGGTCGACGTTGCCGGTGTGTACGATGCGACACAGATGGACCAGGTCCAGCACCAGTGGGCCCAGCAAGCGACGGCGTCCTGGAAGATTGCCGCCTTCCACGGGATCGTCGCGGCCGCAAAGTTCGGCTCGAAACGCTCGACCCCCTATGCGGTCGGCTCGGTGCACGACTTCATGCACGCCAAGATCCTGGTTGCAGACGACTATGTCTACGCCGGCAGCTTCAACCTCTCGCACAGCGGAGAGGAGAACGCCGAGAACGTGGTGCAGATCGAGAGCCATGCCGTGGCAGAGCTCTGCGCGGCTTACATCGACCACGTCGCCGCGAGGTACGGCGGCAGGCCGCTGGTAGGGACCTAGACCACTGCCGAGTCCTCGGGTCTTATGGGCGGGTGGGGCCCTCGCGGCGGTGCTCGTGGTGGGGCTGCTCATGACGCTGCCGCGCCTGCAGCCGGCCACAGGAACACTCCTGGTGCTCGCCTCGTCGCGTTCGGCCGGTTCCATCGTGACCGCCACGGTCAGCCTGCACGGCCAGGCCGGCTGGTCGGCCCTGGGCACGGTGTCCGGAGCCGTCCCCGCCGCCCCCGAACAGCGCGAGCTGCTGGCCCTGCCTGTTGCCGCCGGCAACTACAACGGGATCCGGCTCGGGACCGACGAGCAGCCGGTCGCGATTGCGGTGGCGGCGGGCCAGGTCGAGCCACTGCTTCTCGGAGTTGATGCCGGGCGGCTCATATCCGGCGCCGTCTATGCCGGCAACGACCAGGTCAACCTCGGCCTCGGCGAGCTGGCGGGCAGGTTTGTGGCGATGCCGGCCTTCGCTCTCCAGGACCAGGGCGGGAGCCGGTTCGACAACGCGACCATCGCCGGCAAGGACGTGGTCATCGCGGCTTTCAACACGACCTGCCACCAGACCTGTCCGCTTTACACGGCCCTGTTCGCGCAGCTCCAGAGGCAGAAACTGCCGCCCTCGGTGCTGCTGGCCGAAGTGACGACGGATTCCGCGTCCGACACGCCCACCGTGCTGGCGAACTATGCGCGCACGATCGGGGCTTCGTGGACGTTCGCGACCGGTTCGGCCGATGCATTGACGGCGTTCTGGAAGCCGTTTGACGTCGCCCTCGCGAGCGGCGACACGCACACCTCCACGCTGGCGCTCCTTGATCGCCACGGGTACATCCGTCTGGTCTATCGAGGTGTGCCGTCGGTCGGCCACGACATCGCTCCAGCCCTGGTCACCGCACTCAGCGTCGAGGGCCTGCACGAGCTGGCATCCGGCGGCGACGGCTGGGGGACGCCGCAGGTTCTGCAGTCGCTGCTCACAATCAGCGGTCCGGAGCTGCCCCCCGCGGCCGGCAGCGGCGCCGCACCCGCCTTCTCACTTGCCGACACCGATGGGCGACGCGTCAGCCTGTCGGGATTGCTCGGCCGGCCGCTGGTCATGAACTTCTGGGCTGCTTACTGCGCCCCTTGTCGCGCCGAGATGCCGATGTTGCAGAGCACTGTCGGCGCCCAGGCGACCGCTCAGCTGATCCTCGTCAACGAAGGCGATTCCGCGCCGGCGGCGAGAGCCTTCTTGAGCTCCGTCGGCGTCCATCAGCCCTCGCTGCTCGACTCGGACCTCGCCATCGGACGCGCCTACGGCGCCATCGGCCTGCCGATCACGGTCTTCGTCCGCGCTGATGGTTCGATCGACGCCCGCCAGATCGGCCAGCTGGACGAGCGCGCGCTGGTGGCCGAGCTGTCGAAGCTGAGCGGTCAGTAGACTTCCGCAGGAGATGGGGGTGGCAGGGTTTCGCTGGCTTGCGTTGGTGACCGCGATCTTCGCCTATCTGCTGATCGCCCTCGGCGGCCTGGTCCGAGTGTCGGGTTCCGGCCTCGGCTGTCCCGACTGGCCGCTGTGCCACGGCCGCCCGTATCCGCCCGCGGACCCGCACGCGATCATCGAATACTCGCACCGGGCGGTCGGCAGCGTGACGGGCATCCTGATCATCGCGACCGTCGTCCTCGCGTGGGTGGTGTTTCGCACGCGGCGGCCGATCGTGGCGTGGCTCGCGACCGCGTCCCTGATCGGCGTGGTGGGAGAGGGGGTGCTGGGCGGCATCGTCGTCGCGAACGATCTCGCCCCGTGGTTGGTGGTCGTGCACCTCGGCCTGGCGATGCTGATCCTCGGTTTCCTCGTCGCGACCGCTGTGGTGGCGGGTCCGCCCGCGGTCGGGGCATCCGACAGGAGCTTCCGCCGGCTGGCCGCACTCGCGGTCGGCGCCACCTACGTGCTGATGCTCACGGGCTCGACCGTCGTCGCCAGCGGCGCGGATCGGACCTGCCGCACGTGGCCGCTCTGTGGTGGAGGGCTCGCGCCAGATTTCAGCGGCGCCGGCGCTTTCACGATGCTGCATCGAGGTGCGGTGTTCGTGATCGGGATCCTCATCGTGTACGTCCTCGTGACGGCGATCAGGCGGTGGGGGATGCAGTCGGGAATCGGCCGGAGCTCGGTCGCGACGCTGGCCGCCCTGGCCGTGGAGATCCTCGTGGGGGCTGGAGCCGCGCTGACCGACGGTGCTCTCTTCAATGGACTGCACGTGGCCCTCGCCACGCTCGTCTGGGCCGGCGTTCTCACCTGCGCGCTCCTCACGCTTCCGCGAGCTGACCGGACCACTGAGCGGTCCCAGCTGAGAGTGGGGAAGAGCCTGGCGTGAACGCTGTCACCGTCAGGTCGAGGCCAACCGCGATCAGTATCGCGCGCGACTACATCAGCCTCCTGAAGCTGCGCGTGGTCGTCCTGCTTGATGCGACGGCCATCGGGGTGATGATCCCCGCCGCCGGCGGCCATCCGCGCCTGGAGGCGGTCCTCGCCGTTGTTGCGGGGGGCACGCTGGCGGCCGGTGGCGCGCATGCGATCAACTGCTGGTTCGACCGCGACATCGACGCGGAGATGACCCGCACTCGGCGGCGGCCGATTCCTGACGGACGCATCCCCGCCTGGCACGCGCTGGCCTTCGGCATCGCGCTCAATGCGCTCGCCTTTGTCGTTCTCTGGGCCTGGGCCAACCTGCTGGCGGCCGCGCTTGCTCTGGCCGGCGCCCTGATCTACGTCTTCGTCTACACCATCTGGCTCAAGAGGGTCACGCCGCAGAACATCGTCATCGGCGGTGCGGCAGGCGCAATGCCGCCGCTGGTGGGCTGGGCGGCGGCCACCGGGCGGCTCGACTTGACTGCGCTGGCGCTGTTCGCTGTCATCTTCTTCTGGACGCCGCCCCACTTCTGGGCGCTCGCGCAGATGATCAAGACCGACTACGCCCGCGCTCACATCCCTATGCTGCCCGTGGTCGCAGGCGACAGTTCCGCAAAGCGTCACAGCGTCGTGTACGCGGCCCTGACGGCGATAGTCAGCGTGGTTCCCTTCTTCACCGGTTCTGCCGGGGCGATCTACCTTGCCGGCGCCATCGTTCTCGGCGTGGGGCTGGTCACGATCAGCGTGCTCGACCTCAGCGGGCGCCGCTGGACCCGCCGCCTGTTCACGTACTCGATCGTTTACGTTGCGCTCCTGTTCGGCCTCTTCGCGATCTCACCCTTCCTCTCTTAGCTCGCCATGGAGATCGTTCGCCTCCACCTGGCCCGCATCGACAGGTTCAACCGCACTCCCGTGCACGGTTTCGTGATCAAGCACCCTCGCGCCGGAGCCATCCTCGTCGATACGGGTGTCGGCGGGCCTGAGGACATGCT
Organism: Candidatus Dormiibacterota bacterium; assembly: GCA_036390875.1. Taxonomy (GTDB): domain Bacteria; phylum Chloroflexota; class Dormibacteria; order Dormibacterales; family Dormibacteraceae; genus UBA10449. Next base: position 44,803 of record DASWBB010000063.1, read on the forward strand.
GAACGAGTGGAAGGTCGTCAACCGCCTCGCCGCCGACGTGCTGGCGGAGCACGACCTGAGTCCCGCCGACGTGCGCATAGTCATCAATACGCATCTCCACTTCGACCACTGCGGGCAGAATGCGGTGTTCAAGCACGCGCCGTTCTACATCCAGAGGCCGGAGCTTGAACGGGCGCGCCGCGAAGAGAAGCGCACGTCAGCGTGGTTCGATTTCGCGGGCGCTCGATTCGAGCTCGTGGATGGCGATGCCACGATCGCCGACGGCGTCCGGGTCGTCGCCACGCCGGGCCACACGGTGGGCCATCAAAGCGTCATCGTCGACACCCCGGATGGGGGCGCGGTCATGATCGGTGACGCCGCTTACACCTCGGACATCTATCGCGCAGGTGAAGACGCCGACCTCACCGATTGGCGGGGCCAGTACGCCGACCGAGATGCCTGGACCAGTTCGCTCCGGAGGCTGCACGATCTGCATCCGCAAGCTGTGCATTTCTGTCACGACACCCGCGTCGTGGAGATGAGAGGGTGAGCAGGTTCGGGCCGCTGGTGAGCCCTGAGTGGCTGCGCGAGCACATCGGCGCACCCGACCTGCGGATCGTCGACTTTCGCTGGTACCTGACGGGCCGCCAGGGTCGCGATGGGTATCTCGCCGGCCACATCCCCGGCGCGGTGTTCGTCGACCTCGACGCAGTCACCGGCACCGGCGCCGGCAGGCATCCGCTGCCCACGCGACAGAAGTTCCAGGACGAGATGCGCCTCGCTGGTATCAGCGCTGGGACCAGGGTGGTCGTCTACGACGATGCGGGCGGCTCGATCGCGGCCCGGCTCTGGTTCCTGCTGGGCTGGTTCGGCCACGGCGCCCAGGCGGTCCTCGACTCCGGACTTCAAGGCTGGGGTGAGCCGCTCGAGACGGCTGTCCCGGTAGTGCCACCGGGCGACTTCAAGGCGCAGGCGCCGAAGCGGTCGCGAGTCGTCGATTTCGAACAGGTCAAGCGCCTGTCCACCGCCGGCGCACGCTCGCGCAACGGCGCCGTCATCCTCGACGCCCGTGTGGGCGAGCGCTACCGGGGCGAGAAAGAGCCCATCGACCCTAAGAAAGGGCACATCCCGGGCGCCGTCAACGCGCCATGGTTCGACAACCTCGACGCCGACGCGCGATTCAAATCACCCGACGAGCTGCGGCGCCGGTACGAGGCGCTCGGTGTCGACGGGAAGCGCGGCGTGGTCGTCTACTGCGGATCAGGCGTCAACGCCTGCCATGACCTGCTCGCGCTGGAGCTTGCAGGCGTTGCCGACGCGCGCCTTTACGAGGGATCCTGGAGCGACTGGTCGAGCCGTGACGCCCCGGTGGCTACCGGCAAGGACCCCCGGTGATTGGATTAGGATTCGGCCGTGATTCTTGAAGGCAAGCGGATCGTAATCGCAGGCATGAGCGATCGGCGCAGCATCGGCTACGCGATCGCGGTCGAGGCGCAGAAGGCGGGCGCGGAGCTGTTGCTGACGAGCTTCGGCCGGATGATGACCATCACTCAGATGACAGCCAAGAAGCTGAACCCAGTCCCCGAAATTCTCGAGATGGACGTCAGCAAACCCGATGACATCGCAGCCGCTGTCAAAGAGACAAGCAGGAAATGGGATCGGGTGGACGGGATCGTCCATTCGGTTGCATTTGCGCCCGCAGATGCGCTCGGCGGCCAATTTCTGAACACGAAATGGGAGAGCGTCGCCATGGCGCTGCAGGTGAGCGCATTTTCATTCAAGGAGATCGCGGCCGGTTTTCTTCCGCTGATGCGTGAGCACGGCGGATCATTGGTGACTCTCGATTTCGATAATTCCACACAAGCGTGGCCGAAATACGACTGGATGGGCGTTTCCAAGGCAGCTCTGGAATCGGTGACTCGTTATCTCGCGCGCGATCTCGGTCGGTACAAAATTCGCGTGAACGCAGTTTGCGCAGGTCCTCTGGCGACACTGGCCGCGAGCGGAATTCCAGGTTTCAAGGATTTCGAAGAGGTGTGGGGCCTGCGGGCTCCGCTGGGCTGGAACCTGCAGGACCGCACCCCGGTCGGCCGGGCCGTGGTGGCGCTTCTGTCCGACTACCTGAACATGACCACCGGCGAGCTGGTGCACGTGGACGGGGGCTTTCACGCGATGGGAACCGACCTGCCGCCTAACCTCCCCACGTAGTGGGGAGGTCGCACAGGCGTGCGTAGCACGCCTCGTGCGGGTGGGGAGTCGCACTACCCCACATCTAGTGGCACCGTTGCCACAAGCCCGCAACATAGTGTTAGGCTCTGCCTCGATCCTGAATTACGCTCTCAAGGAGGGACGGTTATTGCGGGAGTGCCTGGTGATCTATGTGGACGCCGCTCTCGACAGAAACGGCCGGGCTGGGTGTGGCCTGGCCGTTTTCATCAGGGGCCGCGCCGTCTATACGGAATCGTTTGGTTTCTCGCATCTCGGCGGTTCGGCCCAACTGGAGGCGCACGTGTGTGCCGGGGCTCTGGATCTCGCCGCGGCCCGCTGGCCGTACCACCGCGTCATCGTGCGCACCGACTGTGCGCCAGTCGTGCGCAGCCGCATGCCCTCGAGTGACAGCTTCCGTCTCGCGGTATTCGAGGTCCGCGAGCGCTGTCGTCGCGGCTGGCGCGTCGTCCGTTATGTCAGCCGTAAAGCCAATCCCGCGCATGAATTAGCACGCGAAGGTTTGAAGAGCATGTCGCGCCAACCTGCTCTTGCCGCGGCATGACCTGATCAAGATTGGTGCGGATTAGCGTGGCTATACTGCAATTTGTCCGCACCAAGAATTTCTGAATCAGGAGCCGAGATGGCAGACGAAAACGCACAGCAGCCACGCCGACGTGGTCGCCCACCTGGCAGCAAGTCGACGACCCGAACGCGCCGCCGGCTTGACGGCAACGAGCTGATTCAGCAGCTGAACGGCATGGTCGCGGAGCTGATCAAGGAGAACCGCAAGCTCAAGCGACAGGTGGAGAAGCTGACGGAACGCGGCACGAAAGCTGCGAGCGGCGCCGTCGAGCGCAGCCTGCGCACCATTCAGCGCCGGGTCCAAAAGGCGCTCGGGACTCCGAAACGCCGCAAGCGTCGCACGACCGCCGCCGCACCAGCAACGCGAAAGCGCGCCACCCCGACCAGGAAGCGCAGAAAAGCCGGCTAGGTCTTTTCCATCTGCTTGGCGGTTCGGTATGCATCGACGATGCTGAACAGCCACAGACCGGCGCCGCCGAGCTCCATCGGAACTCCGATCGCGGCCCCGATCACGCTGAGGTCCAGGTCGAAGCCGAAGAACTGCAGGCCTCCGACGCCGACCAGGTATGCGACCCCCTTCACGTTGTGGCCAAGATAGAAATGGCCGAGGCCGGGGACGATCGCCAGTGCGGCCGCGAGGCCGGGGCTCTTGCGCGATTGGCCATACACGGGTTGGTATGCGCCCGAAGCGGGCGCTCCGCATCGCGGGCACGGCGCGCTCGGATTCGTGAGTAGAGTCCCGCAGCGGCCGCACAGCACGTCCGAGGCCATTGACCTATTAAACGACTAGACGAGCGTTGTCCGGCTCCCTCTCATAATTATCGGCGTGGATCTGGGCTTCACAGCTGACGAGGAAGCCTTCCGGCTCGAGGTCCGTGGCTGGCTCGATCGCAGCCTCCCTGCAGAGTGGCGCCACCGCGGAGTGGGCGGTTTCCGCGAGGAAGAGGAGACCGACCTGCAGCGTCAGTGGCAGCGCCGTCTTCACGAAGCCGGCTGGCTGAAGCTCGCATGGCCTAAGTCTGCCGGCGGCCGCGAGGCGACCCCGGTCATGCAGGCCATCTATCAGGAGGAGATGGAGAAAGCGGGAGCGCCCATCATCCTGGGACGGCTCGGCGTGAGCCTTCTCGCGCCCACGCTGCTCGTCCACGGATCACAGTGGCAGAAGGACACCTACGTCGAGAAGATCCTCTCGGGCGACTTGAACTTCTGCCAGGGCTTCAGTGAGCCCGACGCCGGCAGTGACCTGGCGGGATTGCGCGCCCGCGCGGAGCGCCGCGACGGGCACTGGGTCCTCAACGGTCAGAAGACCTGGTCGAGCGGCGCGCACTACGCCGACAAAAGTTTCCTGCTCGCGCGCAGCGACCCAGCGGCCGATGCGCACAAGGGGATCTCGTTCTTCCTGGTCGACATGCATCAGCCCGGAGTCGAGATGCGGCGAATCCGCCAGATGACAGGCGGCGGTGAGTTCAGCGAGATCTTTCTCACCGACGCGGTGGTGGAAGACCGCGACGTTGTCGGTGAACCCGGGGCGGGCTGGAAGATCGCCATGACGGTCTTCGGGTTCGAGCGCGGCGGCCTCGCGCAGGCGGCTCGGTTCGAGCGGGTCGTGGCAGAGCTTGCCGGACTGGCCCGCGACCGCGGCGCCGGCGCCGACGTGACCGTGCGCCAGAAGGTGGCGCAAGCGCAGATCGAGGCGCATGTGTTCCGGCTCAACGGTCTCCGCAGCCTGACCAAAGCCCAGCACGGCGATGCGCCCGGGCCTGAGGCGTCCCTGACCAAGCTCTACTGGAGCGAGATGGACAAGCGCATCCAGGAGATGGCCGTTGGCGTCCAGGGACCATACGGCGCGCTCGCGCCCGGCTCGCCGTTCGCGATCGAGGACGGGCGCTGGCAGTACGGTTGGATGTGGGCGCAGGCGGAGACGATCTACGCCGGCTCGTCCGAGATCCAGCGCAACATCATCGCCGAGCGCGTGCTGGGGCTCCCCCGCGGTCGATGAGCACGGTTACTTCGGTCGTCGAACGGCTGCGGGCGCGCATCGGAAAGTCGGCGCCATCCGTCACAGCGACGGTCGAGGCCGGTCATCTAAAGCGCTTCGCCGAGGCCATCGGCGACCCGAATCCACGCTGGCTCAGCGAGGCGCCGCCCACGTTCCTGGTCGCCATCGCGCCCACCTCGATCCACCTGGCCGAAGCCGAGGAGTACGGCAAGGGCTGGCTCAACGGCGGCAACCGCTTCGAGTACCTCGAGCCGGTGAAGGTGGGCGACCGCATCACCGCGACCGGGAAGGTCGCGGACGTTTACGAGAAGCCCGGATCGAGCGGCACGCTGCTGTTCATCATCTTCGAGACCGAGTACGTCAACCAGCATGGGCGGCCGGTGGCGCGTTTGCGTGGGACCGCAATCCGGCGATGAAGGTGAAAGCCGGAGATGAGATTCCGGAGCTGGTCAAGCATCCGACGACGCGCCAGCTCGTGCAGTACGCGGGAGCGCAGGGCGACTTCTACGAGATCCATTACGACCAGGACTTCGCGCGTGGCGTCGGCCTGCCTGGCGTCATCCTGCACGGTCTCCTGAAGGCAGCATTCCTGGGTCAGCTGGTCACGGACTGGCTGGGCGAGCGAGGCACGCTGGAGGCGTTCGAGGTCAGCTATCGAGGCATAGACCAGCCCGGACGGCCGTATCGCTGCCGCGGCAGGGTCACCAAGGTGGACGGCGATCAGGTCGAGCTGGAGGTCTGGGGCGAAGATTCCACCGGCAACCGCACGACCGTCGGCACCGCCACCGTGGGCATGAAGGGCTGAGCGCGAACCCACACCAGCGCCCGCATCACCAGCAGCACTGAGGCGTCGATCACGCAGTAGCCGCCCGCGATCACCGAGGGCGGGTTGCCGGATGGGATGTGCGTCCACGGCGCCACCGGGAGCCAGGCCCAGTTGCCGAAGGCAGTGCCGAAGATCTCGAGCTCGCCGGTGGCGATGAAGATCGCGGCAAACAGCGGCCACCGCGGCGAGCGGAGGACGAAGTATGCGAACACGGGCAGGCACAGGGCGCCCTGCAGGTCGACGCGCCCCGTGATCACCGGCAGCAAGGTCAGCCCGAGCACCGCCCAGGTGGTGGCGCCGGCGAGGACGACATGCGCGACTCGCTTGCCGTACTGGAGCACGACCGGCGTGCGGGCTGCCATCAGGCCGAACAGGTACACCATGCCGTGGCCGGGCGGGACGAACAGGGGCACGTTGTGCAGCCGATATCGATACACGCCCCAGACCAGCGATCCGAAGACCTCGAACCCGGTCGCTACGATCACGCAGGTCCACACCTGCAGGCGCTGCTCCTTGGGCGCCTTCAGCGCGGACAGGTAGAGGACGGCGAACGTGAGCACGCCGAGCGCCCACTGCTGCCACAGCGCGGTGATCCGGCTGTCAGCGAGGAGCAGGAGGGGCGTGTAGGTGAGCAGGTAGGCGTGGAGCCAGTAAGGCTTGAGGCGATTCAGCACTGCCGGAAATATAGCGGGGCCGGTTGCGTGCCGGCCCCGCTCAAAGATCTCTATCTAAGGGCTACTTGATCGTGCCACGCTCGTCGATGATGCTGCCCTGCAGGTGCCACGCGTGGCTCGACCACTGCTCCACCTGCTCTTGCATGATCGGGAAGTGGTCGGTGGATGTGGTCTTGACGACCACGGTCGGCAGCAGGAAGGGGTTGTTCTCGTTGAGCTGACTGGAGGCGATGCTCATCACGTTGGCGCGGGTCATGTTCGTTCCCGCCTGCTTGAGGATGTCCACCATGGTGTACGCGACGGCGACGCCGTAGATGTTGAAGCCGTTGTTGGCATCGCAGGTCGAGCAGTTGGCGATGGCGGTCTTGTAGAGCTGCATGCCTGCGTCGCTGGCCCACTGCGAGTCGGTCGGGTCCTTGATATAGGCGACGCTGATCGCGCCGTCGATGAAAGCGCCTTTGGATTCGGCGAACTTCATGTAGGACGCGACGTTCGACACCGAGTTGATGTAGATCTGGCTCGGCTTCCAGCCCAGCGCGGTGACGGTGGCGAGGGCCGTGATGGTCGGAGTCGGGATGGCGAAGACGAACAAGGTGTCGGCGCCCGATGCGTGCAGCTTCACGAGCTGCGACGTGACGTTGGGCGCGGTCGCATCGAAGCTTTCCTTGTCGATGATCATCGAGGCGTTGGAGCCGAGGCCGTCGGTGAGTCCCTTCAGGTAGTCCTGGCCGTAGTCATCGTTCTGATACAGCACGCCGATTTTGGCGTTGGGGTGGTTGGCGAGGACGTCCTTGGCGTAGATGCGCGATTCGCCCTGGTAGGGCGGCTGCCAGCCGATCGTGTAATTCCACTTGATGGACGAATCCGCGGTACTCGCCTTGCCGAAGTCGAGGTCAAACGTGGTCGCGCCCGTGGCTACGAAGAGCTGGGGCACTTTCTTCGAGTTCAGGTAGTCGCGGACGGAGGTCTGGGCCTGCGTCCCCAGGCCGCCGAACATTGCAAAGACCTGGTCCTGCTCGACCAGCTGCTTTGTCAGTGGAACCGTCTGGGCCGGGTTATAGGCGTCGTCGAGGATCTTGAAGGTGATCTTCCGGCCGTTGACCCCGCCCTGGTTGTTGATATAGGTGAAGTAGGCGTTCTCGGCGGCGGATATGGTGCCGTAGGAGGCCGCTACGCCCGACAGGGCGATTGTGCTGCCGAGCAGGATCGAGTTGCTTGTGACCCCGACGTCGGTCGCCACAGTCGGGCTGGCCGCACCCCCGCAGGCGGCAAGGGTGACCATAAAGGCTGCGATCGCCGCGAAGCGAGACCCGGTCTTTGCCATAGAACTTCCTCCCGTTTTCATAAAGATGTATTTAAACAGTCTGAGGATCGGGCGGTACTTGTCCAGTCTCCCGATCGGCGGGCCTCCGCAGGCGCCGTCGGAGGAGGGTGTAGCCGCTGGTGATCAGGCCCACGATCCCGTTGGGGGCAAAGATCATGATCAGGATGAGCAGCGCCCCGTAAGTCACCGCCGGCCCCGCGTTCTTGAAGGCCGCCGCGATCTGGGCGGGAATCCATGGCTGTGACGCGACGAACTGGCTGGAGACGATCGGCAGCCAGAAGGTGAAGATGCCGCCGACCAGGGGACCGGCGATCGAGGCCAGGCCGCCGATCACCGTCCCGACCAGCAGCTGGAATGACAGGGCCAGCGGGAACGAGTCCGGGTACACGGAGCCACTGGTCAGGCCGTACAGCGCGCCGCCGATGCCGGCGTAGAAGGCCGAGATCCCGAACGCCAGGGTCTTGTATCCGGCGATGTTGATCCCAGAGGCGGCAGCCGCCACCTCGCGGTCGCGAATCGCGCGCAGCGCGCGGCCGGGCCGGTGTCGCACGAGGTTCCAGGCGAACCAGAAGAGCAGGATCGCGATCACTACGGTGACGTAGTAAAACCACTGGTCGCTCGTCATCGCGGCGCCACCCGTCACCGCCCCGAAAGCGTCCTTGGCGAATTGCGGCGGGTCGGGTGCCGCGATGAACAGCCCCTGCACGCCGCCCGTGAGTTGCGCAGGGCGTTTGATCAGGCTTGGCGTCACTACCGCCAGGGCGAACGTGGCGAGGGCAAGGTAGAGCGCTGAGAGCCTGAGCGCCGGGATGCCCAGCAGGAATCCGACCAGGCCCGTGAGCAGGCCGGCAATCGGGATGGTGACCAGGTAGTTGACGTGATAACGGTGGATCAGGATGACGCTCGTGTACGCGCCGACCGCCATCAAGGCGCCGTGGCCGAGTGAGATCTGGCCGCTGTAGCCGACCAGGATGTTCAGACCCATGATCACGATCGCGAAGATCAGGACCTGGGTCCACTCGCTGCTCTGGAAGCTGGTGACCACCGTCGGCAGCCCGAGGAAGAAGATCGCGACGACCAGAACCAGCCAGTAGCGGGGCGGCGCGCTGCGCAGGCGGTGCACGAGGACGCTCATACGTTGCGCACGGATGCCCGTCCGAAAAGGCCGTTCGGCTTGATCACCAGCACGGCGATGATGATCGCCAGGGCCACCGCCAGCTGCAGGTCGCCACCGACGAACGG
>DASWBB010000064.1:0-17582 GCA_036390875.1 Candidatus Dormiibacterota bacterium
TCGCACTCGCCCCGGGGGGAGGCATTTCGGTCGAGAATCCCGTCGGCGGAATCCTGACCTTCAAGCTCATGAGCGATCAGAGTGGAGGATCGCTGACGGCGATCGATACGGTCGCGATGCCCGGAGAAGGACCGCCGCTTCATATGCACCCTAATGAGGACGAGTTCATCTGGGTTCTGGAAGGCCGGTTCAGGGTCAAGCTCGGAGACGACATGAATGAGGCGGCGCCTGGAGCGTTCTTGTTCATCCCGCGTCGGACACCGCACACGTGGCAGAACATCGGCGATGCTCCGGCGCGCTTCTTCGCCGGCACGATGCCCGCATCGATCGCGTTCGAGCAGTTCTTCGTGCGCTACGCGCAGCTGCCCGTCGAGCAGCGCGGGATAGAGGCGTTCGCTCGCCTCGGAGTCGAGACGCATGCGCTTGAGGTAGTGGGACCGCCCCTTGCGCAATCGAATCCTCGCTGACGCCTCATTGGGTGCTTTCGAGGACGGCCTGCATCTTCTCAGCCGCCTCTCGCTATAGGGCCGGGATCACGTGGCTGTAGGTGTTCATCGTCAGGCTGATCTGGCTGTGGCCTGGCGTCTCCATGACCATGCGAAGGTGGTCGCTTTGGACGAGCAGCAGTGGCGCGCAGGCATGGCGAAGGTCGTGGAAGCGCATGGGCGGCAGCTTGGCTCGCGTCAGCAGCTTGTGAAATCGATGCGTGACGTTTGGGCCGTACTCATGATCACGAGATGCAACAGCGAGCTGCGGCTGTCACCCGCCAGGTACGAGCAGAGGATGGACTAAGGCGTGCCGTTGAGGTCCTCGAAACCCTCCTTATTTCAAGGGTCAAGACCGGTCAGGAGCCGCTGATGCTGGCGGGCAGGTGTTGAGCGGATCTGACAATTGGCACGACTTCTACCTCGGTCTTGGCGCAGCCGCTGCCACTTTGACCGGATTGGTGTTGGTCGCGCTGTCGCTTCATCCAACCCGGTTGCTTCAACAGCCGCTCTTCCGAACAAGGGCGCTCGGAGTGCTCGCCGGCATGTTGACAGTCAGCGTCGCTTCGTTCGTGCTCCTGATACCCGAACGCCTACTTATCTGGTCGGCGGCGACCGAGGTCGCCTTCGGTCTCGGCGGCCTCCTGAGCCTCATCGTCATGTCGCTACGGGTACGAGGCGAGCCGGGCTTCATATGGCTGCCTGCCGCTGCGGGCATCGTCGCTTTTCTCACCGCGACTGCGGGCGGTGTGTCCCTTATCCTCGACAAAGCTGGAGATCTCGGATTCGGGCTCTTGGCCGTCGGCCTGCTTGGGGGCCTGTTGACTTGGAGCTGGAACGGCTGGCGTCTCATCGTCTATGTCGAACCGAATCCCGTAGACAAGAAGAACGAACAGCTGAACTGAGGTTCTTTGTGGGACCTCGTGAATCAAGGCGAGGGTGGATTGGCCCGACCGAGAGGTCGGGTTGGGGCCCGACCTCTCGCCGAGCGCTACGCCTTGTTTGGCTGGAATGCCGCCTTGACGAAGGTGCATACGAACCAGGTCACGAATACCCCGAGGATTGGGATTCCCATCGCCGCCAGTGGAATGCGGGTGGGGTCGCTGCCGGTGATGAAGACCGGCGCGAAGACGCTCACGAGGCAAACCCCGAGCCACGTCAGGGCGACTCCGATCCCGAGTGACATCCAGGCCGCCAGACTCGTGGTCGCCGCCCGGATTCCCTGCATGGCTGCCAGCACGACGAAGCCGGTCGCGACAGCGCCCCATACCCAGTCGACCCAACCGACCAGCGTCAGGTGTTCCTGCTGCGATCCTGACACAAAGTCCGGTGCGTATATGCTCGCGACAACCACGCTCACCCAGATGCTCGCGATCGCGAGGCCGGCGAAAGCGAAGGCGTACCAGGGGGGCCCGCACTCGGCGACCGACGCCTGCTGAAACTTGCCTTCTACTGCCATTTCAATCACCCCTTTACGTCTCTCAATGCAGCAACCCGAGCATCGTTCAGCTCACACGAGAAGTCACGGGCCACAGGCCCCCCTGGAAAGGGTCCCTTATACCCGGCTGTACTCGGCACGACGTCGCTGGAAGTGTCGGACGGCTTCTCTCGGGACTCATAATCGGCTGGCCGATGGTTCGAGTCCATCCAGGCCCCCCGAACCCAGACTCGAGTACGTCCGATCAATGCCCGTCGACTGTCGATCCAACTTCGCCCGAGCTCGCGAAGACAACGCTTGGTGGTTGGCCGGTCGCCAGCCGCCAGGATCGAAAGATGGCGAGCACGATCAGTAAGATCGCGGTTGCCCCCAGAATCACATCGGCAGGCCCCGTCCACAGGTTTGCGAGTTTCGCCAGACCACCAGCTATCAGGGCGATGCAGGCAAGGTCGAATCCGCCGGCCTCCACTGCGAATGCAGCGGTGACGCGGCGGCGGGCGATCACCGACTGACCGACCAGCGAGCCCGGCAGCATCACGGCACCACCGATGACAAGGCCGCCGGCCACGATTGGAGTGAGGGCTGCCGGCGCCAGCATGAAGAGGGAAAGGACCAACGCGATCACGAGCGCCAGCAGTGCCTGCTTTGATGCCCCCAAGAGGGAGGTTCCCCCGAGCTCATGCGTCCGAAGCGACATCGCCACAAACAACAACCCGACCAGCGCGCCGCTGACGCCTCCTACGGTCAGGTAGAAGTCATGCCACTCCACTCTGTAATCGTCATCCCCGCAAGCTGGGCCCGACACTGGCAGACCGCCCGTCCCGGTCAGGCCAGATGGCCCGGCCGAGAGCCCGGGTAGCCTGAATCGGACGTCCCTGCGAAGAGGTGCCGATCGACCCTCCCTCATACCCACCCGCTTCGCTACGTTCGATCCGTGCGAGACGCGGCAGTCGAGCTGGTTCGGGCGACGAAGAACTACGGCGCGGTCAAAGCGCTGACCGGGGTTGATCTCTCCATCAACGAGGGTGAGGTTGTGGCCATCCTCGGACCCAACGGAGCCGGGAAGACGACAGCGATCAGCTTGATGCTTGGGTTGCGCCGGCCGACGAGCGGGGAGGTCCGGCTCTTCGGCCTCCAACCCACCGACCGGCGCGCCCGATCGCGGTGCGGAGTGATGCTTCAGGAGTCGGGTGTGCCAAGGCTGCTGAAGGTCGCGGAGGCAGTGGACCTGTTCGGTTCCTACTATGCCTCGCCAATCCCCGTCGCCAGGGCACTGGAGCTGGCGATGCTCGAGGACAGGGCTGGACGCCGAATTGACGAGCTCTCAGGCGGGGAACGCCAGCGTCTTTACTACGCGCTCGCCATCTGCGGCGACCCTGAGCTGCTGTTTCTCGACGAACCGACCGTGGGCATGGATGTTGCGTCCCGCCACACGTTCCTGAAGAACATTCGGGAGTTTGCCGGCAGCGGCGTGCGAACCATCGTGCTGACCACTCACTACATCGAGGAGGCAGACGAGCTCGCGGAAAGAATCGTCGTGATCGATCACGGGCACGTCATCGCCGATGCTCCGCCGGCGGATATCAAGGCGCGTGTGCCAGGTCACCGCGTCACCTTCATGGCAGACCCCACACTCACCCGGGCCGACTTCAGCGGCTTGCCGCTGGAATGGCTCGATCTCTCCGGCACGTCCGTCCGTTTTCTGAGCAATCATCCGGAAGACGTACTGATCGCCCTGATCCAGCGCGGAATACGGCCCGTGAACCTCGAAGTCGTCGGCGCGGACCTCGAAGAGGCTTTTCTGGCCCTGACCAACCCCGCGGGCGCGGCAGCATGAGCACTATCGCCATCCGCTCAGCGAGCCCGACACGACGGCCGGCGCCGATCGGAAGGACGCTGTACAAGCAGACCCGCGCACAAGCGCGTCTGCTCCTGCGCCAACCCGCTATGAGCTTGATCGCGATCATTCTCCCAGTCCTGCTGTATCTGCTCTTCGGGCTGCCTCACGCGAGTCAGGCTTATTCGCCTACGGTTTCAATGGGCGCGTACATGCTGGTCGGCCTTGGGGCTTATGGCGTCGGGCTGATCATGGTCTTCACCTTTGGGGCCACGGTGGCTATGGATCGAGGTCAAAAGAACGATCTCCTGATGCGCGCAACACCGCTGCCCCCGGCGGTCGACATCGCCGCCCGCGTTCTGGTCGCGATCGTGTTCGCGATCATCACTCTGATGGTTCTCTTCGCGGTCGCGTTCGCTGCGGGAGTGCGTTTCGAACCTGCAACATGGTTCGCGATCTTGACCTACCTGGTCGTAGGAAGCCTCCCGATGCTGGGCCTCAGCCTGACCATTGCGTACCTCATTTCCCCGAATGCCGCGGTCGCGATCGTCAACATCGTCTACATGCTTCTCGCTTTCGCCTCGGGGTTCCTCGTGCCCATGAGCCAGCTGCCCAATCTGGTTCAGCAGGCGGCCGGCTACCTTCCCACGTACCACTACGGCCAGCTTGCCTGGTCTGCGATCGGAGTATCGACCGAAAGCGTGGTCGTCAGTGCTGCCTGGCTAGTCGGCTACGCGGTTGTCTTCTTCGGGCTCGCGCTCTGGGCATATCGTCGCGACGCCTCTCGCCGAACTGGCTAGCGGATATGGGAAACATTGCCGCTCATCTGCCCCAAGCGGCACGGGGCCCCGCCAACAGAAGCCTCGGCCGATCAGTTCACTCGCCGGCGTACGTATTCCTGGTGGCCACGGCGATCTACGTGGCGGCCCTACTGCCAAATGCTGTGGTCGGCATGCCAATGCCACCCATTTTCATCACGCGACTCATCGCTTCATTGAGCGTATTTGTCGCCGCCCCCGCACTCGTGTGGATGGTAGTGCTGATTGGCAGAGGTCGCCCTTCGAAACGGATCCTGTCCCGCATGGCCCTCTTCGCAGCGGTTGCATTCGCAACCATGGCGACTCTCAATCGCGTCGTGCAACTGGCAATTCTCACAGAGCTTGGCGGCTACATCGATGCGCGTTTCGATCTCTATACGCCCTCATCACCGGCGAACTTCATCGAGATGTTCGCCTGGGATCTCTGCCTCGGCATCGCCGCTGTTGCGGTCAGCCGTTTGCTGTCGGAACCCACAGAGACGTGGGCCAGCAGGATGTTTGCCGGCGCCGGGCTGCTGATGCTCTTGGGTGAGTTGCTCTACGTGATGACACTACTCAAGGTTGGCGGGAGCACGATCGGCTTGGCGGGGATGGGTGTCAGCGTGGTCGCGTGGGTATTGGGCCTCCCTGCCGCCGCGCTGTGTGTTGTCATTGCGACTCGCCCAACCAGGGCGAGCGCTCGCACCTCACCGGGGTAACGGCCTCATAGACTGAGGAAAACCACAGGAGTTCCGATTGAGCAGTCGTGAGAGGCGGCGGCGGACCGCCCGCAGCGCCTGGCCGCGGCCACGCTGCTGGTTTGGCCGGAAGGCTCGATCTTCGAGCGCACTGAATTCCGACCTCGCGACAGGCCCTAACATCGCTCCGTGATTCGCGCTGTCCACGCCGACGCCCTCCTCGACCCAGCCACCGGCGAGACCACGCCCGAGGCAGTGGTCGTCATCGAGGACGGGCGCGTGACGCATGCCGGCAAGAGCGCCGGTGTGCACGTGCCTCGCGACGCCGAAACGATCGACGCTTCGGCCTTCACGATCCTGCCCGGGCTCATCGACTGCCACGTGCACCTCACCTCGCTTGGCGAAGGCCTCGATTTCGCTCGCGAGCTCACCACCCCGCCAACCCTTGAGCTCATGCGGGCGGTGCGCGCAGCCCGCCGCACCCTGGATGCGGGCTTTACGACCGTGCGCGATGCGTCTGGCTCGCCGGCGGGAATCAGGATGGCCATCGACGCCGGGTACTTCCCCGGCCCGCGGATGTACGTCACGGTCAGCGCCCTCAGCCAGACCGGCGGCCACACCGACTCGCACTTCATGTGCGGGGCCGACCTCGACATCCCGCTGCCCGACCGGCCTTACAACGTGGTCGACGGTGTCGAGGCGATGAGGCTGCGCGTGCGCGAGGTGATTCGGGCGGGTGCCGACTGGATCAAGCTGTGCACGTCGGGTGGCGTGCTTTCGCCCGGCGACCAGCCGCACCATTCCGCCTTGACGCTCGACGAGATCAGAGCCGCCGTCGAGGAAGCCGCCACGCATGGCCTCAAGGTGATGGCTCACGCGCAGGCCAACGCCGGCATTAAGAATGCCCTGAAAGGCGGCGTGGCCACGATCGAGCACGGGATCTGGCTCGACGGCGACGCCATCGAGATGATGCTCGACGGCGGCAATGCGTTGATACCGACGCTTGTCGCCCCGCAGTGGGTCATCAGGCACGCCGAGGCGGGCAAGATGCCGGCGTATGCCGCGGGCAAGGCGCGCGACGTCATCAAGGACCACGCCGCAAGCATCCGCATGGCCGTCGAGGCCGGCGTCAAGATCGCCTTCGGCACGGACACGGGAGTTGGGCCGCATGGCAGCAACGGCGAAGAGTTCCTGCTCATGCAGCAGCTGGGTATGGCGCCCATCGACTGCATCCGCTCGGCCACGACGATCGCGGCGCAGACGATCGGCATGAAGGGAGTGGGGACGCTCGCGCCCGGATCGTGGGGCGACCTCATCGGAGTGCCCGGCGATCCGGTGGCGGACCTGACTTTGCTGTCGAAGCCGGACAATGTGCATCTTGTGATGAAAGGCGGCGACGTCGTCAAGTCGCAGAGTTGAGGCTTGACTGGGCGCTGCTCGCCAACGCCGCGGAGGGTCCGCCTAACGGGCTCGTCTACATCCTCGGCGCGGGCATCGACACGCTGTGGCGCGATCAGTTCCCGGCCCCATTCGGTGGAGCCATGGTGCTTCGCCTTCTCTCCAGCCGGCTCGAATCGGAGCGACCGCACAAGCTGGAGGTCCACTGCAGCGATGAGGACGGGAACCCGGTTCTGCAGCAGCCCCTCGTGGTCAACCTGCCGCTGCGAACCGTGCCCGCAGAGCATCCGCAAGGGTGGGACCTGGCGGCCAACATCGTGATCAACCTCTCGGGCGTGCCGATCCCCAAGGCGGGTTTCTATCGCTTCGAGATCCTCATCGACGACCAGCAGGTCCGGACGCTGCCTTTTCGAGCGGTCCAGCCGCCCAAGGGCGACTCTTGACCCAGTTTCTCATCAGCCTGGTCGGCACCTGGGGCCTGCTGGCCATCTTCGTGACGATGACGGGGGAGAGCGCCGGCCTGCCCATCTCCAGCGAGATCGTCGTCCCCCTCGGAGGCGCGCTGGCCTCCCAGGGGAAGTTGAACTTCATCCTGGTCGTCCTGGTGGCGAGCGTCGCCAACCTGGCCGGGTCGCTGATCGCGTTTTACCTCACGCGGCGTTTCGGCGAGCGCGTCGTGCTCAGCCGGTTCGGGCGCTGGATGGGTTTGAGCCGCGGCCACCTGAAGCTCGCCGAGCGTTTCTTCAAGCGCTTCGGCCTATGGGCCGTATTCGTCGGCCGCCTGCTCCCGATCGTCCGCACTTACATCTCGTTTCCGGCGGGGGTTTCGAAGATCGGATACGTGTTGTTCATACTCGCCACGCTCGCCGGCGCCATCCCCTGGAACTTCGCGCTCGCGTATGCCGGCTACAAGCTGGGCCAGCACTACCAGGCGGTCGCCGCCACCCTTGGTCCGTTCGCGATCCCGATCGCGATCGGCGTGGTGATCCTCCTGGGCGTCGCCTGGTGGTTCGGTCGCAAGCTGGGTGAGGAGGAAGACAAGCTCCTCACCGAAGCCAAGACTTAGTCCGGGTTCACCCTCGCGATCGGCTGACCCGGCCTGACCGGGTCGCCCTCGCCCAGCAGCAGCTCCGCGACCACCCCGCTGACCGGGGAGGGGATCTCGGCGTTGACCTTGTCGGTGAGCGCCTCGAGCAGGGTCTCGCCCTCGTCCACGTGATCGCCCTTCTTCTTGCTCCAGGCCCCGATGGTGATCTCCTCGGCGCCCTCGAGATCGGGCATCACGATCTCTCTGGCTTCCCCACCTTGTGGGGAAGTGGCCTCCGCCGCAGGCGCAGGCCGATGGGGAGGGTCGGTCGTGCTCATGCGCTAATTGTGGGTCAGGCCAGCGAGACGACGTCCAGCAGGTCTTCCTCCCAGTAGTCGAGGCGACCTTCGGGCATGAACAGGACCCGCCCGGGTCGAAGCGCCTCGACGAACTCGGGGTCGTGGCTGACGATGATCATGGTGCCTGGCCATTCGGCCAGGGCATGGGCGACCCCGGTGCGAGAGGGCGGGTCGAGGTTGTTGGTCGGCTCGTCCAGCAGCAGCAGGTTATGGCGCCCGGCCACCAGCTGGGCCAGGGCGAGCTTGGTCTTCTCGCCTCCGGAAAGGGTGCCCGCGTCCTGGCGCGCGATGTCGCCGGTGAGGCTGAAGCTGCCCAGCAGCGCCCGCAGCACTCGCTCTTCGGCGTCCGACTGCTCGCGCATGTGGGCCAGGACGGTGACGCCGGCTCGGATGCCCTCGTGCTCCTGCGCGTAGTAGCCCAGGGAGGCGTTGTGACCCAATCGGAACGACCCCGCCGTCGGCTGGGTCTCGGACGCCAGGATGCGCAGGAGGCTCGTCTTGCCGGCGCCGTTCAGGCCCATCACCAGCAGCCGTTGCCCGCGCTCGACCTCGAAGCTGACATCGCGGAACACCATCGGTCCTCCGTAGCCCTTCGCCAGCTTTTCGGCCGTCAGCGCCATACGACCGCCGTGCGGTGGATCCGGGAAGTGGACCTTGACCTTGCGCTCGCGACGAGGCGCGCTCACCTGCTGAGCCTTCAAGCGGTCGACGCGCTTGAAAATCGACTTCGCGGTCCGCGCGCGTTTTGCGGTCTGCCGCCGCATGACCTCGGCCAGGACGCTCAGGCGCCTGATCTCGGCCTCCTGGCGGCCGGCGAGAGCGGTCGCCCGCTTCTCCTCGAGCGCGCGGGCCTGCTGGTACTGCGAGTAGGTGCCGCGGTACTCGATCAGCCGCCCCGCGTCCAGGTGGAGGACGCGCGTGATGGCGGCATCGAGCAGCACGAGGTCGTGGCTGACCACGATCACGGCGCTGCGGGTTTCGCGAAGGAAGTCCATCAGCCAAGTCTTGGCGTCGCTGTCGAGGTGGTTGGTCGGTTCGTCGAGGAGGATGAGGTCGTTGGCGGCGAACAGCACCCGCGCCAGCTCCACACGGCGCCGCTCGCCTCCGGAAAGCACCCCGAGCGCGAGGTCGACGCGATCTGGCCTCAGACCGAGGCCGGTGACGATGCGCCGCGCGTCCGACTCGCCGGAGTAGCCGCCGTCGAGGCGGAATCGTTCCTCCGCGTCTGAGAAGCGCTGAAGGACGGCCGCCGAATGATCCTTTTCGAGCTGGCGGTGCAGCTCCTGCAGCCGCGCCGCCGCCTTGTCGAGGCCGCGTCCGGAAAGGATGTGCGAGAGCGCCGTCTGCGTCGCTTCGGCGCGCGGCCGAGGGTTCTGCGGCACATAGCCGAGCGTGCCGCGGCGAAGCACCAGCCCCGCCTCGGGGTCGTGCTCACCGGCGAGCACTTTGAGGAGGCTCGTCTTGCCGGCCCCGTTGCGGCCCACCAACCCGACCTTGTCGCCGGCGGCCACGGTGAAGCTCGCGTCGGACAAGACCCGGCGCGCGGCGACGTCGATGGCGAGGTTGCGGACCTGGAGCACGGGTCCCGATGTTACCCACACCGGGCGGCGGCGTTTGCTCTATATCAACACAGGAGGCGGTCACATGAAACGGTTCCTCGTCGTCATCGCGCTTTGCTTTGGGATCCTCGTGGCGGCCGCCGCGTGCGGCGCAGGCGGCGGCGCAGGCTCGAGCGCGGGCGTGCCGACTTCGCGAGACGGCACCACCACCTCCGGCGGGACCGGGTCTGCGACGACGGCGCCGATAAAGGGAGTGCCGGCCCCGGGCGGCACGAGCACCACCACCACCAACCCAGGCGGGGACGCTGTGCCCGCCATCCAGGGACCGCAGGTCATCCGCCAGGCTCAGCTGTCGATCAGCGTCAAATCAGGCTCGTTCGATTCCAGCCTCGCCTCGGTGCGCTCGCTGGTCGAGCTCGAGCAGGGCTACGTCTCCGGGACGGATGCTCAAGCCAACCCCGTCACCAACGACCAGATCCGCACGGGCGTCATCACCTTCATGGTCCCGGCGTCGAAGTTCGACGAGACCATCGACGCCCTGTCGAAGATGGGCAAGGTCCAGACCGAGCACATCAGCGGCAACGACGTCAGCGCGCAGTACGTCGACCTCCAGGCGCGGCTTGCCAACGAAGAGGCGCAGCGCAACGCGATGATCGCCCTCCTGGCGAAAGCGCAGACGGTCAATGAGATCATCGCCGTGCAAAACCAGCTTGGCCAGATCACCGGCCAGATCGAGCAGCTCAAAGGCCAGATCCAGTACATCGATCACAACGTGGCGTTCAGCACCATCACTGTGCAGATGACAGAGGCCGGCGCTCCTGTGACCACAGCTCCTTCCGACAGCTGGGGATTCGCATCCGCTCTCGGCGACGCGGCGCACAACTTTGTCGCCACGGTCAACTACCTGATCACCGGACTGGGCGCAGTGGGCCCGATCCTGATCCTTCTCGGTCTCGGCTTCCTGCTCTGGCGCCGGGCCGGCCGGCCCGGCTGGCGGCACGCCTGATCGATCAACGGGCGTAGGCGTGACGGTGGGCCGGGGAAACCCGGCCCACCACCGTTTTATCGACGCTGAACGCCCATGGCTGTCCAGTAACCTGCATTGGTAACGCCATGAGCACAATTGAAGAGAGACTGCAGGCGTGAACAGGGTGGTCGCGTTCGTTGCGCTGGCCGCGACCATCTCGGCTTGCGGCGCCTCGGCCGGAGGCACCGCGGCGGCCTCACCCTTGCCAAGCCCTCCGGCCGCCACCCAGAGCCCGTCGCCGTCGCCGAGCGGCCTCACCTTCAAGCTCACCGGCATCAACACCACAGCCAAGGGCACGATCCTGCTGGTCGCCAGGCCTGGAGGCTTGACGATCGAGCTCGTGATCAGCGGCCTCCAGGCAGAGTCGGCGCATGTCTCCCACATCCACATCGGCAGCTGCCAGGAGCGGGGCAACATCTCGCTCGCATTGAATCCGGTGGTCGCCGACCCCCAGGGCAACTCCGACACCAGATCGACCCTCAACGTCAGCTACCCGCCCACAAGCGGCACCTGGTACGTGGTCGTGCATGCGGGACCCGACATGCAGGGCTCGAACGCCAACTATCTGCTCTGCGGAAACCTCTTCGCGTAGCAGCTCTATGACCTCGGATCCTCGGAGCCCCATTGATCCGGATACGCCGTCGGACCATGCCGGGGAGGTCGTCGAGCTTCCCAACGCGACCCGCGCGACCGACATAGCACTCGACGAGCTGGAGCTTGTGTACGCCTTCATTTACGCGCGCGTCGGCAATCGCGCCGATGCCGAAGACCTCACCCAGCAGGTGGCGATGAAGGCCATCCCTCGGTTAAGGCAGGGCGCACCTGCGAGCGCGATTCGTGGCTATCTGTTCGCCACCGCGCGCTCCGTGCTGGGCGCGTTCTGGAGCACCCGGCTCGGGGTGTCGCAGGCGGAGCTGCACGAAGACCTCGCCCTGGCGATACCTCAAGGGCCGCCCTCGGATGAGCCGGCGGAGAGAGCGCGACGAATCCTGGACGGGCTGAGCGACAACTACCGCCGCGTCCTGGAGCTGCGTTTCCTGCACGGGTACTCACTCAAGGAAGTGGCTGCCGAGATGCGTTCAACGGTCGGTGCGGTCAAAGTCATGCAGCTGCGCGCCCTGCGTGCGGCCGCGAAGGTTGATCCGGATGCCTGAGCAGCCGGAAAACCGAATCGAACAAATCGTCGACGACCTGCTCCATGGGCGCCGGCTGCGGCTGAAAGCAGGTGATGCCGAGGAGAAGGAGGCGATCATCGCCGCCGCAAGGCTCGCGGCCGCCCGCTCCGGGCCACAGCGGATGAGTCCAGCTTTCCGGCGCCGCCTCGCGCACGTCATCGACTCCGTCCCCCGCGAGCCGCGATTGACCCGGCGCGCGGCGCTCGTGGCAGGACTTGGCGTGGCCGCGGGCGCGCTCGCGGGCGGGATCGTCGGGAAGTCGCTCGCACCCTCCGGGGCAACGTCACCGGCCCTGTCTGGATCGAGCTCGAGCCCCGTGCTCCCTATAAACGGCCGTTGGGTCGACGTTGGTGCCCTGGCGGATTTCACGGAGGGTCAGGGCAAGCTGGTCAAGGCGGGCGCGGTGGGTGCTTTCGTGTTTCGTCGCGGCGAGACGGTGACCGCGGTGTCTTCGATGTGCTCGCACCTGCCGTGCGAGCTTTGGTGGGAAAGCAGGTCAAGCCTCCTCGAGTGTCCCTGCCACCCGGTGTCGTTCACTGCCGACGGCAAACCCAGCAGCCCTTCGTACCCGCTGCCGGCGCTCAACGAGGTCAAGGTTCGCGTCACCGCCGCCGCGCGGGTGGAGGTGCTGGGCACCTAGATGTCGGTTCGCGAGCACCGGCTCCGCCAGCTTGCCCTCGACCGCTGCCTGCAGCTCCTCGAGGAAGCCCAGGTGGGAGGTCGCACGCGGGTTGACGGACCACTGGGGACATTGCTCCGGCGCCACCTCGAACGGGCCGGCGTCATCGCCGACCACCGTCTCGAAGGCCGGCGGATCGATCGGGTCCTGGACGACATCTTCGCGCTTCAAGCTCAATTGCTGGGCCAGGAACCAGAGGACCGCCGCCAGCGCAACGGCAGCTGAAGCGAGCGCAGCCTGGCCTTTGACCTCGCCCGGGCCCGATATCATTGGCGGTCGTTGTGGCCACATCCTTCAGCGCCTCACGCTCGTTCCTCCTGACGTCTGAGTCGGTCACGGAAGGCCACCCGGACAAGGTGTGCGACCAGGTCTCGGATGCCGTGCTCGACGGGATGCTCGCGCAGGACGCGCACGCCCGCGTGGCGTGCGAGACGGCGATCACCAAGGGGCTGTGCGTGGTCATCGGAGAGGTCACCACTCATGCCGAGCTGGACATCCAGCGCACGATCCGCGACACCATCCGCGGCATCGGATACAACAGCGAGGAGATCGGCTTCGACGCCGACCACGCGCTGATCCAGGTTTACCTCAAGGAACAGTCGCCTGACATCGCGGCCAGCGTCGACCATTCGCTCGAAGAACGGGAGGGCACGCTCGAGGACGATCCGTTCGAGCTGCAGGGCGCGGGCGACCAGGGCATGATGATCGGCTTCGCCTGCCGCGAGACGCCCGAATTGATGCCGTTGACGATCTCGCTTGCGCACCGCCTGGCGCGGCGTCTCGCGGAGACGCGCAAGAACGGCACGCTTCCGTTTCTGCGCCCGGACGGCAAGACTCAGGTGACCGTCGAATACGAGTACGGGAAGCCCAAGCGGATCGAGGCGGTGGTCGTGTCGACACACCACGCTGCGGCCGCGAGCCAGAAGGAGATCGACGAGGGCGTCCGTGAGCTGGTCATCAACCCGGTCCTCGAGGGCATGCTGGTCGACGCCAGCACCAAGATCATGGTCAACCCGAGCAGGAAGTTCATCGTCGGCGGACCCGCCGCGGATGCCGGCCTGACGGGACGCAAGATCATCGTCGACACGTACGGCGGAGTCGCGCGGCATGGCGGCGGCGCGTTCAGCGGCAAGGACCCGAGCAAGGTGGACCGCTCGGCTGCATACGCGGCCAGGCACGTGGCCAAGAACCTGGTCGCGGCGGGGCTGGTCGAGCGCTGCGAGGTCCAGGTGTCGTACGCGATCGGACGCGCTCATCCGACCTCGATCGCCGTGGAAACGTTTGGCACCGCCTCTGTGCCGGAGCGGGAGCTGCTCGAGCTGGTGCGCCGGCATTTCGATCTGAGGCCCGCCGCGATCATCGCCAACATGGACCTCATGCGACCGATCTACCGGCCGACGGCGGCCTACGGACATTTCGGCCGCGACGACCTGGGCGTGCCTTGGGAGATAACCAACAGGGCGGAGGCGCTCCGCGCTGACGCGTCGGTTCTCTCGCGCTCGGTCGACTAGCCGGCGCCATCCGGGTTCGAGGTCAGGTGCCCGACGCCACGCTGAGGCTCCGCGTTCACGACACGCTGAGCCGGCGGAAAGTGCAGATCGAACCCGGTGAGGTGCGAGGCCGCAAAACGTTGCGGCTCTACGTGTGCGGTGTGACGCCTTACGACTCCGGGCACATGGGCCACGCCTTCACCTTCTGCACCTTCGACATCCTCGTCCGGTTCGTCGAGGCGGCGGGCATCCGCGTCCGCTACGTGCAGAACGTCACCGACGTCGACGACCCATTGTTCGAACGCGCACGGCGCGATGGCGTCGATTGGAGGGAGCTCGCCGAGCGCGAGACTGCGCGGCACATACGCGACATGGGGGCCCTGGGATGGCGTCCGCCCGATGTCCTGCCTCGGGTTTCAGACGAGATCGCCCCGATCCTTCGCGCCGCCACGCGTCTGGATGCCCGCGGCTACGCGTACCACACGGATGCGCTGTATTTCGACGTGAGCCGCTACCGCGGGTATGGCCGCCTGTCACGTCGGTCCCGGCTGTCGATGATTCGCAAGCTCCATCACGAGGGGCTGCTGGGCAAGGTTGGTCCGCAAGCCAAGCGCGATGCGCTCGACTTCCCGCTCTGGCAGCCGTCGGCGCCGGAAGAGCCGGCATGGGGGTCGCGTTTCGGGCCCGGGCGTCCGGGTTGGCACATCGAGTGCACGGCGATGGCGATGCGATACCTGGGCGAGCAGATCGACATCCATGGTGGGGGTCGTGACCTGATCTTCAGCCACCACGAATCGGAGCGCGCGCAATCGGAGTGCTTAACAGGCAAGGTTCCCTTCGCCCGCGCCTGGATGCACACTGGCCTCGTCCGGTACGAGGGCCGGAAGATGAGCAAGTCGCTCGGCAACCTGGTGTTCGTGGGCCAGGCGCTCGAGCGCGCGCCCGCGGCCGCGGTGCGGCTCTATCTGGCCTCACACCGGTATGGGCGTGATTGGGAGTTCAGCTGGTCGGGGCTGGCGCAAGCCGCGCGGCTGGCGGCGCGCCTTCACGTTTTGTTGGCAGGTGAGAAGGCGGGGGTGGGACTTTCTCAGCCTGAGAAATCGGGAGGGGTGGGACCCAGGAAAGGTATGTCTAAAGCCGGGCGCCGGCTGGTGACCCAGTTCACCGACGCTCTCGCGGACGACCTCGACACTCCCCAAGCGATCCGGATCTTGCGCGACGCCGTCCGGCAGCGCGAGGCTGAAGCCGCACGCTGGATGCTCGGGATCCTGGCCGGAACCGCCTCCCTCACCTAGCCCACGACCATTCGGGCCGCTGTGGCCGTATCCATAGCTTCTGTTGCGACCATTTGGGCCGAATGGCGGGATCCCCGGACTAGAGCCAAGGCCTCAGGCGACCTCGAGCGGAGCCCCGCAGTTCGGGCACTCCATGCCCTCGTCGACCGAGACCAGCGTCTCGCAAACCGGGCACAGGATGTCCGTCGCGACCGTTTTCGGCTCGTCCTCTCGAGCCTCCGCCTCCATCTCGGCAGGCACCTCGCCAAGGTCGAAAGCGGGCGATCCGCAGTTCAGGCAGATGTAGCCGTGCTGAGCGATCCGGTAGTCCTGATATTGACCATCGGCGTCGAGCTCAACCTCCGCGAAGAGCGCGCGGAAGAGCCGGCCGCCGCAGCGTCGCGAGCAGACGAGCATCATGCCCGCACTTTACTTCGCGCGGCTATGCGATGCGCCGTCTCAAGGTGGCCACACCGGCCGCGATCAGCAACACACAGAACCCCGCGACCACCCCGGCATCCAGCTGCAGAGAGGCCCACGTCAGGTCGGCGCCTTTGACCATCACATCCCGCAACCCGCTCACCGCGTAAGTCAGCGGCAGCACGTCGGAAACCACCTGCAGCGGCTTGGGCTCCGTCGAAACCGGGAACAGGATGCCGCTCAGGAGGAACTGGGGCACGATCACCAGGGGTATGAACTGCACGGCCTGGAACTCCGTGCGGGCGAACATGCTCAGAAAGATCCCGAGGTTGACGGCGGTGAGCGCCATCAGCGCCTCGATGGTGAAGATCAGGATCACGTTGCCCTGGTTGTGCACCTTGAGCACCGCGAGCGAGAACACCAGCACCTCCGCGGACTGGATCAGCGCCAGCACCGTGAAACCCAGCATGTAGCCGACCACGATCTCGCCCCGTCGCAGTGGGCTCGCCATCAGCCGCTCGAGCGTGCCCTGGGAGCGCTCGTTGAGGAAGGCAACGATGGTGATCACGAACACCAGGAAGAAGACCACGAGGCCGATGAAGGCGGCGCCGAAATAGTCGAGCGTGTCGAACCCCGGACCTCCATACAGGTAATGGACTTGCGGTTCGAAGTGGACAGACCCGGTCGCCGCCACAGACGCGAGCGCTTGCTGCAGGGCCTGCAGAACGGGGGCAGACGTACCGGGCTGCGAGCCCTCGAGATGAACTTCCGGCCCGATCGTCCCGGCCTGTGCGCGCGAGCTGAAATCCGTCGGGAACACGATGTACGCGACGAGCGATCCATCCTTGAGCTTGGCGTCGCCGTCTGACGCCTGGATCGTGCTTGCATTGATCAAGCTGCTGCGCTCGAGCGCCGAGGCGAACGTGGCGCCGAGTGGGCCCTGGTCCTGGTTCGCAATGCCGACCGCGGGCGAGGACGACGAGCCGCGAATCATGTAGCCCAGCAGCCCGAGGATGACGAGGGGCGCTACGAACAGCAGCGCCAGCGTCCGGCGGTCGCGCCGAAGCTGCTGCAGCAGCCTTCGCGTGATGGCAAACACTCGGCGGGCGCTCATGACGCTTTGTCCCCAGCGAGTCTGAGGAACGCCTCCTCGAGGTTGTTCGTGCCCGCCTGCGCTCGAATATCGTTTGGCGTCCCCTCCGCCAGCAGCCTTCCGTACTGGATCAAGCCGAGCCTTTGGCAGCGTTCCGCCTCGTCCATGACGTGGCTGGAAACGATGATCGTGGTGCCGTTCGCCGCCATCGTCCGAAAGTCCTCCCAGAACTGCACCCGCAGCTGGGGATCGACCCCCACGGTGGGCTCGTCGAGCAGCAGCAGCGTCGGTTTGTGGACCAGGGCGCAGGCGAGCGAGAGCCGCTGGCGCATGCCTCCACTGAGTGTTGCCACCACCGACGCCCTGCGGTCATCGAGGTGGACCAGCCGTAGCGCATCGGTCACGCCCTGCTCTCCGGCTCCGTTGATCGCGGCAAAGAACTGGACGTTCTCCTCGACCGACAGCCCCGGATAGAGGGCAGCCTGCTGCGTCATGTAGCCGACGTTGCGCAGATTGTCGACGTCCGGCATGCGACGTCCGAGCACGGTGACCGTTCCCGCCTCGGGCGCCACCAGCCCGACGATCGAGCGTATGAGCGTGGTCTTGCCGGCTCCGTTGGGGCCGAGGAGTCCATAGATCTCGCCGGCCTTGATGTGCATGCTGACCCCGTCCAACGCGCGCAAGTCGCCGAAGGTCTTGCGCACACCTTCGATGTCGACGGCGAAGGCCTCAGCCATTGGCACCTCCCCTCAGGTCCGGTCTCATCGCGCGCAGCCAGTGTTCGGCCAGCAGTACCACCGCTTGTTCGCCGTCAATGTCAAATCCC
>DASWBB010000065.1:0-16541 GCA_036390875.1 Candidatus Dormiibacterota bacterium
AGGTGATCAGGTAAGCGGTCGTGACCCACGCATAGAACTGGATGCCGTGCAGGTCGGAGACGATCCGGGGCATCGCGACGCCCACCACGGTCTGGTCCAGCGCCGCCAGCAGCAGCGCCATCGCCACGCCGAGCGTGGCCAAAATCACCTGGGTACGAGACGCGCCTTGGGTCATGACTCTTCTCCTTTCACCGGGCTTGCTCTGCACGGTCAGGCTATTGGCTATTGCGGAACGTTTGCTTCCTAAATAGGATTCAATCTCGAAACCAAGGATGCTGAGCACCTCCGAGCGCCTGCTGCGGGTTCTGACCCTTCTCGAGTCGCGCCGGGACTGGTCCGGGGCTGACCTGGCGGAGCGCCTGGAGGTCAGCACGCGGACCATCCGAAACGACATGGTCCGGCTGCGCACGCTGGGCTATCCGGTGGGGGCCGCCTCCGGGGTGGCGGGCGGTTACCGGCTCGGCGCCGGTTCGGCCCTGCCGCCGCTTCTGCTCGACGACGAAGAGGCGGTGGCGGTGGCGGTGGCGCTGCGGTCGTCGACCGGGGGCGTGGCAGGAATCGAGGAGACGTCGGTGCGCGCGCTGGTCAAGCTCGAGCAGGTCCTACCTTCGCGCCTGCGCCGCAGGGTCAATGCGCTGTCGGCCTACACCGTCCCGGTTGCCTTTCCTGGACCGACCGTAGAGCCGCACCTTCTGTCCACGATCGCGGCCGCGTGTCGTGATGCCGAGGTGCTGCGCATGGACTATCGCAAGCACGATGGCACCGAAAGCACCCGATCGGTCGAGCCCTACCGGATGGTCCACCTGGGCCGCCGCTGGTACCTGGTGGCATGGGACAGAGACCGGCGGGCATGGCGCACGTTCCGCGTCGACCGCCTGCAGGTCCGAAGCCCGAACGGGCCCCGCTTCACACCGCGCGAGCCCCCGGCGGAAGACATCGGGGAGTACGTGATGCGAAACGTGCGGTCGGCGCCGATGACGCATCAGGTGCGGGCGGTGGTGCGAGCTTCGGCGACCGTCATCGCCGAGCGCGTGCCGCGGGGAATCGTGGTCGAGCCGATCGACGACGACAGCTGCGCGGTCCACGTGAGGGCGAACACGGTCGAGATGCTTGCCCTCTACCTGGGGATGCTGGACGCCGATTTCACCGTGACCGAACCCCCCGAGCTGCTGGCTCGCCTGACCAGACTATCCGAGCGTTTTTCGAGCGCTGTTCCGGGATAGAAGCATCAAAACCTGAGCCGCTGCTCTATGTTCGGCCCAGCCATGACGCGTCAACGACGCCATTGAGGTCCTTTTGGCTGTATCGATCGCTCAGGATGTGACCATTTGGGCGCGAATGGTGCGATCCGGTTATCACCGCTGGGCCGAATAGATCCAGGCGAAGGCGATCACCAGCCCGACGACCAGCAGGAAGAAAAGCAGCTCGACCCGGATCGCGAGCCGCACCAGGCGCCGCGCCCTTCGCGTTCGCGACCCGCAGCGCTCGCAGTAGGCGGCGTTCGGGACCAGCTCCGCGCCGCAGGAGTCGCACGCGACCTGGGCCTGCTGCATTGCTCCAGCTTAGATGGCGCTGGCCGCAGGCTCAGTCGTGGCAGGTCGCGTTGGCTTTGAAACGCACCGCACTCGAAGCGATCTGCGACGACGCATCGCCCTTGATGTCGAAGTGGGTCAGGACCCCGCCATCGACGCGACCGCCTTTGGCGACAGGCTGCCAGGCGGCCCCGTTCCACCAATCGCGCCCATCCTGAGGCAAAGTGCCCCGGTTGGCCACTCGTTATCGTTGGCCTGTGGACCTCGAAGAGGAGCTTTCGCCGGCCGACGCGGTATTGCTGATGAGTTCAGTGCCGGAACGTATAAGCGATCTCGTCTACGGCCTGGACGAGGCGCGGCTGCGCTACCGTCACGGGCCCGCATTCCCCACGCTCGGCGGTTTGATCGGGCATCTCGTCGACTCGGGATCGAAGGTGGATGGACTCATCCGGCAAGCCCACCTGAACGGTCTCGCCACGGCCGACGTGCGCGCCACGATCGACCCGACCCACGACCACGAGCTCGACCGCCCCCTGCAAGAGGCGCTCGAGGACTTCGCACGAGTCCGCCGGCGGACGGTCGACCTCCTCCACGGCTGGGGCAAGAGCGAGTGGGACCGGACCGTGATCGATCCTCGAGGCGGGGTCGTGACGCTCCTCGAGGTGTGCCGCATGGTCACGCGCCATGAGATGGCGCACATCTCGCAAATTCGGAACCTGACCGTGCTTCTGCCCGAGACGCAAGACCTCGGTCCGCTGCGGCCGGCTGATCCCGTGACGAACGGGGATCCTGTCATTGGCTGACGAACCCTCATCCCCAACCTCAGCACCGGCCCCGGATCGGCCCGCGAAGAGCGGCCGCTCGCGCCGCAAGCGCAAGTCCGGGCGCTCGGAGGGTCGCTCCCTCCAGTACTGGATGGTGGTCACCTCGCCGGACAACTTCCGCAAAACGCGCGAGCTCGGCTTCACCATCCAGGGCCTGAAGAGCCGCCACCGCAGACGGGTGGAGACGATGCGGGTGGGCGACCGGCTTCTCTACTACGTAACCGGGCGAATGGCATTCGCCGCCACCGTGACCGTCGCCTCGCCGATGTACGAGGACCACACACCCACCTGGCGCACCGCGCGTCGTGACGAGGACTACCCGTGGCGCGTGCACATCAGGGCCGACCTCGTCCTTGACGATCCGAACTGGGTGCCTGCGAAGGAGCTCGCCTACCGCCTCGACTACGTTCGCAAGTGGCCACCCGAGCACTGGACGCTCGCGTTCCAGGGTCACATCCACGCCCTTCCGCGCACGGACTTCGGAATCATCGAGGACGAGATCGCACGCAGTGCGCGCCAGAAGCGATCGCTCGCGGGTTGACGCGGCTCAAGGAGCTCTATACCTTTCATTTCCGGGACGAGCGCCGTGAGCGCCTGTTTCTGGCCTCGGTCGGGTTCCTGGTCACCTTCGCCATCGTCCGCGGCATCACACACCTGATCCGCGCGGGCATCGGCCCTTTCCACAACGTCAGCAGCGGCGGCCTCCACATCCACCACCTTGTCTGGGGGATCCTCATCCTGATCCTGGTCGGCTACCTGTGGCTGATCGAGCTGGGCGTGGGGTCGAACTGGGTCGCCAGCGTGACCGCCATCCTCTTCGGAGTCGGCGCCGCCCTGACCCTCGACGAGTTCGCGCTCTGGCTGAACCTCCAGGACGTTTACTGGACCGGCGCCGGGCGCGAGAGCATAGACGCCGTGGTCATCTTCTTCTCGATCCTGTCGGTCGGGATCTGGGGCGGCCCGTTCCTGCGCGGGGTGGCCAGAGAGTTCCTCAAGGTCTTCCGACCGAAACCAGCTTAGGTGTCACAAACGCTCAACTCGTGGTGCTTGGTGTGTAGTGGGCGTGAATGTCGATGTGGCCGCTGAAGGCCCAGGGCGTCTCGTGAAGACTCGCGATGAGGCATTCGAGGCCCTGTTCAAAAGCGAATACGCTCGGGTGGCGGGGATCGCCAACCGCGTCCTGGCCGATCCGCAGGAGGCCGAGGACGTGGCCCAGGAGGTCTTCATCAGCTTCCACCGGCTGCATTCGGCCAGCGCGCAATTCGCGCCGGCGTGGCTGCACCGGGCCGCGGCGCACACCGCGCTGAACCGCGTGCGAGGCCGCAAGCGCCGCGAGAAGCGCGAGCTGGCCCAGGCCCCCGACGAAGGCTCGACCACGGCCGACCCGCAGCGAATGCTCGAGATTGGCGAGGACCGGCGCATGGTGCGAGCCGCGCTCGCCCGGTTGGCGCCCAAACCCGCTGCCGTGCTCGTTCTACGCGCCAGCGGCCTCAGCTATGCAGAGGTCGCGCAGGCGATCGGAGTTGGAACCGGACAGATCGGAACATTGTTGAGGCGCGCAGAAGCCGCACTGCGCAAGGAGGTCACTCGTGGCACATCTATCTGAAGGAACTTTGCGCCGGCTCGTTGACGATCCGGACGCGCTCACGGGCTCGGATCGCCGGCACTACACGGACTGCCCCGCATGCCAGGCTCGCAGCCAGGGCATGGCTGACGACGCACGGGTAGCCGCGACGATGCTTGCCGCGCCGGAGCTCAAGCTCGACGTGGCCGACGCTTTCAAGCGCGTGCAGGCGGCGCCGGCTGCCAGGCCGCGCTTCGGTTTCAGCCTCCCGATCCTCCGTCCATCCACACGGCCGATGTTCGCCGGCCTCGGCGCCGCCGCCATCATCCTGGCGCTGGCCGTCACGGCTTTCGCCAACATCCTGCCGCTGTTCCAGCCGAAGACGGTGCAGCCGGTCCCGGTGTCTTTCGCCGACCTGCAGTCGTTGTCGAGCCTGAGCGCGTACGGAACGGTGACCTGGTCGACGCAGCCACAGCCGCAGGTCGTCCTGACCGCGGCCGACGCGAAGGCGATTTCGGGCCTGAACGTCCCGGTCGTCGCCAAGCTGCCGGCGGGCGTGTCCTCGACCGTGACCTACGCGGCGATGCCGGAAGCGGTCGCGGTGTTCACATTCGATGCCCAGAAGGCCGCCGGCGCGGCCGCGGCAACCGGCAAGCCGCTGCCCAAGCTGCCCAGCGGCATGGATGGCGCGAAGCTGACCGTGACGGTTGGGCCCGCGGTGATCGAAGTGTTCGGCGACATCAATGGAGGCTCAGGCACGGGCACGAGCTCGCAGGACATCAGCCTGCCGCAGGTCCTGATCGTCGCCAGGTCGGCCGTGCCAGTCGTCACGTCGACGCAGGTGACCGCCAAGCAGCTCGAGGACTACATCCTCGCCATGCCCGGCCTGTCACCTGAGCTCGCATCGGCGATCCGCTCCATCGGTGACCCCACGACCACGCTCCCAATCCCGGTGCCCGTCGGCTATGCCTCCTCGACCAAGGTGAGCATCAACGGCGATCCCGGCGTCGCGCTCGGGGACAACACCGGCCTCGGCTCGGGAGTCGTCTGGATCCACAAGACCAACGTGTTCGTGGTCGCCGGCCCCGTCAAGCAGTCGGCCGTGTTGGACATCGCGCGCAATTTGAAGTAACCGGCTCATATAGCCTGGTTTGGTGGCTGAGTCAGCGCCTGCTTCCATGGTGGCCACCCCCGAGAAAGGGGTGGCTGCCGCCGCGCCCGCCATACACACCGTCGACCTGACCAAGCGGTTCGGGAGCACAGTCGCGCTTTCGGGCTTGTCCATGACCGTGCCGCGCGGCGAGATCTTCGGCTTCCTCGGTCCCAACGGCGCGGGCAAGACGACGTCCGTCAAGCTGCTGCTCGGCCTGCTCAAGCCGACCTCGGGTGAGGCATGGCTGCTCGGCGAGCCGATCGGCGACCTGGGCACGCGCCGGCGCATCGGCTACCTGCCGGAGCTGTTCCGCTACCAGGGATGGCTGGACGCGCGCGAGGTGCTCGCACTCCACTGCGAGCTGGCGCCTCTGCCGCGGTCGACCTGGAAGGAGGAGATTGCGGCGGCGCTGGACACGGTCGGGCTGTCCGAGCGCGCCGACGACCGCGTGAGCACGTTCTCGAAAGGCATGCAGCAGCGTCTCGGCCTCGCGGCCGCGTTGGTTGGAAGGCCGGAGCTCGTGTTTCTAGACGAACCCACCTCGGCGCTCGATCCGGTCGGCCGGCATGACGTGCGCGAGATCATTCGCGGCCTCTCTGCTCGAGGCACCGCGGTGTTCCTCAACTCGCATCTGCTGACCGAGGTCGAGCAGGTCTGCGATCGGGTCGCCGTCGTCGACCACGGCCGCGTGATCGCGTCGGGGACCATGGACGAGCTGCTGAGCGGGACGGCGGTCAAAGTGCGCGTGAGCGGCCTGGACGGATCGGCTCGCACGAAGCTCGCGGCCTTCGGCCCGCTTGACGACGAAGGCGAGCTCCTGACGTTCACGAAGCTCGACGTCGAGCGGGTCCCGGATCTGGTGTCGACGATCATCGCGCTCGGCGGCAGGATTTACGAGGTGGCGCCGCGGCATCAAACGCTGGAGGACCGCTTCCTGCAGCTCCTCCACGAGGACGAGAAATAGTGCCCCCGGTCCTTGTGTTCGCGCGGCTCACCGTGCAGGAGTCGTCGCGCCGCCGCCTGCTCCTGGCGCTCGTGATCCTCACGCTGCTGGTGGTGGGGTTCTCCGCGTGGGGCTTTCACAAGATCACCACGGTGACGCGAAGTGACGGCACGCCTCTTCCGCCCGACCAGGTCAGCCTCATCACATCCCAGCTCCTGATCGTCATCACCTTCATGTACAGCGGCGTGCTGGCGCTGAGCGCGGCCGTCGTCGCCGGCCCGCTCATATCGAGCGAGGTGGAAAGCGGCCTCCTCCTTTCGATGCTCGCGCGTCCCGTGCGGCGCAGCGAGGTCGTGATCGGAAAGTGGCTCGGGCTGGCGATCCTTGTCACGATCTACGCCGCCGGGTCTGCCGCGCTCGAGCTGACGGCCGTGAACTGGGCCACCGGCTACGTGCCTCCGCATCCGATCGACCTGGTGCTGTACGTCGCCGCCGAGGGTCTCGCGCTTCTCTCGCTTGGACTAGTCCTGTCCACGCGCCTGTCAGGCATCACGGGAGGCGTGATCGCGCTGGTCGCGTGGCTCATGGCCTGGATCGCCGGCGTGGTGGGCGACATCGGGACAGGCCTGCAGAACTCTGCCCTGCAGAACGTGGGCACGATCAGCCACCTGGTCCTGCCCACCGACGGGCTGTGGCGCGGAGCGGTCTACGCGATGGAGCCCGATGTGATCCTGACCGCGCTCCGCGCCGCGGGGACGGCCGGGCGCGCCAACCCGTTCAGCGCGGTCGATCCCCCGCCCGCCGCGTTTCTCGCCTGGGTGGTGGTGTGGTTCGGGCTGATGCTGACCCTGAGCGTCTGGAGCTTCCGCACCCGCGAGATCTGACCGCTACGACGCGGCCGGCAGCACCGCCTGGGTCTGGGTGACCCGCGCCACGCGACGTCCCTTACCGTCGAGCAGGTCGGTCTGGACGACGATCGTGGTTCGCCCGACATGGAGCGGTGTGCTCACGGCCTCGACGAATCCATCGCGCACAGCGCGAAAGAAGTTCGTCTTCGACTCGATGGTGGCCGTCCCCGAGCCTTCGGGCAGGTTGAGCGCCGCGCAGTACGCGCCCGTGGAGTCGGCGAGGGCCATCAGCACGCCTCCATGCAGGATGCCGCCGGTCGTGCATCGCTCCGGCGACCACTCCAACCGCCCGCGCACCTCTTCAGGCGAGGCGCTCACCAGCTCCGCGCCGATGAGAGCGGCGAACGGCATCGCGGCGAACGTATCGATCAGGGATACAGGCCCCGTTCCCGCGTGGCGCCGGCAACGCGCGACACCGCCCGCACGTAGGCGGCCATCCGCATGTCCAGCTTCAGCTCGAGCTTGGTCTTCAGCACCTCGGAGAACGCGCGCGACAGAATCGCCTTCAGCTTCTGGTTGACCTCGTGCTCCGACCAGAAGAACGACTGCAGGTCCTGGACCCACTCGAAGTACGAAACCGTCACGCCGCCGGCGTTGGCAAGGATGTCGGGCACCAGGAAGATGCCCCGCTCGCGGAAGATGGCATCGGCCTCAGGAGTGGTGGGACCGTTGGCTCCTTCGACGATGAGCTTGGCCTTCACATCGCGGGCGTTGCGTGACGTCAACTGGTTCCCGATCGCCGCCGGTACGAGCAGGTCGCAGTCCACCGTAAGCACATCCTGGTTGCCGATTTCAGTCGCGCCCGGAAAACCGCGCAGCGTCTTCTCACGCGCCCGATATTCCTGCACGCGCTTGATGGAAAGGCCGAGCGGGTTGTAAATGCCGCCGTAGTCCTCGCTGACGGCGACGATCGTGCAGCCGGCCTCTTCGAGCAGCCGCGCGCTGATGCTGCCGACGTTGCCGAACCCCTGCACCGAGACGCGGGTCTGGTGCGGAAGACGGCCCAGGTGCTCGAGCGCCGCCATCGAGCAGATCGTCACACCGCGCCCGGTGGCCTCAACCCGACCGAGCGACCCACCCACCTCGATCGGCTTGCCGGTCACCGAAGCCGGCACCGAGTAGCCGAGGTGCATGGAGAGCGTGTCCATGATCCACGCCATCGTCTGCCCGTCGGTATTGACGTCGGGCGCCGGGATGTCGCGGTCGGCGCCGATGAGAATCGAGATCTCGGTCGCGAACCGGCGGGTCATGTGCTCGAGCTCGTTGAGTGAAAGCTCTTTCGGGTTGACGATGATGCCGCCTTTGGCGCCGCCGAAGGGGATGTTCACGACCGCGCACTTCCATGTCATCCACATCGCCAGGGCCTTGACCTCGTTCAAGGAGACGTCGGGGTGGTAGCGGATGCCTCCCTTCGCGGGCCCGCGATTGATGTTGTGCTGCACGCGATAGCCCGTGAACACTCGCAGGTGGTGGTCGTCCATCTGCACCGGGAAGTTGCAGGTGAACTCGCGCTGGACCTCGCGCAGCACCTCGCGCAGCCACGGCTCGAGGTTGATGATCTCGGCCGCGGTGTCGAACTGGGACTGGGCGGTGCGCCATTCGTCCGCCTCGACGACCGGGTGTAGCTCTGTAGCGCTCACATCAGCACCGATGATCGCGGATATTCAGCCTCCGGATCACAAATAACGTTTACGCAGGCGGGCAAACCGGACGCAAACGCACGGTCCAGGGCGGGCCGGACCTCGTCGGGGCGCTCGACCAGCTCCCCGTAGCCTCCCAGAGCCTCCACCACCTTGTCGTAACGGGTTCGGGGTGCCAGGTCGGCCGCGACGCTCATGCCCAGCATGGTCTCCATAGGGTGCTTCTCCAGCGCCCAGATGCCGTTGTTGCCGACCACGCAAACCACGGGAATCCGGTGCCTGACCATCGTGTCGAACTCCATCGCCGAGAAGCCGAACGCGCCGTCACCCGACACCAGGATGACCTGCCGGTCCGGGTGCGCGAGCTTGGCGGCCATGGCGTATGCGGGACCGGAGCCGAGGCAGCCGAACGGTCCCGGGTCGATCCACAGGCCGGGTTTGGGCCTCTCGATGAGGCGGCCGGCAAACGAGACGAAGTCGCCCCCGTCGCCGACGTAGATCGCGTCGGGATCGCCGTACCGATCAACCTCGGCGATCAGCCTGGCCGGATGCACCGGAGAGGAGTCCGAGCCGGTCATGGCGGAGTCGCGGGCACGCGCGGCCTCCTCGGCTTCGCGGAGGTGGGCGAGCCACTCGGCCCTCTCCGCCGTCTCGGCGGCGGCGGCCAGGGCGGTCAGCGAGGCCTTGAGATCGCCGTAGATCGCCACCTCAGGGCGTTTGTGCTTGCGCAGGTCGTCCACGTCGAGAAAAACGAGGCGGGCGTCATCCGCGAAGACTGGAGGATTTCCCCAGTTGAGCCGGAAGTCGAGAGGCACCCCGACAACGAGGATGAGGTCGGCTTCGCCGAGCGCTCGACCGCGCGCGCGCGGGAAGAAAAGCGGGTGGCCCGGGGGCAGAACTCCCCGAGCCATGCCGTTTACGTTCAGCGGCAGGTGCGCGACCTCGACGAGGCGCTTCAGGTCGTCCTCGGCGTGTGCCCACCAGACGCCTCCGCCCGCCATCACGGCGGGTCGCTCCGCTTCGCGGATGAGCCGCGCCGCCTGCGCGATGGCATCGGGATCCGGCAGCGGTCCGTGGTCGGGTGTGAGGTGCTCGGTCGCCTCAGGTGTGTCGTCGGAGCCGAAAAACACATCCAGCGGTATGTCCATGAACACGGGACCGGTGCGGCGGCTCAACGCGGTCCGGATGCAGTCGGCTGCGACCGGGTAGGCCTGCTCCGCCGACCGCAGAGTCAGTGCCTTCTTGGTCAGGCCCTGCACGACCGCGACGTGGTCCATCTCCTGCAGCGAGCCCATACCCCAACGGGCCTGCGGCGCCCGGCCCCCGATGAGGAGCATCGGGCTGTCGCTTGACTGCGCCTGCGCCAGCGCGGAAATCGAGTTGGTGACGCCCGGGCCGGCCGTGACTGCGGCGACCCCACACTCGCGCGTGACCTTGGCCCACCCTTCGGCGGCAAAGGCCGCCGACTGCTCGTGGCGCACGTCGACGACACGAATGCCGTGCTCGGCGGCGCCGGTGAGGATCGGCCAGATGTGGCCGCCGTTGAGCGTGAACAGATGGCTGACCCCCGAGCGCTTGAGGGCCAGCGCGATCAGCTCGCCGGCGCCGGCGGAGTCTGTCATTGCGCGATGGCGAAGGGCATGGCCGGCGTGTTGAAGGCGGCGTGCGGGGGCCCTTCGCGGCCGATGACGATGACCCCGCCGGGGGCCTGCAGCGTCTTGGCCAGGAAGTCGACCGCGCCCTGCGCCACCGCGCGCGGATCCATGCCGTGCTGAAGCTCCACGACCATAAGGCGCGCCAGGCCCAACCGGATGAAGGCCTCGCCCTGGCCGGTCCCGCAGACGGCTCCGAAGAGATCGTCGGCGTACATGCCGGCGCCCGGGATGGGCGAGTCGCCGATCCGTCCCGGCAGCTTGCCGCTGATGCCTCCTGTCGAGACCGCCACGGCGAGCCGTCCCTCCGAGTCGCGCGCGACGGCGCCGACCGTGTCTGCCCCCGGCTGGCGCAGCTGCCGCTTGCGATTGTTGATGAAGATAGAGGGATCGGTCATCTCGATTCCGTGCTCGCGGGCGAAGCGCGACGCGCCCGACCCGGACAGCAGCACGTGGCGGCCGTCCTGCATCACCGCGACCGCAAGGTCGATGGGGTGGCGCACATCTTTCAGGCAGGCGACGCCGCCGGCCCGGAGCTCGGCGCCCTCCATTACGCCCGCATCGAGCTCCACCTCGCCGTCGGCGTTGAGGCATGCGCCGATGCCGGCGTTGAGAAGCGGCTCGTCCTCCATATGGCGGACCGCGGCGACTGCGGCCGCCAGCGCGCCGTCACCGATTTGAGCCCAGCCCAGCTCGCGCGCCCGCTCGACGGCGGCCTGGCGCAGTGGACGCTCGGCGGCTGGAACCGGGCCCGCGCCGCCGTGGACGATGAGCGCGGGAGGGGCGGGCAGCTTTCTGGTCAGGCGGGCGAAAAGGCCCGACGGTCGAACATGCGGCGTTCCTGCTCCCGCCGGTCGGGCACGAACTCGACGCGGCGGCCGGCGACCGAGCGATCACCCGATCGCCTCTCACCGAACCGCCGTTCCGGGATCAATCGCCTGACCGACACGCGTCTGTCGGGCCCGCGCTCCACCTGGGTCACGCTGGTTTCCATGCCACCCTCCCTCTCTTGACTAGGTGGACGATGCTACTTCACTCGCGGCTTCATTGCGGAAAGCTTTTCGTCCAGGCGGCGCTCCGACCCGCGCCGCTCGAGCTCGTCGCCCGGCCCCATGTCGACGAACTTCGCGTATTTCGCGAGCCGGGGATGGACCTCGCCGACCAGCCGGAACATCTCCTGCGCGACCCGGCGGTAGTCCGGGTGGCCCTGCGGGGTCGTCCGCAGCTCGCAGAGGTGATAGATCTCGCGCAGGTTCACGCGGAAGTACCAGCGCACGCGGTATGCAAGCGGGACGGCATATTGGGCGAGCGCAGCGCCGAGGTCGCGCTCCATCCGAGCGTGGGCGCCGGCCGCGCCTTCCAGCGCCGCCACAAATCGATCGCGCATTCCCAGCTCCGCCAGCCCGGGAGGCACGTCAAATCCAAGCGCGGTGCCAAGGAGCTGGCGGTCCTGCGTGAGCATTCGGTGGCGGTGCAGGTCTCGATAGGCGGCGAAGTTGGCGACGATCTCGAACGTGTACTGGGCGTGCTCGAGCGCTCGAGGAGGTCGCTGGCGCCGGTTCGCGCGGTCGGCCAGCAGGGCCTCCAGAACCTGGGCCGGGTCGCCCTCGAGATCCTGCCAGCGCGCGCTCGAATAGGGAAACAGCGCCGCCGCGACCACCTTCCGCTCAGCCTCGGCGTCGTGCTCGATGAGCCGGACCGAGGGCGCGGCTTCCCCGGCTCCGGTTTTCGGCGCCAGGCGGGCCGTGGCCTGCCGCATCCGCGCCAGCCGTTCGGCGCTCGGCGCGCCGTAGCGCTCGTCCAGCGCCCGCTTGACGAAGGCCGGGATGACGAGCGAGAGCTCGCGGTGGAGGTCGGTGGCCAGTGCTTGACACTCGGGGAGCTCATGGGCTGCGAGCTTCGTGATGAGGTACTCGAAGGCCCGTCCATTTCCGAACAATCCGAGATTGGTCAGGGTGCCGGCGGGCAGCAGTCCCCGGAGCATGTCCAGGGCCTTGGCCCTGGT
Organism: Candidatus Dormiibacterota bacterium; assembly: GCA_036390875.1. Lineage (GTDB taxonomy): Bacteria > Chloroflexota > Dormibacteria > Dormibacterales > Dormibacteraceae > UBA10449. The sequence continues at coordinate 12,222 of DASWBB010000065.1, forward strand.
CGCGGCCTTCCACGCGCGATCGGTCTCGTTCTCTTCGAGCGGAAAACGTTCGCGAATCGCCTGCGTGAGCGGCTCGATCAAGGCGCTGTAGGTCTCGAACAGGAGGTCGGCCGCGGGCTCGTATTCCGGGTGGGCGAGCTCAGACCCGCGGTGATAAAGGAACCGGCCGTCGCGACCGGGCCGGTCGAACCTCACGTACCGGGTCGATTTCTCGAGCGGCGAAATGCCGATGCGGCTGTCCTCGAGGGCCTTGGCGGCGAGCGTTGACGTGCGCTCGACCGCGACGTGCGCGCCCGCGAGCTCGGCCACCGAGTCGTCCCCGTACCCGACCAGGACCCGCTCATAGAACTCTTCGGCTCGGCGGACGGCCACCATGTCGTCAGCGTCCGCGGTCGTGGTGGTCAGCGCGGCAAAACCGGAGTCGGGTTGGTTGATGAACTCGTCCAGGAGCACCTTGCGGAGGCTCTTCTCGGTCCGCGAGTAGCGCGAGAACAAAGCCCCCTTGACCACCTCCGGGAGGTTGCGGAGCGCGAAGACCGGGCGGTCGAGATTGGTGAAGTAGCGGCCGAGGACGGCGGCTTCGGCGGCGTTGAATTCTGACGACGGTTCGGCTGCCATGGTTCCTGGCTATCCTAGCTGCGACACTACATCTGGTGGGTGCGAGGTGACCGACCCCAGCATGTGGGTGAGCGACCTGAAACTTGTCCCCGAGTTGTCCCCAGTGGTGTTAACAAGCTAGCCTCGAGTCCAAATGGAGCTGGGGATAACCGGCCGAATCGGGGCCATCGACTGGGCGGAAAGGTGGCGCGCCATCGTCAGCCAACGTAGCGGATCGGCCCGGCCGGACCCGACCTACTGGGACCGGCGCGCGCCGTCCTTCGCCCGCTCTACCGGTCACCGAAAAGACGACCTTCTCAGCGTGATCGAGCCCTACCTGTCGCCGCGCAAGACTCTCATCGACGCCGGCGCAGGGGCCGGCCGCCACGCTGTGCCACTCGCGGAACGGCTCGAATGGGTGACCGCCGTCGAGCCGTCCGAGGGCATGCGCGCGCAGATCCCTCCGCGCGACAACATGACTGTGATCGCAAGCACGTGGCAGGACGCCGAGGTGGCGAAGGCCGACCTCGTGATCTGCTGCCACGTCCTCTATGGAATCGAAGAAGCCGTTCCTTTCATCGCCAAGCTCCAGGCGTCGGCCGGCGAGCGCGTCTTCATCATGCTGCGCGAGGGCCCGATGCCGCATCCGGCCACCCCGCTGCGTGAGCGGCTCACCGGCGAGCCTGAGCTGCCGATGCCTCGGTTCAGCGACCTGTTCATGCTGCTCATACAGATGGGCATCGCTCCCGACGTCACCTTCGTGCGCTACCCGGTCGTCAATCGTTACGCGGACATGGAAGAGGCGTTGAACGACTGCCGCATGCTCATCGGCTCCGACTGGGATGAAACCAGAGCTCGTACCTTGCTCGAGGAGATGCTCACCAGGGATGGGGACGAGCTGGTGTTCGACGGCGGCGTCGCTTTGTCGGGGATCGCGCATTGGCAACCGCGCGAGAGCTGACCATGAGGCCGGTCAGGCCTGCCGACCGCGAGCGCGTCGCCGAGCTCACCAAGGATGTGTGGGGCGGCCACGACTACATCAACGCAGTCTTCGACGCCTGGGTCGCCGACGCGGCTTCGGCGTTCCAGGCGCTCGAGGTCGACGGCCAGGTCGTCGGGCTGCAGAGGGTACGGCCGTATGCGCCGGGCCTCGTGTGGTACGAGGGCCTTCGTGTGGCGACGAGTCATCGGCGCCACGGCCTCGCGCGGGCGATGCTCACCTCGGCGATCGTCGAGGCGCGGGAGCAAGGCCATGGCGAGATGCGGCTGGCGACCGGCAACCCCGACGCGGTCCGCCTGTTCGAATCGGTCGGCTTCGAGAGGCTGCTCGACATCCGCTGGTGGAGGGGGCCCCGCGTCGAAGGCGGTGAGTCGGCGCGGATCCCGGCCGCGGCTGAGGCCGAGAAGCTCTGGCCGGCGATCGCCAGGACCCCGGGCATCGAGCTCTACCACGGGGTGATGGCCGATTTCAACGGCGCGCGCGACCTCGGTCCAGCATTGCTGGCGAAGCTGGCTGAGACGGGGATGCTGCGGGTCGGACCGGGCGGCCGTGCGGTCGCGGGATTGCGCAGGCCGTGGGGGGACAACCTCGCCGTCGGCTTCCTCGCCGGCGCCGGTGGCGCGCTGCGCGAGCTGCTCATGGCTCTTCGGTTCGAGGCGGACGCGGACAGCCTCGACGATGTAGTCGTCAGCCTGCCCCGCGACCACCCCGCCGCCGATGACATGCGCGCTTCCGGATACGATTTCGCGAATGACGACGACCACAGCTACATCTACGCGTTGAAGCTGTAGTTGAGCCGCCGTTACGTAATCCTCGGCAACGGCATCGCCGGGCAGACGGCCGCCGAAGAGCTGCGCAAGCTCGATGCCGACGCATCGGTCGTGATGATCGCCGCCGAGCGCCATCCTCTCTACAACCGAGTCGCGCTGCCGCGATACCTGCGCGGGCAGGTGCGCAGGGAAAAGGTCTTCATGCGCACGGTCGAGGACTACGCGAGGCAGAACCTCGACATCCATTTCGAGACATGGGCCACGGAAGTCGACGTTGCGAACAAGGTCGTGCGCACGAACCGCGACCAGGAGTTTGCGTACGACGCGCTTTTGATCGCCACCGGCGGCCGTCCCAAGCCGCCTCCCTGGCCGGGCTCGGACCAGGTGTCGCAGACCATCGGTTTTCAGACGCTTGACGACACCGACGCGATCATCGAGAAGGCCGATGCGGCCGCGCGCGTGCTGGTGATGGGCGGCAGCTTCATCGGCTACGAGCTCGCCGAAGGAGTGAGCTTCCGCAAGAAAGCGCAGCTGACCTGGATCATGCGCGGGCCGTGGTTTCTCCGCTACATCCTCGACCAGGAAGGCGGGCAGCTGTGCCGGCAGTTGGGCGAGGCGCAGGGCGTTGAGTTCATCTGCTCGGATGAGGTACAGAAGTTCAGCCGCACCAACGGACGCTTTCTCGCGGAGACCGTCAACGGCAAACGCGTTGAGTTCGACGTGCTCACCTACGGCGTCGGGCTCGACTACTACACCGAACCGGTGCGCGACTCGGTCGTGAAGCTCGACAAAGGCATCGTCACAGATGCCAAGCTCCGCACGTCGGCGCCGGACGTCTACGCGGCGGGTGACATCGCGGTCTTCTACGACCTCATGGTCGAGCGCCACAACCAGATGGGGACGTGGGACAACGCGGAGGCGCACGGCAAGGTGGCGGCGGGCAACATGGCGGGCGGCGACGAGGACTTCTTCGACGTGCCGACCTATACGACGACTATGTTCGGTTCGACGCTCGCGGTCATGGGCGTGACGCCCGACGTGCAGCCGAACCTCGACTCCGTGCGCACGTACAGCTTCGAGGAGAAGTTCTACCGCAAGCTCTTCTTCAAGGACGACCGGCTGGTGGGGGCGATCATGATCGGGCCGCCCAAGGGCCGCAAGAAGCTCATCGAGATCATGCGGGCGCGCCAGAAGATCGAGCGGCCGAAGCAGGAGCTACTGGACCCGAACAACCTCAAAGACTGATGGCTGCCGAGTACCACTTCATCACTCGCTGGACGATTCAGGGCACGGCGCGCGAGGTGGCGGAGGTGCTGGGCGATCCGCTGGCCCTGGCACGGTGGTGGCCATCGGTTTATCTGGAGGTGCGCGAGCTCCAGCCAGGCGACCCGGTGACCCATGTGGGCCGGGTCGTCGATCTCTTTACGAAAGGCTGGCTGCCCTACACGCTGCGATGGCGTTTTACGGTCACCGAGTCGCACGGAGTCGATGGCTTCACGCTCGTGGCCGAAGGCGATTTCGTCGGCACGGGGGTCTGGACGTTCGAGCAGCGCGGGGAGTTCGTGGACGTCGTTTACGACTGGCGCATCAGGGCCGACAAGCCATTGCTCCGGTACGGCAGCCCCATCTTCCGGCCGATCTTCGGCGCCAACCATCGGTGGGCGATGGCGCGAGGCGAGCAGAGCTTGAACCTGGAGCTGCGCCGCCGCCGGGCGCGATCACCCGAGGAGCTCGCAGCGGTGCCCGCGCCGCCGCCACCCACTTTCCGGTAGACTTCGCCACAGAAGAATGCCGTTCGCCTACAGCGAATCTGCCGACCTCGTCAGAGCTGCCCTCGGCTCGGTGCTGAGGCAGCGCCGCGAAGCCGTCCATCGGACCCTGACCGAGGTTGCGGGTGAGGCCGGCCTTTCACCCGCCCACCTCTCCGAGGTGGAAAGGGGCCGCAAGGAGGTC
>DASWBB010000066.1:0-2296 GCA_036390875.1 Candidatus Dormiibacterota bacterium
GATCGCCGTGGCGACCAACTCGCCCGGCATCCCGATCCCTGTCGGCACCAATCCTCGTGGGGTGGCGATCACTCCCGACGGTCAGACTGTCTACGTCACTAACCTGGGCGATAACACGGTCACGCCGATCGACGTGGCGACCAACACGCCCAGCGCCCCGATCCCCGTCGGCAACGACTCGTTGGGGGTGGCGATGACCCCGGCGCCGATCAGCGTCAGCGCGCCGAGCATCTCGGGCAGCGCGCAGCAGGGCGACACGCTGACCGCCATCCATTGCGTCTGACTTCGCGATAGAGATCACGGTCGATAATTCGCCTAGCCTGGGAGGCTGTCGGGACCTCGGACCAGGAGGTCGTGATGATGGACAACGGCAAGCGCAAGCCGCGCCGGCAGCTGTCGCCGGAGGAGAAGTGGGAGGTGTTCCTCGGGGTCACCTCGCAGGAGATCTCCCAAGCCGACGCCGCCCGGAAGTACGGGGTCGATGTGTCGGTGATCGTGCGCCTGCGGGCGCTCGCGAAGGACGCCGCGATCGCGGCGTTCACCTCAGCGAAACCGGGCCGGCCCGCCACGGCGGAAGCGGTCGAGGTGGAGTTGCTGCGGGAGGAGAACGAGCGGCTCTCAGAGGCGTTGAAGGAGATGGCGATCGAGCTCACGTTGCACCGGGGAAGGCAGCGCTCGGGCTTTTCGGCCCGGTTCCCGCGCGTGTGAGCGCCGGGACCAAGCTCGAGCTGTTGGGGCTGATCGATCGTGCCGTCGCCGATGGGTGGGCGCACGCCACGGCGTGTCGTGTGCTTGACCTCGCCGATGTCCGCGCGCACCGCTGGCGGGCTCGGCTGCGGGACACCGGCAGCCTCGAGGACAGAGATCCGGGCGGTGGTGCGGTCCACGGCGTGCTGTCCTGGGAGGAGGCCGAGATCCTCGATCTGATCGAGCAGTGGGGCCCGGTCGATCGCTCGCATCGCAAGATCGCGCACCGCGGCAGCCGCCTCGGTGTCGTGTTCGTGAGCCCGTCGACGGTGCTGCGGGTCGCGCTCAAGCACAAGGTGCACCTGCCGGGGGAGCCGTACCGGCCACGACCCAAACAGCCCGTATTGCCTGAGATTCCGTGGGAGCGCAACCGGATCTGGATCTGGGACGCGTCCCACTTCACCCGGGCCGGTCGGGTCGCGTACGCGATCGTCGACGTCGTCACCCGCTACTGGATCGGGTACCTGCTCTCGAGCGAGCAGACCTCGACCCAAGCGCAGCTGCTGTTCGCCCGCGCACTGGAGGATCAGCAGCTTCTCGCCCTCGACGGCAATCCGCACACGGCCGTCGGCGAGGACGGGCTGCCGATAGCGATCGACGATGACGGCTTGCCGGTGCTGATCGCGTGGTCGGACAACGGATCGGAGATGACCGCGATCGACACCCGCAAGTTCATGGCGCTGATGGCGATCACCCAGCACCACGGCCGGCCCGGCACCCCGACCGACCAGGCGCACATCGAGAGCTTCTTCAGCCATCTCAAGGGCGACTGGCCGCACCTGACCACGATCGGCGACGCGGCCGTGCTCGACACCGAGCTCGCTCGCGTCCGCCGTGAGTACAACACCGTCAGGCTCCACGCCTCGATCGGGTACGTCACCCCCGATGACGAGCATCACGGCCGCGGCCCCCGCATCCGCCGGGCACGCTCGGCCGGGATGCGCCGTGCCCGCGCTGAGCGGATCAAGGAGAATCGAGCGAGGAGGCAAGCATCGTGACCTTCCCCTTCGATAGCCCCACCCGGACCCCGCCCCAGCTCGGTCAGAGCCCGATCGCTGACGGCCAGCACCGCCGGCAGGGACGCCGCCGCAACCCGGCACCGACGTCGACCCGGAGCTCGCTCCGAACACCCACCAACCAGCCCCGCCACAGCACTCAGCGTGTGGTTGAAAAAGTCGGCCGCTCTATCACGAACTCAGAAACACCGCACCGTCGGCGGGGTGGTTGTGGGCGTCGGGGTGCGGGCTGCCCGGGGCGGGTGTCAGGGTTGGCGACTGTAGGAGTCCGGTGACCGGGGTGGTGTGCGGGGTCGGTGTGGCCGGTTGGATCAGGCCGCCTTTGGTGGCGTTGGGGTGAAACCATCCCTGGGCGCCGAGCTTGTGCAGGCTGTTTGAGAGCAGCGGGATGCCGATGGCGAGGCCCGCGGCGAGCGCTGCCAGCGCCAGCAGTGTCCGTCCCGGGCTCATACGCTCACCCATGTCTCGAGCACCGCGGCGATCGCCAGCAGCGCCACGCACGCCACCCCAGCCGTGGCCACATATGCGGCGGT